>JAWVFQ010000030.1:0-68637 GCA_033856025.1 Solirubrobacteraceae bacterium | reverse complement strand
CCGCGAGGACGAGCTCGGTCGCCTCGCCGAGCTCCTTCACCCGCCGATGCGCGACATCGAGCGCGCCGGCTGGATGAAGCCCTCGTCGCCGATGTGATGCTTGAGCTCCTTGCGCCAGACCGCGTCGCGGACGATCTCGGCCAGCTCGGCGTCCGTCGCGCCCGCGCGCAGCGGGCCGCGCAGGTCGGTCTCGCGCAGCGAGAACAGACAGGTCCGCAGGCGCCCGTCCGCGGTGATCCGGATGCGGTCGCAATCCGCGCAGAACGGCTCGGAGACGGGATTCACGAACCCAAGCGAGCCCCGGCCGTCCGCGAACCGGAACACGCGCGCGGTGGCGTGGGCCTCGCGCGGCGCCTCGACCAGCGGCCAGCGCGACTCCACGATCGCGCGGATCTCCTCCCCCGACAGGACGGCGTCGGGCGTCCACGCCTGGTCGGCGTCCAGCGGCATGAACTCGATGAAGCGCACCTCGTAGGGCTCCGAGCGCGCGAACTCGGCGAAGGGCAGCACCTCCTCCTCGGTGAACCCGCGCATGGCCACCGCGTTGACCTTGATCGGGTGGGCCTCGGGGAACGCCGCCAGCGCGGCCAGACCGCGCAGCACCTGGGGCAGCGCGTCGCGGCGCGTCATGGCGAAGAAGCGGTCGCGCTGGAGCGAGTCGATCGAGACGTTGAAGCGGTCGACGCCCGCGCCCACCAGCGCGGCGGCATCGCGGTCCAGCAGGTAGCCGTTCGTGGTCAGGGCGATCTCGCGCACGCCGTCGACGCCTCGCAGCATCCCCACCAGCCGCGGCAGCTCGCGGCGCACGAGCGGCTCGCCCCCGGTGAGTCGGACGTCCCCGACGCCCATCGACGCCAGCACGCCGACCACCCGCGCGATCTCCTCGAACGACAGGACATCGGCGCGCTCCAGCCACGGCAGCCCCTCGGCCGGCATGCAGTACTGGCAGCGAAAGTTGCAGCGGTCGGTCACCGACAGGCGAACGTCGCCGATCCGCCGGCCGTGCCCGTCGACGAGCGGCTCGGGGGCCATGCGGCGAAGGGTACCCTCCGGGCCATGGCGCTCCGCCGAATCGCCGCGCTGCTCGCCCTCCTGGCCCTCGTGGCGACCACCGCGGCCTGTGGCCGCAGCGACGAGCAGCAGGTCCGCGACACGCTCTCGCGCTTCGAGCGCGCCACGGCCCAGAAGGACTACTCCGCGCTGTGCGACGACCTCCTGGCCCGCGAGCTCGTCGGCCGCCTGCGCAGCGTCGGGCTGCCCTGTCCCCAGGCTCTCTCGCGCGCGCTCGGCCAGGTCATCCAGCCGGCGGTCGAGGTGGACAGGGTCAGGGTCAAGGGGGACACCGCCCTGGCCCTCATCACGACGACCGCCGCCGGACAGCAGCCCTCGCGCGACACCATGCGCCTCGTCCGCCAGAGCGGGCACTGGCGCGTGTCCGCCCTGTCCGGGAGCCAGCCGCCGACGCCGCCGCGCAACCTGGCCGGGCAGACGGAGCGCTAGGCCCGCGTCAGCCAGGCGCGGCGGCGCGCAGCGTCGCCTCGAAGTCCGTCTTGGGGATCGGCCCGACGCAGGGCGACGTCGCGCCCGCCTCCTGGTAGCGCGCGACGCCGGCGCGCACGCGCTCCTCGTCGCCCACCGCGGTGAGCTGCTCCAGGAACCCGTCGGAGATCGCCGCGCCCATCGCCTCGGCGTCGCCCCGGCCGGCCGCCTCGTCGAAGGCCGCGATGTCGGCCTCGAAGCCCGAGCGCTCGATCATCGCCCGGTAGAAGGGCAGCGAGAAGTAGGTGAGCAGGTCGCGGCGCATGGCGGCGTAGGCCTCGGCCGGGTCCTCCACCACCGCCGCCGGGACCGCCGCCACGATGTCGAACCCGTCCAACGACCGGCCCGCCCGCTCGCGCCCCGTGGTCAGCTCGGGCACGACGACGTCGCGGATGTAGTCGGGGTTGCACAGCCACAGGACCACGCCGTCGGCCACCTCGCCCACCGCGCGCAGCATGGCGGGGGAGAGTGCGGCCAGGTAGATCCGCAGCTCCGGCCGCGGGTCCAGTCCGCCCAGCCGGAAGCCGGTCTGCCACTTCTCGCCGGCCGGCGGCTCGTCGCCCGCCGCGATCGCGCGCAGGATCGCCACGTACTCCTTGACCTCCGGCACCGGGCGGTCGATCCGCTGGCCGTACCAGCCCTCGACCACCGGCCGGTGCGACACGCCGAGGCCGAGGTTCAGCCGCCCGCCCGAGACCTCGTCGACCGTGAGCGCCTGCTGGGCCATGGTGGCCGGCGTGCGCGTGTAGATCGGGACGATGCCGGTCCCGAGCCGGATCCGTGACGTGCTCAATGCATAGACGGTGAGGACGGTGAGCGCGTCGCGCCCCGCGATCTGCGTGACGTAGGCCGACTCGTAGCCCAGCTCCTCCGCCAGCTTCACGCGCTCGACGGCCTGGTCGAGCGAGCGCCCGGTGGAGATGAAGGAGCCGACCGCCATCGCGCGCGCACGCTACACGGCTACGGTAGGACGCGTCATGCGCCACGAGCGCCATTACACCCTGGAGGAGGCGACCGACGCGCTCGGGTCCGTGGCGCGCCTGCTGGCGATCATGCGCGAGGCGCGCGTGCGCCTGACCGACGCCGAGGCGCGCGAGGCGCTGGCCGAGGCCGGGCCGACGAACGGGGGCGGTCCGCCCGGGCGCCAGGTGTCCGAGGCGTTCGTCGCGCTGCGCGCCGCCGCGGCGCAGCTCCAGGCGATGGAGGTGGTGCTGCGCGACCTGGAGCGCGGACTGGTCGACTTCCCCGCGGTCCTGGACGGGGAGGAGGCGTACCTGTGCTGGGTGGAGACCGAGGAGGACGGGATCGCCCACTGGCACGACCTCGACTCCGGCTACGGGGGACGGCAGCCGCTCTGACAGGACCAGGCTAGGCGGCGACGGGCTGGCGCGCGGGAGCGCGCAGGCGCGTGCGCGCGCCCTCGCCCGGGCTGATCGTGATCGAGCGCCGGCGGGCCGGCTCGGCCGGCGAGTTAGCCGTCTCGATCCCGCCGCGGAGCAGCACGGCGCGCAGGACGATCCGCATCTCCAGCATGGCGAACGACGCGCCGATGCAGCGGCGCCGGCCGCCGCCGAAGGGCAGCCAGGTGTAGGTGCCGGGCGCCTCGTCCAGGAAGCGCTCGGGGCGGAAGGCGTAGGGGTCCTCGTAGATCTCGGGATCGTGGTGGACCAGGTAGGCGTTGGCCACGAGGCACACGCCCTTCGGGTACGTCCAGCCGCCGATCTCCACCTCGCGTGTGGTCAGGCGCGGCTCGGCGTTGGGCAGCACGGGGCGCCGGCGCATCGACTCCTGGAGCGTGGCCACGAGGTACGCGTCGTCGCCCGCGTCGACCTCCTCCTGGAGGCGCTCCAGCACGCGGGGCTCGCGGGCCAGGCGCTCGAACGTCCAGGCCAGCTGGGACGCCGTCGTCTCGTGCCCGGCCACCAGGAGGGTCATGAGCTCGTCGCGCAGCTCCTCGTGCGTCATCGGCGAGCCGTCATCGTGGCGGGCCGACAGGAGCATCGACAGCACGTCGTCGCCGTCCGGGGCGCCCGCCGCCCGGCGCTCGTCGACGACCTCGCGCAGCAGGGCGTCGGTCTCGGTCTTCAGCGTGGCGAACTCGCGCCACGGACCGAGGTGCTGGAGCCCGGCGAGCAGCTGGGGCATCAGCGAGAGCGGGCGCCCGCCGAACTCGAGCATGTGCGTCAGGTTGCGGCGCAGCGCCTCCAGGCGCTCGCCCTCCTGGAGCCCGAACACGGCGCGCAGGATGATGTCCAGCGTCAACGCCTGGAGGCGCGGATGCAGCGCGATCGTCTCGCCGGACGGCCAGCGCGCGACCTCCTCCTCCGTGACGCTCTCCACCAGGCCGGTCAGCGCCTCCATGCGCTCGCCGTGGAAGGCGGGGAGCATCAGCTTGCGCTGCTCGAGGTGCGGCTTCTCGTCGAGCAGGATCAGCGAGTGGGGGCCGACCACCGGCTCGAGGATGCGGGCGCCCTCGCCGGGGTGCAGGACGTCGGGCGGCGCGGTGAAGATCTCGCGGATCGTGTCGGGATCCGAGTGCATGACGAACGGCGGCGTGCCGAACAGGCGGGCCGTGAACGTCTTGCCGTAGCGCGCGCGGGCCCGCTCCAGGTAGGCGATCGGGCGCGACCACCAGCCCATGCTCTGGATCGGCATCGGATGGCGCGGCCCGGGTGGCAGCTGGCTCGGCACTCTCCCTCGCCCCGATGTTCCCCGCGCGCCCGGGGGCGGCTGTGTGAGTGTGGTCACTCGAAGGCGGAGTGGGAGGACGAGTGGCTGGCGTTCACGACCACGTGCTGGATCGCGTCCAGCGTGCACACCGCCACGAGGGCGAGCGAGTCCAGCGGCGGGGGCAGCGGGCGGGCGATCTGCGCCGCCCACGTCTCGTCCTCGCGCAGCAGCGCGCGGTCGCGCTCGGCGCGCCAGACCCGGGCCACGCCCTTCCCCGCCGCGTCGGTGACGGAGAAGTCGCGGTCGACCTTGCCGATGGGGGCGAGGACGCCGGCGGTCTGGCCGCTCGTGTCGCGCAGCGTGAGCGTGATGCGACGGTTCATGTAGCCCGTCACTGCGAGGTCGCCGAGCTGGGCCCCGGCGGCGTCGCGGACGGTCCAGCTGCGACCGGCGCCGCCGAACGCGACGGCGCCGCCGTCCGCGTCCAGCACGAGCGCCCCGGCCGAGTCGAGGACCTTCAGGTCCATGCCCGTCTGCCGCACCGCGCCCACCTGGGCCAGGGAGCGGTCGTGGATCGTGGCGTGCCAGTTGCCCAGGCCGGCGTGGGCGCGGATCACGAGGTAGTCGGCGGCGGTGAGGGCGCCGGGGACCGCGGGGGTCGAAACGTCGTCGGTCCAGCGCGCGCCGTCCCACCAGCGCCAGCGCCCCGGCGCCTGCGGGTCGGCGTACCAGCCGGCGGGCGGGGGCGGGGTGCTCACGGACGCCGCAGCAGGACGTAGATCAGCGCCGCCCCGAACCCCATCTGCCCGAAGGCCAGCGCGGTGCCGAAGTTGGCCGCGCCCACCAGCGCGGCCGCCGCCGTGACCACGGCAAAAGCGCCGACGACGATGGCCAGATCCCCGGCGAACCCCGTCATCCGCCGACCTGCCGAGAGGGTGGTGCGACGTTAGCGCCCATATAGGTAGTCAACGTCGCTCGGGCGACGTCAATTGCTCTTCCAGGGCGGCGCGGAGGGCGGGGACGTCGAGGCCCGGGTCGAGCGTCTCGAGATGGCGCTCGGCCTCGCGGCGGCCGCCGAGGGCGCGCAGTCCTCGCTCTCCGTGCTCGGCGGCGAAGTCGGCCAGCGCGTGGCGGCGGCGGGCGCGCAGGCGCCGGGCGGGGACGTCGGCGGCCGCGCGGTGCTCGTCCAGCGCGGCCACGAGCTCGCCGATCCCCCGGGGCGGGGAGAGCGAGGAGACGGGAAGGACCGCGACGTCGCCCGCGCCCAGCGCGCCGACGGCGCTGCGCAGGTCGCGCACCGCGGACTCCGCGATGTTTCCCAGGTCGGCCTTGGTCACGACGAGCACGTCGGGGATCTCCATGATGCCCGCCTTGAGGAACTGGAGCACGTCGCCCGACCCCGGCTGCACGACGACGGCGACGGTGTCGGCGGCGTCGGCCACGTCGGTCTCGGACTGCCCGACGCCGACGGTCTCGATCACCACGACGTCGAAGGCGGCGGCCAGCGCCTGCGCCGCGGCGCGCGTCGAGGCGGCCAGCCCGCCCAGGGTGTCCCCGGCGGCGGTGGAGCGGATGAAGACCGCGCGGTCCGTGGGGTCCACCACGATGCGGGCGCGGTCGCCGAGCAGCGCGCCGCCCGAGCGCCGCGAGGTCGGGTCCACGGCCAGGACGGCCACGCTGCGCCCGTCCGCCCGCCACGCCCGGACGAGCTCGGACAGCAGCGACGACTTCCCCACGCCCGGCGGGCCCGTGATCCCGACCACGTGCGCCGGCGCCTCGCCGCCCAGAGCGGCCGGAGACACCTCCCGCAGCAGCGCCGCCACCTCCTCCGGCCCCCCCGGCCGCCGCGCCTCGACCAAATTCAAAGCCGCCGGAGCGGCCGACAGATCCCGCTCCCGAAGCCGCCGCCCAAGCTCCGCGCCGGAAAGCCCACCGGGAGACACGCCACCGCCGCCCAAGCCGACCCCCTCATCGCCGCCGTTCCCCCGGCCGGGAGAGACACCGCCGCCCAAGCCGACCCCCTCATCGCCGCCGTCCCCCCGGCCGGGAGAGGCGCCCGGTTCGCGGCGAATCACGCGGCCGCGGCGAGGCCGTGGTGCTCGGCCACGAGCGTGACGATGTCGCGCATGATGCGGTTGAGGTCGAAGTCCTTGGGGGTGTAGACGGCGGCCACGCCGGCCTCGCGCAACGCGGCGGCGTCGGCCTCGGGGATGATCCCGCCGACGACGACGGGCGCGTCCACGCCGGCGTCGCGCAGGGCCTCGATCACGGACGGGATCAGCTCGCGGTGCGAGCCACTCAAAATGGACAGCCCGATCACGTGGACTCCCTCGTCCGACGCCGACTTGGCGATCTGCGACGGGGTGAGGCGGATCCCCTCGTAGACGACCTCCATCCCGGCGTCGCGCGCGCGCACGGCGATCTGCTCGGCGCCGTTGGAGTGCCCGTCCAGCCCCGGCTTGCCGACGAGGACCTTCAGCCGCCGGCCCAGGGCGTCGGACACGCGGTCGACCTCCACGCGCAGCGACTCCAGCTCCGCGCTGGCGCCCCCGGCCACCGCGTCGCCGACGCCGGTGGGCGCGCGGTAGTCGCCGAAGGAGTCGCGCAGCGCCTGGGCCCACTCGCCCGTGGTGGCGCCCGCGTGGGCGGCGGCGATCGAGGCGGGCATGATGTTCTGCGAGTCGTCCGCCGCTACCCGGCGCAGCTCGTCCAGGGCCGTCTCGACGGCGGCGGAGTCCCGCGACGCGCGCCACTCCTCCAGCGCCGCGATCTGCTGGGCTTCCACCTCCGGGTCGACGACGAGGATCCCGCCCTCGGCGTCGGCGGTCAGCGGCGACTCCTCGGTCTCGGCGAAGCGGTTGATCCCCACCACGACCTGCTCGCCGGCCTCGATGCGGCGAACGCGCTCGCGGTGCGACGTCACCAGCTCGGACTTCATGTAGCCCACGGCCTCCACGGCGCCGCCTCGCTCGGCCACCCGCTCCATCTCGGTCCGCGCGCCGGAGACGAGCTCCTCGACCAGCCCCTCCATCACCTTGGAGCCCTCGAACACGTCGGGGTACTCGAGCAGGTCGGTCTCGAAGGCCAGGACCTGCTGGATGCGCAGCGACCACTGCTGGTCCCAGGGGCGCGGCAGGCCCAGCGCCTCGTTCCAGGCCGGAAGCTGGATGGCCCGCGCCCGGGCCGAGCGCCCCAGCGTCACGGCCAGCGCCTCCAGCACGATGCGCTGGACGTTGTTCTCCGGTTGCGCCTCGGTCAACCCCAGCGAGTTGACCTGCACGCCGTAGCGGAAGCGCCGCAGCTTGGGGTCCTCCACGCCGTAGCGCTCGCGCCCCAGCTCGTCCCACAGCAGGGACATCGCCCGCAGCTTCGCGTGCTCCTCCACGAAGCGCACGCCGGCGTTGACGAAGAACGAGATGCGACCGAAGACCTGCGGCATGAGCGCCTCGTCGACGCGCTCGCGGACCGCGTCCAGGACCGCGATGGCGTTGGCCATGGAGAAGGCGATCTCCTGCACCGGAGTCGCGCCCGCCTCCTGGAGGTGGTAGGAGCAGACGTTGATGGGGTTCCAGCGCGGGACGTGCTCGACCGTGTAGGCGACGATGTCGGCGATCAGCCGCATCGACGGGCCGGGCGGGAAGGCGTAGGTGCCGCGGGAGAGGTACTCCTTGAGGATGTCGTTCTGGGTGGTGCCGGAGAGCTTGGCCTCGTCCACGCCGTTGTCCTGCGCCGTGGCGACGTAGAGCGCCAGCAGCCAGGCCGCCGTGGCGTTGATCGTCATGGACGTGTTCATCTCGTCCAGCGGGATGCCGTCCAGGAGCGCGTGCATGTCGCCCTTGTGTGCGATGGCCACGCCGACCTTCCCCACCTCGCCGCGCGCCAGCTCGTGGTCGGCGTCGTAGCCCGTCTGCGTGGGCAGGTCGAAGGCGACGGACAGGCCGGTCTGGCCCTTGGCCAGGTTGCGCCGGTAGAGCTCGTTCGACGCCTTCGCCGAGGAGTGCCCGGCGTACGTGCGCATCATCCACGGGCGGTCCGGCTCGGTGAGGCGATGCTCGCTCATCGCCCCCGGATTCTATTGGGGGCCCTGAGGATCCGGCTTGGATGGCGCGCCGGCCACCGCGTTGAGCGCCCGGTGGCGGCGGGACTCCACCCGGCGCCAGCGGGCCTGCGAGCGCTCCAGCTTGCGCGATCCCGGCGGGTAGAACCGCCGCGCCCAGGGCGAGTGGGGCTGGGCCAGGCGGATCGCCCCGACCAGGGCGATGAAGGGGACGAAGAGGCCGAACAGGCCCAGCCAGCGCTTGCCCTTGAGGATCGCCAGCGTGCAGTAGAAGAGCGCGATCGCCACGGCGCCGGCGATCGCCGCGACCGACCCGCCGGCGTCGTCGACCTCCCAGGGCGCGGCGCCCGCCACCACCAGGCCGCCCAGCACGAGCGCCACGACCACGGCGTCGACCGACGAGCGGCCCTCGTCGCTCCAGTAGACGTCCTGGAGGTGCAGCCACAGGGCGAACTCGTCGAGCGTGAGCCCCATCCCCACGCCGAACAGCGCGGCCAGGACCTCCATCCACGGGCTCGGCGGCTGGAGCGCGAAGCCGAGGAACCCGGTGACCAGCAGCAGGAGGATCCCCCACACCAGGTGGTGGATGTGCAGGCCGCCCTTGGTCTCCACGTTCCCGGGCCACCAGGACACCTGGGCGCGGATCATCCGCGCGCTCGTGCGGATGAACAGCCACGACGTCAGGAAGCCCGCGAGGAGCAGGAACCCGGCCCGCTGCCCGTCCTGGCCCAGGAAGTGGGTGGGTAGCTGGAGGCCGAGGTCCACGGCGCGCCATGGTAGGAGTTCCGGGTGATGCCACCGGCCCGACCCATCGACGTCCGCCATCTGGGCCGCGAGCGCGTGATCTGCTGCTGGCAGGTGGGCGACGTGCTGATCGATCCCGGGCCGGAGTCCTCGCTGGACCACCTGCTGGAGGAGCTCGGCGGCGAGGCGCCGCGGGCGCTGCTGCTCACCCACATCCACCTCGACCACGCCGGCGCGACCGGCGCGATGGTGCGCCGCTGGCCCGACCTCCCGGTCTACGTCCACGAGCGCGGCGCGCCCCACCTCGTCGACCCGTCGCGCCTGCTCGACAGCGCCGGGCGACTGTACGGCGAGGACATGGCGCGCCTGTGGGGCGAGGTCGTGCCGGTCCCCGAGCGCAACGTCCGCGCGCTGTCCGGCGGCGAGGCGGTGGAGGGCTTCCAGGTGGAGTACACGCCCGGCCACGCCTCGCACCACGTCTGCTACCTGCACGAGCCGAGCGGCCTCGCGCTGGTCGGCGACATGGCCGGGGTGCAGATCGTCCCCGGCGGCGCGATCGTCCCGCCGACCCCCCCGCCGGACATCGACCTCGAGGCCTGGAACGAGTCGCTGTCGAGGATCGCCGCCTGGCGCCCCGAGTCGCTCGGCCTGACGCACTTCGGGGGCGTCGAGCGCCCCTTCGAGCACCTGGCCGCGATGCGCGACGCCCTCACGCACTGGGGCACGCTGGCCCGCGAGCTCGACGCCGACGAGTTCGAGGCCCGCACCCGCGCCGAGATGCAGGCGGACCCCGAGTCCGACGCCTTCCTCCAGGCCTGCCCGCCCGCGCTCCAGTACCTGGGCCTGGATCGGTACTGGCGCATGCGGGATGCGTGAAGTCCCGAACTGCTACCTTCGTGTACATGAAGAACGCGGTCGGCATCGGGGAGCTGCGGCAGAACCTGAGCCGCTACCTGCGCCGGGTGGAGCGGGGAGAGCGCCTCGTGGTGACCGATCGCAACCGGCCGGTCGCCGAGCTGGGGCCGCCGCCCGCCGGCGGCGAAGCGCTGGACCGCCTGATCGCCGGCGGCCGGGTCTCGCCTCCGGTCCGGCGGACGCTGCCGGAGCCGCTCGAGCTCGACGGCGACCCCCGTTCGCTGAGCCGCGCGCTCGACGAGGTCCGCGGCGACCGCTGACGTGGCGCTGTTCTACGTCGATTCGTCGGCGCTCGTGAAGCTCGTGCGCTCCGAGCCGGAGACCGCGTCGCTGACCGCGTTCCTGGGGGACGCGGACCTCGTCTCCTGCGAGCTCGTCCTGGCCGAGGTCCCGCGGGCGGTCCGGCGTGCGGCGGCGAACGACCCGCGGCTGGCGCCCGGCGCCCTGGTCGAGCGGGCCGGAGAGGTGTTCGACGCGCTCGCCCTCGTCCCGGTCGACCGCGCACTGCTCGTCGCCGCGGGCGCGCTGGCCGAGCCGGCGCTGCGCGCGCTGGACGCCATCCACGTCGCCGCCGCGGCCGGTGCGGGGCCGCTCGACGCCTTCGTGAGCTACGACGAACGCCAGAGCGCGGCCGCCCGTCTGGCCGGTCTGCGCACGATGGCCCCCGGCGGATGAGACGGGTGGGCCTGGATCGGTACTGGCGCATGCGAGAGACTGCCGCCAGCGACCGAGGAGTTCGATGAGCGAGTTCGACGACACACGACGGGCGATCCTGGCGGCGGTATGCGACACCGTGGTGCCGTCCATCGAGCACGCGCCCGACCCGCACGGCCTGTGGGCGCGCACGGCCGGCGACATCGGCGTGCCCGCCATGGCGGAGGATGCCCTGTCCCAGCTGCCGCCCGACCAGCTGGCGGGCCTCATGCAGCTGCTCGACGGTCTCGCCGCCCAGGGCTTCATGAGGGCCACGCAGGACTCGCGCGAGCAGCTGCTGACCAACGTCTCGCTGCTCGGCCCCGAGGCCGCGGCGGGGGTGGGCGCCCTGATCTCGCTCACCCTCTTCCTGGCCTACGGCGCGCCGATCGACCCGCAGACGGGACAGAACCCCAACTGGCGCGCCTTCGGCTACCCCGGGCCCACGACGCCCCCGCCCTCCGTCGCCAAGCCGATCGAGCCGCTCGTCCCCGAGGGCGACGAGCTGGAGCTGGAGGCTGACGTGTGCATCGTCGGCTCCGGCGCCGGGGGCGGCGTGATCGCGGGCGAGCTGAGCGCCGCGGGTGCGAGCGTCGTCGTGCTGGAGGCCGGCGGCTACTACAACGAGTCCGACTTCACCCAGCTCGAGCTCGACGCCTACCAGAAGATGTACTGGCGCGGCGGGCCCCAGCCCACCGCCGACCTCAACGTCACGCTCTACGCCGGCGCCACGCTGGGCGGCGGCACGGTCGTCAACTGGACCAACTGCCTGCGCACGAAGCCGTGGGTGCGCGAGGACTGGGCCAACGAAGGCCTGGAGGACGTCGGCGGGCCGGACTTCGAGCGCCACCTCGACGCCGTGTGGGGGAGGCTGTCGGTGACCGGCGACTGCTCGGACCTCAACGGCCCCCACCAGCGGATGAAGGAGGGCGCGCAGGCGCTGGACTGGTCGTTCTCCACGATCACCCGCAACACCGACCCCGAGACGTACGACCCGGAGTCCGCCGCCTACATGGGCTTCGGCGACCAGTCGGGGGCCAAGCAGTCCACCGCCAAGACGTACCTGGTCGACGCGGCGAACCGCGGCGCGCGCATCCTGGCCCGAACGCGGGCCGAGCGCATCCTCGTGGAGGGCGGGCGCGCCGCCGGCGTGCAGGCCACCTACGCCGATCCCGAGACCGGTCGCACCGCGCGCGTCACCGTGCGCGCGCCCCAGGTCGTGGCCGCCGCCGGGACGCTGGAGACCCCCGCCCTGCTGCTGCGCAGCGCGATCGGCGGCCCGGCCGTCGGCCAGAACCTGCACCTGCATCCGTGCACCGCGACCTACGGCGTCTACCCCGAGGACCAGCGCGCCTGGTGGGGCGCCCCGCAGGCCGGGCTGGTGGACGAGTTCGACAAAGTGGAGGACGGCCACGGCTTCCTCGTGGAGAGCGCCCAGTACGCGCCCGGCCTGATCGGCTCGGCGCTGCCCTTCGGCGGCGCCCGCGCGCACAAGACGCTGATGGAGCAGGTGCCCTACGGCGTCACGTTCATCGGCCTGCTGCGCGACCGCGGCGGCGGCCGGGTGGACATCGACGCCAACGGCGAGTCGGTGCCCTGGTACTCGCTGACCGACGAGCTCGACGTGCGCAACATGCACCGCGCGCTGGACGCGCAGGTCCGGCTGCACGAGGCGGCCGGCGCGCGCGAGATCGTGGGCATGGCCGCCGGCCTGCCGCGCTGGCGCCGCGGCGACGACCTCGACGCGTTCATCGCGCGCCTCCAGCGCATCCCGCTGCGCTTCGGGGGCCATCGCCTGTTCGCGGCGCACCAGATGGGCACCGCCCGCATGGGCGCCGATCCGGCGACCAGCGTGGCCGATCCGCACGGACAGCTGCACGACACGCCCGGGGTGTGGGTGGGGGACGCCAGCGCGTTCCCGTCCGCCTCGGGGACCAACCCGATGATCTCGATCATGGCGCTCGCCCACCGCACGGCCGAGGCGATCGCCGCGGCGTCCGGGGCGAAGCCTGCCAAGCCCGCCGCCGAGCCCGCCACCACCTAGGAGACAGAGCACATGGCCACCACCGAGCAGACACTGATCGTCCGCGACAAGCTCTTCGTCGGAGGCGAGTGGGTCGACCCCGAGGGCGACGACACGATCGACGTCGTCAACTCCACGACCGAGGAGGTCATGGGCCGCATCCCGGCCGGGACGCCGCGGGACGTGGACCGCGCTGTGGCCGCCGCGCGCGAGGCCTTCGAGACCTGGTCCCAGACGCCGCGCGAGCAGCGCGCCGCGCTGCTGGAGGGCATCGCCGCCGCGCTGGCCGCCCGTTCGGACGAGATCGCGGGGCTGGTGGCTCAGGAGCTCGGCATGCCGCTCCCGCTGTCCAAGGCCATTCAGGCCGGCCTGCCGACGATGACGTTCTCCTCCATGCCCGCGCTCATGGAGCAGGTGACCTGGGAGGAGCGGATCGGCAACTCCCTGGTCGTGCGCGAGCCGGCCGGCGTGGTCGGCGCGATCACGCCGTGGAACTACCCGCTGCACCAGATCTGCGCCAAGGTCGCGCCGGCCCTGGCGGCCGGATGCACGGTGGTGCTCAAGCCGTCGGAGGTCGTGCCGCTCAACGCGTTCGTGCTGGCCGAGATCTTCGAGGCCGTCGGCGCGCCCGCCGGCATCTTCAACCTGGTCACGGGCACCGGGCCCGTGGTCGGCGAGGCGATCGTCTCCCACGAGGGCGTGGACATGGTCTCGTTCACGGGGTCCACGCGCGCGGGCCGGCGCGTCAGCGAGCTGGCCAGCGCCCGGGTCAAGCCGGTGGCGCTGGAGCTGGGCGGCAAGTCGCCCAACGTCATCCTCGAGGACGCCGATCTGGAGGCCGCCGTGGCCGACGGCGTCTCGAAGTGCTTCCTGAACTCCGGGCAGACGTGCAGCGCGCTCACGCGCATGCTCGTCCCGCGCGAGCGCCTGGAGGAGGCCGAGCGGATCGCCGCCGCCGTGGCCGAGCAGTTCACGCCCGGCGACCCGTTCGCCGAGGGCACGCGGCTGGGGCCGCTGGTCTCCGACACCCAGCGCGAGCGCGTGCGCGGCTACATCCGCCAGGGCGAGGCGGAGGGCGCGCGGCTGGTCACCGGCGGCGAGGAGCCGCCCGAGGGCCTGGACCAGGGCTACTTCGTGCGGCCCACCGTCTTCTCCGACGTCAAGCCCGAGATGACCATCGCCCAGGAGGAGATCTTCGGCCCCGTGCTGGCGATCATGCCCTACGACGACGAGGACGACGCCGTGCGCATCGCCAACGACACCGAGTACGGGCTGGCCGGCGGCGTGTGGTCGGGCGACCCCGAGCGCGCGCAGCGCGTGGCCCGGCGCATCCGGACCGGCCAGGTGGAGATCAACGGCGCCACGTTCAACCCGCTGGCGCCCTTCGGCGGGCTCAAGCAGTCCGGCCACGGCCGCGAGCTGGGCCGCTACGCGCTGGAGGAGTTCCTCGTGCCGAAGGCCATGCAGCTCTGATGGGCCAGACCGTCGAGCTGCCGCGCGCCGCGGACCCGGGCTCGGGCCAGGGCGGCGCGTGGCGCGTGATCGTGCGCAACGACGACCACAACACGTTCGACCACGTGGCCCAGACCGTGGCCGCTTTCATACCCGGGGTGTCGCTCGACACCGGCTACGCGATCGCCGACCGCATCCACAACAGCGGCCAGGCGATCGTGTGGACCGGCCAGCGCGAGCCGGCCGAGCTCTACTGGGAGCAGCTCAACGACGCGGGGCTCACCATGGCCCCGCTCGAGCCGGGGTGATCCGCCGCTCGCTTCAGTGGGTCCGTCCGTGGGTGGGGACGGTGCGCCCGGCCATCGCCTTCCTGGCGGGCGTGGCCGTCCTGGTCCTCGGGACGATCGGCTTCCACCGCCTCAAGAGCGCCGACTACGGCCTCCTCGACTCGCTCTACCGGTCCCTGGGCCTGTTCGGCCTGGGCGGCGACGTGGCGCCGCCGGTGCCGGTGACCCTGGAGATCGCCCGCTTCCTGGGTCCGCTGGTCACGGGCTACGCGGCGCTGCGCGGCCTCGTCCTGCTGTTCCGCGAGCGCGTCCAGCACGTGCGGGTGCGGCTCTTCGCCCGCGACCACGTGGTCGTGGCCGGCCTGGGGGAGATGGGCCGCCGCCTGGCCGCCGCGTTCCGCGAGGGCGGCCATCACGTCGTGGCCATCGACGGCAACGTGCACAGCGCGGGCGCCGAGGGCGCGCGCGAGCGCGGCGCGATCGTCGTGGCGGGCGACGCCGCGGACCCCGCGCTGCTGGCGCGCACCGGCGTGGACCGGGCGCGCCTGCTCTTCCTCACCTGCGGTGAGGACGGGATCAACGTCGACGCCGCGGCCGCGGCCGAGCAGCTGCTCGACCAGCGCAAGACGGGCATCCTCACCGTCTTCGCCCACCTCGACGACCCCGAGCTGCTGCGCTCGCTGACCGCCGAGGCGCTCACCACGGCGCGCGAGCCCAGCATCCGCCTGGAGTTCTTCAACGTCTACCTGACCGCGGCGCGCCTGATGGTCCAGCGCTGGCCGCCGTTCAAGGACACGCCGGACCCGCACGTGCTCATCGTGGGCCTGGAGAGCGTGGGCGAGCAGCTGCTGCTGCACCTCGTCAACACCTGGCACGCCCTGACGGTCGACCAGGCGCCGCGCCTGCGCGTGACCGTGGCCGGACCGAACGCGGAGTCCGACGTGGCCGCGCTGATCGAGCGCCAGCCGGCGCTGGAGCGTGCGTGCCGCCTGGACGCGCGGCAGATGCCGCTGGAGTCGGGCGCGTTTCGCGAGGGCGGCGCGATGGCGGGCGAGGACGGGGCGGCCGACGTGACGTTCGCCTACGTCTGCCTGTGGAGCCAGTCGCAGGCCATGGCGGCGGCCCTGGCGCTGCACGCGCGGCCGGACACCTGCGCCGTGCCCGTCGTGGTCGCGCTGCCCGACGCCAACGCCGGGGTGGGCGTCGCCCTGGCCGACGACGAGGGCCGCATGTCGAGGATCGAGCCGTTCGGCGTGTTCTCCGAGGCGGCCACGCCGGCCGTGCTGCTGGGCGGCACGACGGAGCAGATCGCCCGCGCCAAGCACGAGCAGTACCGCCGCGCCGAGCTGGCCCGCGGGATCACGCCGGACGAGAACCCCTCGGTGGCGCCGTGGGACGAGCTTCCCGAGTCGCTGCGCGACTCCAACCGGCGCTTCGCCGACGGGATCGGCGACAAGCTCGCGGAGACCGGCTGCGGGCTGGCGCCCACCCCGCTGGTGCTCGACGGCGAGGGGCCGATGTTCGAGTTCTCCGACGAGGAGGTCGAGGCGCTGGCCCGGGCGGAGCACGACCGCTGGATGGCCGACCTGGAGCGCGACGGCTGGCGGCCCACCACCGGGCCCAAGGACCCCGAGCAGCGGCTGCACCCGCTGCTGGTCCCGTGGGAGGAGCTCCCCGAGGCCGAGCGCGACAAGGACCGCGAGCCGGTCCGCGAGATCCCCGAGATGCTGGCCCGCGCCGGTCTGCGGGTGTACCGCAGCCGCGGCCGCGCGCGCACCTAGGGCGCGAGCGCCCGCAGCTCTTCCACGTAGTCGCGCAGCGCCTCGTTCTCGGCGATGCGCCGGCCGAAGTAGTCGCTGACCTGCGCGTTGGCGGCCCCGGCGACGCGCAGGGCGGCCTGCGCGCGGGCCGCCTCCTCCAGGCCGGCCAGCTGGGACACCAGCCCGCACAGCTCGTCGCGGTCGTCGCCCGAGTAGCACGTGCGCAGCAGGTCGCCGAGCTCGCGGGACTGGCTGGCCACGACCTCGGCGGGCAGGCGGCGCGAGCCCAGCGCGGGCTCCAGCGCGTGAAGCATGCCCTGGACCTGGTAGAGCCGCGCGGGCGGATCGTCGAACAGCGAGCGCAGGTAGGCCGCCTCCGCCGCGCGGCCCTGGACGCGGCACAGGTTGTAGAGGCGCTTGGCCACCTTGCCGTGGTTGGCGTGCGCGGGGTCGGAGTACTTGCGCACCTCGCTCTCCAGCTGCTGCACGTAGGCGACGAGGTCGTCCGGGCGCACGTGGTGGACGAGGCGCTCGACGTCGATCCGCGAGTCGGGGTCGAGGTAGACCTCCTGGTAGAAGGCGTCGAGCACCCCGTCCAGCGCGACGATGTCGCCGTCCGGCGACTCCCAGGTCGGGTCCAGGACCTTGGACACGTTGACCAGCCGCCCGCGGGCGTGGTCGGCGTGGACCCAATCGAGCTTGACGAAGCCGGGCTCGTCCAGGACGTCGTCCATGGCCAGGGTGCTCCCGTCCTCGAGCTCCAGCGCGCGGGCATCCACGTGCACCAGCGTCCAGGACAGCGGCGTGCGGTCACGCGGGTGCAGCCCCAGCTTCATCTCGGAGAACTGGAGGTCGGGGTTGGCGAAGGCCCCCGCGATCGTGGCGACCATGACGTCGCGCAGCTCCAGCTGGGCGGCGGTGCGGCTGGGCGCTCGGATGTGGACGCGCTCGAAGAAGTCGAAGTCCCCCGGGAACGGCTGCACGCGCGACTGGGCGGCCGAGCCCGACAGGGCGATCGCGCTGCGCACGGCGGGGCGCTCGGGGCTGCGGATCGCGGCGGCGACCGCGCGCAGGCGCGCCACGTCGGCCTCGTCGAAGTCGCGCAGCACCGCCGCGACGCCGAAGACGCCCGACTCGGCCGACTCGAGCTCCGGGACCGGCTCGGCCGGGCCCGCGCTCATCGACCGCGCTTGAGCTCGGCCACCACCGAGTCGGCCAGCGCGGCCACGTCGGGCGAACCCCAGCCCGTGGCGTAGTCCCAGCCCGGCGTGGCGCGGTAGCCGCGGTTGCCGCCGGCGGTCACGTCGTGGAACGGCGAGTCGCGGCGGGCCGCGATGCGGTAGAGCAGCGGGTTGGCGAAGCCGACGCGCCCGGCGCCCTGGCGGCGCGCGTGCTGGCCCACCAGCAGCATGGAGGCCGCCCAGAACGGCGCCGCGGCGCTGGTCCCGCCCACCTTGACCGCCTCGCCGCTCGTGACGATAAGCCATCCCGAGTCGCCGTCGGCCGCGGCCGCCACGTCGGGCACCTGGCGCTTGCCGGTGCTGAAGCGGTTCTGCACGCCGGGGCCGCGCTGGTAGGCGGGGCGGGCGAAGAAGGTGCTCAGGCCGCCGCCGCCGCCGGCGTTGGACAGCGGGTCCTCCCAGCCGGTCTCGGTGAGGTAGGTGTTGTCGCGGCGCACGGACAGCAGCGTCCCGCCCACGGCCACCGCGTTGGGGCTCGACGACGGCCAGTCCACGGACACGCGCGTGTCGGACGGGTCGCTGTGCTGGCAGTCGTAGGAGCCGGCGTCGCCCGAGGCGACGTACATGGTGATCCCGCGCGCCGCGGCCGCGGCGATCGAAGCCTGGTCGGCCGCGCGCTGCTGGGCCGAGTACGCGACGGCGCAGGCGCCCCAGGAGTTGGAGATGACCTCCACCTTCCCGTCGGCGACGATCTTGTCGATGACCACGGCCATGGGACGGCCGTCGTTGGGCATCTCGTAGTTGAGGATCTGCGCGCGCGGCGCGATGTTGCGCACGACGTCGATGTCGAGGTCGACCTCGACCTGGCCGTCACCGGGCTCGATCTTCCCGTCGACGGGGACGTGGCGCACCGGCGGCGCGCCGACGATGCCCATCTGGCGGTCGAAGGCGGCCACGTCGGAGTCCTGGAAGGAGTCGTAGGACAGGATCGCGATCGTCTGTCCGCGGCCGTCCACGCCGCGGGTGTGGAGCGGGGTGACGTTGTAGGTGGTGCGGGAGATACGGGGGGTCAGGCCCTCCTTGGGGACGGCCTGGAAGTGGTAGCGCGGGCGGTTGTCCAGCCCGGTGGCCGCGGCCACCGCGCGGTCCAGGGCGCGCGGGATCCGCGGGGGACGAACCGGCGCGCGGTAGCGCCGGCCGTCGGCGCCGACCCACTCGTTCAGGCGCGTGCCGAACAGCCGCTCGACGTCGGCCACGCGGCCGCGGACGCCCAGCGACGTGCGCTGGGGGACGCTGGAGGTGACCTCCAGGCCGGCGGCCCTCAGAGCGGTGCGGACCCGGGCCAGCTCGGCCGACGAGACGCCGAAGCGCGCGCCGAACTGGGCGGGGGAGATGAAGTGGTGGTACTGCGGCGAGGCCGGGTCGTCCAGCGCGTTCAGGAAGCGGCTGACCGCCGCGTGGTCCTGGCGCAGCGAGAGCGTGAACTCGACGGTCCGCGACGGGCTCGTGTGGGCCACGACGCGCGGGCCACTGGGCGGCGCGGGCTCGTCGCGCCCGGCTCCGAGCGCGAGCACGCCGCCGCCGGCGCCGAGCGCCAGGACGACGGCCGCGGCCAGGGCCTTCATCGCGGCACCTGGTCGCCGGGCATGCGCAGCGTGTTGAGGATCGAGTCGGCGCGGGACATGAGCGCGTCGCGATTGCCCTCGTCGGTCTCGCTGGTCGCGCCCACCACGACGACGCTGACCTGCTGGTTCCCGGCGGCCATCATCGCGATCGAGAGGGGAGCGGTCGTCCCCTGCGGCGAGTCGACGGTGGCGCGGAAGGCTCCCCCGACGCCCGGGTGCAGGCCGACGACGGGGGAGAGGACCTTGTGCGCGCGCTCGGTGTCGTCGTCCAGGCCCAGGGTCCGCCCGCGGATGTCGTCGACGCGCTGGTCGAACAGCGCCCGCGGCGTCGACTGACCGGCCGGCGCGCCGTCGACGGACAGGCCCATGTCGCCCTGCGTCGAGCTGAAGTTGACCCCGGTGGGGCTCTCGTTCTCCACCTTCCAGCGCTCGGCGTTGTACTCGAGCGAGTAGCCCAGCTGGCTCGAGCGCCAGACCGTCTGGTTGACCAGGGGCGGCGCCTGCGGCGGCGCGCCGCACGGCTTGCCGCGCGGACACGGCGCCTTGGGCGCGGCGGGCGCCAGGACGGCGGCGAGCACGATGGCGACGACGACGACGACGGCGAACGCGCCGGCGAGGATGAGGATCAGCCGCCGCCGGTCCATCCGCGACGGCACGGCGCGGACCGGAGCCGGGGCGGGACCCGGGGCGGGGGCCGGGACCGCCGGGCTCACGCGGCGCCTCCGGCGGGCTCGGGGCCGCCGGCCGGGGGCGCGGCCGGGCCCGCGTCACCCGCGCGCTTGGGCAGCGCGAGCAGAGATATGCCGCAGTTGCGACAGAAGGAGTGGCGGGGGGTCTGCTGGTTGCAGTTGGGGCACGTGATCTCGGGCCCGACCGCGATCTCCTCGGACTCCTGGAGCAGTCCCAGGTGGATCGTGCGGCGCAGCCACAGCAGCGCGACCACGTCGAGCACGACCAGCTCGGCCAGCCACCAGCCGATCGGCAGCAGCGGCTGGCCGATCGCGCCGGCCACGACCAGCGCCGCGGCCAGCAGCGTGGCCACCACCGGGTGGCCCAGCGGCCCGAGCGCCTTGCGGTCCTTGACCGGGGCGCGGTAGCGCAGCCACCACGCGCCCGCCGCGGCGCCCACCGCGGCCATGGCCAGCACGGGCTGGGCCGCCGCCATGGCGAGGGTGCGGGCGATCCAGGGCACTATCTGGCCGTCCTGGCGCAGCCCGCCCTCGACCAGCGTGGCGGCGGTGGTGATGACCTGGGCCGACGTGAACGCCACGGCGCAGGCGGCGCCGAACGTGACCCCGTCCAGGACGTCGTTGAACTTGCGGTAGGGCAGCAGGACCAGGGGCCCGGCGAGCGTCAGGGCCACGGCGGCCAGCGGGAACACCACGCCCCGCAGGAGCACGTCCTGGCCGCTCGTCTTCAGGGCGAGGTCCGTCCCCGCCGTCGAAACCGAGTCGGCCAGCAGCCCCATGCCCACGCCGGCGATGGCGCCCCAGGCCAGGGTGAACGCCACCACCCGGAACGGCTGGTCCTCGTAGACGTCGACGTCGTAGAGGTAGACGACGGTGAGCAGCGGCACCAGCAGCGCCGCGGCGATCACCGCCACCGGGAACAGCCGCGCCGCCGACAGCGCCACGACCCCGGCCACGCCCACGCCCAGCGCGATGCGGAACGCGTCCATGTCCGCCTTGGGCAGCTGCGGGAACAGCGTGGACACGATCCGCGGGGACGACGCGCGCTCGTTGGGCGCGGCGGCGAACTGGCCGCCGGCACCGGCGCGGGTGCCGCCCTCGAGGGGGTGCCCACAGCGAATGCACCAGGTCCCCTCGGGGACCTGGTGACCGCAGTTGGGACAGGTTACGTCGGCCACTTCGGATGCCAGCCTAACCGGCCTTGACCTTCTGGCAAGTGGCGGCGCCCCGGGAGAACCCGATTCGGAAGGCGGCGACGCGCTGTGCCGGGCTCCCCTTGGACTTGTTCACGTCGGGCGGGGTGCCCTGGTCCGCGGTGGCGGCGGCCGTCTTGAGGATCTCGTCAACGTCGCCGGACTCGAGCAGGCTGCGCGCGGCCACCGTCGACATGTAGGAGCCGGCGAAGCACATGGCGCCGAGGTTGAGGTCGAGCCCGGTCTTCTGGCCGGACTCGACCGCCTTGAAGGCGCCCACGGCCTCCTGCACGCGATAGCCCCAGACCAGGGCGACCAGCGTCACGACCGCGGCGTCGCCGATCGGCATGACCTTGTCCTGGAAGTAGCCGACCGGGAGATAGACCGTCTGGTCGGCCGGGCAGTAGTTCGGGGGCCCGTCGGCGCTGGTGATGGTCCCGCAGCCGCCGTTCGCGGAGTCGGTGACGATGACCTGGGTGGTCTTGGGGAACTCCAGCTTGCTGTTGTTGAAGACCTTCTGCCAGTACGTCGCCACGTCGTTGGAGATCGTGTCCAGGAACTGGGGCAGGGGAGCGCTGGACCCCTTGACCTTGGCCGAGGTGCGCCTCGCGAGCTTGGGCTGCTTGAGCTGTCCCACGCTGCTGAGCTGGGCCCGGCGACGTCCCTTCGGATCGGCCGGGGCACGCGGCACGCGCCTGCGGATGGCCGCGGCGGGGGTGCTCGTGGTGGGGGTGGTGGCCGTCGTCGACGCGGTCGACTTGTCCTTGCCGTCGTCGCCGCAGGCGGCGAGCAGGAATCCGGCGGCCAGCAGGGCCAGCAATGCGAGGAGGGGGTGTCTCGTCTTCATCAGGTCCTTTCGGGACAGGCGTTGGCGTTCGCGGCGTCGTAGCCGCGCTTGAAGGAGGCCTCGCGCTCGGCCGGGGTGCCGTGGGCCTGGGGATGGTTCTCCGGCGTCCCCGGCGGGTCGCCGATGGAGGCGAGCGCGTTGAAGAACTCGGTCAGGTCGTCCGGATCGAGGTCGCCGCGGGCGTAGACCGAGGCGGCCCAGACGCCCGCCAGGCAGTCGGCCTGGAGCTCGGTCTGGCGGGTGAACAGCTTGCCCTCGGCCTTGCGCCGCAGCGTCCCGGTGACGTCCTGCACGCGGTGCGCGAACTCGTGCGCGACCACGAACCCCACCGGAGCGTCCCCGAGGATCCGGTAGCGGCGGTCGATGTAGGTGACCGGGAGGAAGACGGTCCGGTCCGTCGGGCAGTAGAACGCGAAGGGGTTGGTCGGCTCGATCGGCTTCTCGGCGCATCCGCTGGGCACCGGCTTGGTCACGACGAGGAACCGCGTCGCCGGGAAGCGCTTGCCCGCGCGGTTGTACTGGCTCTGCCAGAACCCCGCGACGTCGTTGGCGACCGTGCCCAGGAAGGCGGTCAGCGGGATGTCCGAGCCGCGCAGCTTGGGCACGGCGGTCCCGGGCGACGGGCGCCTGACCGGGCCCAGGGCGCGCAGCGTCGCGATGCCCCCGCGCGGCGACGCGGTGGCCGCCGGGTCGCCCGCGCCGCGGGGATAGCTGGCGGCCGCGAAGCCGCCGCTCGCCCGCTGCTCGGGCTCGTCCTTCGAGTCGCCACAGCCCCCGGCGACCAACGCGCAGGCGGACAGGGCGGTGCAGGTGACGCGTCGCATCGGTCGAGAAACATATGCGGAGCGCAGGACGCGCGCCCCAGGGTGTCCACCCCAGGGTTAGCCCGCGCCCCGGCGCCGCGCCGAGCGGCGGTCCACCCACTCGCCCAGTGTGCCGCCGGCGTTGGCCAGGCGATGCCCCGCGCGTCCCAGGGGGCCGTGGTCGACGGCCTCGATGGCCGCATCCGGGTCCGCCCCGGCGGCGATCGCCGCCTTGCGCACCCGGCCCTCCAGGCGCTTGAGCTTGCGCTCCCAGCGCCCGCAGAACTCGACCATCGGCTCGTCGCCGCGGGCCTCGCCCAGCGCGGCCAGGTAGCCGCACAGCGTCGCCACGTGCTGGATGTCGAGCACGGCCATCCGCAGCGCCTGGTTGCGCTCCAGCGTGCGGTCGGCCAGCGTGTTGCGCAGCCCGGCCACGCGCGCGCCCACGCCGGCCGCCGCGGGAAAGCCGTAGAGGCCGTAGCCCTCCGTCAGGTCGGCCAGCTCGACCAGCAGCTCGTCGGCCGCGCCCGCGCCCGCGCGCAGGTCGTCGACTCCCTCGCCCGCGCCCAGGCGCCCCGCCAGGCCGTCCCAGTGCGCGGCCAGCTGGCGCGCCGCCGCGTAGAGCTCGCGCAGCGCGCGGTTCTGGGCCGGGTGCAGCCCCGGCGTGGGGTCGGTCACCCGTTCGGGACGGCCGGCTGCGGCTGGAGGGCGCCCGACACGACCTCGTCGTGCCACACGTACAGGACCGGCACCTGGTACCAGCCGGCGTGCTGCGCGCGGAAGCGCCCGAACTCCTCGCCGTACCAGTAGCGCTCGAAGTCCTCCTTGCCGGCGAACGTGGCGATCTGCGTGAAGCGGTGACGGTCGTCGCGCGAGCGGTAGACCCCGTGGTAGGTCGCCCCGTAGCGCATGGCGATCGACGAGATCTCGGCCAGCGCCTCCTCCAGCCCGTCGCCGCGGAAGCCCGTGGCGTACCAGGGGATGAAGACCGAGCCGGCGGCCATCAGTGCTTCCTCCGATGATCACGCGCCCGGATCGTCGAGACCCGGGGGCCGCCGGGCAAGGACGCAGGGTCGAAGCAATACCGGTGGTATTGCGAGGCCCGAGGACGCAGGCTGGCGGTCATCCGGGGCCGACGGGCCCGGTGCGGGGTCGTCGGGGGGAGCACTTCTAGACTCCGACCTCGGCGTAGATGGCGCCCGGGCCCTCCTCGGTCTTGCCCAGGCCCTCCTTCTCGGCGCCGACCAGGATGGCGATCTTGCCCAGGTGCTGGTTCTCGCGCATGAGCTGGTGCGCCTCGGCCACGCCGTCGAAGCCCATCGTGCGCCACAGCACGGGGCGGATGCGCCCCTGCTCGATCAGCTGGTTGGCCTTGGTGCACTCCCAGGCGTTGGCGAAGTGCGAGCCGATGATCTGCTTCTGGCGCATCCACAGGTAGCGGACGTCGAAGTCCAGGTTGTAGCCCGTGGTCCCGGCGCAGATGACGACCTTGCCGAACGGCCGCACCGTGAGCACGGACGTGGGGAAGGTGGCCATACCGACGTGCTCGAAGACGATGTCGGGCGGCTCGCCCAGCATGTCCTTGACCACCTTGGAGAAGCGCCGCGACTCCTTGAAGCGGGCCTTCTCCTCCTCGGGCGACTCGCCGCCCTTGCGCATCATCCCCGCGAACTCGTTGCGGTTGATGAAATCGACCGCGCCGAGCTGCTTGACCAGCTCGCCCTTCTCATCGGAGTTCACGACGCCGACCGACTGCGCGCCGGTCATCGCGCACAGCTGGGTGGCGAAGACGCCCAGGCCGCCGGCCGCGCCCCAGGTCAGCACGCGGTGGCCCGCCTGCAGCTCGCACTGGTCGATCAGCATCCGGTAGGCGGTGAAGTAGGTCAGGCCGTAGGAGGCCGACTCCTCCCAGGTCAGGTTCTTGGGCTTGGGCAGGAGCTGCTGCGCCTGCACCTTGGTGAACTGGGCGAAGGAGCCCCAGCTGGTCTCGTAGCCCCAGATCCTCTGGGACGGTGCGGCCAGCGGGTCCAGGCCGTGGACCTCGGGGTCCTCGTAGGAGGCCTGGTTGCAGTGGATGACCACCTCGTCGCCGGGCTTCCACCGCGTGACGCCGGCCCCGACCTTCCACACGACGCCCGATCCGTCCGAGCCGCCGATGTGGTGGTCCTCGTCGGGATGGGAGTCGAAGACGGACACCGGGACCCCGCGTGCGGCCCACACGTTGTTGAAGTTCACGCCGGCCGCCATCACGCGGACGATCACCTCGAAGGCGCCGGGCTGCGGCACCTCGATCTCCTCGACCTGGAAGGCGTCGCGGGGCTCGCCCTCGCGCTCGCGGCGGATGACCCACGCCGCCATCGTCTCCGGCAGCTCGCCGGGCTCCGTGTCCACCTCTGCCACTCGGGAAACGTCCACCGCCACGTGTCTGGCACCTCGCTCTTCGGTCTCGGGGAGACCGAAAGCTACTAGGACCGGACCGGCTCGGCGGCGCGCGCCTGCTCGGCGGCGGGGGAGGCGGCGGCCGCCGCCGCCACGTCGCCCAGCGGCGGCTCGGGGACGCGCTCGGCGCGGTCGCCGATCAGGGTGGCGGCCAGGACGGCGCCCAGCAGGGCGACGACGCCCGCGAGCCGCAGCCCGTAGTGCAGCGCGTACACGTAGGCCTCGCGCATCGCGTCGGCGACGGTCCCGGTCGCGCCGGTTCCCGCCCCGGCGCCCAGGGCGTCGGCGAGCTTCTGGCGCTGCGCGTCGGGCAGGCCGGGCAGCAGGTCGCGCAGCTTGGATCCGCCCAGCGTGGCGACCAGCGCGCCCAGCGCGGCCACGCCGAACGTCCCACCGACCATGCGGCTCATCGACAGCACTCCCGAGGCGACGCCCGCCTTGGAGACGTGGACGGCGTTCATGGCGGCGGTGCTCATCGGCGACATGACGAGCGCGATTCCGATGCCCATGGCGACGAAGCCGGGCAGCAGGAAGAGGTAGGTGCTGTGCACCTCCAGGCGCGACTGCCACAGCAGCGAGGCCGAGACGATCAGCAGCCCGCCGACCATCAGCCAGCGCGGCCCGATGCGGTCGGCCATGCGCCCGGAGATCGGGCCCACCGCCATGACCATCAGGGTCGAGGGCAGGAAGCGCACCCCGGCCTGCAGCGGCGAGTAGCCGAGGATGTTCTGCATGTAGAGCGCCATGAAGAAGAACATGGCGAGCATCGCGAAGGACACGACGAACGCGACGAGGTTGGCGCCCACGAACGAGCGCGAGCGGAAGAACGTGAAGTCGACCATGGGTACGCGCACGTGGCTCTCCACCGCGACGAAGGCGACGAGCCCGGCGACGGCGACGGCGAGCAGCCCGAGGATGCGCGGCGAGCCCCAGCCCCACTGGTTGCCCTCCACCAGGGCGAGCACCAGCGAGGCCAGCCCGGCGGTCAACGTGGCCACGCCTGGGAAGTCGATGCGCCGCTCCACCGTCTCGTCTCGCGACTCCCGGGCGGCGAACAGCGTGACCGCCACGGCGCCGGCGGCCACCGGGAGGTTGAGGAAGAAGATCGCCCGCCAGCTCACCGACTCGGTGAGGAAGCCGCCGACCACCGGACCGATGGCCAGCGCCATCGCGGAGACGCCGGCCCACGTCCCGATCGCCTTGCCGCGCTCGTGGGCCGGGAAGGCGTTGGTGATGATCGACAGCGTGGCCGGCATCATCAGCGCGGCGCCGATGCCCTGGACCGCGCGGCCGATCACGAGCGCGGTGTCCGTCGGCGACAGGCCGATCGCCGCGCTGGACAGCGCGAAGACCACGACGCCGGCCAGGAACATGCGCCGGCGGCCGAAGATGTCGCCCAGCCGCCCGCCCGTGACCAGCAGGACGGCGAACGACAGCGTGTAGGCGTTGATCGTCCACTCCAGCGCGGCCAGGTTCGCGTGCAGGTCGCGCTGGATCGAGGGCAGCGCGACGTTCACGACGGTGTTGTCGAGCATGATCATGAACAGCGCGAAGCACATGGCCACGAGCGTCCACCAGCGGCGATTGCCCTCGTTCAGGCGCAGGCGGCCCGTCATCGCCGGACCCGCTCCACGACGGGGGCCAGGGCGGCGGCGAGGTCGCGGCGCTCGTCGTCGGACATCGTCTCGGCGAAGCGCTCGAGCATGTTCATCCGGATGTCCATCAGCCGGCCGAGCACGCGTCGCCCGGCGGGGGTGACGCGCACGCGCTTCATCCGCCGGTCGTGCTCGTCCTCGCGTCGCTCGACGTAGCCGCGCGCCTCCAGCCCGTCCACCGCTCGGCTCACCGCCGGCAGCGAGAGGGAGAGCGTCGCGCCGAGCTCGGACTGCGCGAGGTCGCCGTCCGGTTGGTCGAGCTCGTGGAGCATCTTGACCTGGGTGAAGGTCAGCTCGTGCTCGCTCAGCGCGCGCAGGAAGTCGGGCGTCGAGCTGCGCATGAGGTGGCCGACGAGGCCCAGCATCTCCCGCGCCAGCTCGCGCGGGGTGACGGTCGTTGCTTGCACGCACGCAAGTGTTCCGCACGTCGGGACGAGCGCGTGTGCGCGTCGTCACACTTAGCCCTTCTCTCCTTCGTGGGGAAACGGGTCCATGTCTTCGGCGATGAAGCGGACAGGCCAGGGCTGCAAGCCGACGTGCGCTGCGCCTATGCCGCCGCCAGCTTGCGCTCGGCCTCGCCGAGGTTGTAGCTCGCGGTCTGGAGATGGCTGGCCAAGTCATTCGTGCGCTTGGAAAACGCCAACCGGTTCGCGTCGTCGGCGACGACGAACAGGGCATTACGCACGTCCGCAAGAGCCTTACTGAGGCTGGCGGGGGTTTCGGGGTCTGGCTTCTGCAAGAGAAGCCTCCATTCAGGGGACCGAGGTCCCTAGGTGCTGCATTCCCCCCGAGACGCACAAGGGAGGGGTCCCCATCAGTATCGACTGGTCAAAGCCCCTTGCCCATCCCCCATCGGGCCGATATCTAGGCTCCGCTTGGTTTCGACACGACCAGGCAGACCTGGCAGCTTCTACAGAGAAGGCCGGCTAGGGCTGGAGCAGCTGGTTCTGCGCGGACTGGCGCTTGGGCCCGACGGTGACCGTCGCCGGGCGAACGGCCTCGTCGCCGGTGCGCACGACGTAGTTGCCCTGGGCCACGTCGAGCTTTATCTCGCCGGTGTCGCCGGGGTTGATCGGCGCCGTGGACTGGTTGACGTCGCCGGGCCCGGTCGTGCCGGCGCTCTCGCTCGTGAAGGTGACCTCCTGCGAGGCGGTGCTCTGGTTGGTCACGATCACGACGATCGGGCCCGCGCCGAAGCTGGCGGGCGAGACGGACACGCGGTTGGCCGAGACCGCGGCTGTCACGTTGATGGGCGACGGCGGGCGCGGCTCGTTCTTGTAGTCGCTGCCACCACCGCAGCCGGCGACGACGAGCGCGAGGCCCGCTAGTGCGACGACCGACAGCCGTGTGCGGTGGGTGCTCTCCATCCCGGGTGCCGGGTGGGCCCCCCTCGAGCCCCTCCCGGACGCGGCAACCCTAACCGACGGGGGTGCGCTGCGTCGAGCTTGCGCCGATCGAGCGCAGCTCGCGCTGGAGGGCCTCCCACGCCTGGTCCTCGGCGTCGTCGTAGTCGCGGCCCTCGAGGTCGCGCAGGGAGTCGCGGTAGACCGTCCAGGCCACACGGGTGCGCTCGTCCGTGCCCGGTGCGTCATGTCTCGGCGCGGTCGTGGTCATGAGCACTCCCTTCAGTCGTGGTGGCGGCGATGGTACTCCCCGTCGTGGAGGTACCCGCCGGGCGGGCCCCGCAAGCCCGGGTGCACGGTCGCGTGCAACCCGTCCGGAGGCCGCGATAGGCCACCGGGGTGAACCTGCCCGACACACCCCTGCGCACGTCGGAGTTCCTGGCCGTCGACGTCGAGACCAACGGCTGCTCGGGCGAGGCGTGCGAGCTGACCGAGGTGGGGACGGTGCTCGTGGGCGGCGGCGAGCTGCACGAGCGCTGGAGCTCGCTCGTGGCGGCGCGCGCGCCGTTGTCGGCCGGCATCCAGCGCTTCACCGGGATCTCGCAGGCGATGGTGGACACCGCGCCCGAGCCGGCGACGGTCCTGCCGATGGTGGCCGAGCGCCTGCGCGGCCGCGTCCTCGTGGCCCACAGCGCCCGCTTCGACCGCGGCGTGCTGGCGGGCGCCTTCGCGCGCGCGGGCCTGGAGTGGCCCGACCCGCCGGTCCTGTGCACGGTCGCGCTGGCTCGGCGCCTGGCGCCGCTGGTGCGCCGGCGCGGGCTGGGGTCGCTGGCCGCGGCCCTGGGCATCGACACGGACGGCGCGCACCGGGCGCTGGTCGACGCGGAGACGTGCGCGCGCGTGTTCTGCGCGCTGTTCCCGAAGCTGTGCGCGAACGCCCCCACGGTGCGCGACGCGGTGGCGCTGCTGGCGCCGCGCCGGCGCTCGCGCTCGCGGCGACTGCCGCCGGGGCGCCTGGCGCGCGGCGGTGCGCCGGTGCCGGCGGCGCCGCTGGACTTCTCCGTCCTGCCCAACCAGCCCGGCGTCTACTTGTTCCGCGACGCCGAGGGCCGCGCGCTGTACGTGGGCAAGTCGACGAAGCTGCGCACGCGGGCGCGCGCGCACTTCGCGCCCGGTGCCGAGGCCGCGGGCTGGACGGCGCACGCCGCGCTGGTCGACCACCGCGAGACGGCGTCCGAGCTGGGCGCGCTGGTGCTGGAGAACCGGCTGATCAAGGAGCTGCGCCCGCCGGGCAACGTCGCGCTGAAGCGCTCGGACGCCTACGTGTACCTGCGTGCGCGCCTGGACATCGCCTACCCGATCCTCGAGGTCGCCTCCGAGCCCGCGCCGGGGCGTGCCATCAACGTGGGGCCGCTGCGCGGCGAGTCCGCGGCGCGCGAGCTGGCCGACCACCTGACGTCCCTGTTCGCCCTGCGCCACTGCGGCCGCCGGCTGCCGCGCCGCGAGCACCCGTCGGCCTACGGTCAGATGGGCCGCTGCCTGTCTCCCTGCCTCAACGACCTCGATCCCAACCTGTACCGCGCGCGGCTGGACGCCGCGCTGGCGCCGTTCGCCGGCGCGGGGGACGGGCGCGACGCGCTGCTGGGCCTGGTCGACGCGCAAATGCGTGAGGAGTCCGGGAAACGCCACTACGAGCGCGCCGCCACGCTGCGCCGGCGCCGCGACCGCCTGGAGACGATCCTCGACCGCCTGGGCGGGCACCTGCGCGCCACCCACGCCGCCCCCCGCCTCGTCCTGGCCCCGCACCCGGGCCACGACCGCTCCGGCGGCGGGGTCCGGTTCGACGCGTTCTGGATCGTCGGCGGGCGGGTGGCCGACTGGGGCCCGCTTCCGCGCGACGCCGGCGAGCTCGCGCGCCGCACCGCCCTGGCGTTGGGCACCCGACCGTCCGCGGGCCCGCAATGCGTGGCACCGGAGGCCGTCCACGAGCTGCGGATCGTCGCCACCTGGCTGGAGTCGCACCCGGAGGCGCCGGTGCTCGGACTCGACCCCGCTCCGAGCGGGGAACGCGTCTTTGACTTCTGTTCAAACCCGGGTAGCCTCGCGGCATGAGCCCCCCCGATACGCGCACCGCGCCCGCCGCCGCCGCCATCTCCTACGAGGACCTCTACGCCCGCTGGGAGCAGGGCAACTGGAGCGCCACGGAGCTGGACTTCACCGAGGACGCCCGCCAGTGGCGCGAGGAGTTCACCGAGCACGAGCGCCGCGCCGCGCTGTGGAACTACAACCTCTTCTTCTACGGCGAGGATGCCGTCGCCGACAACCTCGGGCCCTACATCGACGCGGCGCCGACCGAGGAGCAGAAGTACTTCCTGGCCACCCAGCAGGTCGACGAGGCCCGCCACGCCGTCTTCTTCAAGCGCTTCATGCACGAGGTGGCGGGCGTCGGGGACGGCACGATGCGCGGAGGGCTCCAGCAGATCACGCCCGAGCTCACGTGGGGCTTTCGCAAGGTGTTCGACCGGCTGGACACGATGGCCGACGAGCTGCGCAAGGACCGCTCCAAGCCCAAGCTGGCGGCCGCGATCACGCTCTACCACGTGATCATCGAGGCGTCGCTGGCCCAGCCCGGCCAGCACTTCATCACCTCCTACCTGGAGAGGCGCGACCTGCTGCCGGCCTTCCGCGCGGGCATGGAGAACGTGGCCCGCGACGAGCAGCGCCACATCGCCTTCGGGGTAAAGCTGCTGCACGACCTGGCGGCGCAGGACCCCCGCTGCCGGCGCTCGGTGGCCGAGCTGCTGCGCGAGGTCATCCCGTGGACGGCGTCGGTCCTCATCCCGCCGGGCTGGGACGAGAGCTACGTGACGTGCTTCGGGATGGGCCTGGACGAGCTGGGCGCCGAGGGGTCCATGTCGCTGGAGACGAAGATGCGCAGCGCCGGCCTGCCGCTCGAGGAGCTGCCCGGCCCGCCGCCGATTCCTCTCGACGTCGACCACGTGGAGCGCGCGCGCCGCGGTCGCGAGCTGGTCAAGGCGGGGCTGCTGGGGGAGAAGCAGGGGCCCCCGTCCTGCGCCGAGGCCGACCAGGCGCTGCTCTTCGACACGATCCGCCGGTCCATCAACCCCCAGCACGGGCTGGACCGCCCGACGACCTTCCAGTGGGACTTCCCGGACGCCAAGCCCTGGCACGTCGTGGTCGACAACGGCAACGCCCGCGCCGAGCCGGGACACGCCCCGGCGCCCGACGTGACGATCGCCGCGCGGTGGGAGGACTTCGTGGACGTGGTCGCGGGCCGGATGGACCCGCGCAAGGCGCTGCTGCTGCGCCGCGTGCGCCCGCGCGGGAAGCTGCGCTCGATCGCCGCCGTGCCGCGCGTCTTCGGCCGCTGACGCGGGGCAGGTACCGCATCGTGCGCGTCGAACGACGCCCCGATGAGGCGGCGACCCATAATCACGCTCGCGCCCCTGCTCCTCGCGCTGGCCGCGCCCGGCTTCGCGCTGGGCTACGCCGGGACGGGGGGAGAGGCGGCGCCCGTGTCCATCGGCGGCGGCACCGGGCAGCCCGACCCGCCGGCCGTCAGCCCCACGCCGCCGGCTCCGGCTCCGGCGGCGGCCGACCCGTCGGGCCTCATCCACGTCACCAGCGACTCGGCCGCGACACCGCGCGCCGGCGAGTCGCCGGGGAGCGGCTCCGGCGACGGCTCGACCGGCGACTCCTCCACCGGTGGACCGGCGAGCCCGAAGTCGCCCGGCCAGTCCGCCGGCGTGCCGGTGGCTCCCGCCCAGGCCTTCGCGGCCGAGCCCCAGATCGTCCTGGACACGCCCACGGCACGCAGCGCGCAGACGCCGGTCGAGCCGCAGCCCGGCGGCCCCAACCAGCCCGACCCGTTCGTGCCGCCGACCGAGCCCGCCCCCAAGCCGGCCAAGAAGCCGCAGGCCACGGCGCCCGGCCTCCCGCTCAGCGGGCCGCAGTTCTACCGGACGCTGTTCCTGGGCTCCGTGATGTTCGCGCTGGGCGTCGCCGGCCTGGCCCTCTCGCGCTCCCGCGAGCTCTCCGCCCTACGCTAGAAGGGGAGCTCGACGACCTCGGCCCGGGTGCCGGCGTCGCCGGCCTCCAGCGCCGCTCCGGGCTCGGCCTCGCGGCGCACCAGCGCCAGCGCGATCGTCCCCAGCCGCGGCGACTCGGCCACCGTGCCCAGCCGGCCCACGGGCTTGCCGTCCAGGCGCAGCTCGTCGCCCGGCGCCGCGGGGCCGGAGAGGCGCAGCCCGCGCAGGTGGCGGTTGGGCTTGCCCCGGTAGAAGAGCCGGGCCACGGTCTCCTGGCCGACGTAGCAGCCCTTGGTGAACGAGACCGCGCGCTCGTTGAGGCCGGCCTCCTGGGGGATGGTCGAGTCGTCGAGGTCGGTGCCGTAGCGCGGCCGGCCCCGCTGCACCCGCAGGCTCTCCCACGCCGCCTCGCCGACGTCGGCCGCGCCGCGCACGCGCAGCGCGGCCGCGACCGTCTCGGTGTCGCCCGCGTCGCACAGGACGTCCACGCCGACGTCCGTGGCCACGAGCCGGACCGCCGCGCCGCCGATCCGCGCCGCGACATGGTCGTGCTCGTCCTCGCCCAGCGTGTCCCCTCCGGCGACCGTCCGCGCGCGCGGGCCCGCCAGCGAAAGCAGCCCGGTCTGCAGCGTGCGCTTGTGGACCTCGACGTCGTAGCCGACCCGCCCGCGCCACAGGACGTTGAAGACCTCCTGGAGGGCGGCGCGCTCGGTGTCCAGCAGGTACTCATCGTCCGCACGCAGGATCCGCAGGTCGCCCACCATCCGGCCCTTGGGGGTCAGGACGGCGGCGTAGACGCCGGCCCCCGGCGCCAGGTCCTCGACCTCGTTGGACACGAGGCCGTTGAGGAACTCCCCGGCGCCCGCGCCGGTCAGGGCGAGCTTGCCGCGCTCGGACCGGTCCAGCAGCCCGCAGCCCTCCGCGAGCGCGGCGTGGTCGGCGGACGGTGAGCTGGCGACGGCCATGAACCGAGGATAACGAGGTCGGTCCTCTTGAAACTCAGATTTAGCCATGCCAAACTCTAAGGCTCATGGCCGCCAACATCGAGACTACCTCCGCCGTCCAGGACTACGCGAAGGCGATCTACGCCCTGGAGGAGCGCGGCGAGGGCGCCGTCAGCACCAACGCGCTGGCCGAGCGCCTCGGCGTCACGCCCGGCTCGGCCTCGGGGATGGTCAAGCGCCTCAGCGAGATGGGCCTGGTCACCCACGTGCCCTACAAGGGCGTCCAGCTCACGCCCGCGGGCGCGCGCCTCGCCCTCGAGGTCCTGCGCCACCACCGCCTCCTCGAGCTCTACCTGGCCGAGGCGCTCGACGTGCCCTGGGACCGCGTGCACGCCGAGGCCGAGGTCCTCGAGCACGTGCTGTCCGAGGAGCTGGAGGAGCTGATCGCGGCCAAGCTCGGCGACCCGAAGGTGGACCCGCACGGGGACCCGATCCCCACGCGCGACCTCGAGATGCCCGAGCACGAGACCGCCTCGCTCCAGTCGCTGGAGGCCGGTCAGACCGGGACGTTCGTGCGCGTGTCGGACTCGGACTCCGAGATGCTGCGCTACCTCTCCGAGCGCGGGATCTCGCCGGGCGACGTCCTCGAGGTCGTGGACAAGCAGCCGTTCGACGGCCCGGTCTTCGTCCGCTTCGGGGCCGAGACGCACGTGCTGGGCGGCGCGCTCGCGCAGGCGATGCGCGTGGACGTGACGGCGTGACCGCGGCCCCGCCTCCCGAGGTGGACGTCGGCGTCGTCGCGCTGCCCGGCCCCAGCCAGCTCAGCCGCGTGCGCGCTCGCGGGGGCCTGCGCGGGGTGCTGCCGCTGCTCGGGCCCGCGTTCGTGGCCTGCATCGCCTACGTGGACCCCGGCAACTTCGCCACGAACATCTCCGGGGGCGCCAAGTACGGCTACCTCCTGCTCTGGGTGATCCTCGCCGCCAACCTGATGGCGATGCTGATCCAGAACCTCTCGGCGAAGATCGGCATCGCCACCGGCAAGAACCTCCCGCAGCTGTGCCGCGAGCGCTTCCCGCGGCCCGTCACCTGGGGGCTGTGGGCGCAGGCCGAGGCGATCGCCATGGCCACGGACCTGGCCGAGTTCGTCGGCGCGGCGATCGCGCTGAACCTGCTCTTCGACGTTCCCCTGTTCGCGGCCGGCCTGATCACCGCGCTGGTCGCCTTCGCGATCCTGGCGCTGCAGACCCGCGGCTACCGGCGCTTCGAGCTGGCGATCCTGTTCTTCCTGGGGATCATCCTGCTCGGCTTCCTCTACGACACGCTGAAGATCGGCGCCGACGCGGGCGGCGTGGCCGGCGGGTTCATCCCGCACTTCTCGGGCGGGGACTCCGTGCTGCTGGCCACCGGGATCCTCGGCGCCACCGTGATGCCGCACGTCATCTACCTGCACTCGGCGCTGACGCAGAACCGCATCCCGGCGCGCGACGACGCCGAGCGCCGGCGGCTGCTGCGCTTCACGCGCATCGACGTGACGATCGCCATGACGCTGGCCGGCGTCGTGAACATGGCCATGCTGGTGATCGCGGCGTCGCTGTTCCACGGGACCACGCTGAACGTGGACTCGATCGAGAAGGCGCACACGGGCTTCGGGAACCTGGTGGGCCCCGAGGCCGCCCTGGCCTTCGCGCTCGCGCTGCTGGCGTCGGGGCTGGCCTCGTCCAGCGTGGGGACGTACGCGGGACAGGTCGTGATGCAGGGGTTCATCGCGCGCAGGATCCCCATCGCGGTCCGGCGGCTGGTCACGATGGTGCCGGCGCTCGTCGTGCTGGCCATCGGCCTGGACCCGACGCGCTCGCTGGTCATCTCGCAGGTCGTGCTGTCGTTCGGGATCCCGTTCGCGCTCGTCCCGCTCGTCCTGCTCACGCGCCGGCGCGACGTGATGGGCGTGCTGGCCAACCACCCCGTGACCACCGCCGCCGCCGCCGTGGTGGCCGCGCTGATCAGCGCGCTGAACCTCTTCCTCCTCTACCAGACGTTCTTCGGATGATCGAGGTCGCCCGCACGACCGAGCTGCCCGCCCCGGCCGATGCCGTCTGGGCGCGCGTGACGACGCCGGCGGGCGTCAACCACGAGCTGGGCCCGTGGCTGCGGATGACCATGCCGCGCGCGGCCCGCGGTCGCACCCTGGAGGAGCTCCCGCTGGGGCGGCCGGTCGGGCGCTCGTGGGTGCTGCTGCTCGGCGTGCTGCCGTTCGACTACGACCGCCTGACGCTCGTCGAGCGCGGGCCGGGCCGGCGCTTCCTGGAGCGCTCGCCCATGGGCAGCATGCGCTTCTGGCAGCACGAGCGCGAGGTCACCGAGCGCGGCGCGGACGCCTGCGCGGTCACCGACCGGCTCACGTTCGCGCCCCGCATCCCGGGCAGCGGAGGTCTTGTGCGCGGCATCGTGGAGCGCCTGTTCGCCCACCGTCACCGCCGCCTGCGCACGCACTTCGCCCGGTAGTCTCAGCCGCGTGCGGCTGGCCGAGACCTTCGAGCGGATCGTCGACTCGCTCCCCGAGGACTGGACGGACCTCGAGTTCGACCTGCGCATCGAGGACGAGTCGCGCTACGTCGAGGCCGCGACCCTGCTGGTGCCGTCCAACGCCCAGCCCTACTCGCACCACGACTGGCACTGGCGCCTGCTGGTGGCCCACGAGTTCGGCCACGCCGCGGCGGCATCGACCGTGCGCTTCGCGCTGAAGCTGCTCGACCAGGCGGGGATCCGCGGCGAGCTGGTGGTGCGCGAGGTGCGCGAGGGCCGCACCGAGGTCGAGCCGATGTGGGGCCGGCCGGAGTCGGTGCGCCGCCAGATGCGCCGCATCCGCGCCCAGGGCTGAGCGGATGGCCCGGGTCGTCGCGCTGGTGCCCGACCTGCTGTTCGGCTCGAAGGTGCACGCGCTGCTGGAGGGAGCCGGCCACGAGGTGCTGCTCACGGCCCAGGCCGAGGAGGCCGCGACGGCCTCGCGCGGCGCCGACGCGGTGATCGTGGACCTGGCCAGCGGGGTGTCCGACGCCGCGCTGGCGCTGGGCGCGGCCGACGGCTACGCGCTGGCGGTCTACTCCCACGTCGAGGCCGACGTCCGCGACCGGGCGCTGGCCGCCGGGTTCGACGCCGCCGTCCCGCGCTCGCGGTTCGTGCGCGAGGGCGCGGCGCTGCTGGAGCTGCCGGCGTGATCGCGCTCGTCACCGGCGCGTCCAGCGGGATCGGCGAGGCGACCGCACGGCGCATCGCCCGCGAGCCGGGGTGGGACGTCGTGCTGGTGGCGCGCCGCGAGGACCGCCTGCGCGCGCTGGCCGGCGAGCTCGGCGGCGCGACGGTCGTATCGGTCGATCTGACGGACGAGGGCGCCCCCGCCGCCGTGCGCGACGCCGTCGAGCGCGAGCACGGCGGCCGCCTGGACCTGCTGGTCAACAATGCCGGCGGCGCCTGGCGCGGGCGCTTCGGCGAGGCGGGGTGGGAGAACGTCAAGCGCCACATGGAGCTCAACTTCGACGCGGTGCTGCGGCTGACGGAGGCGCTGCTCCCGCTGCTGCGCGCGAGCGCCCCGTCCTCGATCGTCAACGTCTCCAGCACCGCGGGCCGGGTCGGCCGGGGGAACTCCGGCGCCTACTCGGCCAGCAAGTTCGCGCTGGCCGGCTGGAGCGACGCGCTGCATCTCGAGGAGGCCCGGCACGGCGTCCACGTCGGCCTGGTCCTCCCGGGCTTCGTGGCCACCGAGGGCTTCCCCCAGCGCGAGCTGGTCGACCGCCGGGCCACGCGCTGGATGGTCTCCAAGCCCGAGCGCGTGGCGGACGCGATCTGGGAGACCGGGCCGGGGGGCAAGGCCGAGCGCTACGTCCCGCGCCCGTACTGGCTCGCGGCCGCGGCGCGGGCGGTGGCGCCGGCGCTGGTGCGCCGGGCCCTGGGCGGCGGAGCGGCGGTCACGCCGAGCACCCGCGGCGACGCCGAATAGGATCCCGTCCGCTCAGGCGCCAACGACCGAGGGAGAGAGACGACGTGGAAGCTCGTGGCAGGGTCCGGGACCGGGAGATCGAGGAGCGCGGCACTCCGGCCTACGTGGCGGAGTTCCTGGGGACGTTCCTGCTGGTGCTGTTCGTCTGCTCCGTCGTCACAGTCAACTCCGAGGGCGGCCTCGGGTTCACCGACTTCGCCGTCATCGGGCTGGTGCACGTGTTCGTCCTGGCCCTGCTCGTCTACTCCCTCGGGCACACGTCGGGCGCGCACTTCAACCCGGCGGTCACCGCGGCGCTCACGGCGCTGCGCAAGATCACGCCGCTGGACGCCCTCATCTACGTCCTCGTGCAGCTGGCCGGGGCGGTGGCGGCCGCGCTGGTGACCAAGGTGCTGATGTCCGACGAGGGCGACGCCGTGAACTACGGCGCCACCACGGTCTCGGAGAAGTTCCTCCAGGGCAAGGCGCTGGGTGGCCTGCTGGTCGAGATCATCGGGACGTTCGTCCTGATGTGGGCGATCATGACCTTCGCCGTCAACCAGCGCGGGCTGCGCGACTGGGCGGGCCTGGGCATCGGCATGGCGCTGGGCCTCGGCGTGATGGTGTTCGCGCCGCTCGACGGGGCCGGGTTCAACCCGGCGCGCTCCTTCGGCCCGGCCATCGTCTCCGGCGAGTTCAGCGACTTCTGGGTGTACGTGATCGGCCCGGTGATCGGAGCGCTGCTGGCGGCGTTCGCCTACGTCTACCTGGTGCTCGAGCCCGAGGACCGGGTGGCCCGGGCGCCGATAGACACCCTGCCTGGGTGAGCTCATGCGCCGGCGCGTCACCTTCTCGCGAAACCTGACGCTGTCGCTCTCGCGGACGTGCCGGTGCTACTGCAAGTACTGCGCGTTCGCCACGCACCAGGCGCATCTCCACGAGCCCGACGAGGTGCTCGGGCTGCTGGACGGCGCGGCGCGTCGGCGGGTCAAGGAGCTGCTCGTGCTCACCGGCGAGCGGCCGGAGGTCAACCCGCAGGTGGCGGCGCGGCTGCGCGAGTGGGGCCACGAGGACTTCGTGGCCTACGTCGTGTGGGTGTGCGAGCGCGCGCTGGAGCGCGGGCTGCTGCCGCACACCAACCTCGGCGTCCTGTCGCGCGACGACCTGGCGCGGCTGCGGGAGGTCACCGCGTCGCAGGGCCTGATGCTGGAGTCGGTCGTGGAGGACCTGGTGGCCCACGAGGGCTCGCCGACCAAGCACCCGGCGGTGCGGATGGAGACGATCCGCGCCGCGGGCGAGCTGCGCATCCCCTTCACCTCGGGGATCCTCGTGGGGATCGGCGAGTCCGCGGAGGACCGGTTGGACGCGCTGCGCGCCCTCGCGGCCGTGCACGCCGAGCACGGCCACCTGCAGGAGGTGATCCTCCAGAACTTCGTCCCGCACCGCCGCTACCACGGCGAGGAGCCGGCCGAGATCGCGCGGGCGGGGGCGGAGGAGTTCTGGCGCACGGGGCTCCACGACGGGCCCGTCCTCGACGCGCCGGAGTGGGCGACGCCCGTGACGCTGGACGACATGCGGGCGCTGGTCGGCGCGGCCCGCGAGCTCATGCCTGACGTGGGCATCCAGATCCCGCCCAACCTGGCCGACTGGTGGCCCGAGCTGGTCGCGGCGGGCGCCACCGACCTGGGCGGCCTCAGCGCCAACGGCGACCACATCTCACCCGAGCATCCCTTCCCCTCGCCGACCCAGGTGCGCAAGCGCCTGGCCGGCGACGGCGCCGCGCTGAGCGAGCGCCTGTGCGTCTACCCGCAGTACATCTCGCCGGAGTGGATGGCCCAGGGCGTCCTGGACGTGGTCAAGGCGCGCTACTGGTCGTTCATCCCGCGGCGAGGGTCGGGACGGCGCGAGGAGCGCGCGATCGACGCCGGCCTCGTGCCGGGGGCGATCTCGGACGCCGTGGGCGACCGGCCGCTGTCCGCCGACCAGCTCACCGCGCTGTTCGCCGAGTCGCGCCCGGGCGCGATCGAGGACATGCGCGCCGCGGCCGACGAGCTGCGCGCGTCGCTGGCCGGCGAGGAGGTCACCTTCGTCGTCAACCGCAACGTCAACGTGTCCAACGTCTGCGTCGTGGGGTGCGCGTTCTGCGGGTTCGGGCAGGGGCGCCGCTCGCCGGACGCGTACGAGCACTCCGAGGCCGAGCTGCGCCGCCGCGTGCGCGAGGCGGTGGAGTACGGCGCCACGGAGATCTGCATGCAGTCGGGCATCCATCCCGACTGGGGCCTGGAGGACTACGAGCGCTGGCTGCGGGTGGCCAAGGACGAGGCGCCGCACATCCATCTGCACGCGTACTCGCCGATGGAGGTCGCCCACATGTGCGACGTGTCGGGCCTGCCTCCGGGCGCGGTGTTCGAGCGCCTGGGCGAGGCGGGACTGGGCTCGACGCCGGGGACCGCCGCCGAGGTCCTCCACGACGGCGTGCGCGAGCGGATCAGCCCCAACAAGCTGCCGGTCGGGCGGTGGCTGGAGGTGATGGAGGCCAGCGCCGCGGCGGGGTTCGCCACCAGCGTCACGGTGATGTTCGGCCACGTGGAGGAGCCCTGGGAGCTGGCCGAGCACATGCGCGTGGTGCGCGAGTTCCAGGAGCGCACCGGCGGCTTCAACGAGTTCGTGCCGCTGTCGTTCATCCCCTTCCACACGCTGCTCGGCCGCACGCACGGGATCGAGGAGATCTCGCGGGAGGAGAACCTCAAGCACACGGCGGCGTTCCGCCTGGCGCTGGGGCGCTCGGTGCGCTCGCTGCAGGCGTCCTGGGTGAAGATGGGACTGGACGCTGCGACCGAGGCGCTGCGCTGGGGGGTCAACGACCTGGGCGGGACGCTGATGGAGGAGAACATCTCGCGCCTGGCCGGCTCCTACCACGGCGTGCGCCTGGACCCCCCCGAGCTGATCGCCGCCGCCCACCGCGCGGGACGCCCGGCGGCCGAGCGCACGACGCTCTACGACGTGCGCGAGCGGTTCCCGCTGCCGGTCGCCGCCTAGCCGAACAGATCCTCTTCCGGCGGCCGGAGGAGGGCGGCGGCGCCGGGGCCGTCGTCGTCGGTGACGAAGCGGTCGAGGCCGCGGACGATCGCCACCGGCTCGCCGGAGTCCTTGCCCGAGCGGGCGAGGTCGGCGGCGGCCGCGGCCTGGTCGGCCACGGCGATCCAGGTCGCGGAGAGCTCGCGGCCGGCCCGGTCGGCACGCCCGCGCCAGTCGTCCAGCGGCGTCAGTCCGGCGCAGCCGATCGCCACCTCGGCCTGACCCTGGCGCCAGGCGCGGCCGAACGAGTCCGTGACGAGCACGGCGGGCGCCGCGCCAGTCAGCTCGCGCAGTCGTTCCCGCAGCGTGCGCGCGGAGGCGTCGGGATCCTCCGGGAGCAGGACCAGCGTGTCCGGCTCGCTCGCGTTGGAAGCGTCCACGCCCGCGTTCGCGCACACGAAACCGTGTCGCGTGCGACAGATCAGCACCCGTTCGTCACGCAGGAGCTCCACTGTCTCGTCGAGGACGACCTGCACGTGGCGCGGATCGCGGCCGCCGAGCTTCTCCGCGAGCTCCCGTGCCCGGTCGCCGGGCTCCACGTCCGCCAGCCGCCGCACCCGCCCCGCGGCCTTCGACACGACCTTGTGCGCCACGCAGACGACGTCACCGTCACGGACCGGCTCACCGGCGGCGACGATCAGCGCGGCGAGATCGTCGCCCGCGGCCACCTCCGGGAGGCCGGTGAGGGAGACGGCGGTGAGCGTCATCGTGGCCGGCTCGTCACACGCCGCTCGCGATCTCGGCTAGGGCGGTGGTGGTGTGCAGGCCGGGGTGGAGGGCTTGGCGGATCGCGGCGAGGTCCCCGGCCGTGTCGACGTCGAGGAGCAGGGAGGCGGGTCGCTCGACCGTGAGGTGGGCTTCGGCATCGCGCGCCGCGGCGGTGTGGCGGGCGAACGAGCCCTCGCCGAAGGCCGGGTCGATCACGTGGGGTGGGGTGAGGAGGAGGGCGTTGGTCCCCGTGCCGTGGCGGTCGGGGACGATCGTGACCGTCGGGCCGTCGGCGGGCGGGGAGAGCAGGGCCTCCACCTCCCGGGCGTCCAGGGCCGGGCAGTCCCCGGGCACGAGGAGGACTCGCCCGGCGCCGGACTCCACCCCGTGGGCGATGCCGACCCGGGCGGCCGGGCTCTGGCCCGTCTCCGACGGATCCGCCACGACCTCGGCGCCCGCCTCGCGCGCCGGCTCGGCCGCACGGGGCTCGTTGGTCACGACGACGATCCCGTCGAGACCTCGCACGCCGCGCAGCGCGTCGAGCACGTCGCGCACCATCGCCTCGGCCAGGACCTCGCGGGCGGCCGGCGCCAGGCCGTCCGTCAGGCGCTGCTTGGCCGCGCCGAAGCGCTTGACCGGGAGGATCGCGATCGTCCGCATGGCGGGCCGCGAACGCTAGCGGGGGCCCGCCAGCGCCTGGGCGAAGCGCAGCGTCTCTTGCGCCAGGCGTCGCCGGCCGTCCTCGCCGTCCATCAGCACGTCGGTCAGCAGCGTGGGGATGGCATCGGTGCGATCGTCGGCCACCAGCCCGTCGACGACCCCGTCGTAGGTCGCCGCGATGCCGCTCGCGTCCAGCGGGCGCCCGGCCCACTCCAGGAAGGCCGCCGTCGGGCCCTTGAGGACCTCGCCGCCCACCAGGGGCGACACGGCGACCACGGGCGCCGCCGACTGGACGATCGCCTCGCGCATCCCCGGCACGGCCAGGATCGGCCCGATCGAGACCACCGGGTTCGACGGGCCGATGACGATCGCGCGGGCCTCGGCGATCGCGGCGAGCGCGTCCGGTGCCGGACGCGCCGCCTGCACGCCCTCGAGCTCCACTCCGTCCACCGGCGCGGCCCCGCCGGCCTGGATCAGGTACTCCTGCAGCCCCCACCAGCGCCCCGCGTGACGCACCCGCGTGCGGACGGGCTCGTCGCTCATGGGCACCACGCGGGCGGGTACGGAGAGCGAGCGGCGCAGCTCGTCCAGCGCTTGCGAGAGCGTCGCGCCCTCGTCCAGCCGGGCGCGCCGGCGCAGGCAGGCGGCGAGGTCGCGGTCGCCCAGGTGGAACCAGACCTCCTCGCCGAGCTCGCGCAGGCCGTCCATCACCTCGAAGGTGTCGCCGGCCAGGCCCCAGCCCCGCTCGTCGATGCGGTCGGCCAGCCACCAGATCACCAGGTCGGGATCGGGGGAGACGTAGGACCCGTGGATCTCCACGTCGTCGCCCGTGTTGGCCACGACGACGAGGTCCTCTCCCGCCACGTCGAGCATTCCCCGGGCCAGCTTGGCCCCGCCCGTCCCCCCGGCTAGGACGACGACGGGGGCGGCCACAGCTCCTCCGGCAGGCCGGTGATCCGGATGCCCGCGTGCGTCTTGTGGCGGGCGTTGATCGAGATGAGCATCGCGGTCAGCGACTCGGCGATGCGCGACGTCTCCAGGCGCCCGGCGTCCACGCAACGCAGTCCCGGAATGCGGCCGATGAGCTCGGCGGCCTCGCGCTTGTCGGCCTTGCGGTCGCCGCACACCAGGACGTCCTCGTCGAGCGCGTGGTCGAGGTCGCCCAGCGTGGCGGCGCTGATCGTGTGCAGCGCGGACACGACGCGCACGCCCTCCGGGACCATCTCGGCCGCCTGCTGGGCCGCGGACCCCTGCGGCACCCCGAGCACCCGGGTCGCCCTGCCCCCGACCGCGGCGGCCAGCGGGACCGTGGTGTCGATCAGCAGCTGGCCCTCGCGCAGGACGTCGCGCAGGTTGTTGAGGTTCTCCGACTGGTTTCGGAAGGGGACGCACAGCACGATGAGGGAAGCCCCCTGGGCCGCCTCGGCGTTCTCGGCCGCGGTGAAGCTGCCGTCCGGGACGATCTCGCGCAGGCGCTGGGCCGCCTGCTCGGCGCGCTCCGCCGAGCGCGACCCGCAGACGATCGGCACGCCCGCCGAGGCCAGCCGCGCCGCCAGCCCGTGGCCCAGCGCTCCGGTGGCGCCGATGATGGCTACGGACTCCGGGGGCATCGGCGCGCCAGCGTATAGGGTGCGCGCGGCATGCGATTGGAGGGACGGACCGCGCTGGTGACGGGGGCCGCATCGGGCATCGGCGCCGCCACCGCCCGCCGGCTGGCCGCCGAGGGAGCCCGCGTAGCCGTCGCCGACATCGACGAGCCGGGCGCGCACGACGTGGCCGGCGAGATCGACGGCACGCCGGTCCTCCTCGACGTGCTCGACCTGGACAGCGTGGCGGCCGGAGTGCAGGCGGCCGAGGACGCGCTCGGCCCGATGGACGTGCTGGTCAACAACGCCGGCGGCGGCGACCGCGGCCTGGGCTGGTTCGTCCACATAGCGCCCGAGGACTGGGACTTCCAGCTGCGCCTCAACCTCCACGGGACCCTGGCCGTGACCCAGCGGGTGGTGGGAGGCATGCGCGAGCGCGGCCGCGGCGCCATCGTCAACGTGGCCAGCGAGGCCGGCCGCGGCGGCTCGGAGATGAACATCCCCTACAGCGCGGCCAAGGCGGGCGTGATCGGCTTCACCAAGGCCGTGGCGCGGGAGTTCGCCCGCTACGGCGTGCGCTGCAACGCCGTCAGCCCGGGGCCGATCGAGACGCCGCTGCTGGACAAGCTCACGGCGGGCGGCGAGGCGGGCGACCGGCTGCGCCAGGGGATGATCGCCAGCACGTACATGCGCCGGGCGGGAACGCCCGACGAGGTCGCCGCCACGATCGCCTTCCTGGCCTGCGACGACTCGTCGTTCGTCACGGGCCAGACGATCAGCGTGAGCGGCGGCCTTACGATGATGTAGATGCCCGAGGAGACCGTCGGCGAGCTGCGCGTGGGCGACGAGCGCGAGGACGAGTTCGTCGTCGCGGACCGGCTGCTCACCGACGTGGGCGGCACGATCGGGCGCAGCGTCCTCTCGACGCCGGGGATGATCGCGATGATGGAGCGCAACGCGGCGATGCTCGCGTTGCCCAAGCTCCCGGAGGGCCGGGCCACGGTGGGCTTCGAGGTCTGCGTCAAGCACGTCGGCGCGGCCGGCGAGGGCGCGCGCTGCACCGTCCACGCCCGGCTGCGCGAGATCGCCGACGGGCGCAAGCTGCGCTTCGACGTCGAGGTGCGCGAGGGCGACCGGACGCTGGGCGTGGGGACGCACGAGCGCCGCGTCCTGGAGGTCCCCGGCGCGTGACCGACCGTCCGCGCATCGGCGTCCCGACCGTCCTGGAGCGCGCGCGCTGGGGCGTGTGGGACATGCCCGCGTACCTGCTGGCGCACAACTACGTCGACGCCATCCAGCGCGCGGGTGGGACGGTGCTCATGCTGCCGCCCGACCCCGCCGTCGCGGCCGACCCCGACCCGGTGCTCGACCTCCTGGACGGGCTGATCCTGGCCGGCGGCGCCGACCTCGATCCCGAGACCTACGGCGCGGATCGCCACCCCTCGACAGACCGCCCGTCGCGCGAGCGCGACGACTTCGAGCTGGCGCTGGCCGCCCGGGCGCTGGAGCGCGACCTGCCGTTCCTGGGCATCTGCCGGGGGATGCAGGTCATGAACGTGGCGCGCGGCGGGACGCTCGTGCAGGACCTGCCCTCGGAGGGCGGCCACCGGCGCGTGCTCGGGACCTTCGAGGGCGCCGACCATCCCGTCCGCCTGGAGGCGGGCTCCCTGGCCGCCCGGGCGGCCGGCGAGGAGCGCCACGAGACGAAGTCCCACCACCACCAGGGCGTCGAGCGGGTGGGGGAGGGGCTGGTCGTCACCGGCCGCGCCGAGGCCGACGCGCTGCCCGAGGCGCTGGAGGACCCGGAGCGCCGCTTCGCCCTCGGCGTCCAGTGGCATCCCGAGGCCGACGAGACCAGCCGCCTGATCGCGGCGCTGGTCCAGGAGGCGGCGGCGGCCCGGCGATGAGGGCGCTGGACTACCCGTTCGGAATCCCGCGTGGCTCCTACCTGCTCGACGCGGGGCGGCCGCTGGACTGGCGGGGCGAGGTCCCGGCCGGGCGCGTGGCCGTCCTGGCCTTCGGCGCCAACGCGTCGCCGGCCAGGCTGGCCGCGAAGCTGGGCGACATGGCGGCGTCGGCGCGCGTGCCGGTCGTGGCCGGCGAGCTGGCGGGCTTCGACGTCGTCTACTCGGCGCACGTGTCGCCGTACGGAGCGATCCCGGGGACGCTTCTGCCGTGTCCGGGCGCCGTGGCGTCGGTCCACGTAATCCACCTGACGGAGGCCGAGCTGGCACGAGTCCACTCGACCGAGCCCAACTACGACTTCGTCGAGCTCGATGAAGGTCTGAGCGCCTACATGTCCAAGCACGGCGCGCTGCGCCGGAACGGAGCGCCGGTCGGAGTCGCGGCGATCCCGGTGCGCGACCGCGTGTGGCCCGCGCTCGACGAGCGCGGGATCCTGGCCGCCGTCCGCGACGACCTCGCCCCCGGGGTGGCGCTGGAGGACTTCGTCGCCGCCCAGGCGACCGACCCGGAGGTGGCGGCGCAGCGGACCCGCACTCTCCGCGCAACGGCGATCCCGTTCGACGCGGCGGCGGTGGCGTGATGGTCGCGCCGTCCACTCCCCTCGGCGCGGCGGCGGTCGCGTGATCTCCGTCGAGGCGCGCGGCGACGTCGCGCTGGTGACCATCGACCGGCCGCCGGCCAACGCCATGGACCTCGAGCTGCTCGCGGCGGGCCACGACGTGCTGGCCGAGCTGGCGGCGGACGATCCTGGCGCGGTGGTGCTCGCCGGGCGGCCGGGGTTCTTCTCCGCCGGCCTGGACCTCAAGCTCGCGCCGACGCTGGACGCGGCCGGCCAGCGCGACATGGCCGCCGCCATCAACCGCCTGTTCGCCGGCTGGTACGCCTTCCCGCGGCCCGTCGTCTGCGCCGTGACCGGCCACGCGATCGCCGGCGGCCTGATCCTGGCGCTGTGCGCGGACCACCGAGTCGGCGCGACCGAGGGGCGGCTCGGTCTGACCGAGCTGAGGGCGGGCATCCCGTACCCGGCCGTGGCGATGACCGTCGTCCAGGCCGAGCTCGCCCCGCCGGTGGCGCGCCAGCTGGTCCTGCGCGCGCGCCTCTACGAGCCGCCCGAGGCGCTGGAGCTCGACCTGGTGGACGAGCTCGCCGCACCGGACGACGTCGTGCCCCGCGCCCTGGAGGTCGCCGCCGAGCTCGCCGCCCTCCCGCACTTCGCCTACGGCGAGATCAAGCGCCAGCTGCGCGGGCCCGCGATCGCCGCCGCCGAGGCCGCCCTGGCCGCGCCGGCCGATCCCGCCACCGACGCCGGCTGGCTCTCCGAGGAGACCGCGGCCGCCGCGGCCGCGACGCTTCGTGGCGGCAAAACGGCCACCGAGGGGGCCGGTCCCTGAAGCGGGTGTGGTTAGCCGCCTATAGCGCGGTCAACCGCAACCGCTAGCGCCAGAGGTCGCGCTCGACGGCGTCCGGTGCGGCGCCGTCCACGAACAGCCGCCACCAGGCCTCGCCGGACCACAGGCGCAGGGCGTGGGCCGGGGAGGCGTGGGCGACGACGCCGGCCCAGGCGTCGCGCGGGAGCTCGAACACGTTGCGCAGCGCGCCGTCGCGCAGGAACGCCGGCCGCGCGGCGCCGTCGAGGTAGCGGCGCACGTCGAAGCCGAAGCCGACCTTGGCGCGGCGCGCCACGCGCGGCGGGAGGTGGGCCGCGCCGAGGTCGCGCAGCACTCCCTTGCGCAGCGGGCGCGTGCGGGCCTCGATCGGAAGATTCAGCGCCAGCGCGACGACCGCGGGGTCCAGGAAGGGGACCCGGGTCTCGATCGACGCCTGCATCGTGTTCTTGTCCTGGCGGTTGAGGAGGTGGGGGAGGTACGTGGAGAGGTCGCCGAGCAGCGCCGCCTCCAGCGCGCCGCGCGGCCCGGGATGGTGGGCGTAGGCCGCGGCGGCCCGCGCGCGCACCGCCTCGGCGTGCGCCGCTGCGCCGGGCGCCCAGGCGGGGAGCAGGACGGACGCGGAGCCGCCGGTTCCGTCGCCGGTCGCCCGGCGGCCGAAGCGTCCGGCTGCGAATGGCCCGTCGGCGAACCGCCGGCCGAGGGCCTGCCCCAACCCGCGGCCCCTTCGGCGCGCCAGGGCGGCCAGGCGCGCCCGGAGCACCTCCGCCCGCTGGCGCGTGCGGAGCGCCGGCGGCAGCAGCGCCGCGTACTCGCCCGCGTGCAGGAAGTCGTAGCCGGCGAACAGCTCGTCCGCGCCCTCGCCGGACAGCAGGACCTTGACCCCGTCCGCGCGGGCCAGGGCGGCGATCATCGCCATCGGCACCGAGCTCTCGTGCATGAGCGGCAGCTCGTTGTGGACCACGGCGGGCACGAGGCCGGCGCGCCACGAGTCCGCGTCCAGCCGCGCGGTGCGCAGCTCCACGCCCAGCTCGCGCGCCACCAGCCGCGCCCACGGCCCCTCGTCCGCGCCCGGCTGGTCGGCCACCGAGGCGTTGTAGGCCACGATCCGCGGGTGCGCGTCGCGGGCGAACGCCGTGATCAGCGAGGAGTCGAGCCCGCCCGAGCACATCGTCCCCACGGGGACGTCGGCCATCAGCCGGCGGCGGACGGAGGCGCGCAGCTCGGCCTCGACGGCCGCGGCGAGCTCGGCGCGCGGCAGCCGCGACAACGCCTCGGCGCGCTCGGGGTCCACGGCGCCCGCCGGGTCGTACCAGCGGCGCTCGCGGGCCTCCAGCGTCGTCAGGTCGACGTCGAGCAGCGTCCCGGGGGCCACCGCGTCGATGCCCTCCAGCGGGGTCGGCGTCCCGCCCGCCCAGCCGTAGGCGACGGCGTGGCGCACCACCTCGGGCCGCGCGACCCGAGGAACGCCCGCCGCGACCAGCGCGCCGATCTCCGACGCGAACCACAGCGCGCCCGCGTGGCGCGCGACGTAGAGCGGCTTGACGCCGAAGCGGTCGCGGACCAGGAGCAGGCGCCCGCGCTCGCGGTCCAGCGCGGCGAAGGCGTAGAGGCCGTTGCAGCGCGCGATCGCCTCCTCGCCCCAGGCGTCCAGCGCGTGCAGCAGCGTCTCGGTGTCCGTGCCGCCCCGCCAGTCGCGGTCCCCCAGCCGCGCGCGCAGCTCGAGGTGGTTGAACACCTCGCCGTTGTAGGTCAGCCACCAGCGCCCCCCGTCCAGCGCCATCGGGCCGTGGCCGGCGGGCGAGGGGTCGACGATCGACAGGCGCCGGTGGACCAGCCCGGCGTTGCCCACGACCTCGACTCCCGCGTCGTCGGGGCCCCGGTGGGCCAGCGCGGCGGACATCCGCTCCAGGGCCGAGCGGTCCGGCTCGGACCCGGGCGGGCAGACACATCCGGCGATGCCGCACATCGGCGAGGCAGCCTAGGCGAGGCCGCGCGCGGCTAGGCCCGCGCGTCGGGCTCGAGCACCACGCGCACGCCGTCGGGGGTGCGCGTGACCAGGGATCCGTTGGCGCTCTCGACGACCGCGCCGGCCGCCTCCAGCCGGGCCCGCGCCTCCTCCAGACCGGGGTCGCCCGCCACGGCGGCGACGACCGCGTCCAGCCCCGGCCCGTCCGCCGGCTCCAGCGGCCGTCCCTCGGAGAACCAGGTGTTGACGCCGATGTGGTGGTGGTAGCCGCCGGTGGACAGGAAGCCCGCGCGCGGGAGCGTCGCGGACAGGTCCATCCCGACGCCCCGCCAGAAGCGCACGGACGCGTCGAGGTCGGCCACCTTGAGATGCACGTGGCCCACCTCCACGTCGTCGGACTCGCCGCCCTCGGGCTCGCCCGCGGACACGAGGTCCTGCAGGTCCAGCGGCAGCGTGTCCAGGACATAGCGCCCCGACTCGTCCCGGGGCCAGGTCTCCCGCGGCCGGTCGGCGTAGAGCTCGATGCCCAGCGCGTCGGGGTCGTCCAGGTAGAGCGCCTCGGAGGCCAGGTGGTCCGACGCGCCGGACAGCGGCTCGCGCGACTCGGCCACCCGGCGCAGCGCCGCGCCCAGCTGGGGGCGCCGCGGATAGAGGAACGCGGTGTGGAACAGGCCGGCGGCCTGGCGCGGCGACGGCCCCGGGGCGGAGGAGCGGCGAAGGGCCACCAGCACCTCGCCGCGGCCCGGGGAGACGAGCTCGCCGGCCTCGTCCGACACGTCGCGCGGCTCCAGCCCGACCACCCGCTCGTACCAGCCGGCCGCGCGCGGGACGTCCTCGACGCGCAGCTGCACCCGGGACATGCGGACGGCGGGATCGGCCATGCTTCTAGTCAAGCAGGCCCTCGGCCCGCGCCCAGGCCTCCGTGCGGCGCATGCCCTCGTCGAGGTCCACGCGCGGGTGCCAGCCGAGCAGGTCCTGCGCCCGCGACGCCCGGTAGGCGGCGCGGCGCGACAGGTAGGAGATGGCCCAGCGGGTCGCCGTGGGCGCGCGGCCGAGCCGCCGCGCGAGCGCCTCGTCGGCCGCGGCCGCCGCGTGCAGGAGCCGGGCGGGCAGCGCGGGCGTGCGCCGGCGTCCCGACATCCGGGCGTAGCGGTCGAAGAAGTCGCGCACGGGGACCGGCGGCCCCTCCCAGCCCACGAACGTGCGCCCGGCGGCCTCGGGACGGGTCAGCGCCAGGACGATCAGCTCGACCAGGTCGTCCACGTACACCGGCGTCATCAGCCCGCGGCGCGGCACGGCGAAGCGCCCCGCGCGCAGCGCCTGGAGCGGGCGGATCGCCCAGGGGACCGAGCCGGGCCCGTACACGTCGCCCGGGCGCACCACCGCGGCGCCGGCGGCGCGGGCCAGAGCGTCCGACGCGCCCTTTGTGTCCACGTAGGGATCGCCCGACGGCCGCGGCGGCTCGTCCTCGTCCACGTCGGTATCGAACGCGTGCCCCCAGATCGCCACCGACGACACGTGCACCACCCGCTCGGCGTCGCGCGCCGCCTCCAGCACATGGCGCGTCCCGTCCACGTTCACGCGCACGAAGTCGGCCTGCGGACCCCAGTCGGACACGATCGCCGCGGTGTGCACGACGCGCGGGACGCCGGCCAGCGCCCCGGCCACCGCCGCCGCGTCGGTGACGTCGCACGCGAGGAACCGAGCGCCCGCCGCCTGGACCCTCTCCGCGGCCGCCGGAAGGTCGAGCCCGAGCACCTCCGCGCCGTCCGCCGCCAGCCGCCGGCAGACCGCGGCCCCGATGAAGCCTCCCGCCCCGGTGACGGCGACCCGGTCCATGTCCCGAACCATACGAGGCGGGGACCGGCGCTCTGCCTATAGTGCGCGCGTGGCGAGGGCACTGCGGACAGCGGCGTGGGTCGCGGTCGCGGCCGGCGTGGCCGCGCCGCTCGTGCGCCGCCGGCTGAACCTGCGGGCGCCGGTCGTGCTCGCCACCGCGGCGGCCGCGCCCGTCGGGCTGTCCATCGCCGTGCCGCGCTCGTGGCGCCGCGACGTGGGCACGTGCGTCCTGCAGATGTGGGCCTACATAGCGGCGTACGAGATGCCCAACGACGATGCCGAGGCGCTGCGGCGCCGCGTGCGCATCGACTACCCGGGACGCATCGACCGAGTGCTGGGCCTCGGCGCGACGCCGACCCAGCGCCTGCAGCACGTGTTCGCCCGGCCCGACCACATCCGCGCGCACGAGAAGCCGCTCGTGTGGGCGCACTGGATCTGGTTCCTGGTCCCCCACAGCTCGATCGCCTACGTCCTGGCCTTCCACCGCGACCAGTTCCCGCGTGCCGCCGCGCAGACCTACGCGGTCTTCGACCTCGGGAGCATCGTCTACTGGGCGCTGCCCACCGCTCCGCCGTGGTTCGCCGCGCAGGAGGGTCGCCTGGGCAACGGGCGCTTCCCCGCCGTGCGGCGCATGATGATCGAGTACGGCGAGCAGTTCTGGAAGCGAGGTTGGGCCCCCCTCTACAGTTTTCTGGCGGGGAACCCTCTCGCCGCCATGCCGTCGCTGCACTTCGCCACATCCGTGATGGCCGCCCACGTGCTGTCGGACACGGGACCGGTCGCGGGCGCGGTGGGGTGGACGTACGCCGCCACCCTGGGACTGGCGCTGGTCTACCTGGGCGAGCACTACCTCATCGACCTCATCGCGGGCCTCGCCCTCACGGAGTCCGTGCGCCGCGCCGCGCCGCACGCCGCCCCGGCGTTCTCCGCGTTCTCGCGCACCGTCCAGCGCCTCGAGTCCCGAGCCCAGGCGGCCTAGACGATGAGCGACCAGGCCATCACGCACGACGAGTCCACCGCGCCCGTGACCGAGGCCAACGTCGCGACGCAGGAGGACCTCGACGAGGCCATGCCGGCGGCGCGCCTGTCGCGCCGCACGTGGCTCTTGTTCGGACTGTTCGTCATCCTCGCGGTGGGGTTCCTGTACTTCTTCCTGCCCCAGCTCGCCGGGCTGGACAACACGTGGAGGCGCATCAAGCACGGGGACCCGGTGTGGCTGGCCGTGGCCATCGTGCTGGAGGCGTGCGCGTGGGGCGGCTACGTCCTGCTGTTCCGCACGGTGTTCGTGCGCGGGGACTCCAGGATCGACTGGTCCGAGAGCTTCCAGATCACGATGGCCGCGCTGGCGGCGACCCGGCTGCTCAACGCGGCGGGCGCGGGCGGCATCGCGCTGACGGCCTGGGCGCTGCGGCGCTCGGGGATGGAGCGCCGCACGGTGGCCTGCCGGATGGTGGCGTTCCTCGTCCTGCTCTACGCCGTCTACATGCTGGCGCTGATCGTGTTCGGCCTGGGCCTGCACTTCGGGGTGTTCAACGGCCCCGACCCGGTCGCGGTGACGATCGTCCCGGCCGGGTTGGCGGCGTTCGCCGTGGTGGTCCTGCTGGCGATCTCGCTGTTGCCCTCGGACTTCGAGCGCGTCGTCGCGCGCTGGGGCACCGGCCACCGGCGGATGCGGCTGGTTCGCCTGGCCCAGCGCCTGGCCACGGCGCCGGCCTCCGTCGCGACCGGCGTGCGCACCGCGATCATGCTGGTCCGCGAGCGCCGGGTGGGCGTCCTGGGGGCGTTCATGTGGTGGGGCTTCGACATCTGCGTCCTGTGGGCGGCCTTTCACGCCTTCGGCGACAACCCGCCGTACTTCGCGGTGATCGTCATGGCCTACTTCGTGGGGATGCTCGGCAACCTGCTCCCGCTCCCCGGCGGCATCGGCGGGGTGGACGGCGGGATGATCGGCGCCTTCATCCTGTTCGACGTCGACAAGAGCTACGCGCTGGTCGCCGTCCTGTCCTACCGCGCGTTCGCCTTCTGGCTGCCGACGTTCCCGGGGGCCCTGGCCTATCTTGCGCTCCGTCGCACCGTCGCCCGGTGGCGGGAGGAGCGCGCTACTATACAAAGTGAAGTATGAGCGAGATCGAGAACGTCATCATCGTCGGAAGCGGCCCCGCCGGCTACACGGCGGCGCTCTACACGTCGCGCGCGAACCTCAACCCGCTGGTCATCGAGGGCTGGGCATGGGGCGGCCTGCTGCAGCAGACGACCGACGTCGAGAACTACCCCGGCTATCCCGAGGGAGTCATGGGCCCGGAGATGATGCAGGACTTCCGCAACCAGGCCGAGCGCTTCGGCACCCGGTTCGTGACCGACCAGGCCACCAAGGTGGAGCTGGCGAGCGAGCCCGGCGGAGTGCACCGCGTGTGGGTGGGCGAGACCGAGCACCGCGCCCGGTCCGTGGTCCTGGCGATGGGCGCCGAGCACAAGAAGCTGGGCGTCCCCGGCGAGGAGGAGCTCGGCGGCCGCGGCGTCTCCTACTGCGCCACCTGCGACGCCGCCTTCTACAAGGGCGCGCAGACCGTGATCGTGGGCGGCGGCGACTCGGCGATGGAGGAGGCCACCTTCCTGGCCAAGTTCGCCGACAGGGTCTCGATCGTGCACCGCCGGCCCGAGTTCCGCGCCTCGAAGATCATGCTCGAGCGCGCCCGCGACGCGGACAACATCGAGTTCCTCACGCCCTACGTCGTCGAGGGGTTCGAGCCCCGCGAGGGGCAGAAGCTCCCGACCGCGCGCCTGCGCCAGACCGACACCGGGGAGGAGCGCGAGCTCGAGAACGTCGGGACGTTCATCGCCATCGGCCACGAGCCGCAGTCCGAGCTCGTCCAGAGTCAGGTCGACGTCGACGAGAACGGCTACATCGTCACCGAGGGCCGCTCCACCCGCACCAACCGCCCGGGCGTGTTCGCCGCGGGCGACGTGGTCGACCACACCTACCGCCAGGCGGTCACCGCCGCCGCGATGGGCTGCCAGGCCGCGCTGGACGCCGAGTGGTACCTGCGCGACACCCCCGAGGTCCCCACGCCCGAGGGCATGCCCCTCGGCGACCTCGCCGAGGCCCAGTGGGCCGCCCCGGCCAAGCCGTAGCGCGCCAAGCCGCTCAAACTTTTCTGCGCAAAGGCGCTCGATGGGCGTAGGTTCGGACCGGAAGATGGCAATTCGGTCCCTCCTCATAGCCCTGGTGCTCGCCCTCCTCACGGCGCCGGCAGCGTTGGCCACGCCGTCGCCGGTGGCGCTCGACAGCGGTGAGGTCGCGCTGGCCGAAGCGAACGGCGGCGGTTGGACGACCGCGGTCGGGCTGACCAACTTGTCGAACGCCGCCCTCGCAGTCACGGCTAGGCCGGCGGTCGCCAAGGTCGGCTGCGCGCCGCAGCTGGACCACAGCGCCCGGCTCCCGGCGGCGCAGCACACGATCTTCACGGTCACGGTCCCGGCCGCGTGTGACCTCGCGACGAAGAAGCTCGCGCTGACGCTGACCGCGGGCAACGGCGCCACGGCAACGTCGCTTCCGGTGGTCGCCGCGCTGAAGGCGCCGGTGCCCTCGAAGCCGGACTGGGGCGTGCTGTGGTGGTTCCTGGTGACGCTCGGCGCGGGCGCCGCCGTGAGCCTGGCCGCCTTCGTGGCCTGGGACCCGAAGGGCGATGTGCACCGGCGCCTGGACCAGGCGCTGCCATACGTCGGCGCGTCGTGGAGCTTCGGCGGCAGCTGGGCCAGCAACGTCACCGTCGTGGGAGGCCTGCTGGCCGGTGTCCTCGGCTCGTCGGACCTGCTCAAGCAGGTCCTGGGCGCCGCCGCCGCGGGCGCGCTCGCGGTGGTGACGATCGCAGGCGCCATCTCCGCCGCGCTGATCGGAGCCGCGGGGATCGTCGCCATCACCTCCCAGACGCGGGCCAAGGGGGAGTTCACCGCGGGCGGGCTGCTGGCGGCCTCGGCGATCGCGCTCGGCGGCGGCGGTGGACAGCTCATTGTCGTCTACCTCGTGTCCCGCGACCTCGACCTGGGCGGCGGGACCACGGAGAAGTACCTCGTGCCCGGGCTGCTCTTTGCCGCGCTGGCGCTCCTCGCGATCTACGGGTACCGCTCACTCCAGGGCGTGTTCGTCCGGGGCACCACGCCGAGACCGGCCGTCGGCCGGCCTCGCGCCAAGAAGGCGGTCCGTTCGGCCCGCAGGAGGGTCAAGGCGGCCGCGCCCGATCTGCAGCGGTCGGAAATAGACTCGATCGTCTCCGAGCTGGACACGGCGGAGGACGTCCTCGACGCGCCGGCGGCCGCCCCGGAGCCAGCGCCCGTCTCGGCCCTGCCCTGATCCGCTCGCTAGGCTCACGTCCATGGCCACGACGGACCGGGCGGGCGAGCTGGGACTGCGGGAGATAGGCGAGTTTCGCGAGGCGCATGAGGTGTGGCCGCGCGGCGACCGGCCGGCGGCGATCCGCGCCGCCGCGGCGGAGTTCCGGGCGCGGTTCCTGGACGAGGGGCAGGTGCGGGCGATCCGGACCGTCCCGCTCGTCTCGGCGGCGTATCCGGCGGGCTTCGCCTTCCACGGCGCGGCGCGCGGGCTCAACCCCTACGTGAACATCGTCAACCGACTGGTGGTCCTGCAGTTCGAGGACTTCGAGGGGGCCGTGAAGACGCTGGTCTGGGAGCCCACCGTGCCCGAGGGCTCGGCCGAGGCTCCGTTCTACGAGCAGCTGATCGAGAAGTTCGGCGAGTGGGCCTCGCACCGCTTCGGCGAGACCGAGTTCAACACGATCGACGCGGCGCTGGCCGGCCTCGGCCTCACTCCGGCCGACGTGGACTTCGTCTCCTTCGACCACCTGCACGTCCAGGACCTGCGGATCACGATGGGCACGACGCAGCCGGTGGGCGACGAGAGCGAGCCGCGCGAGCCCTACTTTCCCAACGCCAAGTTCGTCTTCCAGGCGCGCGAGGTCGACACGTTCCGCTCCGTGCACCCCACGCAGTGGGCCTGGTACGTCCCCGGCGGGATGGACGACGTGCGCACCGACAATCTCGTCCTGGTCGACGGCGACGTGCAGCTCGGTCCCGGGGTCGCGCTGCTCTGGACGCCCGGGCACACCGACGGCAACCACTCGCTGTGCGTCAACACCCCGGAGGGGATCTGGGTGTCGAGCGAGAACGGCGTGTCCGCCGACAACTGGCATCCCCACCTGTCGAAGATCCCCGGCGTGCGCAAGTGGGCGGAGTTCTACGGCCGCGAGGTCGTGATGAACGCCAACACGCTGGAGGACTCAGTCGACCAGTACGACTCGATGCTCAAGGAGAAGGCCGTGGCCGACGTCAACCGGCGCGACCCGCGCTGGCACAACGTCTTCCCCTCCAGCGAGCTGGCGTCATGGCGCCGGCAGTGGCCGATCGTCCCGACGTTCGCCTACGGCGGGATCGACTACGGCCGGATCGAGAAGTAGGCCAGCTCGCGGCGCCTGGGCTTCGGCTCCAGGCGCCGGACGAGGTCGCGCGAGCGCGTGAGCACGAAGTAGCGCCCGGGCGGCAGGAGCGCACGGCGGGCGAACGTCCAGTTGGAGCCCGGCCCGCGGCGGTTGGCCGCCACGCGGGCGCGCAGGAAGATCTGGCGGCGGCAGTCGCGCCGGGCCGACAGCCGGCCCCGCGCCATGAGGAAGCGACACCCGCCGCCCACCTTGCGCCCCACCGACACGTAGGTCGCCGCGACCCGCCGCGCGCCGGCGCGCGCGGCCTGGGCGAGCGGCGTGCAGTCGCGGTCGTACGCGGTGCCGCGCAGCCGCACCGCTCGCCGCGCCAGGCGGGTCAGGCGCCGCGTCACGAACGTGCTGGGCGCGAACGTGTCCCGGCACGCCGCGCCGCCCGGACTGCGGCGCGGGTCGCGCAGCAGCAGCTCCACGGCGTTGTCCTCGGCCTTGCCCTCGCCGGTGCGGCCGCCGTTCTGCGGGTCGTTGAAGGCCATCGTCCGGGCCAGCGCGGCCAGGTCCTGCGTCGTGAAGGCCAAGGCGCTGCCCGCGCCCGGTATCTGCGTCGGGGCCTGCGTGTCCAGCGGCGTCCCGAAGATCGACAGCGTCCCGTCGCGGTTGTCGAAGACCTCGATCAGCCGCTCCTGCTGGGGCCAGTCGGCCTCGGCCGCGGTCTCGATCCCCCACCAGCCGCTCCCGCCGGGGCGCGGGAACGCGGTCACCTTGTTCTCGTGCGTATGCCCGGCCACGTAGGCGATGGCGTGCGGGTAGCGCTCCATCAACTTGACCAGGTCGGCGCCCAGGTGGATGGGCTGGGAGTCGCGCGGGTCCAGGTCGCAGCCCGGGTTGGGATCGTGGGGCCCCGGAGTGGTGCACTGCGGCGGGGTCTCGTCGGGGACGTTGGCCGTCAGGCTGCGGACGGGGTGGTGGCCGAACAGGACGACCAGCTCGTCGCGCGCCGTGGCCTGCTGGAGCTGGCGTTCGATCCAGCGGAACTGCGGGTCGTCGAGGTTGCCGTCGGCGGACGGGCCGGCGACGCCGCCCTCGGACACCGTGTCCATGGCGATGAAGCGGAACCCGGGCGCCGGGCTCCAGGAGTAGTAGCCCGCGGCGCCGTTGGAGGCGGCGAGCTCGGCCGGGTCGACGTAGGCGAACCCGTGGGCGTCGGCCTGGCGGCCGGTCCTGTGCAGCGCCTTGTACTCGGGCTTGCTCACGTAGGCGCGATCGGGATCGGGGGGGACCGGCATGACGGGGGCGCCGGTGCCGCCGCCGATCTGATCGCCGCCCAGCGGCTTGGCGCACCCGGTGCCGATGGCCTCGAAGCCCGCCGTCGCCTTCTGGTTGCCCTGGGCCAGGCCGTCGTGGTTGCCGAAGGCCACGTAGGACGGGACCTTCAGCCCGGCGGCCTGGAACGGCTGCTCGGCGCGGTCCATCAGCCCCGGGTACTTCGGCCACGTCGCCCACGGCCCGCGCGGGTCGTTGGGGTCGTAGAAGGACTGGTTGCCGGGCGGGTTGTCGGCGTAGTCCTGGACGCCCGTGTACTTCGGCGTCGCGCCCTCGGCCGGACAGCCCGGCGGCGGGTTGTTGACGCCCGAGTTCGGGTTGACGGTGGCGCCCTCCAGCAGCCCGACCACCCACTTGGTCTCGTTGCGCTGCTGGTTGTCGGCGGAGTCGCCGGTGGTCAGGACGAAGCTCATCTTGGCGCCAGACAGCGGCGAGCCGTCGGCGAAGTGGTTCATCTGGCGGATCGAGGAGTCCACGACCGCCGGCATCAGCGCCTCGTGCGGGCGCCACGCCGCGGTGAACGGCGTGTTGCCGATGTCCAGGAACTCCACCCGCGCCGGCGACTCCTCGTCGGCCAGCTGGAAGTCCGTCATCTGGCCGAAGTACAGGAGCGAGCGCCGGCGCGCCTCGCGGCCCGCCTGAGCCCGCGAGCCGGTCAGGTCGCGCACCAGGTAGGTCCGGCCGGGGCCGAGCGACAGCCCGTCGAAGCCGGCGCCGTTCGTCCCGCGGATCGTCTGCTGCACCGTGGTCTTGCCCTCGGTGTCGGTGGCCGCGTGCGCGACCGCGGCCGAGAGGCCGGCCAGCGCGGCCAGCGCGATTGCGAGCACCAGGCGACGCATCCCCGCCGCCGACGTTAGCTGAGGATCAGGCCCTCGTGCTCCAGCAGCCAGCGCTTGCGCTCCAGCCCGCCGCCGTACCCGCCCAGCGCCCCGCCCGTGCGCAGGACGCGGTGACACGGCACGACGATCGGGATGGGGTTCGCGCCCAGCGCGCTGCCCGCGGCCCGGACGGCGCGCGGATTGCCCGCGCGCTCGGCGACCTCGCGATAGCTCAGCGCGGCGCCGAAGGGGATGCGTGTCGCGGCGTCCAGCACCCGGCGCCCGAAGCCCTGGCGGGCCAGCGACCAGTCCAGGGGAAGGTCGAAGCTCTCGCGCCGCCCCGCGAAGTAGTCCTCGAGCTGGCGGCGCGCCTCGTCCAGGCGCCCGGGCGCCTCGAGGATGCGCGGGGAGACGCGGGCGGCGATCCCCGCCAGGTAGGCGGGCACCTCGTCGGCGTGGAAGCCGATCTCCAGCAGGCCGCGGCGCGTCGTGGCGACGAACAGCTCGCCGATGGGCGAGGCCTCCACGGCGTACGTGACGTCGGCGGCGCCGCTCTCGGCGAAGCGCCGCGCCGCGGCCGCGGCCGCGGCGGAGACGTCCTCGCGTCGGGACAGGGCGGACTCGAGGCTCATCGCGCCCACTCCTCGCGCAGGCGCTTGACGCCCTCGTGCAGGCTGCGGCGCGCCGCCTCCTCCGAGCAGTCCAGGGCCACGCCGACCTCGGCGTGCGACAGGTCGGCCACGAAGCGCAGTCCCACGGCGGCGCGCTGCTTGGGCGGCAGCTCGCGGACGAGCGCCCACAGCTCGAGGTCCATGCCGCCGGCCCCGTTGGACTCGGCCGGCGCCTCCGGCACGGCGGCCACCGGCACGGCGCGACGTCCGCGCGCCCGGTGCGCGTCGATGGCCTTGCGCCTGGCGATCGTGAACAGCCAGGCGCGCACGTTGGCGCTTGGGTCCAGCTTGGGATACGCGCGGATCGCTGACATGAGGGTCTCCTGGAAGCAGTCGTCGGCCTCCTGGCGCCCGGCGAGGGCGATCAGGAAGCGGTAGACGTCCTCGCCTTGCTCGTCGAGGACCGCCTGGAACGGGGGAAGCGACGTCACTGCCCTACAAACGTACGCGGCCCGAGAAGCGTGAGATGACTTGACAGGGCGTTGTAGGCTCCGCAGTCCGGGGAGTCGAAACAGGGAGCGCGAATGGGACGTGGAATCGCAGTACTACTGGCCGGCATCCTGCTGGCTCTGGCGACGGCGGGGACCGCCATGGCGGGCCCGGTGATCCTGGGTGGGGACGACCTCACCGACCACGGGTCGGCCGACAGCGCCGGCGTGCCGCAGAAGGGCTGGCTCTACACCGAGCGCGCGCTGGGGAACATCTCCCCGAAGGTCACGCGGCCCAACGACAACTCGATCGCCGCGCTGGGCTCGACGCCTGCCGCGGCCACGGAGAGCGGGAACGCCGGCGCCGACGTCGGCCTCGCCGCGAGCCGCCTGGGCCTCGGCATCACCTACTACGACGGCGCCGCGGGCATCGACGACTTCTTCAACAAGCTCAATGCGGGCACCGTGCGGCCGAAGATCATCTGGCTCGCCGGCTCGGAGGCCAGCAACGACTTCAGCGACAGCGGCGGCTGCAGCGGCACCGAGATGGCCTCGCTGGTCACGCACGCCAAGCTGATCGACCAGTTCGTCAGCACCGGCGGCGGGCTCATGTCCCACGGCGTCTGCTACCAGTGGGCGACGGCGCTGCTGCCGGGCCTCAAGACGGTGGAGTCCGGCTCGTCCGATGACCTCACGCTGACGCCGGAGGGCGTCTCCGCGTTCCCGGGCGTGACGAACGACGACATCAACGCGGGGCCGTGGCACAACCACTTCGAGGGTGACCTCGGCGGCCTCCAGGCGCTGGCCCGCTCGGGCAACGTCAAGGACACCGCCGGCCAGCCGGCGGCCGTGATCCTCGGAGGCGGCGCGGTGTCGATCACGCCGCCGCCCCCGCCGACCTGCGTCAACCCGACCGTCGTGCGCGACCGCAAGGTCAAGCTGGCGGGCGGCGGCCAGGCGGTCCTGGCCACGCGCCAGTTCGGCGACGCGGCCACGCCGTTCCAGGCCACCGTGCGGCTGACGCGCCAGACGGCCACGGCGGTCAGCTACGCCGTCAACGGAAAGATCGTCGCGGTCAACGTCAAGCCCGGGGTGCAGGTGCCCGTGCCGGCGTCGGTGCTCAAGCCCGGCCGCCAGCAGAACACGATGGTGGCCGCGGTGGCCCTGGCCAGCGGCAAGAGCGTGGTGATCACGCAGCACTTCGTGATCCTGCGCTGCACGGTGCCGAAGGTCTCGTGCAAGCGCACCGGCGACAAGACGCTGCGCTGCAGCACGCGCACGCCCCTCGGCGTCCGCCGGGTCACCGTGTCGGCGGCCTCGCCGGCCGGCGGCCGGGCGGTCGGCTCCGCGCCGGTGTCCCGTGGCAAGTACACGGTCACCCTGCGCTCGGCCGTGTCGCTGCCGCCCGGTGTCTACTTGTACAGGCACGTGGGGACCACCGGCCGGCGCGGCGAGAAGATGACGATGGTCCGCCAGGTGACGGTGTCCTAGCCGTCGAAGAAGCCCGCGCCTGTCTGTAGGCCGAGGCGTCCGTCCCAGACACGGGCGCGGAGGTCCGGACAGGCGCGGTAGCGCTCCTCGCGGTACTCCTCCCAGAGGCCGTCGAGGACCGCGAGGACGTGGTCGAGCCCGATCGCGTCCCCCCAGTGCAGCGGGCCGTGGGGGTGGTTGAGGCCGAGGAGCATCCCGGCGTCGACGTCCTCCGCGGTCCCGGCGCCCTCGCGCAGGGCGAACGCGGCCTCGTTGACCAGCTGGCAGACGATTCGTCCCAGCACCAGTCCGGGCGCGTCGCCGACCCATTCCGGCTGCTTGCCCAGGGTCGAGAAGAAGCGCTCGGTGCGCCGCGCCGCCTCGTCGGAGGTCGTCGGCGTGCGCGTCAGCTCGACCAGCCGCGCGGCGTCGAACGGCGGGAGCGCGTGGAAGCCCGCGGCCGTCCCGGCGGGGTCCAGCGCGGCCAGCGAGCCCCCGGCGCACAGCACGGCGCGCGGACCTCCCTGGAGCGGCTCGTCGTCGTAGTCGTCCTCCTCGGGCGGGCCGCCGTCGCCGGTGCAGTCGAGAATCAGCCAGGGCACGTCCTCCAGGGAGCCCCGCGCCACCTCCCAGCCGGCCGCCGCCGCGCCGGCGCGCAGCTCCTCGGCCACCGCCAGCTCGCCCGCCACGACGACGAGGCCGTCGCCGCCGCCGGGCGCCGGCGGCTCGGGGTCGGCGGGACGCCCCGGCGGATAGTCGTAGTAGCCGGCGCCCGTCTTGCGGCCGTGGCGCCCGGCGGCGACCATCCGCGCGCTGATCGGCGAGGGCCGCCAGCGCGGCTCGCCGAAGGAGAGCTCGTAGAAGGAGCGCTGGACGTCGAAGCCGGTGTCCACCCCGACCAGGTCCATGAGCTCGAACGGGCCCATGCGAAACCCCCCGGCCATCCGGCAGACGCGGTCGACCTGCTCGAACGTGGCCAGGCGCTCCTGGACCAGGCGCAGCGCCTCCAGCCCGAAGGGGCGCCCGCAGCGGTTGACCAGGAACCCGGGACCGTCCGCGGCCAGGATGACCCGCTTGCCCATCGCCTCGCCCGCCGCGCGCGCGACCTCCACCGCCCGCTCGCCCGTCAGCTCGCCCGCGATGACCTCCACGAGCTTCATCACCGGCGCGGGGTTGAAGAAGTGCATCCCCACCACGCGCTCGGGGCGGGTGGCCGAGGCCGCCACCCCCGTCACGGGCAGCGACGAGGTGTTCGTCGCGAGCACGCACTCGTCCGACACGATCCCCGACAGCTCCTCGAACAGCGCGGCCTTGACCTCCGGCACCTCCGGCGCCGCCTCGATCACCAGCTCGCACGGCGCGAGGTCACTGAAGCGTTCGACCGCCTCCAACCGGCGAAACGCTTCAGCCGCGTCCGGGACCGACCCCCTCGACGCCGCCTTCTCCAGCCCGGCCCGGACCTTCTCCACGCCGGCGGCGAGGGCAGCGGGCTCGGGGTCCCACAGCAGCGTCCGCGCCCCGGCCTGGCAGGCCAGCTGCGCGATCCCGGCGCCCATGGTCCCGGCGCCGACGACCCCGATCGGGTCAGGAGGGGACAAGCGCGTTGATGCCGGTCGCGGCGCGCCCGATGATCAGCTTCTGAATCTGCGACGTGCCCTCGTACAGCGTGGTGACGCGGACGTCGCGGAAGTAGCGCTCGACCGGGTGGTCGTCGACGTAGCCCGCGCCACCGTGCACCTGGATGGCGGTGTTGGCGCACTTCACCGCCGCCTCGGTGGCGTAGAGCTTGGCGATCGACGTCTCGGTGGTGTTGGGCCGGCCCGCGTCCTTGAGGAAGCCCGCGCGCCACACCAGCATCCGCGACGCCTCGGTGTCCACGACCATGTCGGCGATCATCGCCTGGACGAGTTGGAAGGAGGCGATCGGCCGGTCGAACTGCCGGCGCTCGGTGCTGTAGCGCACCGACTCGTCCACGCAGCCCTGGCAGATCCCCACGCAGCCGGCGGCCACGGAGTAGCGCCCGGAGTCCAGCGCGCTCATGGCGATCTTGAACCCGTCGCCCACCTCGCCGAGCATCTGGTCGTCGGACACCTCGACGTCGTCCAGCGAGATGGCCGCGGTGTCCGAGCCGTGCAGTCCCATCTTGCCCTCGATGACCGACGGCTGGTACCCGGGCTGGTCGGTGTCCACGAGGAAGCAGGCCACGCCCTTGTGCTTGAGCTCGGGGTCGGTCTGGGCGAACACCATCGCCACCTTGGCGTGGTTACCCATCGAGATCCACATCTTCGATCCGTTGAGGACCCAGCCGGAGTCGGTCTTCTTGGCGCGCGTCTTCTGGTTGGCGGCGTCCGAGCCCGTGTCGGGCTCGGTGAGCCCGAAGCAGCCCAGCCACTCGCCGGAGCAGAGCTTGGGCAGGTAGAGCTGCTTCTGCTCCTCGGTGCCCCAGCGCAGGATGGAGGAGCAGACCAGCGACGTCTGGACCGAGACGACGGTGCGCATGGCGGAGTCCCCGCGCCCGACCTGCTCGACGATCAGCCCGTAGGTCAGGTAGTCCAGCCCGGCGCCGCCGTACTCCTGCGGGATGATCGCGCCGAGATAGCCCTGGCCGGCGATGCGCTTGACCAGGTCGGTGTCGAAGTGGTGGTTGCGGTCGTTCTCGCGGGCCCGCGGGACGATCTCCTTGTCGGTGAAGTCCCGGGCGGTCTCGCGGATCAGGCGCTGCTCGTCGGTGAGGTCGAAGTCCATGGCCCGGCACGGTATCCGGAAGCGCTACCTTTCGGCGGGTGCTCGTGGAGAAGCGACTGGACGACGTCTCCGCACCCGCCGCGCCCGGCCAGGTGCGCGGCCTGGCGGGCGACGCGCTCGACATGCTCGCGCTCTCGCCGCGGATCGTCGCCTACAACCTCGGCTACCTTGCCCTGACCTGGGTCGTGGCGCTCGGCGCGATCGCCGTCGTGTGGGTCCATCCCGCCTGGTACACGTTCGTGCTGGCCTTCGTCGTCGTGTCCTCGCGCCACCAGGCGCTGCTCAACCTCGAGCACGAGGGCAACCACGGCAAGCTGCTTCCGGGCCGGCGCTGGAACGACCTGGTCGGGCGCTGGCTGTGCGCGGCCCCGGTGGGCTCCCCGTTCGCGGCCGCCCGGGCGCGGCACCTCAGCCACCACCGGCTGCTGGCCACCGACGAGGACCCCGACCACGACCTGCACGCCGGCCCTCGTACGCGCACCCGGCGGGGGGTGGCGCGGCATTTCCTCGGCGGGATGCTCGGCGGCTACGCCGGCATGGTGCTCATGGGGCCGCCGCCGAAGGCGGGCTCGGCGCCGGCCGACCGTCTTCAAGACCTCGCGTCCCTCGTCGCCGTCCAGCTCGCCCTGCTGGGCGGGCTGACGCTGGCCTTCGGCTGGTGGGCCTATCCGGTGCTGTGGCTGGCGCCGCTGGTCACGGCCACGGTCCTCGGGCACCTGGTGCGCAGCTTCGTCGAGCACGCGATCACCGACGACGAGGCGCCCCGGCACGCCAACCGCCTGATCACGATCCGCAGCAACTGGCTGGAGCGCGCGTTCGTGGCGCCCTACGCCATGAACTACCACGCGGAGCACCACCTGATCCCGTCCGTGCCCGCGCCCCGGCTGCGCGAGCTGCACCAGCGGCTGGCGCGCCGCGAGGACCTGCCGCCGCTGCTGGTGCGCTCCTCTTACGGCCAGGCGCTGCGCCGCTACGTCCGCGCGCTCCCGGACGACTGACGCCCACCGTGGCCGTCCCCGCCGCCCCCGTCCGCAAGGTCGAGACGCCGTGCGTTCACTGCGGCGAGCCCGCGGCGCAGACGCTGTGGACGGGGCGCGAGCACGAGTACGCGAACACGACCGACGAGGAGTTCCCGTTCGTCCGCTGCGCGCGCTGCGGCGTGGTGCGGCTCAACCCGCGCCCCGACGTCAGCGAGCTGTCCCGGATCTACCCGCCCGACTACTACGCCTACGGGCTGCTGTCGGAGGAGTCGCGGGGCCTGGGGGCGCGGCTGAAGCGTTGGATGTACCAGCGGCGGTTCATGGCGCTGCTCGACCGGCTGGGCAAGGCGGGCACCGTCCGGGTTCTGGACGTGGGATGCGCCGACGGGCGGCTGCTGGACTGGTACAAGCAGAGCTCGGCAGGGCACCGCCTGGAGACCTTCGGCATCGAGCTCAGCGAGGGCGCCGCCGCCGAGGCGCGCCGCCGCGGGCACGAGGTCGTGACCGGGCGCTTCGAGGTCGACACGACCTTCGAGCCGGGCACGTTCGACCTGATCCTCGCCTACCACGTGATCGAGCACGTCGACGACCCCAAGGGCTTCGCACGGCGCGCCTCCGACCTGCTGGCCCCCGGCGGGCTGTTCGTCGTGGCCACTCCGAACGTCGACTCGCCGGACGCCCGGCGCTTCCGCGAGCACTGGGGCGGCAACCACTTCCCGCGACACTGGACGCTCTACGACGAGCGTACGCTCGGGCAGCTGGCCGACGACGTCGGACTCGACGCCGAGCGGGTGGAGTACCAGGTCAACCCGATCTTCTGGGTCTGGACGTGCCACGCCCGCCTAAGGGCCCGCTTCCCCCGCGCGAAGTGGCCGGACCGCGTGTTCCCGACCGTGGCGATCTTTCACCGCTCCCTGCAGAGCTTTGTGCTGCTGTCGACCTTCACCGTCGTCGACGTGGTCCAGAGGCTGCTCAGCGGCCGGACGGCCAGCATGGCCGTCGAGCTTCGCAAGCGCGGCGGGTAGAGTCGCGAGCCATGAGGATTCGCTTGCTCTCGGTGGGAGTTGCGCTCCTGGCGGCCGGCTGCGGAGGCGGCGGCTCGGCGTCGACCCCTTCCGTGTCGACCGCGGACGCCTCGGGCAAGGCGGCCTACATCGCCCGGGCCGATGCGCTGTGCGGGCAGTTCGATGTGGGCGCGAAGGCCGTCCAGGCGCGGCTCGCGGCCCTGCGCGGACGCGACGCGGCGACCCAGCGCCGCGAGGCCCCGCCGCTGATCCGGCGCGTGGCCGCGCTGGCGCGCGGGCTGGTCGCGCGGCTGCGGGCGCTGCCCCTGCCCGCGTCCGGCGGCGCCGGCGCGACCGCCGTCTACGACTCCGGGGAGGCCGGTGCCACCACCCTGGGGCAGATCGCGGACGCGATCGAGGCGGGCGACCTGCGGCGCGCCGCCGCCCTGAACGCGCGGCTTCGCGTGGCGACGCTGCAACAGCGCGCGGCCGCCCGGGCCTACGGGTTCCGCCAGTGCGCGTCCGGCAGCTAGCTAGACGGCTTCGATGACGGTGGCCAGGCCCTGGCCGACGCCGATGCACAGCGCGGCCACGCCGTAGCGCTCGCCGCGGTCGCGGAGCTCGTGGGCCAGCGTCCCGACGAGGCGGGCGCCGGACGCGCCGAGCGGGTGGCCGATCGCGATGGCGCCGCCGTTGACGTTGAGCTGCTCGTGGGGGATCCCCAGCTCGCGCATGCAGGGCAGGACCTGGGCGGCGAAGGCCTCGTTGATCTCCACCAGGTCGACGTCGCCGACCTCGATCCCGGCCCGCTCGACCGCCTTGCGCACGGCGGGGATCGGCGCGATGCCCATGTACGCCGGGTCCACTCCGGCGACGCCGGTGGAGACCACCCGCGCCAGCGGCTTGCGGCCCAGGCGCTCGGCGCCGCGCTCGCTGGTCAACACCAGGCAGGCGGCTCCGTCGTTGATCTGGGACGCGTTGCCGGCGGTGATCGTCCCGCCCTCGCGGAAGGCGGGGCGCAGCTTGGCGAGCTTCTCCAGCGAGGTGTCCGCCCGCACGCCCTCGTCGGCCTCGACCAGCACGGTCTCGCCGCGCCGGCCGTTCACGGACGGCGCCTCGACGGCGACGATCTCTCGGGAGAAGGTGCCCGCCTCCTGCGCGGCGGCGGCGCGGCGGTGGGACTCCACGGCGAAGGCGTCCTGGTCGGCCCGGGTCACCTCGTAGCGCTCGGCGACGTTCTCGGCCGTCTCGCCCATGCCCTCGGTGGAGTAGGGCATGTTCGGGTTGATGAAGCGCCAACCGATCACGGTGTCGGCCATCTCCGGGACGCCCCGGGGGAACGCGCGGCCGGGCTTGAGCTGGACGAGCGGGGCGCGGCTCATGGACTCCACGCCCCCGGCCAGGACCACGTCGGCCTCGCCGGAGCGGATCAGCCGCGACGCCTGGTTGACCGCCTCCAGTCCCGACGCGCACAGGCGGTTGACCGTGGCCCCGGTCACCTCCACCGGCAGGCCGGCCAGCAGCGCGCCCAACCGAGCGACGTTGCGGTTGTCCTCGCCCGCCTGGTTGGCGTCGCCGAAGTACACGTCGTCGATCTCCGGCCCCTCCAGGCCGTTGCGCTCCGCGGCGGCGCGGATCGCGTGGGCGGCCAGGTCGTCGGGGCGGATGCCCGACAGCGCGCCGCCGTAGCGACCGATCGGCGTGCGGACCGCGTCGACTATCAGCGCTTCGCTCACGGCGCTGCAGGCTACACTCGCGCCCGTGGACCCGCTGGTCCTCATCATGACCGTCCTCATCGGCGGTCTTCTCGTGTGGGTGGTCTTCCTGGGCCTCTACCACCCGCGCTCGGGCAGCGACGTGCTCGATTGGCGCCCGACCCGCTCGCCGGAGCTCGAGGCGCAGAACGAGGTCGACGACATGGACCAGATGCTCGAGGCCGCCAACGCCCGGCGCCGCAGCCGCGGCGACGAGGAGCTGACGGAGGAGGCACTGCAGGCGCGCGTCATGGAGGACCAGCGCGAGCGCCGCCGCCGCCGCGACGCCTACCTGGCCGACCAGGAGAGCGCCGGGGACATCGCGGCCGACATCGCGCAGATGCTCGCCCGCGTCAACGACGGCCGGCGCCGGCGCGGCGAGCCCGAGCTCACGGCCGAGCAGTACCGGGCGCAGATCGAGTCCGGCGACGCCTGAGCTTGGCGCGGGTCCTGATCATCGGCTGCGGCTGCCGCGGGCAGGAGCTGGCGCGCGAGCTGGTGGCGGCCGGCCACGCGGTGCGCGGCACCACGCGCTCGCGCGAGCGCTTCGACGCCATCGCCGCCGCCGGCGCGGAACCGGTCCTGGCCGACCCCGACCGCGTCGGGACCCTGGTCGGCGCGCTGGCCGGCGTGACCGTGGTCGTGCGCCTGCTGGCCCAGGTCGAAGAGCCCGAGCTGCACGGCCCGCGCCTGCGCGCAATGCTGGAGAAGCTGGTGGACACGCCGGTGCGCGCGTACGTGCACGAGCGCGTGGGGGACGCCGACGCGGCGCTCGTCCAGGAGGCCTCGCGCACCTGGTCGATCCCCGTCGCCACCATCGCGTCGCGGCCCTGGCCGCTGGCCGCGATGGCCCCCCTCACGGCGCTGTTAGACTCGCCGCGAGCTCAAAAACCGTAAAGCCGATAGGGATTCAGGAGGAGCTGGGGATGGCGGACTACGCGAAGGACGTACTGGTCGAGACGGACTGGCTGGCCGAGCACATCGAGGACGACGACCTGCGGATCGTCGAGGTCGACGAGAACCCGGCGCTCTACGCCGAGGCCCACATCCCCGGCGCGATCGGCTTCGACTGGAAGGCCGACCTCCAGGACCAGGTCAAGCGCGACTTCCTCGGTCCCGAGGAGTTCGGCGAGCTGTTCGGCGGCCGCGGGATCTCCAACGATCACCTGATCGTCCTCTACGGCGACCGCAATAACTGGTTCGCGGCGTACACGTACTGGTACCTGCGCTACTACGGCCACGACAACGTGAAGCTGCTCAACGGCCCGCGCGAGAAGTGGATCGGCGAGGGCCGGCCCACCACCACGGACCTGCCCAACCACCCGGCGGCGACGTTCAGCGCCCAGCCCGGCGACGACGCGATCCGCGCCAAGCGCGACGAGGTCCTGTCCGCGCTGGACGCCGCGACCAAGCTCGTCGACGTGCGCAGCCCGCAGGAGTTCTCCGGCGAGCTCATCGCCATGCCCGGCTACGAGCAGGAGGGCGCCCAGCGCGGCGGCCACATCCCCGGCGCGGCGTCGATCCCGTGGGCCCAGGCGGTCAACGAGGACGGGACGTTCAAGTCCGCCGACGACCTGGAGTCGCTGTACGGCGGCAAGGGCGTCCTGGACGGCGACCCGATCATCGCCTACTGCCGGATCGGCGAGCGCTCGGCGCACACCTGGTTCGTGCTCCACGAGCTCCTGGGCCGCGACGACGTCAAGAACTACGACGGCTCGTGGACCGAGTGGGGCAACATGGTCGCGGTCCCGGTGGAGAAGGGCTAGCCGAGCACGGGCTCCAGGCGCTCCAGCAGGTCCGAGAGGATGCGGGCCGTGGCGCCCCAGATCACGTTGCCGTCCACCGTGTAGACGTCGGTGCGGAAGGGGACGCCGCGGCGCGTCAGGCGCTGGCGGCGGTAGCCGTCGCGCAGCGCGTGCAGCG
>JAWVFQ010000029.1:0-151603 GCA_033856025.1 Solirubrobacteraceae bacterium | reverse complement strand
TACTTGCCGGTCTTCGGCTTGACCGAGGGCAGCGCGGCGGCGGCCAGGCGCTTGGGCTTCTGCCAGGCCGGCTTCCAGAAGAGGGAATGCGAATCGCAGCGGGACAGGACGTCCGGCGAGTCGGGGCCGGTCAGCGAGTCGTTGTACACGGCATCCACGGAGCCGCGCGTGGACGACGTGAACTGGATCAGGACGTTCTGGAAGCTGTCCGGGCCGGTGGGGTAGCCGGTGGTGCGCTTCTTCTGGCTGAAGGCGTAGCCGTTGACCCGCTGCTTGAACTGGGGCGAGTAGTACCCCGCCGTGTGGAGCTTGCCGGCCACGTTCAGAGGGATGTCCTTCTCACTCTTGACGCCGTTCTTGTCCTGGCACTCCACGTGGACGGTCAGGTTCGCGGAGACCCGCAGAGCACCGTGGGACTTGGTCACCGTGAGGACGGCCGGCTTCTTGGTGTTCTGCTCGGAGCCCTTGTAGGTCCCGGTCTTCGGCGTGACCTTGGGCGTCTTGGCGGCGGCGGGCCCGGCCGCGGGCACCACGAGCAGCGCGAGCACCAGCGGAGCGAGGGCGCGGCGGGACACGGGCCGACCCTATGGCATCGAAGTGTTCCGATACAAGGCGAACGCGGGTCGAGCCTGCAGGCCCGGCGCTAAGCCTTTTCGCCGGATCTGCCGAAGTGGGTAGGCGATGGATCAGGTATCGCGTCCCTTCCAGATCGTCCTGGTGCTCGTCCTCGCCTTTGCCGGGCTGTGGTTCATGGCCCTGCGCCCGAAGGCGGACGGCGGCGGCACCGCGCCGCCTCCCCCGAACGATCCGGCCCCCGGGCAGGTCCAGGCCGCCGCGCCGCCGAAGTCCGCCATCCCCGGCGGGCTGGGCAGCGCAGTCGACAAGGCCCGCGCCGCCAAGACGCAGGGTGACGCCGCCGCGGCCGCGCGCTCGGCGCAGGTGGACGCCCACGCCGACGCCCAGAACACGACCGCCACTCCCGTCCAGGCGCCCCCGGCCAAGCTGCCGACGAGCGCCGCGAAGGCCAAGGCCACCCTCGCGCCCAAGGGCGTCCAGGGCGTCGCGCGCGCCGGGACCGTCGCCTTCGGCCTCGTCGACGTCGCGCTGAAGCGCACGGCCGACGCCAAGGGCCTGACCGCGGCCGCCCGCGAGGCCCGCCCCGGCTTCGCCACCCCGGCCAAGGTCCGCGCCGCGCTGGCCAAGCGCCACGCGGTCGTCCTCCTCTTCTACAGCGGCGTGGCCTCCGACGACCGGGCGGTGCGCGGCGAGCTGGCCGCGGTCGACCGTCGCGGCGGGCGCGTGCAGGCGTGGGGCGTCTCCGTCCGCGGCCTGCCCCGCTTCAAGAACGTCCTCCAGGGCGTCCAGGTCCTCCAGAGCCCGACCGTCGTCGTGCTCTCCCACCGCACGCCCTACGTCTTCCCCGGCTACACCGATCACGCCGAGGTCGACCAGGCGACCGCCGTGGCGCTGCGCACCAAGCGCGGCTAAGGAACTACTCCGAGCCGGGCTCGCCCGGCGCCTTGGGCGGCGCGACCACCTTCAGCCCCAGATCCTTGAGCTGGCGCTCCTCGGCCGGCGCGGGCGCTCCCGTCAGCGGGTCGGCGCCGGTGGCCGTCTTGGGAAAGGTGATGCTCTCGCGGATGTTGACCTCGCGCAGCGTGCGCCAGCCGGCGATGAGCGAGACGATGCGGTCGAGCCCCATGGCGATGCCGCCGTGCGGCGGCGCGCCGTAGCGCAGGGCCTCGAGGAAGAACCCGAAGCGCTCGCGCGCCTGCTCGGGGGTCAGCCCGATGAGCTCGAACACGCGCTCCTGCACGTCGAGGCGGTGGCTGCGGATCGACCCGCCGCCGATCTCGAAGCCGTCGAGCACGAGGTCGTAGCCGCGCGAGCGCAGGGAGCCCGGGTCGTCGAGGTCCCCCTCGGGTGCGGTGAACGGGTGGTGCAGAGGATCCCAGCGCTGCTCGCCCTCGTTCCAGTCGAACATCGGGAAGTCGTGGACCCAGTGGATGTCGTGACGGCCCTCCTCGACGAGCGAGAAGCGCTCGGCCAGCTCCAGGCGCAGCTGGCCCAGCACGGCCGCCGCCACCTTGGGCTGATCGGCCACCGCCAGCAGCAGGTCGCCGGGCTGCGCGTCCAGCGCGGCGGCCATCGCCGCGCGCTCGCCGTCGCCCAGGAACTTCGCCACCGGCGAGCGCCAGCCGCCGTCGACCTCCACGAACGCCCACACCAGCCCCTTGGCCCCCAGCCGCTGCGCCAGCTCGGTCAGCCCGTCGAGCTCGGACCGCGCGACCTCGCGCCGGCCAGCGTTGATCCCGCGCACGACGCCGCCCGAGCCCAGCGCGCCGGAGAACACCTTGAACTCGGTGTCGGCGAGCGCGCCGCCGAGGTCGACGATCTCCATCCCGAAGCGCGTGTCGGGGCGATCGATCCCGTAGCGGGCGATCGCGTCGTCGTAGGGCAGGCGCGGCCACGGCGGAGCGGCGACCGGGAAGCCGGTGGCTTCGAAGACCGCCCCCAGGACGCTCTCCATCACGGAGATCACGTCCTCCTCCTCCACGAACGACATCTCGAGGTCGAGCTGGGTGAACTCGGGCTGGCGGTCGGCGCGCGGGTCCTCGTCGCGGAAGCAGCGGGCGATCTGGAAGTAGCGCTCCAGCCCCGCGACCATCAGCAGCTCCTTGAACAGCTGCGGGGACTGGGGCAGGGCGAAGAAGCTCCCCGGCTGCTGGCGGCTGGGCACCAGGAAGTCGCGCGCGCCCTCGGGCGTGGAGCGCGTGAGGACCGGCGTCTCGACCTCCACGAAGTCGCGCTCGCCCAGGCTGCGGCGGATCGTCTGCGTGACGCGGTCGCGCAGGATCAGCGTGTCGCGCTGGCGCTCGCGACGCAGGTCGAGGTAGCGGTAGCGCATCCGCACCAGCTCGTCGACGTCTCGGTCCTCGTCCAGCGGGAAGGGGGGCGTGTCGGAGTCGGCCAGCTGCTCGACCGCGCTCACGTCGAGCTCCACCTCGCCGGTGTCCATGTCGGGGTTGACGTTCGCCGGATCGCGGGCCGACAGGGCGCCGGTCGCGGTCAGGACGTCCTCGGGGCGCAGCTCCCCGGCGACGGCGTGCGCCTCGGGCGCCGACTCGGGATGGAAGACGAGCTGGAGCAGGCCCGTGCGGTCGCGCAGGTCGATGAACACCAGGCCGCCGTGGTCGCGGCGGCGGTGCACCCAGCCGGCGACGCGCAGCTCGCGTCCGGCGTCGTCCGCGCGGGGGGAGCCGGCCCAGGTGTCGCGGTAGGCGTTGGGACGCGGCGGCTTCATCCGATGCCCCGCCCGCGCAGGACCTCGCGCACCACGCTCTCGGTGGCGACGGGACGCTGCTCGCCGGACTCCATGTCGCGCAGCTCGGTCCCCTCCTCGCCCAGCACCGCCACGAAGCGCGCCCCGACGCGGTCGGCCTGCTTGAACTGCCCCTTGGTCGAGCGCCCGGCCAGCTCCATCTGCGCGCCCAGGCCGGCGCGGCGCGCCTCGCCGGCCAGCGCGAAGGCGGTCGGGCGCAGCCCGTCGCCGGACCAGGACACGAACAGGTCGACCGGCGGCGCCGCCACCGGTGGCGGGTCGGAGGCGAGCAGGATCCGCTCCACCCCCGCGGCGAACCCGCACCCGGGCGTGGGCGGGCCGCCGATCATCTCGACCAGGCGGTCGTAGCGGCCCCCTCCCCCCACGCCGCTCTGCGCGCCCAGCTCGCTGGACTCGAACTCGAACACCGTGCGCGTGTAGTAGTCCAGCCCGCGCACGAGCGTGGGGTCGACGTCGTAGGGGATGTCGGCCGCGTCCAGCAGCACGCGGACCGTGGCGAAGTGCTCGGCGTCCTGCGGCGACAGGCGGTCCAGGAGCTTGGGCGCGTCCGCCATCACCTCGCGCGCCTCGGCGGAGTCGAAGGCGCGCAGCGGGTTGAGGTCGATGCGCTCGCGGACGTCGCGCGGCAGGCGGTCGGCATGCTCGCGCAGGTAGGCCTGGAGCTCCTCGCGGTAGGCGGCGCGCGTCTCCGGCGCGCCCAGGCTGGAGACCTTCAGGCGCACGCCGTGGGTGTTCAGCGCGTCCAGGAGGTCGGCCAGCAGGACGATCGTCTCGGCGTCCACCGCGGGGTCGTCGGATCCGACGGCCTCGGCGCCGATCTGCCAGAACTGGCGGTGGCGGCCGGCCTGGGGCGCCTCGTGGCGGTAGAAGCTGCTCAGGTACCACAGGCGCACGGGCTGCGCGAGCTTGTGCATCCCGTGCTCGACGTAGGCGCGGCAGACGGGCGCCGTGCCCTCGGGTCGCAGGGTCAGCGAGCGCCCGCCCTGGTCCTCGAAGGTGAACATCTCCTTGCGGACGATGTCGGTGGCCTCCCACACCCCGCGCGCGAACAGCTCGGTGGCCTCGAACGTCGGGGTCTCGATGCGCCGGTAGCCCGCGCCCTCCAGCACCCGGCGCGCCTCGCGCTCGACGGCCTCGCGCGCGTCCGCGTCGTCGGGCAGCACGTCGAAGGTGCCGCGCGGCGCCTGGAGCCTGCTCACCTTGAGACGAGCTCGCTCAGGAACGGATTGCTCTGGGCTTCGCGCCCGAGCGTCGTGAGGCCCATGTGGCCGGGGAAGACGTCGGTCTGGGGCGGGTGGGTGTCGAGCAGGTGCTGGATGGAGCTGGCCAGCGTCGGCCAGTCGCCGCCGGGCAGGTCGGTGCGCCCGACGCTGCCCTGGAAGAGGACGTCGCCGGAGAACAGGCACGACTCGTCGGTGATCGAGTAGGCGACGTGGCCCGGGCTGTGGCCGGGGACGAAGTGGACGTCGATCTCCAGGCCCGCGAGGTGCAGCGTCTCCCCTCCCTCGACGGTCTCGTCGGCGTCGTAGCTCTCGAACGGGCCGAACCCGGGCCAGGGCACGTAGTCCATGACGTTGGCCAGGACCTGCGTCTCCAGCTTCGGGCAGTAGACGGCCGCGCTCGTGGCGCGCGCCACGGGGGCGACGGCGCCGACGTGGTCGAAGTGCGTGTGCGTGAGGAGGATCGCCTCGACGGTCACACCCAGCTCGTCGACGGCCTTGAGGATGCGGTCGGCCTCGTCGCCCGGGTCCACGATCAGCGCCTTGTCCGAGCCATCGCGGCGGAACACGAAGCAGTTCTCCTGCACCGCCCCGACGGTGAACATCCTGACGTCCATCAGTCGGGCTTCTTGGGCGCCGACTTCTTGGCCTGGCGGCGGCGGTAGAGAAAGAGGTCGGTGTAGTAGCCGAGCGGGATGTAGAGCGCGAGCATGAACATCGCGATCGGGATCGCCGCCTGGATCGGCTGGCGGAACAGCGCCACCACGGCGAGGAAGAAGATGCCGGCGGCGATCGACGCGCGCTGGGCGGCGCCGCGCCAGTTGGGCGGCTCGTCGAAGCGGTCGCGGCGCTTGCCGGCGGGCTTGGCGCGCTCGCCCTCGCTGGGCTTGCGGCCGGTGCGCCCGCGCGACTCGATGGTCCCGGCCGGGGTGCCGCGGTGCTTGGAGCGGCGCTTTCGCTTGGTCTGGGCCATCCGGGTTCAAGCGTAGTGGAGCAGCCGCTCCAGGAGATGACGGTCAGGGTCGAAGCCGTGGACGGCGACATCGGCCGGGAAGTCCTGGAACGCGGCCTCCGGGGCGAGCCCGACCAGCTCGGCCGCGGTGACGGGCGCGTGCCGCTGGGCCGCCTCGACGAGGGCGCGCAGCGGGGTCTCGGCGGGGCGTTCGACGTTGAAGGAGACCTGCGCCGCGCGCTCGTGCTCCAGCCACAGGCCTATCGCCCGGACGCCCGGGAGCCCCTCCGGGCCGCCCTCGCGGATGCGCGCGGCGATCGTCCTGGCGTCGTCCAGCGAGGCCGACCTCGCGAGCAGGACGTTGAACGCCACGAGCGGCGGGCGGGCGGCGACCAGCGTCGCCCCGGTCGCGGGATCGGCCCTGGCGGGGCCGAAGTCGGGCCGCAGCTCGCCGCGCTTGAGGCGCTTGGCCAGGCCGCCCAGCCCCCCCTCGCGCAGCTCCGCGCGCGTGCGCCCGCCCGCGAGCGCGCCGTAGAGGAGGACGGGGACCTCGAGGGCGCGGGCGATCTCGTCCGCCGCGACGAGCGCCTCGGCGGCGGCGGCCCCGCGGCGGGCGTCGTCGAGGTGGACCACGGGCACGACGTCGACCGCGCCCACGCAGGGGTGGACGCCGGCGTGGCGGGTCATGTCCACGCGCCTGGCCGCCTCGGCCGCCCCCTGGGCGAGCGCGCCGGCCAGGCTGCCGGGCCGGCCGGCCAGGGTGAAGACCGACCGGTTGTGGTCGGGGTCGACGTGGACGTCGAGCAGGCGCGCCCCGGAGGCCTCGAAGGCGCCGCCGATGGCGGCGATGGAGCCCTGGTCGCGGCCCTGCGAGATGTTGGGGACGGCGAGGAGGAGGTCGTCTGGGGCGTCGCCGGTCACAGCGTGAGGCGTCCCCGCTCGAGCACCGTCTCATCCCCGATGCGCAGCGTGGCGTCCAGCACGACGCAGTCCAGGTGGACCGGGACGGAGACGGTGCCCCCGATCGCCGAGCTGGCGCCGAAGGCGACGTGGACGGTGCCGAGGATCTTCTCGTCCTCCAGGACGTTGCCGGTGAGCGTGGCGCGGTCGTTGGTCCCCACGCCCAGCTCGGCCAGGTTGGTCCCGGCGTCGCCGTGCTCGCGCAGGAGGTTCGCGAACGCCTCGCCCGCGGGTCCATCGGCTTGGGCCAGGTGGCCGCTCCGCACCGTGAGCCGCGCCGGCGGGTCGGCCAGCCCGACGGCGGCCAGCGAGGAGGCGGCCAGCGTCCCCTCTGCCCCGGCCGGCGCGATGAACCCCTCGCCGCAGGGGAGGTTGCCGAACGCGCCGGGGCTCGTGAGGTCGCCGTCGTCGGCGATCCCGCGCCGGCCGCGCAGGTCGAGGCGCAGGTCGGTCCCGCGCGGGCAGGTCAGGTGGGCGTCGTTGGCGCCGTCCAGGCGCTGGGCCAGGTCGGCGCTGCGCGCCTGGAGCGTCTCGAAGTCGACGTTCATGACGCGCGCGAGCATGTCCTCCGTGACGCCGGGCAGCGTGGCCCCCCGGGCGCCGGCTTCCGTGGCGCGCTTGCGGGCGGTGGTGTGCGAGAGGGACTTCTTGGTTGGGGCGATGAACACGTCCGTGGCGGCCAGCGCCGCGGCCACGGCCTTCGGCGGCTCCGCCCCGTGCGAGGGTCGCTCCGAGATCAGCGCGAGCGTCGCGTCGGCGCCCGCCGCCTCGGCCCGCGCCCGCAACCTCTCCCCGAGGGGACGGCTCGGCGGGTCGGCGACGACCAGCACGTCCTCCCCTTCCCGGACGCCCAGGCAGCGCCGCACGACCGTCTCGATCGCCCGGTCCAGGTCGCCTGATTCGGTGGATGGACACATGTTTTAGGAGTGATCGCTCAGGGGTTGGCGGTGCGCGGCCGATCCTGTCAGAGCGGGGTCGCCGGATGCGGCCCCGCGATCTTTACGCGGCGGCCCCTCCGCGATGTCCCGATACCCGGCCAGATCAGAACAGGGGTTCACGCTGCCCGAGCTGCTCACGGTGGCGCTGATCATCGGCATCCTGGCCGCGATCGCCCTGCCGGCGTTCAGCCACGAGCGCGGAAAGGGCCAGGACGCCGCGGCCCGGTCGGACGCCGCCGAGGTGGCCGCCCAGATGGAGCAGTGCCGGGTGGGCACCGACGACTTCGGCGACTGCGACACGGCCACGAAGCTCGACGCCGAGCTCGGAAGCGCCCCGGGTGTCACGTACGGGTCGGGGGCGGGCACCCTCGACGTCGAGTCCACGACCCCGTCGACCTTCCGCCTGCGCGCCCGCTCGACGTCCGGAGCCAGCTACACGATCGCCCGCCCGCCGACCGGCCCCACCGACCGCACCTGCACCCCCCACGGAACCGGCGGCTGCCCACCCGACGGCACCTGGTAGCCGCCGCCTAAACTGAAGCCCCCGCCGGAGTAGCTCAGTCGGTTAGAGCAGCGGAATCATAATCCGCGTGTCGGGGGTTCGAGTCCCTCCTCCGGCATCGGCGCAGTTGTTGGGATTTCCCGTGTTTGCTGGGGTTTCCGGGTGGCGGGCCATTAGTTCGGCTAACCGCTACGGACCGCTACTGGGGGCAACGCCGGTGACATTCCTGACCCCCCGCATGACCCCCGGGGAGCCACTGGCGGATTGCGAAGCGAGCGAGATCGATTTACGCCTGTGATCGGGTCGCGGGGCGCGGGTAGCGGGTAGCGGTCGATCTGGAGCGCTAGAGCAATCTGTCACTGGGCGGGAAAGTCAGGGTCCCGAAGTTGAGTCGACGCGCCGCGGGCTCGCCCGCCTCATAGATCCGTTCGTCATCGCTAGCTCCTAACTCCTCGCCGTCCTCGGGGTGGGTAAGCACTAGTGCGTACTCCGGATGCAACGGGAAGCGCACCTCATCGGCAGTCGCAGGCCCGATACCTCGGAAGGCGTCGCCGGGGGACGGCCGGCGCCAGTAGCTGATGGGATGCTGCTGCTGAACAAGCACGGACTCACGAAACGCACGAGCCGCCACACCATGGCCATGAAGACGACGGTCATCTCCTCCAAGTGGGCGAAGCTCATCTCCACGATGTGCTCGCGCGATGGGACGACATCAAAGCTCGCACCACGGCGCAGGCTCTCCCGTTGCTGCTCGGTGAGCGCGGGGCGGCGGCTCCGGCGCGTCGGGGTTGGATAGAAGGTTCGGCGGACCGGATCCCGCGGGGTCATCGGAATCACCGTGATCTGGCGCGGACCGTCCGGAATACAGGCGCGGGAACCGTGTCGTTCGCCCCGTCGTGGCCCGCTGAGCGCCGGGCTACGAGGCGTCGATCCGAGTCCTGTCGTCCAGCCTGGCGTCCGCCCGATCGAAATCATCGAGAAGCATCTTCGCCCACCTCGTCACATCGACCGGGTTGGTCACGCACACCGTGCCTGACAGCATGAACGTCCGGACCCCTGCGCGATGGTGGTGCCAGAGGTCGGAGACCTCGGCGATCGATGGATGTCCCGTCCGCGCCACGGCGTCCAGGAAACCCGCGGCCAGGATGAACCTCGTCCCGGCTCCATGGGCGGACCGCTGGATGAGTTCGCATGTGCTGCAGAGAAGCCGGAGCGGCATCTCAATGCTGAGATCGCCGCGGGCGATCAGCAGTTCGTCCGCAGCCTCCGTGATTTCGGCGAGGTGATCGAGCCCTGTCTGGGTCTCCAGCTTGGCCGTGACGCTCGCCTCGGGCAGAAGGGTTCGCACTCGATCCACGTCGTCGCGGTCCGCGACCATGGACACCGCGACCTCGAGCGGGGTGTCCCTCTCGAACGCGAGAAGAACTCCGTCGTCGTTCCCACGTGAGCTGTATCTGGCATGGGAGTCGGGGAGATTGATCGAGCGTGACGCCGTCACCTCATCCGTGTCCGACATCACCTCGACGAGGATGCCGTTCTCCTGCCGTGCCACCACGGACATCTCGATCGATCCGTCCGCGACCATGATCCTGTGGCCCGGCTCGATGTTGGTCACGAAGGGCATGAGCCCAACCGTCGGCACGCGGGGGGGCTCGCCCTCGGATGGCTGGTCTCGCTCGCCGTGAAGGAGGAGGCGCATTCCGCGTTCCACCTTGAGGTCGTGAACGTGGCTGCTGATCCGCGGCTTTCCGCCGGGCAGATCGACGAGGATGCGGAATCCGTCGACGACGTCACGTCCGGCGGCCAGGAGCTCGTCGTAGTTCTCGCGATATTCCTCCGGTCGGTACCCCTTGGCGATGAGCCTGATCCCGGCGATGCCGATTTCTGCGAGTTTCGTGACCAGCCCTGGGGTGGCCTCCCGTCGCGTCAGCGTGGTCAACAGCACGCTGCGCCGCTCGTCACTCATGGCTTTAGAACTCCTTCGGTTAGTAGGTTGCGCAACCGCAGCAGGTTCAATGCGATGACGTCTTCAAGAATTTCGCCGCCCCACACGAGGGGCTCGATGCCCGCGACAGGGACCTTCCTCGGACGGGTGTCCTCATCCGGCTCAGGGTGTGCGGCAACCGCGAACATGTCCGCCGCAAAGACGTGGTGAACGGTGTGACGCACCTTGATCATCGGCCGTGATGTCGCGAACGGAATGAGGCGGCGCGCGCTCAGTCCGAGCTCCTCCTCCAGTTCTCGGCGGGCGCCGGCCTCCGGTGACTCGCCCTGTTCGATTCGCCCGGCGACCACTCGAAGCACACGGCGTCGCAGCTCCGCGCGCCACTCATCGAGGAGAACTACCTCGCCGCTCGCCGTGACCGGGTAGACGCGCACGGCGTCCGAACAGGCGACCGTTTCCACGACCGCCATCGAGCCGTCATCCCGCTCGACCTCCTGAATGTGGACGTCGAAGATCACGCCCTCGTAGACCCGACGGCCAACGTCCTCGACGGACTTCATACGGGCACCTCCACGGCGGGCGGCTGCCACGCCCGACGCACAACCGGCGACATGATGATCTCGCGAGTCCGGTCCACGGGCTCGCCCCGACTCGAGCTGAGCACGTGCGCGGCCGCCTCCTGTGCGACGAGAATCGCGTATGTCAGCTTGCCCGTGAGCACATCGACAAAGCCCCGCCGCCGGGGGCGTACGAGCGCGTCGCGACGGTGAATCATGCTCGACGGGTCCCACAGTCCGGCGTCCCCCATGGACATGACCACATTCGGCACGAGGCGGATGGGCTGCGCGGCGGCGAACTCCGGAACGTATGTCCCGTATTCGGTGAGGATCGCGCGGGAGGCGACGGATCGGAGCATCGCGGCTCGAGCCTCCTGGGTTCCGCGCCCCGAGGCTATGGACGCCAGCTCGGCAAGTAGCGCCGCGGCACGTGCATGCGGTGCATGTTCGGCGCCCTCGCCTCCGGTGGATGGTTGCCCCGCGTAGGCGGCGAACGCACGGACCCACGCGGCGTCGTCGGCGTCGGCCAGGAGCAACCCACGCCAGCCCTCCGGAACGGTTGGAGCGTCCACGTGATGCAGGTTCGACACGGTCTCGGCGAGCACCAGGGCCTGGCCGCGGCCGACATTGGTGTGATTGCCGTGGACACCCCGGTGGAAGTACATGGACGGTAGGCTCGCGAGGGGGGCCGGAATACGGGCGACCGCCATGAGGCGCAGCCTCGCGGTGATCTGGATGTCGTCGGGCGCGACACCCGCGCTCAGGTGCCGCATGCCGTGCCATGCCGCATTGACGACGTGATCGGCACGGATATGGACATTGCCCTCGGGACCTCTGGCCTCGAGCGCGTACTCCTCTCCCACGGCCCGTATCGACAGCACACGATGCCGACACCTCACGGAGATTCGGTCTGCTCGAGCGTGCAGCTCGGCCATCACGGCGGAGTGGAGTGCGGCCGCGTCAAGCACCGGCTCGACGGACTCCATGGCGAGCACCACACGTCGAGTGTCGACGAACTCCGAGTACTCGTTGAACGCGAGTCGTCGATGTCTGGCCTCCGGCGGACCGAACGCCATGTCCTCGTCGAGTCCCGCGTCGCGCAGCGCATGATGGAAGTTGCGCACCTCGGCGAGAAACTCCAGATACGCCTTGGGTGACGTCATCGACGTGTCGGTGATGAACTGCCACCACCGGCCGGGCCTTGGGGCAACCTGGGGCCACCGACGCACCAGTGCGAGCGCGCCGAGCATGCAGCGCTGCGCGGTGTTGATGCGGTCTCGCGTGAACTCCGCGTCTCCGCTGTAGTGCTCGCCCAAATGAAGCCGCCGCCCATGCCTCCCCGTCGCGCCCGCGAGCAGCCGCGTCTGCTCGTCCAGGATGACGACGTCGTATCCCAGATCGGCCAGCTCCAGGGCGATGAGAGCGCCGACTCCACCGCCCACGACGGCCACCACCTCACGCCGCGGCAGCATCACTGAACTCCTGACGCAGGTCGTAATACGAGACGAGATCGGCGAGTGCCCCCTCAACCCGCGCCCCCGGCCCGACGGGGTCGCCGGCGCCCTCCCGCGCGTTCGAGAACGTCCTGTCTCCGACCATCAAGTCCAGGGCCGAGAGCATGACCTGATGAAGACGGAGCGCCCGATGACGGACGCTCAGAGAGTCGACCACTGCGAGGAGCTGGGCCAGGCCCCGGCGCAGCTCCCGGGTCATTGCGTCGACCTCGTTCGCATCGTCCACAACGGACACAGGTTCGTCCGGACCGCGCTGGACACACACCGCCACCCTTCGCGTCGTCCGACTCGCGTCGAACGTGAAGAGCGGGTTCGCGAATAGATCGAATGGCGCCGTCGCTGCCTCGCTGTCGAAAGCGAGCCACACTCCGTGGGGCAGCTCAGGCCACTTCCGGATCTCGGGCCACAGATGGCGGGGAGTCAGATTGGCGCCACTGCGGAGGGTGACAAGCCCGCCGGGGAGATCGCTCGGGTAGGGGCCATGCCGCTCGGTCCCGATGCGGTGATTGCAGAAGTAGGCCGCCTCAGAGTACGCCCACAGTGTTGCCGCGAACCGGTTGGCCGAGTCCTTGAAATCGAGTCGCATGGTCGCATCCGCCCACGGGATCGTTTCCCGCGGCCATCGCAGCACCAGCTGGTGAGTCCCGTCGAGCGGGACCGCCGGTCCAACCTTGCTGACGCGCACGAACTGGAGTAGCCGATCGACGTAGCGCATTCGACGGGCGGTCTCCCACGCTGCCGATCGGAGGCCGTAGGTAGAGAAGAACAGAAGGATGAGGGCCGTCGTGGGATGGCGCATCGTCGTGGGAGACCGAGTCGCCAACGCGGACTCGACCCGCTCGACGAGGCTGCTTCCCATCGCGGTTCCGGCGGTGGGAAGGCCGATCGGCCAGAAGTCGTTGAAGTCCTTGCGCGCGAGGACCCAGCGCATCCCCTCCGCGTACCTGGCGAGGTCTCGCGCGGTGTCCGCCGGACTAGTCATGGATGACTCGCACCTCACCCGAGTCCCCGTTGATGGCGATCCTGGCGTTCGGAGTGACGACCGACATGAGACCCGCAACCCCCACGATGCAGGCCACTCCCATCTCACGAGCGAGGATGGCGGCATGCGACGCCGGGCCGCCCGCTTCGAACACGAGCCCGACCGCCTCCTCCATCACGAAGATCACATCCGGCGTCCCGTGGCGCGCGACCACAATGTGTCCAGCCGGAATCGGCCGACGGAAGTCGCTCACGATAACCGCGCGGCCCGACGCGGACGCGGCGATAGCGCGCTTTCCCTGAAGGACCACGCACTGGGTCATGCCGCGAGAATCGCCCGGAGCGACGGTTCGAGGTTCGGTGCGCGGCCATCAACCGGCCGAAGGGTCAACTCGATCGTTTGGTCGATGTCCAGCCCCTCGCGGCGCGCGTCGACGTGCGCCGTCATCGCCGCAATGGCGGCTGCCCGCCAGTCATCGTCGCACACGTCTGGATGTCCTCCGAGGAGCATCGTGAAGAGCCGGCCGTAGACATCGAGGACCGGGGCGTCTCCATCCCCGGGGACCTGACCTGCCAGGAAGTCGAGCGCTCGACGAAGGCGGTCCTCCTCGCCCGACGCCGTCGCACGCATCAGACCGAAGGCCACCATCGCCGTCGGCGTGATGGACGCCTCCATAGCGCCGGACTCCGCCGGATAGCCGCCGTCGCGCTCAATGCTGTCGAGGTACCTGAGGGTGAGCTCGAGAGATCGCGCGCTGCCGGTGAGGAGCTGCGGCAGGAAGCAAAGCACGGTGGCTGTCTCCCATGGTCCGGCCGGGTCTCCAGGCTCGTATCCCCACCCGCCCGTGTCCGGATGCTGCTCCTCGGCCATCCAGTCGAGCCCATTGCGCAGCGCCCGGTCGAACTCCTGGTCGATCGTCTGCCACTCGTGCGGCTCGAGTGCGTGCTCGAGGAATCTCAGGTCCGGTTGGATCGCCAGGAGAGCGTCGAGGACATAGGCGGTCGTCAGGAGATTCCCCTTCTCGTCACCTGGCCGCTCTCCCCAACAACCCGCCGCGTTGCGGTTGAGAAGCAGGTAGCGAATCCCCATGGCCAGCTTGCGGTGCTGCCCGCCGTGCAGGTGATGAAGAATCTTGATCGCAGAGGCGGTGTAGCGAGGAAGCGGCGTGATGATGTTCTCGGACCTGAAGCCCGGGGTGTCTCCCTGTCGAACATGCCTGCTTCCGAACGCCCCAGCCCCCTCGTTGTAGTGGGACAGGATGAACTCCTCCGTCTGAGCCAGAAGGCCGGCCATCGGCTCGCCGAGAACCTTGAAAATGGCCGACGCCGCCCAGGAGGTCACACTCACGCTGCCGGGGGTTTCGTCAACTCCCACATCGCGGTCGGCCTCCGGCCGGGTTCTTGGCCAGGATCCATCGTCCGCGCGGTCGGCGATCAGTTGCAGCGCCGCGCAGAGGCACAGCTGGCTCATCCGCCTTTGCGTGTCGGCGTCAAGCCCGACGCGGACACTCGCCTCGCGCTGCGCTGCTGCCAAGTCGAGAAGAACCTCCGCGAAGTCTTCCTCGAACTCGGGCCGTCGGTCACGGAATGTGTACTCCGAGTACGCATGACCGCGCTCCAATTCGCCCAGGTACTCGGCCGTCTCGATCACGCGCCGGGAGTGTTGCTTCGCCCGGCCTTCGAGCACGTAATACCTTTCCCTCATGGCCGTTCGCATGGTGCTGTTTGGCATCCGATCCAACCCCTCGTTGAAGACGTCCTTAGGCGTCATCTCTTCGCGCCCCGGAACGCGCTGGCGTGCCCGTACGATGGCGTCGAAGGCGGAGAGGTCGCCATTCTGTGCAGCGGGCAGCCCCTTCTGGTGGATCATCCTGATGTCCTTGAGAAGGGCCTCCTTGGTCGGCAGAGGAATATCGGGCATGACCGCTCGGTCGAGTCAGACGATGATCGTGTCGCCGGTGCTGAGCGCAGTCTTGCACGACCCGTGCAGTTGAGATACGGACGATGTGAGGAGCCGGTGCAGTCGCTTCGCAGCCTCCGATGCAGTGCAGTCGCAGTGCGGTTGAGGGCTGAGCCACAGGATGTGCGTGGTGGCTTGCAGTCGCGAATGACGTGGACTCGGCGGGTGCACACAGCTGGCAAAAATCTGCGGCTCGACTGCGGACAAACGGCGGGACTCGGAGGAATCTGTTCTCCTTGGCGCAGTAGCTCAGCCGGGTAGAGCACTCGACTGAAAATCGAGGTGTCGTCGGTTCGAATCCGACCTGTGCCACTGGAGCATGCACCCGGATTCTTCCCACCCATCCCCCGCCGAGATCGCGCGTCCGAAGCGAGCCGTCTTGGTTGTAGGCGGAGCCGCCGGGCTGGGCGCTTGGATCGTGAAGAACGTGTGGCGGCGCGAGCCCGGCGTCTCAATCGCGGTGGCCGACATTCAGCCGCCCGAAGAGCCGGAGCCCGATGTCCGCCTCCATCGGATCCGTTACGCAGGGGAACGCGTCGCGGGGCTGCCTGACCTCGGCCACTACGACGCGGTCGTGATTGCCGTTCCGATCCCTGAGATCCCACGGATCGCCGAGACGGTCCTGCCGCTGGTTCGCAGGGGGACGCTCGTGCTGGACATAGCCTCCGTCAAGGAGCGGCCGATGGAGATCATCGAGGCGGCGCTCCCCGAGGGCGTGCCGTACATAGGGACGCACCCGCTCTTCGGTCCCGCCGTACCCTCGCTCATCGGCCAGACCGTGATCGTCTGTCCGTCCGCGAGCAGCGCCCCCGTCGACGAGGAGTGGGTGTGCGATCTGCTGGCGCGTCATGGCGCCGTCGTCCGCAGGATGTCGGCCGCCGAGCATGACCGCGCGATGGCGGTGGTGCAGGTCCTCACGCACTTCACAACGCTGACGGCGGCGGCGGTCATCGCCGAGCGTGCCCCGGAGTTCCGCTCCGCGCTCGATCTTCTGACACCTCCGTTCAGAGCTCTCGCCGGGCTCGTCGGACGTGTGATGGACATCCCCATCGCGCCACCCGACGGTCCGGGTGCTCGTGTGTACGCCGACATTCAGGTCGCTCCCTATGCCGACGCCCAGGCAATTCGTGAGGAGTTCGTCGACGCCGCGGGGCGGCTGAGCGGCTTCGCGCGCGCCGGCGATGCGAACGCACTGCGGTTGGAGGTGGAGTCGCTCGCCGAGAGGTTCCCGCCCGACGTGCTCGCCGCGTGTCGGCAGCTCTTCGCGGAATCGAGCGCGTCCGCACAGGGTGAGGCGGTGGAGCTCTACGGGCGGCGTGCGAGGTCCGAGCTATCGGCCCTCGAGAGCACGCGCGAGGGACGTGTCATTGTCGGCCGTATCGAGGCCTTCTCATCGACCTCGATCACCGTCGAGGTCTGCTCGGCGCGCCGCCGGCTGAGCGATGGCAGATTCGCGTACGCACTCGGGTGGGACGACACGTCCCGGGCGGCGGCGGCCCGACTCGGGTTCAACGTTCCGCGTCAGCGCGTGGAGCATCTGCCCCGCGGGGAGTACCGACTGCTCTCGGAATCCGAGTTCGACGCGTGGAAGCTGCGCGCCCTCCAGCCTCATCGGCGCGACATGACCCTGGCCGTCCCGCGCGGGATGGACGGCGAGCGCGTCGTCGGCCTGCTGCCCCGGCTGGTGAAGGGTGTTCTCTCAAGCGAGGTCGTGGCGCGGTACGAGCACCCCGGCTCGCCGATGGTCCGCTGGACCGCCCGGCTGTACGTTCGAGGAGACCATCCGCCCGAGCGGACCCTCGCGGATCTGCGAAGCATCCTCGAGGACCTCGCGATCGTCGTGCCCACAGCGAGGGTGGCATGACGTCGCGCTGGACCGAGGGCATGTCGGCTACCGACTTCACCCCCCGGCGGTCATGCCGCCGACTACCCACAGCCATCGCGGCCACCGTGCCGTCGTCGACCGCACCAAGGAGGGTCCCATGAGTCCACTGACCACAGGCCGTGAACCGGATGCCACACGGGATAGGGGGGGCGAGCGTGATGCGTAGCCGCGCTCGAATCCTCACCTTCCGGCTGCCCTCCCCGAGCTGGTGGGAGCGGTTCCGCCTCGGACTCGCAACCCGCGCTCGCGCGCGACGGGGGGTCCAGCACGCGCCGCGAGACCACGCGGGACGTTCGATGACCTTCCACTTCCTCTACCGCGAGATCCCGATCAGGCGGCTGCAGCGGTGGCTGGAGAAGCTCGCCCGCACGGCGTGGAGGGCCATGCAGGCGATCCAGGTCCGAATTCGTGACCTGCGCCGAGAGATCACCGAACTCCAGCCGATGTTCGAGGAGGCGAAGCGGAAGGCCACCCAGGTCGGCAATCTGCGCTGGGGCAACCCCGTCGTGACCGTGCTCGTCATGGTCCTCGGGGGAGTCATCGGTGGCTTCGCCGCCTGGCCATACCTCGACCACCAGGGGCTCCCCACTCCGATGACGCTGCTCGCGGACGTCTTCATCGCCTGCGCGGAGGTCGGCGTCGCGGCCGCGCTTGGCCGTGCGGTCGCGGCCCTCATCCTCGACCGTCAGGGAACGCCGTTCGAGCTGTCATCCCAGCAGCGATCGAGCTTCGTCGTCCAGGCCGTCGCGTGGGCGCTCGTGACCCTCTGCGCCAGCGCGTTCTTCGCCTCGAAGCGCGGCGACATGGGTCTCTGGCTGATCGCGGGGCTCATGGGAAGCAGCCTCGCCGTCCTCGGTGGCATGGGCACGTACGAGAGCCAGTTCCACCGGGCGGCACGCGAGCTCGGGGGCAGGCTGCGGAAGCTGCAGGCCAGGCTCGACGGCTGGGAGGCCGCGCTGGCGGCCCTTGAGCGTGCCGTGATGGCCACCGGTCGGAACCTGCGGGGCTACGCACAGGAGATCGTTCACCGTGCGGACATCGCGTTTCAGCGTGCGTGGGCACGCTTCCAGCGCGGCGTGCCCCTCCCGGACGCACCGGCCGTGCCATGGCCCAGCGACGCCGAGCTGGTCGATCTCCTGTGCAACCCGCTGCGACCGGGTGCAGACGCCGCCGGAGACCCGACGGACGGACCCGATGACACAGACGAGGACGGCGGCGGCGCGGTGCCACTCCGTCCCCGCGGCCCCGGCCCCATCTCTCCGTCGGCATCGGCCCTTCCCGACGGCTACGTCGACTACGCGGCCCTCCCGCGCTCCGGCACGTCCCCCCACCACACCTGAGATAGGAGACACACGACGCTCCCGATGGCATCACCCTTCCGAACGGCGGCCGCGGTCCTCGGTGCCCTGGTCCTCCTGGGCGCGATGTACGCGATCGGCATCGCCGCGACCACCCGTCAGCGTGGGGGAACCACCATCGTCCTCGTCGGGCTGAGTGCGACCGAGCGCAGCCGCGAGGGCGAGGTCGCGACGTGCGCACGGAGCGCTGCCGCAAGGGCCATCGGCCGAGGAGCCCGACTGGTCATCGTCCCCGTTGCCCGCACCCCGGTCGACATGTCCACGACACCGGCGGACACGCGGCTGCCGTACGTCACGCGGCTGGACCCCTGGAAGGCGACGCCGCAGGCCCGCAAACGGCTGGGCCGGAGCGCGGACAGGCGGATCGCCGAGCTGCTCGCCCGTGAGGCTCCGCCGGGCTCCTCCGATCAGATCGCCGCCGCGACGATCGCCTACACGGAGTACGCGGACCCGAGTGGCGACACGTCACTCATCTTCTGCGCCGATGGCCATGAGGTGGGACCGATCGACGCGTTTCACGACGACCTTCGCCCCTCACGGTGCCGCGCACTGCTCGCACGCGCTCGGCCCGAGATGGCGGATCTGCATGGCGCCACGGTCGTGTTCGGGGCCGCGGGGCAGGACATCCTCGCCCACCTGCCGGCCGCCCGCGAATCGCAGATCCGGTTCTTCTGGACCGGATGCTGGGCGCCCGCGGTCAACGCCCACCTGCCCATCACCTACAGGTTGATCGCTCCCTAGCTTCCTGCACCACCGCCTTGGACTTCAAGAGCCGCGGAGGCGACGGGACGAAGCGATCGGCCCACTGGGCACGTTGGACGTGAATCAGACGGTGTCGAACAATTGTGGCTGCGCTGAAGCTAGGCTCCGTGCCTCGCGTGCGGCCCTGATGCGCTCGGCCCCGCCCAGTCGCTCGGCCGGGTCGAATTCCTCGAAGACGTGCGCGTAGGTGTCCAACGCCATCTTGGGTGAGTGCCCCGCCTGACGGGCCACCTCGACCACGTTGTGGCCCTCGGCGATCAGCAGCGAGACGAACGAATGGCGCAGGTCGTATGGCCTGACAACGGCTCGCCGGGCCGCCTGCCCGGCCGGGCGGAAGACGCGGCGATGCCAGTTCTTCCAGGCCGCCGCCGACCACGGCCGGCCGTCGTGGCCGGGGAAGACGAGCTCGGCGTCGTTTGGGCGGCCTGCCCGCAGACGCCACTCGGCAAGGTCCTGCGCGAGGGGTGGAAGCAACGGCACCGTGCGGCGGTGTCGCGTCTTCGTCTCGCCGACGACGCCCATGCTGACGGCGGCCTCGACCAGGATGGTGCGGTCCCGGATGTGGGCCCAGGTCAGGGCCAGTGCCTCGCTGGGCCGCAGACCAGCGTAGGCAAGTACCGAGATGACGGTCGCATCACGTACGAGGCTTCCGTCCAGTAGGAACCCTCCGAGCGTCTCGACGGTGTCCGCCGTGAGGGGCGTGACCGCCTGGACCCGGCCGGCGGCTGGCTTGCGAACGGCCTTCACCGGGTTCGGAGTCAGCCGCTCCCACTCGCACGCGCGCTGCAGAATGCCCTGAAGCAAGGTCAAGGTCTTGCCGATCGACGCGCGTCCGACACCCGCCGCCTCGAGGTCGAGTCGGAATCGATTGACGACCGAGGGGGTCAGCTCGCGGAGCGGTACGGAACCGAGCTGCGGGAGGACGTGCGCGTCCCACAGCGTCGCGTACGTCTTCAGGGTCGTGGCGGCCAGATTGGGCTCCGCGAAATAGGAACCGTACGTCTTCTGGATGTAGCCGTACCACCGGCGAGGGGCGCCCCATTGCCGTCGGGTCAAGAAACGAGCGATCGTCCGGGGCCCGCTCCGAGCCATCTGCTACGCATTACAACCTGATTCCAGCGGCTTCCGTACAACCGACCCGTAACATCTGATCAACCCGCAGTGGAGCGCGCTTGACTAACCCCGCCGCCGAGGTCAGCACGGATCGACCCGAGATCGTCGTCGGGCTGGTGGGCGCGGTCGGTACCGATCTCGAGCTCACAACAGAGCTGATCTCGGAGATTTTCCGCACGTTCGGGTACCACGTGGCTGAGCCGATCAGCCTCAGTCGCCTCCTCGACAATGTTGAACGTGAAGAGCCGCTTTCGAAGCGCGGCACGGCTCCCTACGACGACTACATCGACAAGCGCATGACCGCTGGAGACGAGTTCCGGCGGAATCTGCGGCGTGAGCCCGCGCTTGCCTTCGAGAGCATCCACGAGATCGTCATCGAGCGCTCGAAGATGCTGGAGGAGCGCGACGACGATCTGATGGGGCAGCCGGGAAATGTCGCTTATATCCTGCGCTCCCTTAAGCACGAGGGAGAAGTCGAGGCGCTCCGCAAGGTGTATGGCGCTCGATTCGTCCTCATCGGAGCGCATGCTCCCCGCGAGCAGCGAACAGAGCGCCTGGCCACCGATATCGCCGCCTCATATGCCTCCACCGACCGTGCCAAGTACAAGAGTCATGCGGAACGGCTTGCGCACCGCGATGAGGCTGAGGAGGACGACGACTACGGGCAGCATGTCCGTGACACCTTTCCGCTAGCCGACTTCTTCGTCGACGTCTCTCAACGACACGAGGCTCGCGACGCCTTGGAGCGGTTCATCTACGCATTCTTCGGATGGCCCTACGCGTCGCCGACTCGAGACGAGTACGCGATGTTCCATGCTCAGGCCGCGTCTGCTCGGTCCGCGGACCTCAGTCGCCAAGTCGGGGCGGCCGTGGCCACCGAGGACGGGGATATCGTCGCGGTGGGCTGCAACGAGGTTCCGAAGTTCGGGGGCGGCGCGTACTGGCCAGGAGACCCTGGCGACGCACGCGACTTCCAGCAGGGGGGAGATGCGAATCAGAAGATGCGCGACGTGATCGTCGACGAGATCCGCCAAGAGCTCGCCGAAGACTGGTTCACGGTCGCCCGTAAGGCCGCCTCACTAGCCGACTTCCGAGACGCGCTAGGCGACGCGCGGGTCAACCAGCTCACAGAGTTCAACCGTGCCGTCCACGCCGAGATGTCGGCTCTGCTCGACGCCGCGAGACGTGGAACAAGCGTCCGCGGCGCGACGCTGTATACGACCACGTTTCCGTGCCACGGCTGTGCCAAGCACATCGTCGCGGCGGGGATCACCCATGTCGTCTACGTAGCGCCGTATGCCAAGAGCCTGGCCGAGGACCTCCATCCAGACTCGATCGCGATCGACCATGGGCACGACGTTGACGACAAGGTCGGGTTCGATCCATTCGTTGGGGTTGCTCCTGACTTGTACCTGCCGCTCTTCACGAAGGGTGAGGTCCGGCGGAAGGACCCTGACACCGGGAAGACCATCGACTTCAACCCTCTGATCGCCGCTCCGAAGCTCGTGCCGCAGGGAGACTTTGCCTACCTCCAGCGAGAACGTTTGGCCTTGGGCGAGCTTCATGATGCGATCATCGAGAGCCACGCCCGCGCGGCGACGGGTCAAGGAAACAAGGTTGAGCTGGAAGACGACCGCATGACCTCATTGGAGAGGCTACGCACTCACCCTGACGATTGAAAGCCGGCTGAGAGGCTCGCTCTTACGCTCCGGGCGCGCGGAGCGGCCGCCCGACAAAGGCGTCGACGCCATCTCGATCGTGCGGCGGTGAGATCCAACGGCGAAAGGCGTCGTATTGCCAGCGAGGGACCACGGAGACGACGGTGGCGGCGACGGAAATGGCCGGCGCCGCCGCTTCAATGCTCTGATCATTGCGCCCTTCGTTCACCGCGTCTCCACTTCGATAGGCGTTGGCAAGCGGAAAGCATTCTTGCGGCCGCTTCGGACGGAACTTGAGCCTACATGTCGGCTGGTTCCCAAATCGCCGCAACGGAATCAACGGCGGGGTCCCGCCTCGACCCGCGAAAGCCAACATACGCCGTCCGCGGGACGTCAAAGCACGTGACACTTCTGACCCCTCGCATGACCCCCGGGCCGATCGCTCGACGGGAAAGGCCCCGCAAAACCACACGATTCGCCCGCGCGCAGCGCGGAATCATAATCCGCGTTCGGGGGTTCGAGTCCCTCCTCCGGCATCGGCGTTGTTTGCTGGGATTGGCGTGGTTGCTGGGGTTTCCCGAGTGGCTGCGCCAGCTCTACGAAGCCATCGAGCCCGACCTCTACCGCTACCCAGCGCTGGACGCCTCGGCATTCAGGCACAAGCTCGACGCCGCCCTGCGACGAACATGACCCCCTGGGTGACCCCCCGGAGGATCCGGCGGACGTACTGCGGATGAGGTGCTCGCGGGCGCGCCTCCGCGCCTTTTATGCACCGCAATTCGGAGCTTTAACTTGCGCTCCTGAAACGGCCCCGGGCAGGATCGTCCGGTGCCGCCGCAGAAGGACGTCCTCCTCGATGTGCTCCGGATGAACCCGAGCATGGAGGCCGCGGCGTACGCCCTGCCGATCGTGGAGCGGGCGGTCCCCTACCCCATCGAGGACCTCGGCTCGCTGCTCGCGCCGTTCGCGCGCCGGCGCGAGGTGAAGGTCGGCGAGCGCACGGTGAACGCGGAGCAGGTGAAGGAGTTCCTGCCCGAGGAGTGCTTTCCCATCGCCGATCGCGAGGAGCTCATCTCCCGCCTGGTGATGGCCCTGGAACGAGAGCGCATGTCGGTGATCGCGAGCCTCCCCCGGCGATGAGCCCCACCTCGGCCGGCAGCCAGGGCTCGCTCCCCGCCAACCGGTGGACGAAGGTCCTGTGGGGGTGGGGCTTCTACACCGTCCGCTACCACGCCTCCATCAGCGCTCAGGGCGGTCAGTTCAAGTGCTACTCGGCGCCCTCCCCGTTTCCCATCGCAAGCGGTCCGCTGCCCAACCGGATCACCCACACCGTGGTCGGCTACGGGGACGTGTGGCTCTTGAGCCCGGTGGCCGCCAGCTACAGCCTGGTCCCGGTGAGCGCGGAGCCCCTGTCCGGCTGGCCCAACTCCTGACCGATGCCCGGGCCGATCACGCACCTGATCGTCGAGCGCCGCCTCGGCGACGCGCTGCGGGCCCAGGGGGCGCCGGACCTGGCCGACCTGCTGGACCCCGGCTCGTGCAGCGCCTTCCCCGGCTTCGGCTCGATCGGGCCCGACTTCCTGTTCTTCTCCGTCAAGGAGTACTCGACCGACCTTCAGGACCTCGTGAACTTCGTGTTCGGCGTCTACGACGACATCGAGCCGCTCATCGACTTCTACGACAACACCGTCGGCAAGCTGGTGAAGGAGATCGAGCAGGGCGTCCGTGCCATCGACATGGCGCTCCTCGGCGGAGTGATCGGACAGGTCCAGCAGACTTTCTCCTCGCTCCAGCAGACGCTCAACCTCGCGCTCGCCAAGGTCGCCACCCAGAACATCGACTTCTTCACCGGGTTCAAGCCGCGGATCCAGGACGGCCGGCCGGAGTCGGATTGGTTCTGGTTCGATCTCCTTCACTACCGCCGCACCGGGCAGTTCTGCTCGGCGATGTGGCAGCTCGCCGGCAACGACGACGAGCTGCGGGCGTACTGCCTGGGCTACGCCAGTCACATCGCCACCGACGTCGTCGGCCACCCGTTCGTCAACGGGGTCGTGGGTGGGCCGTATCGCATGCACTGGCACCGCCACAAGCTGGTGGAGAACTGGATCGACGCGCACGCCCGGTCGGTGTACGGCGACGACGCCGACACGATCCGCTGCCTCCAGCGCGACGCGGACTCCGAGGGACACGTCTACGTGCCGGGGGAGATCGGGGGCAGCAACTACTACCTGCTCTGCGAGTTCGACGGCAGCCGCCTCCCGCCGAAGCTCTCCAAGCTCTTCGCCACCGCCATGCAGCAGGTCTACGCCGGGTCCCCCGGCGGGGTGCCGCAGCTCCTCACCGCCGCCGACGTGGACGCCTGCTACCGGCTGTGGTTCCAGTGGTTCGAGCGCTCGACGACGATCGGGACCGTGCGCAAGCCGGCGCCGCAGCCGCCGCCCGGCAGCGCCGCGTCGCAGCTGGTCAACGACTACCTCTCCAACTTCCCGCCCCCACCCAGCCTCAGCCCGCCCTCCGGCGGCTTCTCGGCCGCCGCCGTGCTGGCCGCCCTGGCCGCCTTCGCGGACTACGTGGGGAAGGTCGCCGACTACACGCTGGGGTTCATCGGCAGCCACGCGTCGGACATCCTCAACCTCGGTCCGACCACGGCCAAGGAGACGGTCCTGTGGCTGCTCTACCAGGCCCAGAAGGCGATCTGGGAGTGGTACGAGTCGCTGCGCTTCGCGCTCGTGCTGGGCGCCTACCTCTTCCCCGAGGCCGGCGACCTCACCCGCGTCCCGTGGGGCAGCGCCTTCGTCAACACCGCGTCCGCGGGCGCGACGGGCGGCGGGGCCCCGAGCTTCGCCCAGTACCCGCTGCGCGAGGGCGTCAACGCCGCCTTCGGCGCGACGGACCATCAACTCCCCTATCCGACCACCGGCCGCGAGGGCCCGTTCGCCGAGCCCATGCCCCAGCCGTGGTACGGGCGCACACCGGAGGTCTTCATCAGCGACCCTGCGCCGCTCAACGCGCAGGCCGAGAAGCTCGACGACTGCATCCATCCCTACGGCACCACCGACCGGTTCACGCACTTCGTGGACGGGCAGACGTGGACGACGCCACAGCGCGGCGGGGCAATCGACTTCAGCGCCCGCCTGATCGTCCAGCGGCTCGCCGCGGCCGGGCAGCGGATCCCCAACTTCAACCTCGACGGGGACCGCGGCTACGGGTGGAAGACCTGGCGCGCCGCCAACCCGAAGCGGATGGGGACCTCCAAGCTCGCCTCCGATTACGTCGACGCCCCCTGAGATGCCGGGCGACGACCGCAAGGACGAGCACTTCTCGGGAATCACCTACCTCTTCGTCCGCACGCATCCGCAGGACGACGGCACCGAGCCGCTCGCCGCCGGGCTCCCGTGGTGGGTGAGTCCCGACATCGTCGTCGTGCGGCCCGACGGCTCCCGTGGCGGGGTCGGCCTGGAGGGCGAGCCCAACCGCATCGAGGTGCTCGTGACGAATCGCGGCGGCATCGTGGCCACCGACGCCTACGTGGACGTGTTCGTCGCCAACCCCTCCCTGGGCATCAACCCGAGCCAGGCCCACCTCGTCGGCGGCGGCTACGTCACCGTGCAGGGCTACGGCACCGCCGCACTGTCCGTCCCCTGGACGCCGACGGCCGCGGACAGCGCGCAGGGCGGCCATCGCTGCCTGGTCGCGCGCGTCTCCCTGATCGTGCCGTCGGACACCTACCGCGACCCCAACGCCTTCGACGCGCGGGGCGACCGTCACGTCGCCCAGCGCAACATCCACGTCGCCGCGCCGGCGACGCGCGGCGCGCGCAAGCGGCGGGCCTTCGGCTTCCACGTGTCCAACCCCAAGAAGAGCCGGGCGCGCTACCAGGTGCGCGCGCGCGAGCTCAAGCCCACCGCGCGCAACGCTCGCGCCGTACGCGGCGCCCTGGGCGGCGAGTTCGGCGAGCTGGCCGCCGAGCCGCTGCGCGACGTGCGCGTGGCGCTGGAAGCGCAGCGCGCGGAGGACGTGGCCGACGACGTCCGCGGTACGGACCGTCACGTCGCGGACCCCGGCGCCGACCGCGCCCGGCTGGGCGAGCTGAGCGAGGCGCCGGAGGTCTCGCGCGGCGCGGCCGCGACGGCCGCGATCGGCCCGGACGAGCTGCTGGTGGGGACCGTGGCGTACACCGTCGAGGGCGCCGGCCCCGGCCTGCACGTGATCGAGGTGACCCAGGTCGACGCGCGCACCCGCAGGGTGGCCGGCGGCCTGTGGGTCGTCGTGCCCGTTGGGCCGAGCCGGTAGTCCACCATCGAGCGGCTGAGAACCCGCGAAGCCGCGGGCCACAGCGAGGCTAGCCGTACCCTGAGAAGCTCACATCCGCCAGCAGCACCGAGCCAAACAGCAAGGCGACGCCGCACGCGGCAATCATCGCCGAACGAGCCAAGATCTGACTCTCGTGTCTCATCACCGAGAGAAGCGTGCCCACGAGAGCGATAGCCGCCGGAAAAGCAAATAGGCAGCAGACCAAAGCCGTCTTTGCGGCGGTGTCAGGGAAGGTGGCGAGCCCCGTTGCGCGGCAATAGCCCGACGGGTGGGCCATCGGATCGCTCGGAGGAAAGGTTCCGTCGCCGGAGCAGCGACGGCTCACCGCCACGGCCGCCAACACGCAGAGCCCAGAGATGCCGAAGACCAAGATAAGACCCACTCGGACCAGGGCTGACCGGTTCCACTCGACACGGAACATGCCTTCAACTACCGCCTCTGGCGCTTATCCAAACAGCAGGTCCCACGCGCATTACCGACCAGCGATTCACGGCAGCAGGTGTCTCGAGACCTCTCGCGCCCACCCGGACAGCGGAGCGGTCGCGTCAAGCACTGCCTGGGCGACGGGCCGGTTGGCGGGGTTATCCGCTGCGGGTCTTGACAGGTACGTCCCGAGCAATGCGCAGAGCAGCGTGTGGTGGCGATGGGGCGCCGGCAGCGTGCGCAGCCTAGTCGCGGCCTGCTCGGCGATGGAGCGCAGACGCTCGGTGGCGTGGTCGCGGCTGGGGTATGCCGACACGAAGCTGAAGTCGCCGCTCCGCGCGTCGGCCTCCTGGTCGATGAGGCTGTCGAGGAGGGTGCACAGTGCGTCGACCCACGGGTAGTACGCGTCTTCTATGGCGCTGAAGTCCGACTCCCGGGCGCCCGGACGGGCAGCCGCCGCCAGGACGGCGTGGACCCCCAGCGAGCACTGTCCGGCGGCACACAGCTCGGCGGGCTCGAGTCCTTCGGGGACGGCCGGCTGGCGCGCCACCCATGCACACAGGGCCCCCGTCCGCTGCATGGGCTCCCCGTTGGTCGCCAGCAGCGCGTCGCTGCGCGACGCAAGGCGAGCGAGCGACGGTCTCGCGGCGTCGTAATTCGGCAGTGCTGCGCACCGGCGCTGACATGCATCGACGAGGTCGCTCAGGAAGCCTGGCGTCTCCGTCCTCGGCAGCGGTGCTCTGTGCCGCTCCGCCACCGCGTCCTCGAGCTGACGGCGAACGGCCTCTGCGCTTGGCGTTGCGGGTATCGGTCGCTCGAGGAGGGTGTCGACGAGATCCCAGGTGAGCTGGTAGGCGACCAGGAGCGGGACGAGGAGGCGCGCGGCCGGGGGGTGCAGCACGGCGTACGCGGCCGCTCCCTCCGCGTTTCTGTGCTCGTCACGCAGTGTGGTGAGCGCACGCTCTCGCAAGGCGGCGTCGGCGATCGCCTCGGCTCTCGCCCGCCACCGCGCCACCTCGCGCCGGGCGAGCGGCAGTGCGACGGCCGCGTGGAACGCGACCGTGCCGACGAACGTTGAGCGCGCCGCGACCGAATGCGCGGCCGCGCGGGACGGCTCAGCCGTGCCCAAGCTCCTCCAAGCCGTAGCGCGAGCGGCATCCGGCTGTTGGGGTCTTCAGTACCCAAGAGCTTAAGCGGCTGTGGGTACTCGCGCACCCCGCGTGCTCGGCGCGGTTGGGCTAATCGGCCAACGCCGCGCGGGGTTCCACCCCGGTCACGACGCGCGCGGGGAGCGCGGCCGCGAGAGTCGCGAGTCCGACGACGAGCGCCAGCGTCGACGTCGCGAGGCCGATGGCGGGGACGTAGGAAACGGACGATCCGCTGCTGAGCTCGATCCAGCGCGTGGCGATCGCCTGTCCGTAGATGCCGAGGCTTGCCCCGACCACGCCGCCGGCTGTCAGCAGGATCAGCGTTTCGACGACGATGAGCTTGAGAAGCTGGGCGCGCCGGAAGCCGAGGGTCTTCAGCGCAGCGATGCGCTGGCGGCGTTGGGAGATCGCTGCGCCCATCGCGGCGGCCACCGCGAGGACCGCGCAGACCAGCACGAGGCCCCGGATCTGGCCGAGGGTGGTCATGGCCTGGCGCGCCGTCGCGCGGAACTCGTCGGCCCGCTGGGATGACGTCAGGACGCGCAGTCCCGTGTGCGGCCCCAGGGCGCGCTTAACGGCGGCCACCGCGGTCGTGGCGTCCGTGCCGGCGCGAAGGCTGACCATCAGCTCCGTCGCGGATGAGGTCTCGGACAGCGAGCGGTAGTCGTCGGCGCTCACGACGATGGCGCCCGGCGGCCAGAAGTAGTTCGTGGAGATGCCGGCGACCCGCAGCGTTCTGTGTCCGGACGCCGTTGGCAGGTCGAAAGCGTCGCCGACGACCAGGTGCTTCTCGTCGGCGATCCCGGATGAGACGACCGCCGAGCCCCTGTGGCGCAGCCGGTCGGAGACGGATTCGAGGGACTCGTCGCGCAGCTCGCTGCGCAGCATCAGCTGCGCCGGCGCCGTGGGGCGGCCGAACAAGGCGAGCCGCCGGTGGCCGAGATCGAGAAGCTGTCCTCGATGAGTCCGTATCGAGTCGACGATCGGTAGCCGCGCGATGCGGCGGCGGGCGTCGGCGGGGTCGAAGGGCTCCAGGGCCAGATAGTTCTCGGGGCCGCCGGGCACCAGATGGAGATCTCCGCCCGATCCGAGCTCGCCGGCGAACACGCTCGCGCCGCGAACCAGGTCCTGCCGGGCCCCCTCGACCGTGGTGATGCCGAACACGGCGACGGCGGCGGTGGCCGCGAGCGCGGTAGCCCGCGTCGGCGTCGCGGCGATCTCCGTCACCGCGATCCACGAGATCGCGCCGCCGGGGCCACGCGACGCGGCGCGGCGCATCAACCGGACCACGGTCCTCAGCACGAGCGGGAGGATCGCCACCGAGACGAGCGCGCACAGCGTGGCGGCGACCAGGCTGGCGGACGGGGCAAGGAGCGTGACCGCGGTCACCGCGAGCAGGAGCACGACACCGGCGACGAACAGGCGCAGAGGGCGGGTTCCTCTGATCTGCTCGCCCTGCGTGAGCGTCAGCCTGTGCGTGGCCTCGAGCGGGCTGATGAGGTAGAGCTCGCGCAGCGGGCGCAGTGCGGCGACGAATGCCGCACCGATGCCCACCGCGCAGGCGATCACGACGGTGGCCGGCGTGACGATCCGTTGATCGCCGATCGCGAACGCGTCCGTCAGATACCGCGGAACGTCGCTGAAGAGCGCGCGCGACAGCACGTCGCCCAGCGCGATGCCCAGCCCGGCGCCGGCGAGGCTGAGAATCGCGGTCTCGAACAGCAGCAGGGAGAGGACCTGGCGGCGCCTGAACCCGAGCAGTCTCAGCTCGGCGCAGATGCGCCGGCGCGACGGCAGTGTGAGAAGCATCGCGTTGTACGCGAAGAGCAGCCCGATCCCGCCACTGATGGCCGAGAACAGCACGCTCGACTGGTCGCTCGACTTCGCCGCCTCATGCATGAGCCGCGCCTCCGAGTCACTTGGGCGCACGTCCACCGACGGACCCGCGACGCGCGTCAGCCCCGCCTCGGCAGCGGAGGCCAGGCCGGGGCTGGGCTCGACGAGGACATCGGTGACCCGGCCGCCGAGCCCGGTGAGCCGCTGGGCGTAGGCCAGCGGCGCGATCACGATCGGGCTCTCGGACAGCTTTCCGATGTCGGCCTCGGACAGCACCGCGCCGACGCGAGCCGTGACGCGGCGCTCACCCGAGAGAACGTCCACCGGCTGGCCCGGATGCAGGCCCAGCGGCCGGGCGACCCCGTCGGGAAGGGATATCGCGGGCACGTCGAGCACCCCCACCCGCTGCACCAGGGATCCGCCGAGTCGCTGCAGGCTCCCCGTACCCCCGAGCAGGGTGAGCGAGCGGCGACCGCGGGGCCCTGCGAGCACGACGCGGCGTACCAGCGCCGGGGCCGCGCGCCGCACGGACGGCGCGCGCGCCACCCGCCGGTACATGGCCTCGTCGACGCCGTCGGGCCCGCGCGCGTGGAGCTCGAGCGAGGCGCGCCCCACGATCCCCTTGACCAGATCGTCGACGGAGCCGGTGACGCTGTGGTTGGCGACCAGGACGGCGAAGACGAGCGCCACGCCCACGGCGATCCCGAAGACCGCGAGCAGCTCCTCTCCGAGTTGCGCGCGCAGCCGGTTACGGTAGATCAGCCACACGGCGCCCGGCCGCATCCCAGTCCTCTGTCCGCAGGACACCGTCCTCGAGGGTATGGACGCGGTCCGCGTGGTCCATCACGCGAGGGTCGTGCGTGACCACCACCACGGCGACGCCGCGTTCCCTGGACGCATCGCGCATGAGAGCGAGGACCTCGGCCCCCCTCTGCCCGTCCAGGCTCCCCGTGGGTTCGTCGGCGAGAAGCAGCGACGGCCCGGCGGCCAGGGCCCGAGCGATGGCGACGCGCTGACGCTCGCCGCCCGACAGCTGGTCGGGACGGTGACGCCGCCGGTGCGACAACCCGACGCGATCCAACAGGGGCGCGACCTCATGCAAGGCGGCCCGCACGCTCATCCCCTGGCCGACCAGCGGCAGCGCGGCGTTCTCGATCGCGCTCATGGGCATGAGCGTCGGGGTCTGGAAGACGAACCCGAGCGACTCCAGACGAAACAGCGCGGCCTCGGACTCGGTCAGGGTCGAAAGGTCCTGCCCGCGAAAGCGCACCGTGCCCTCGTCCGGCGCGACTATCCCGGCGGCCAGCAGCAGGAGCGTCGTCTTCCCGGAGCCGCTCGGGCCCACGATCGCGACCACCTCCTTCGGCTCGATCGTGAGCGAGACCCCGTGCACCGCGACGACGTCGTCGCCGGGCCCGCGGAAGCGCTTGGAGACCTCGCTGAACTCAAGCATCGCCGGTCCGCGGGCGTCTGGGGAAGTGGACGAGGTCGGCACCCTCGTTCGCGGGAGCCGGAGGCGCCACCAGCCTGCCTCCGACCAGAAGACCCAGCACCCGATTCGCGCCGAGCAGCTCGCTCGCATCCGACGCCGTGAGCAGGACTCCCATCCCGTGTTGCTGGGAGAGGCCCCTGAGCAAGTCGAGGATCGCGCGGGCCTCGGTGACGCCGAGCCCGGCTGCCGGCTCATCGGCGAGCACGATCCGTGGGCAGCGCACGACCGCCTGCGCGATGGCGACCCGCTGCGCCTCGCTCTCGGAGAGCTCATCGAGGGTCGCGTCGCCGAGCTCGTCGGCGCCCGTCAGCTCAAGCGCTTCGTGGGCGCGCGCATGCGCGTCGCGGCGGTGGCGAGGCGCGGCGAGCCGGGGCAGCGCGACGAAGTCCAGCGCGCGATAGCCGGGAAACGCAGGACGAGCCGAGGAGACCCACGCGACCGAGCGCAGGCGATAGTCGGAGAGCTCGCGGTCCGACATCGAGACCAGGTCTCGACCGCCAAAGATCACGCGGCCCGAGTCGGGCGCCTCGATCCCGGCCGCCACTCGAAGAAGCGTGCTCTTGCCCGATCTCGGCTCGCCGTGGATAGCTACGAACTCTGCGGGGTGAACCTCGAACGACACCTGGTGAAGCGCTTCGCGCGTCCGACGTCCCCGCGCGTAGACCTTGCTGACGTTCTCAAGCCTCAGCTCGTTCACGGCGAACTTCCGCGTTGCAGCTCCTCCAGAGTCACGCGCACGCGCCGCAGCCAGCGGAGCTCACCCTGGAACGTCGCAATCGTCCCCTCGAGGATCAGCTGGGCGCCGACGCCTGTCCAATCGACGGTGCGCGCGTCATCGAGCTCCGGGCAGGTGTCCGAGTACTCACGGATCCGCGACAGCAGCGCGTACTCGCGCTGGTCCACGACATGAAGGAGCGTCACGAGATGCTCGGGTCGCAGAAAGCTCAACCTGATGACCAACCCGTTGCGCATCGGGGCCGGATCGTCCGCGACGTCGCTCGCGATCCACTCCTCAAAGACGCGACGCCCCTCTCGCGTTGCGCGAAATACCGACTGCGAACGGGTCGTCGCCTCGGGCGTCGAGAGCTCGATATGGCCATCGCGGTGGAGCCGCTGAAAGCCCTGATAGATCTGTGGAGCCCGGATCTGCCAAGTCGCGCCCACACGACGTGTGAAGCGCTGGGCGACTTCGTAGCGATGAGATGGCCGCTCTATGAGCAGCCCGAGCACCGCAAGGCGCACCGGGGACAGGACGCTCTGCTCGGCATGACCGCTGCCGACAGTCCCGCGCGCCTGAGACGCCTTCGTCACAAGGCGTATCTGCGCGGACGGCGGCGCATCGAATGAGCAGGTGCGGTCATCTCTTCTGCGGTCGACTGCCCCTGCGCGAACCGAGGGCTGTCATTCGGATAACGCTCGGGCTGCGTGTTTTGCAACGCTGGCCCGGTCGTGCGAAGCCAAGATGCCGATGCGCGCTCAGCCGACGCGAGCGGGCTCGCCGCCACGCCGGCCGCCCTCGTCCTGCTCGAGGCTCGCGGCACGATCGACGAGATGCGCCAGAGGAACGCCGAGGGCTGCGGCTAGAGCGACGAGCGTCGCATAGGTCGGCCTCCGTTCTCCGCGCTCGATGGCGCCGACGTACGCGCGATCCCTGCCGGCTACATGAGCCAGCTTGCTTTGGCTCATATAGGGCGACTTCGCCTCCCTGACTTCGCGGATCGCGCGGCCCAAGGCGCGATGAATCGCGCGCTGCTCACCGGACCGGCTCACCGGCCACCGCCAAAGGGCGGGCGTGTTGATGCGCGGAGGAGTTCCCAGGCTTCGATCTCGAGGGCTCGGGCGATCCGGCGCACCGTCCCGAGGCGGGGATCCGTTTTGCCGATCTCGATCTGGTAGACGGTCTTGCGCTGAATGCCGCTTGTGCGGGCGAGGTCGTCCTGGGACATCGCACGACGGCCTCTGACGTCGCGAATGACTCTGCCCAGCGCTCCGTCGTTGCTCCCGCTCAGGCGAGCGGATCCAGACGCACTCGAACTGCGGGTGGAGCATCTCGACTGTGTTGCGCGGGCCCTGGTCATTCGGCGGGGCTAGCGAAGCAGTTGCTACCGCCCCCCGCTAGTCAGCACTTACTAAACGCAACCCTCCCGAACGGCTGATCCTGCGGCGACCAGAGCATGGCCCGACGACGTACACGGGGCGGATACGCGTATTCCGAGCCTGCCGCAGAAGGCGACTTCGCGGCCCCCCCCCAGCGCCGACTCGCCTCAAAGAGATCGGGCCGGCCGGCTCGCTTTGGGAAGGGCGCAGAAGACATCGCTGACATGGAATCGGTTCAGCGCCCACCCGGGTCGCATCATTCCGGCGAGGACGAGCTGCTGGATCCCAATGTCGTCTGTGCTTCGAAGACGTCGTTGTAGAAGTCCGCGAGCCCGGTCCTATGGAGAGCTGGCGCTCGCGATTGCGATGTCGACGCGATGGTGTCTGCCATCCCGAGCGCTCCAGATCAAGGTCTGCAGCGGCTGCGCCGAGCTAACGAAGAACGCGTTGTCCTCATTCAGCGCGACGATACGGCGCTGCCGACGGTTAGTGGTCACACTGACGTCGTGAGCGCCGTCAGGTAGGGCCCCCTCGACGTAAGAGCCGGTGCCACCGCTTGGCGGATCGGTTCCGAACTGCACAAGCCCGTTGCGCGTGGCAAGATCATCGGGCGTGCAACCAGCAACCGCTTGGTCGCCACCCACGGATACGGAGCAGAGGTTGCCGCGTGCGGGAACAAGCGCAAGAAACGCCGCTCGCGTCGCATGCACCACTCGCGCCAGCTTCGGGTTAGCGCCGTACCGCTGTCCCTCGCCGCGAAGAGCCTGGAGAAGAGCAGGGCTGGATCCCGCCTCATCGTCAGCGCGCCGCCGCGAGCGACGCAAAGCACGAAATGCACGCTTGTCCTTGGCACTAGGCCCCGACACGCTCGCGGTAGGCATGTCCTGCGCGCGCTCGGTGAGACGAGCGTGTGGCGCGTGCGACGCCCCTCCGCAGCCCGAGATCAGCAGCAACGCGGCACATAAGGCTGTGCTTAGCCTGTGCGCTTTACCGCGATTCATCCCCAAACCATCCCCACAACGTTGCCACCCCACCACCGCCCAGCCAATAAACGCGCCCCTTCAGCGGCCACCGGTTCGCGTAGGCATAGTTGAAGTCCCACGTAACGCCCAGCACCGACGATACGCGCTTAGTGTCGGTAACCGCGATATCTTGGGGACGACCTCGATAGAGCCGCCGCCGGGCCGCCCCGGGCGCCAGGTCGCGGTAACGCCGAAGCGCGCGGACCTCGACCGCGGTCCTAATCGTGTCAGTCGAAGCGGGGCTGGGATGCGGGGGCTAGAGCTTCAGACATCGCGTCCCTTGCAGTCGCGCCTATAAGTGCTTATCGGCCCGGGTCGTTCGATTTGGAAGCACTGCGCGAAGCCCAGGCCGTTTGCAAACGGGCAGCGCAGCCCGACGCGGAAGCCCGCGTACAGGGCGAGCAGCAGCCCCACGATGCCCGCCACGCCCAGGCCGGCACCGAGAACCACGGCGACCGGCCGGCCGTCCTCCCGCGCCACTTGTGCCGCGACGGCTCAGCACGACCGGCCCGGGGCGTATCGCGTCAGGCGCCGGTGAAGGCGAGCACGCGGCTGCCGCCGCCGACGTAGATCCATTCGCCGGCGGCGGTCGGGGTGGTGAACTGCGCCGGGTGGTCGATCCCGGCCCGGAAGCGGACGCGACCGGTGCGGGCGTCCAGCGCGTACAGGTAGCCGCCGTCGAGGTCGACCGTCCACACCGCGCCCCCGGCGACGATGGGCGGCCCGGCCCGGAAGCCGGGGCCGCGCCATGCCTGCGCGAGCGTGCGCCCGCTGACGCGCAGCGCGGCGAGTCCGTCGACGCATGGCGCGTACACCACGCCGGCGGCGTACGCGGAGCCTCCGAACGCGGCGCCGCAGACCTGGCGCGAGGCCAGCTCGCCGCCCATGCCGCCGAGTCGGGCGGCGTCGAGCAGGTAGCCGATCCCCTCCTTGCCGATGATGAACGCGCGCCCGCCCGGGAGCAGCACCGGACCGGTCGAACCGAGGTCGGTGTCGTGGGCGTTGAGCGTGGCGACGTTCAGCGGTGCCCAGAACGCCGTCCGGCGCAGGCTCGGGCTGAGGCGGATGACCGAGTTGCCAAAGTCGAAGGAGCTCGTCGAGGAGCCGTTGCCGGTGGACACGTACAGGTTGCCGCCCGCGTCGACCGCGGGACCGGAGGGCGCCCAGATCGCGCCCTCGCGCTGCGTGGGGACCTCGAAGGACCGCAGAGACCCCGTCGGACCGCCGGCCGGCGCGGACACGACCCAGCCGTGGTAGTTCCCGCAGTCGCCGTTCAGGCCCCCGTAGGCGACGTAGACCCGTCCCTGGCTGACCGCAAGCGCGGCACGCTGCTGGTGGACCGTGGGGTCGGCGCCGGGCGGATCGATCGCGCGGCGCCAGCGCACGCGCCCCGTGGCCAGGTCCACGGCGAACAGGACGTGGTGGGCCGGTCGCAGGAAGCCGACCGCGTAGACGGTGCCCTGCGCCGCGTCGATCGCCGGCGTCCCGGTGATTCCCGACGGGTCGATGTTGCCGCAGGGCAGCGTCGCTCCGTCCACGGGCGTTCCCAGCCGCGCGCGCCAGCGCACGCGGCCAGTCCGGGCGTCCAGCGCGTACAGCGAGTCGCCCTCGGTGGCGGCGATGACGCGGCCGCGCGCCACCAGCGGCTCGGCGTACACCTGGCCGTCGAGCCGTCGCGTCCAGGTGTGCCGGACCTGCCCGAGCGAGGGGCTGGTCGAATCGAGCCCGGTCCGAGCCAGGTTGCGGTGGTAGGTGAGCCAGGTGGCGGCCGGTGCCGGGGATGCGGTGGAGGCGACGGTCGACGCGCCGGTCGTCGAGCCGGAGCTCGAGCCGCCGCAGCCGACTGCGCCCAGGAGCAGCAGAGCGGCGACCGCCGTCACCGAGCTGATCGTGGAGATGGTCCTGGCGGACATGTCGGGGGGAAGGTTCTCCCCTCGCCGCCCGGTCAGTCGTCGGCCCCCGGGCGGCTCTTTCACCTACCGCCGCGGGAGTAGCGCGAGCCCGCGCGGCTAACTCAGCCTCAGCTCATCCGCCGGTAGCGCCATACGCACAGCGGGATGAAGATCGCGATCAGGCCGACGATCCAGGCGGCCGTCTCCGCGAGCGATCCCGGCACGCCCCCGTTGAGCGCGTAGGTGCGGGCGGTATCCGCGGTCAGGGTGACCGGGCTGACCTCCGCGACCGCCTGCAGCCAGTCCGGCATGGTCGAGACCGGCACGAACACGGAGCTGGCGAAGACGAGTGGGAAGATCACCACGAAGCCCGCCGACTGGGCCGCCTCCGCGCCGCGGACCATCAGCGCCACGAACGCGAAGATCCAGCTGAGGGCGAGCCCGAACGCGCTGACGACCGCGACGCACGCGAGCGCGTTCAGAAACCCGGCCTGGAACCTGAAGCCGATGAGGTAACCGACCGCGGTCATCAGCCCGATGATCGCGACGTTGCGGACGAGGTCGGCCACGGTGCGGCCGATCAGCACCGCCGAGCGTGCCATCGGCATCGAGCGGAAGCGATCGATCACGCCGCGCTCGAGGTCCTCGGACAGGCCGACGGCGGTCTGCGTTGCCCGGAAGGCCACCGACTGCACGAAGATGCCGGGCAGCAGGAAGTCGATGTACGACACCCCGCCCGGAAGCGAGCCCTTCACCGCGCCGCCGAACACGTAGACGAACAGCAGCACGAACATGATCGGCTGGATCGTCGAGAAGATCAGCAACTGGGGCTGCCGAATGAAATGGCGCAGGTTGCGCCCGGTGACCACGCTCATGTCGCCCAGGGCTGAACGCACCTCCCGCAGCGACGGGCGATGCAGCGCCAGGAACCTCCTCGCGCCGCGGTCGATCCTGCTCGCGGCCGGTACTCGCTCCGCACTCGCGGACCCATCCGCGCCCGCGCCGTCCTCGCTCGGCGGCGCGCCCGTGAGCTGCAGGAACACGTCATCGAGCGTCGGGCGGCGCAGCCCGAGATCGCTCACTCCGATCCGCGCCTGACGCAGCGCCGAGGCGGCGTCCTCGATCAGCTCGAGGCCATCGCGCGGCGCGGGAAGAACGAGCTGGTCCAGGCGCTCTCCCGGTTCTGGGTCGCCGCAGCCCACCCCGGCGAGCACGGACCGTGCCTCGTCGCGTTGCGCGGCGCTGGTCAGCTCGACCTCGAGGATCTGGCCGCCGACGCGATCCTTGAGCTCGTTGCCCGTCCCCTGCGCGATCACCCGCCCGTGATCGATCACCGCTATCCGGTCGGCGAGCTGGTCGGCCTCCTCGAGGTACTGAGTCGTCAGCATGATCGTCGTCCCGTCGCGCACGAGCTCCCGCACGATCGCCCAGATCTCGTTGCGGCTGCGCGGATCCAGCCCGGTGGTGGGCTCGTCGAGGAACAGGATCCGCGGACGCGTGAGCAGGCTCGAGGCGAGGTCGAGCCGGCGTCGCATCCCTCCGGAGTACGTGCGCGCCGGACGGTCGGCGGCGTCAGCGAGCTCGAAGCGCTCCAGCAGCTCGGCCGCGCGCTCTCGCGCCTGGTCGCGCGAGAGGTTGAACAGCCGTCCGAACATCTGGAGGTTCTCCCGTCCGGTGAGGATCTCGTCGACGGCGGCGAACTGTCCGGTCAGCCCGAGCAGCTCACGAGCGGCCGCGGCCTCGTGCACCACGTCACGCCCGAAGACCTCGGCGCGCCCGGCGTCCGGCGCAAGCAGGGTCGCGAGCACGCGGACGAGCGTGGTCTTCCCAGCCCCGTTCGGGCCGAGCAGTCCGAAGACCGTCCCCTCCGTGACGTCGAGGTCGACGCCCGCGAGCGCAACCGTGGCGCCGAAGCGCTTGGTCACCCTCTCGACGCGGACGGCGGAAGCGCGGGGGTGGGTGCTCAGCTTCGGTGCGCGCAAGACGCCTCTTCTCAGCTCGTGTAGCCGACCTTGGACCAGTCGACCGCCTCGCCGGCGTACCAGTTGATCCCGGTCACGTCGCTGCGCGTGCTCACCTGGAAGCCGGGCTGCGCGATCCACAGCCAAGGGGCGTCGTTCGCGATTATCTCGGCACAGCGCTTGTGCTCCTCGACTCGCCCGTCCCAGGCGAGCTGGGGGCGCCCGGCCCTGGCCAAGCAGGCGTCGGCCTCCGCGCTCTTGTATCCCCCCCAGTTGTTGGAGCTCTTGGACTGGTAGAAGACCCCCAGCGCGTATGCGGGGTCCGGCGAGTCGGCCCCGCCCTGGTAGAAGAACATCGGCCGCTTGCCGCTGAACAGGGCTTCCGGGTACGTGGAGGGCGGGAGCGGCTCGAGCTCCAGCGTCACCCCGACGTCCGCGAAGGCGCTGCGGAGCTGTGCGCTCACAGGCTCGCCGAGCGGGTCCGCGGTGTTGTAGGCGAGCGACGTCGTGAACCCGTTCGGATGGCCCGCCTCCCGCAGCAGCCTGCGCGCCCGTTCGGGGTCGTAGGTGTACGGGCGCAGGGAGGGGTCGAACCCTGCGGCATGGTCCGAGAGCGGGCCGGCGGCCGGCCCGGCGAACCCACGGTAGACCTTCCCGACGATCTGCCGATAGGGCGTCGCGTATGACAGGGCCTGCCGGACCCGGACGTCGTCGAGCGGCGGGTACTTCGGGTTCATGGGGGCCTGTGCGAGGACATAGCCCTGGAAGTTCCACAGGCGCAGGGCGTTCCGATGCTGCACCCGTTGCATGTCCGTGGGCGCCAGGAACTGAGCGGCCTGCGTCTCTCCGGACGTCAACGCCGCGAGCCGGTCGGACGACGCCGACACCTCCCGGAACGTGATCTGGTCGAGCTTGGGCGGGAAGGGATGCTCCTTGTGGGCCACCCAGACGACTTGGCGCCCGGGGCTGAGGTCATCCAGCTTGAACGGGCCGAAGCCCGCTTCGTGGTTGCGCAGCCAGCCCTTGGCCCAGGGGTCGCTGGAGGTGGCATGGCTCTTCGCCACCTTGGAGTCGACGATCACACGCCAGAACGTGCTCATTGTGAGCAGGAGGTCCGGCCCCGGCTCGGTCAGCTCGAAGCGGACCGTGTGACTGTCCAGGACCTTCACGTCTTCCGGTCGCCGGATCCCGGAGAGGGTGTTGTAGTAGCTCGTGATGCCCCGAAGCGCGAAGCTCCGCTCGAACGTCCACTTCACGTCCGCGGCGGTGAACTCGTTCCCCGCGTGGCTTGGCCACCCCCTTCGCAGCGAGAAGGTGTAGGTCCTCCCGCCGTTGGTGACCTCCCAGCCCTCGGCCATGCGCGGCTCGGTGATCTCCTCGAAGTTCTCGGCCTGCCAAGCCAGGTCGAAGCCGCCTTCCTCGTCGGGCGCCGGGATCTGCTTCCAGCGCGTCAGGCGGTCGTTCAGGTTGAAGACGTGGTCGTACACCTCCCGCCCGAACACGAGCTCCCAGTCGAGGCTGGGAGGGGTCGTCGCTGCCGCGACGACCAGATGATCGGACCGTGCGGCTCCGCCGCAGGCCCCGATCAACGATCCCCCGAACGGCACCGCCAGGCCCACCGCGGTGGCCGACTTCAGGAACGACCTGCGGGTTAACTCACCGCGGTCCGTCGAGTCACTCCGCGTGGGGTCGCTCCTTCGTAAGGGAGCTTGTCACCCTATCCGCTGGAGGCGCCGCCGGTGCACAAAAGCCCCGTGGTTTCGGCGATCGGGAAGGAAGCTAGAGTGGTTGCTCCCGGAAGGTTGGGACGTGCGCCGGCCGCAGATCGCAACAGTGGTGTTGATTCTCGGGCTGACCCTCGCCGGGTTCTTCGGCGCGCGGCTCCTCGGCCAACGAGACGCGCGACGCGACTCCGAGAAGCGCGCCGAGGTCGCGGCCGCGCAGATCCGCGGACGCGTCGAGCAGGGGGCCGCGCTGGCCGAAAGCCTCCGCCGGTTCATGGTCGGCGTCCCGGGGCGCGGAGTCACGAGCGAGGACTTCGCCCGCAACGCATCGCGATGGCTCAGCCCGGCCGGCTTCCCGGCCGCCGCGTGGGTCGAGCAGGTTCCCGCTGCCCGGCGCGCCGCGTACGAGCGGCGGGGCGGCTACACGATCGTCACACGCGACCGGCGAGGCAGGATCGTGCCCGTCGCATCGCGGGCGTCCTATCTGCCCGCGACGCTGGTCTCGGGCATCCCCCCCGTGGCCGTCCCCGGGATAGATCTGGGCGGCGAATCCGGGATGGCCGCGGCGCTGGCTCGTGCGAGCACCCTCAACGAGGCGGTCGCAACCCCTCTGACCACCCTGCGAGACGGGACGAAGGGGCTCTTCCTCGTCACGGCGGCTCCGCGTCTCGCCGGGGGCGCCGTCGAACCGGGGTTCGGGTTGTTGTTCCTGTCGGGGGAGTCGTTGCGTGCGGCGGCCACCGGCACGACGAGGCTGCACCTCACCACCGGCGGCACCGCGGCAGGAGATCCGCGCGGCGGGCATACCGTCCGCAAGGCGTTCACGGAGGCGGGGCAGCGATTCGGCGTCTTCATTCCGAGGCAGTCGGTCGACGGCGCCGCGGCGGTGCTGCCCTGGATCATCCTCGGAGCCGGCCTCGTCCTCGCCGCCCTCGCCGCCGCGCTGGGGGTCAACGCGGCACGGCGAGCCAGGGCGCAGGACGAGGTCGACCGGATCTTCAGGCTCTCTCCCGACGTGATCACGATCGCCGACTTCGACGGACATTTCACGCGCGTCAACCCGGCCGCCGAGCGGGTCCTCGGTTACACGGAGGAAGAGCTGCTCGCGCGCCCGTACCTCGACCTCGTCCATCCGGACGACCGTGAGAGGACGGTGGCGGAGGCAGCCGCGGTCAGTGAGGGAAAGACGACGCTGACGTTCGAGGTCCGTTTCGTTTGCAAGGACGGCTCCCACCGGGTGCTCGACTGGACGGCGACGCCTGTCGTCGCGGACCGGGTCATGTACGGGATGGCGCGCGACGTGACCGAGCGCCGGGAGGCGGAGACCGAGCTGGAGCGCCTCGTGGGCGAGCAGGCGGCGCTGCGGCGCGTGGCCACGCTCATCGCGACGGGCGCGCCCGCGGCGAAGGTCTTCTCAACCGTGGCCCAGGAGCTCGAGCGGCTTTTCGACGCCCAGGCCACGACGATCGCGCGGCTCGAGCCTGACGGGATGGTGACCATCGTCGGCAGCAGCGGAGACACGGTCGACGAGATGATCGTGGGCCGTCGTTTGAAGCTCGAGCCGGGCATGGTGTTGGCCAAGGTGATCCAGACCGGCCGGGCGGCTCGCGTCGACGACTACGAGCCCGGTTCCGATTTCCTCCGGCATCTGACGCAACCGCTGGGCATCCGTTGCGCCGTGGCCGTTCCGATCGTGGTCGAGGGGTCTCTCTGGGGCGCGCTCGGCGCCGCGACGCAGCGCGAGCAGTTCCCGCCGGACGCCGAGCAGCACATGGCGGAGTTCACGCAGCTCCTTGAGACCACGATCTCGAGCATTCAGGCACGCGAGGACCTCGCCGCGTCGCGGGCCCGGATCGTCGCCGCCGCCGACGAGACCCGCCGGCGCATCGAGCGCGACCTGCACGACGGAACCCAGCAGCGCCTGGTCTCGCTGGCACTCGAGCTGCGAACGGCCCAAGCCACGGTGCCCGAGCGTCTGAGCGAGCTCGACGAGCAGCTGTCCGCGATGTCCGACGGCCTGGCAGAAGCCGTGGAGAACCTCCAGGAGATCACCCGGGGCATCCACCCCGCCGTTCTCTCGCAGGGCGGCCTGGGACCGGCGCTCAGGACGCTCGCCCGGCGCTCAGCCGTCCCCGTCGAGCTCGACATCCGCACCGACCGCCGCCTGGCGCATCCCATCGAGAGGGCCGCGTACTACGTGGTGTCGGAGGGGCTCACCAACGCCGCCAAGCACGCGCGCGCGTCGGTCGTGCACGTGACGCTCGACGCGGACGACACGTGCCTCCGCCTCTCGATCGGCGACGACGGAATCGGAGGAGCCAACCCCGGCGAAGGATCCGGCCTCATCGGACTGCGGGACCGCGTCGAAGCGCTCGGCGGAGAGATCGAGATCGCGAGCGCACCCGGAACCGGAACGACGCTGCACGTCACGATCCCGATGGGGACCTAGCCGTACGCTCCAGCAGCTCGCCGGCTCCCAGGAACCTCCAAGCCTTGTCCCAGCGCAGCCCCAGCGCCGGCGGCCACCCTCCCTCTGTCACCGACAGAGGAGTTCTCCCAGTGTTCACCCGAAAGCTCACCATGTCCATCACCGCCGGCGCCGCGGCCATCGCGGTCGCGGTCGGCGCCTTCGCGATCGGCAACTCGAGTTCGACCAACACCGCGTCAGGCGCCGCGACGGGGACGCCCCCGGCGCAATCGCGTCAGGCCCCACGTGGCGGTAGCCAGGGGCCGACGATCGGCCAGGTGCCGCGGAACTGGCGTCCCGGGACCGGGACGATCATCACCGGAGCCGCGGCCGACAAGGCCAAGGCCGCCGCGGTCGCCAAGTACCCGCAGGGAACCGTTAACCGCGTGCTGAAGCTGAGTGACGGCTCCTACGCCGTCCACAGGATCGGCCCCGGCACCAACGGCCAGCACCACATCTTCGTCAGCCCGGACTTCAAGGTCACGGGCACCTCATAGGGCACGCGACGACGAGCACCCGGCAGCGGCCGTCCACCGGGACGGCCGCTCCGCGTGAAAGCGAGGATCGATCTGGAGCTGGTCGAGACGCGGACGTTCGGCTCGCGCGTGGTCTACATGCGCTTTCGCACGCCGGCGGTACGGCGCGGGGAGTAGGCGCCAGAGCCCGCCCGCGGCCGACGACATCGGCCAGTCGCTCCGCGACCATGGGCACGATGAGCGGACTGGACCGTCACACGCGCATCGTGGCCGGCGTCGTGATCGTCGGGGTGGTCATGTCGGTCATCGACACGACCATCGTCAACGTCGCGCTGGACACGCTGTCGCGCGAGCTTCACTCGCCGCTCGCCACCATCCAGTGGGTCTCCACGGGATATCTGCTGTCCCTTGCCCTGGTGATCCCCCTGGCCGGCTGGACGTCGGAGCGCTTCGGCGCGAAGCGGGTGTGGATGGTCTCGGTGGCCCTGTTCGCGGTCGGGTCGGCCCTGTGCGGGCTGGCCTCCTCGGCCGGCATGCTGATCTTCTTCCGCATCCTCCAGGGCCTGGGCGGCGGGATGATCATGCCGGTCGGCATCAGCCTCCTGGCGCAGACGGCCGGTCCCCAGCACATGGGCCGGGTGATGTCCGTCGTGGGAGCGCCGATGCTCCTGGGCCCGGTCCTGGGCCCGGTCATCGGGGGGCTGATCGTCGACAACGCGTCCTGGCGCTGGATCTTCTTCGTCAACGTGCCCGTCGCGATCGTGGCGCTGGCGCTGGCCGCCCGGTTCCTCAGCCCCCAGTCCGGCCGTGCCGACGCCGGCCGGCTCGACTGGCGTGGCGCGGCCCTGCTCTCCCCCGGCCTGGCCGGCATCGTCTTCGGCCTGTCGGAGACCGAGAGCCAGGGCGGCATCGGCGAGCCGCTCGCGTTCGGCCCGATCGTCGCCGGCCTGATCCTCGTCGCCCTCTTCGTCCGTCACGGCCTGCGCGCCGCCCGGCCGCTGATCGACGTCCGGCTGTTCCGCTCAGCCCGCTTCAGCGCCGCGGCCGCCACGACCTTCCTGATCGGCGCGTCCCTGTTCGGAGCCATGCTCGTCCTCCCCCTCTACTACCAGGTGGGTCGCGGGCAGACGGCGCTGACGGCCGGCCTTCTGATGGCGCCACAGGGGATCGGCGCCGCGCTCGCGATCCCCTTCGCCGGACGGCTGACGGATCGCATCGGCGGGGGGCCGGTGGTCCTCGTGGGCTCGGTCGTCGCGACGCTGGCCACGCTGCCGTTCGTCTGGGCGGGGCCGGGCACGTCCTATGCGCTGCTGGCCGTGGTCCTGGTGGCCCGGGGCATCGGGATCGGTTCGTCGATGATGCCGGCGATGGCCGCCGCGTTCGCCGTGCTGCGGCCGGACGAGGTGCCGCGGGCCACGAGCGCGCTCAATGCCCTGCAGCGGATCGGCGGCTCCATCGGCACGGCGCTGCTCGCGGTCGTCCTGCAACACCAGACCCGCGTGCTGTCCGCCTCCGGCGAGCCCCTCACCGCCGCCTTCGGGCACACGTTCGCGTGGGCCGTCGCGCTGACGCTCCTGGCCCTGGCGCCCGCCGCCGTGCTGGCCCTCTCGGAACGATCCGCCCGGCAGAGACTCCAGCTAGCTGCAATGCGGTCGCCGTGACTTCCGGCGATCCTTCCGGCATGTCCCTTCGGTGTCTGATCGTCGACGACAATCCGGAGTTCCTGGCCGCGGCCCGGCCCCGGCTCGAGCAGGGCGGCCTGGAGGTGGTCGGCGTCGCCTCGAATCCGGCCGATGCTCTGCGGCAGGTCCAGGAGCTGCGTCCGCGCGTCGTGCTCGTGGACATCGACCTCGGTGCGCACAGCGGCCTCGACCTCGCGCGCGAACTGGCCGGCACCGACTCCGCCAGCCTGATCCTGATCTCGACGCACGCGGAGTCCGACTTCGCGGACCTGATCGCCTCGAGCCCGGCGATCGGCTTCATCGCCAAGGCGCAGCTGTCCGCCCACGCCGTCGAGGACCTGCTCGGCGACGACTCGGTCGGGGCGCCTAGCGGGCCTCGAGATAGGTGACCACGGCCAGCACGCGGCGGTGATCGTCCGGAGTCTCGGCGAGGGGCAGCTTGGACAGGACGCTGTGGACGTGCTTCTCGACGGTCCCCTCGGTGACCCAGAGCGCGTGGGCGATGCCGGCGTTCGAGCGTCCCTCGGCCATGAGGCTCAGCACCTCGCGCTCGCGCGGGGTGAGCTCGGCGAGCGGGTCGTCCCGGCGCCGGGCGGCGACGAGCTCCTGCACGAGCGCCGGGTCCACGACGGACCCGCCTCCGGCGATCCGCTCGATCGTCTCGATCAGGTCCTCGACGTCGGTGACGCGGCTCTTGAGCAGGTACCCGCAGCGCTCGCCGCTGGCCAGCAGCTCCATCGCGTGCTCGACCTCCACGTGCGCCGACAGCACGAGGATGGCGATCTGCGGGAACTCCTCGCGGATGGCTCGAGCCGCCTCCAGGCCCTCGGTGGAGTGGGACGGGGGCATGCGGACGTCCACGATCACCATCGCGGGAGCCCGCTCGCGGACGAGCGCCATCAGCTCCGCGCCGTCGCCGGCCTGTCCCACCACGTCGAACCCGGAGCGATCGAGGAGGCTGGCCAGCCCCTCCCGAAGCAGGACGTCGTCCTCGGCCAGGGCCACGCGCAGCGAGCTCACTCCGGGGATTATGGCCCGAGCCGCTTCCAGCTAGCGGGGGGGTCGTGCCACCCGCCCGTGGGGGTTGTGGGATTCGGGCTGGCCGTGCAGACAACGGGGCGCTCGCGCGCGATCTTTCAACGGTGTCCTACACCAGCGTCGTGGAGGAAACCGGACGGGCCTCAGAGGACGCGACTCGCGGCCTCGTCGAGGCGGAGCGCCTGCGCATCGCGCGGGAGCTGCACGACGTCGTCGCCTACAGCTTCGCGACGATCAACGTCCAGGCGGGCGCCGCCGTGCACGTCATGGACGACCGCCCCGAGCAGATGGCGGAGGCCCTGCGGGCGATCAGGACGGTGAGCACCGAGGCCTCCCGCGAGCTGCGGGCGATCCTGGGGGTGCTGCGGTGCGTCGACGATCCGGAGTCCGAGCCGCCGCGCAACGAGCTCGGCCGGCTCGATGCCGTGGCGGCCACGATGACGAGCGCGGGGCTCCCCACTCGCGTCGCCATCTCCGGCCCTCCCCGGGCACTGCCCAGGTCCGTCGACCTGGCCGCCTTCCGCATCGTCCAGGAAGCTCTCACGAACGCCCTGCGCCATGCCGGACCGGCCTCCGCATCGGTCTCCGTCAAATACGAGCCCGACCGCGTGACCGTGGCGGTCGTCGACGACGGCCCGGGATGCGCGGAGGACGGCCCTGCGCGGCCGGCGGGATCCGGTCACGGCATCGCCGGCATGCGCGAGCGAGCGAGCGCCGTCGGAGGCGAGCTGGAAGCGGGGCCCCGGCGGTTCGGCGGGTTCCGCGTCCGCGCCTCGCTCCCACTCGAGGCGGCGGCATGATCCGCGTCCTGATCGCCGACGACCAGGCGCTGATCCGCGGCGGCCTGCGAGTGCTGCTGGAAGCCGAGCCAGACATCGAGGTCGTCGGCGAGGCGCCGGACGGCGAGGCGGCCCACGCCCAGGCCCGGAGCCTGCGCCCGGACGTGATCCTGATGGACATCCGCATGCCGGGAGTGGACGGCGTCGAGGCGACGCGACGGATCGTCGCGGACCCCGAGCTCGGAGGGACCCGGGTGCTGATCCTGACCACCTTCGAGAGCGACGAGCACGTCTTCGAGGCGCTTCGCTGCGGGGCGAGCGGGTTCCTGGTCAAGGAGACCGAACCCGGCGAGATCGTGAAGGGGGTGCGCACCGTGGCCGGCGACGACTCGCTGCTCTCGCCGAGCGTCACGCGCCGCCTCATCGCCGAGTTCGCCGCCCTGCCCCGGACCGGGCGCTCCTGGGCGCCCGAGGTCGATGAGCTGACGGCGCGCGAGCGCGAGGTGATGGCGCTCGTGGCCGGCGGCCTGACCAACCTCGAGATCGCCGAGCGCCTCGTCGTCAGCCCGGCGACGGCGAAGACGCACGTCAGCCGCGCGATGCGAAAGCTCCACGCGCACGATCGCGCGCAGCTCGTCGTGCTCGCCTACCAGACCGGACTGGTCGCCGTCGGCGCGCCGCCCCGATCCACGATCCGCGTGTAGGTGGCCTTCCTCCAGCTGCCGGCCCACCTGGGGTACGTCGCGCTCGCGGGCTTCGTCGGGATGGAGTCGATGGGCGTTCCGATCCCCGGCGAGACGGCGCTGGTCGCGGCGGCCGTCCTGGCCCACCAGGGTCAGCTCCAGATCGCCGCGGTCATCCCCGTCGCGGCCGGCGCCGCGATCGTCGGCGACAACCTGGGCTACCTGCTCGGCGCGAAGTTCGGCCGCGGGCTGCTCGAGCGCGACGGGCCCCTGGCCGGGTGGCGTCGCCGGCGGCTGGCCGACGGCGAGCGCTTCTTCGCCCGCCACGGGCCGAAGGCCGTGTTCCTGGGGCGCTTCGTGCCGGCGGCCCGCGTGACCGCCGCCTGGCTGGCCGGCGCGGAGCGGATGCGCTACCGCACGTTCCTGCTCTGGAACGCGCTCGGCGGGATCTGCTGGGCGCTGGCCATGGGCTCCCTCGGTTACCTGCTCGGCGCGGCCGGAGAGCGCATCGCCGCGTCCGTAGGCCTCGGACTGTTCCTCGCCTTCCTCGTCGGCGTAGCGGTCGCGGTCCTGGTCAGACGGACGCGAGCTCGGCGTACTGCTCCTCGGTGAGCTCGATGGCCGCGGCGGCCAGGTTCTCCTCGAGGTGGGCGACCGTTGCGGTTCCGGGGATCGGGAGCATCGCCGGCGAGCGCTTCAGCAGCCAGGCGAGCGCCAGCTGCGAGGGCGTCGCGCCGTGCTCGCGGGCCAGCGCAGCCAGGGGTCCCCCCTCCGCGGCGAGCTCGCCGGTGGCCAGCGGGAACCACGGGATGAACGCGATGCCGTTGGCCTCGGCGTGGTCGAGCAGCTCGTCCGCCGAGCGGTTGGCCAGGTTGTAGAGGTTCTGCACGGAGACGATGCGCGCGAACTGCTGCGCCGCCTCGAGCTCCTCGATGCCGACCTCCGAAAGGCCGATCTGGCCGATCTTCCCCTCGTCCTGCAGGAGCTTGAGCTCGCCGACCTGGTCGGCCAGCGGAACCTTGGGGTCGATCCGGTGCAGCTGGAAGAGCTCGATGCGCTCCAGGCCGAGGTGGCGCAGGCTCAGCTCGCACTGCTGGCGCAGGTACTCCGGGCGGCCCACGGGACGCCACTCCCCGGGGCCCGACCGCGTGAGCCCGGCCTTGGTGGCGATGACCAGGTCCTCGGGGTACGGGTGCAGCGCCTCGTGGATCAGCATCTCGGCCACGAACGGGCCGTAGGAGTCGGCGGTGTCGATGAACGTCACACCGAGCTCGACCGCGCGTCGCAGCACCCGGATGGCCTCGTCGTGGTCCCTCGGGGGGCCCCACACCCCCGGCCCCGGCAGCCGCATCGATCCGTAGCCCAGGCGGGCCACGGTGACGGTGCCGCCGAGGTCGAAGGTGCCGCCCGGTGACTGGGTGGAAACGCTCATGTCGTCACTCCTGTCGGTGTGGTCACTCCTTGCGCCCCGCGGCGGGCCGTGGCGATCTGCTCCAGCGTCCGGCCCTTGGTCTCCGGGACCAGCCGCCACGAGAAGGCGATCGCCACCACGCCCACCAGCGCGTACAGCCAGAAGGTACCGGCGCGTCCGAGCGTGTCGATCAGCAACAGGAAGGTGAGGCCCACCGCGAAGTTGGACAGCCAGTTGGCCGCCGTCGCGACGCTCATCGCCTCCCCGCGAACGCGCAGCGGATAGATCTCGGAGATCAGCAGCCAGAACACCGGGCCCATTCCGATCGCGAACGACCCGACATAGGTGACGAGGAAGAAGAGCGCGATCCAGCTCAGCCCCGAGCCCAGGCCGAGCGCGAAGGCGAGCCCGAGGCCCCCCAGGCTGACCACCATGCCGGTCAGACTCGCCAGCAGCAGGGGCCGGCGACCGAGGCGGTCGATCAGGAAGAGTGAGACCACCGTCATCACCAGGTTGATCGCGCCCACGCTCACCGAGGCGAGGATGGAGGTGCTGGAGCTGAGTCCGGTCTGCTGAAGGATCGTGGGCGCGTAGTAGATCACCGTGTTGATGCCGGTCACCTGCTGCAGCACGGCCAGCCCGACGCCGACGATCAGCAGCGGTCTGAGCCCGGGAGCCAGCGGCGCGCGCCAGTCGCGGTCCCGGCCGCGCTCCTGCTCGACCGCCCGGATCTCCTCCTCCAGCGAGCCCTCGTCATGCGTCCGCGCCAGGACGCGCCGCGCCCGGTCGAGGTGGCCTCGACCCACCAGCCAGCGGGGCGTCTCGGGCAGGAACAGCATCCCCACGCCCAGCAGCACGGCGGGGATGAGCCCAACCGCGAACATCGCTCGCCAGTCCGCAGCGCCGGCGAACGCGTAGTCCACGAGGTAGGCCACCAGGATCCCCGTCACGAGCATCAGCTGGTTGATCGAGACGAGCGCGCCGCGGTGGCTGGGCGGAGCCACCTCGGAGATGTAGAGCGGGACGGTCATGGAGACCAGTCCGATGCCCAGACCGATCACGAAGCGGCCGGCGATCAGCACCCACACGCCCGGCGATACGAGGACCACCACGATCCCCACGACGAAGGTCACGGCCGCGACGATGATCGTGGGGCGGCGCCCGAGCGAGTCGGCCATCCGGCCCGCCACCAGAGCGCCGAGCGTCGCCCCCAGGAGCAGCCCGCTCACCACGGCGCCCTGGAGGAAGCTCGACAGGCCGCCGAAGTCCTGCTTGATGAACAGCAGGGCGCCGGAGATCACGCCCGTGTCGTAGCCGAACAAAAAGCCGCCGAGGGCGGCGACCACGGCCACGACGCCCACGAAGGGGCCGCCGCCGGCGAGTCGCGAAGCGTTGGTTTCGGATCGCATCATCTGGGTGCCTCCTCGACGGCAGTGGTGAGCTCGGGCGGGTCGAACGGGGCCAGCGTGCGCCAGCCCGCGGCCGCGGTCATCGGACCATCTCCGGGGACGGACCGGCCGCGGGCACGGCGCCGGCCATGATGCGGTCGATCTCGTCCAGCGCGTCCGCGTCGAGCCGCAGGTCGAGGGCCCCGATCGGACCCGCGATGTGCTGGGGGTGGCGCGAGCCGACGATCGCCACCTGCACGGCCGGGTTGGCCAGCACCCAGGCGACCGCGAGCTGACCCACCCGGTGGTCGCGCTCGGCGGCGAACCGCGCGAGCTCGCGCACCGTGGCGACGTTGCGCCGGAACGCCTGGCCCTGGAAGAGCGGGCTGTGGCTGCGCCAGTCGTCCGCGGCGAACGTGGTGTCCTCGTCGTAGGCCCCGCTCAGCAGCCCGTGGGCGAGCGGCGCGTAGGCCAGGACGCCGATGTCGTGCTCGCGCGCGTACGGCAGCACGTCGGCCTCGATGTCGCGGCGGAAGAGGTGGTAGGGCGGCTGAACGGTCTCCACCGGCCGCGTCCGCGCGAAGTCCGACAGCTGGTCGACGTCGTAGTTGGACACGCCCACGTGGCGGATCTTGCCCTCGTCCACCATGGCCTGGAGCGCCCCGGCCGTCTCGGCGAACGGCACATTCGGGTCCGGCCAGTGCACCTGGTAGAGGTCGATGTACTCGACGTCCAGCGCGCGCAGGCTGGACTCCACGCCCTCGCGCAGCCACCGCGGGCTGGAGTCGCGCACCATCCCCTCGCCCTGCGGGCGCAGCCCGCCCTTGGTGGCGATCGTGATCTCGTCGCGGCGGTGGTCGAGGTCATCGCGCAGCGCCCGTCCCAGGAACCGCTCCGAGGCACCGAAGCCGTACGCCTGGGCGGTGTCGAAGAAGTCGACCCCCAGCTCCCGCGCCGTGCGGATCGCAGCGATCGCCTCCTCCTCGTCGAAGGTGCCCCACTCGCCGCCGAGCTGCCAGGTGCCGAAGGCGATGCGGGACACCTGCAGGTCCGTCATTCCCAACGTGGTCGTCTGCATCTCGCTCATCTCCTGTTCGCTTCGGATCGCTGCGCGAGATGGTCCCGGCCGGGCGCTGCGCTGTCGTCGGCACGCCGATGACTCTTCGGCGTACGCCCGGGGGAGTACATGGAAGAGCAGCCGGCCGGCCGACGACGATCGTCCAGCCGTCCTCGACGATGGCGTGACGATGCGAGCGCTGTGGCCTGGACTCACGGATCCCGGGCGCCTTGCCCTCAAGAGCGCCGCGCGGGCGGCGATCGTGATGCCCGCGGTGTTCGCCTTCGCGGACAAGGTCATCCAGCAGCCGCAGACGACGATCTTCGCCGCCCTGGGCTCCTTCGCGATCCTGGTTCTGGCGGACCTCCGCGGGCCCGCGGACAGGCGACTCGTCGCCTATCTCGCTCTGTTCACGGCCGGGGCCGTGTTCATCACCCTGGGAACGCTGTGCTCGACGGACCCGTGGCTGGGCGCCGGGGCCATGGCCGTCGTCGCCTTCGGGATCCTGTTCTCGAGCGCGATCAACGGCTACTTCGCCGCCGCGGGCTTCGCGGCACTGCTCACGTTCATCCTGCCGGTGAACGTCCCCGCCGAGCCCTCGGCCATCCCGCCGCGCCTGGAGGGGTGGGCCCTGGCGTGCGGCGTGGGGATCACCGCGCTGATGCTGCTGTGGCCTCCGCGGTCGCGGGACACCCTGCGCGAGGCCGCCGCCCGGGCGTGCCGGGCCCTGGCCGACCTGGTCGCGGCCGAGCTGGCCGGCGATCCCTCGCTGGTCTCCGGCTGCGACCGCGCCGCCCGGGCGGAGGTGGCCGCGGTCCGCAGGGAATTCGTCTCCACCCCCCACCGTCCCACGGGGGCCACGGGCTCCACCGAGGCGCTGGCCTTCCTGGTCGACGAGCTCGACTGGTTCCTGTCGATCGCGCACGTGCCGGCGGACGGGACGGGATCCGCGGCGGGATTGTGCGCGGCGGAGAACCGGGAGGTGATGGCGGCCGTGGCGGCGGCGCTCCGGGGCAGTGCGGCAACGCTGGACGGAGGAGACGAGCGCCCGGACCTCGACCGGCTCGACCGGACCCGGGCGGCCGTCGCGGACGCCCTCGCGCGGGACGTCGCGCGGCGACCGGCCGAGCCGGGCGACCTGACGCTGCTGTCCCGGATGGACCCGTCGTTTCGCATGCGCGAGATGTCCTTCGTCGCGCGCGACGTCGGTCGCAATGCGCAGCGTGCCGCGGGGCGCGGAGCACCCGGCCGCAGAGCGGCGAGGGCGAGGTCCGCGCTCCGCGCGGCGCGCCGGCTCGTCCGCGCGCACGCCAGCGCGCGGTCGGCCCTGCTCCGCAACAGCGTCAGGGGCGCCGCCGCGCTCGCCATCGCGGTCGCGATCGCCCAGCAGGCGGGCTTCCAGAACGCCTTCTGGGTGGTTCTCGGGACCCTGTCCGTCCTGCGCTCGAACGCGCTGGGGACCGGGTCGAGCGTGCTCAGCGCGCTGGCAGGAACCGCGCTCGGCCTGCTCGTGGGCGTCGGTGTCGTCATCGCCGCGGGCACCGACCAGACCGTCCTGTGGGCGCTGCTCCCGGTGGCCGTCCTCCTCGCCGCATACGCGCCACGGGCCATCTCGTTCGCCGCGGGACAGGCGGGCTTCACCCTCACCCTGCTCATCCTCTTCAACCTCATCCAGCCCAGCGGCTGGACGGTCGGGCTCGTTCGCGTCGAGGACATCGCCGCCGGGTTCGCGGTCAGCCTCGGCGTCGGCGCGCTGTTCTGGCCGCGCGGCGCCGCGACCGTCGTGCGCCGGGGTCTGGCCGACAGCTACGTCCGCGGCGCCGACTACGTGGCCGCCGCCGTCGAGCGGCTGGCCGGCGGGGGCGACGCGAACCGGATCGCGGGCGCCCGCCGCGAGGCGCGGGCCGCGGCCGATCGGCTCGACGACGCGTTTCGCCAGTACCTCGCGGAGGACTCTGCCGACCGCGGGCATCGGGAGGACCTCGCGAAGCTCGTGGCCGGGGCCACCCGGGTACGACTGGGGGCGTACTCGCTGTCGACCCTGGCGCCCCCGCCTGACGGCTCAGGCCCGGGGCGCAGCGTGGACGCCCTCGACGGCGAGGTCCGGAGGCTCCGCTCCTGGTACTCCGCCCTGGGCGACGCACTCCTCGAGGCCCGGCCGGCCCCCCCGCCTCGCCACCGTGACATGGACGGCCGTCTGCGGGTGCTCCGATGCGCGCACGAGGCGGTCGCGCGCGAGGATGCCGCGGGGGTCGGACTCGGCCTCGGTCTGCTGTGGGCGGGCCAGCAGCTCGACGACCTGCGACGGCTGGAGTCCCAGCTCGTCGCGCCGGCCGGCGAGCTCGCCGGCTGATGCGGGCACACGGGTGACCCGCTCCCGCCGGCCGCGTCAACGGAGGGACGTTCGCGCGGCGCCGACGGCCTCCGCGACTCCCTCGAGGGCGACCCGCTCCTCCTCGCTCTCCCCGCCGGCCCGGGCGACCCGGCCGGCGACGGTGAGGACGAAGCGCCGGTACTCGTCGAGCTCCGCCGGCGTCGCTCGCTGCCGGAGCACCTCCACGGCATCGCGAAGGCTCTGCGTGCACTGCTCGCGGAGCGCGTCGACCGAGCGGTAGCGCAGGCGCCCCACCTCGGGCGTGGACGCGACGAGCTCGTCGAGCAGCCGGCCGTTCCCGGGCTCCAGCCGCTGGTGGGCGTACGCGCCGCCCAGCGCCAGGCTCTCGCGAAGCGCCGCGCCGGGCGGCGCCGCGGCGACGAGCAACGCGGCGCTCGGCGGGCCGTGGCGGACAGCCCGCCATTCCTCGGCCGTGAAGTCGGTGCTCGCCGTCACGGCTGCGCCGGCGGAGGCGTCGGTCGCAGGCGATTCACGTTCTGCGGGTCCTGCACCAGCGGCACTCCGTTGGCGCCGGAGGGCACGTAGATGATCGTGTTGTTGCGCCCGGAGGTCGCCACCGCCTTCTGCGCCTGGATCGCCTCGTGCTGCAGGTACTGGCTGGTCAGGCTCTTGGCTATCTCGTTCTGGGCGCGCCGGATGCCGACGGCCTCCTGGTAACGCTTCTCCGCGTTGGCCTGGGTCGCCGCGATCTGGGCACGCGTGATCTTCGCCTGCTGACGGGCGCGGCTGATCTCGATGTGCGTCAGCCTCACGTCGTTCTCGCCGTTGGCGCGCGCCTCGGCGCGCTTGTAGGCCTGCACGCCGGCCGACAGGCCGACCCCCACCGCGGTCAGCAGGACGACGGCCCCCACGGCGGCCAGGGTCCACAGGGCGGTCTTCCGGGAGTTCACGGCCGGGCCACCGCCTCGGCGATCACCGAGGCGACGTCGTCGTCGGCGTGACCGTCGGCCATGGCCCGATCCCACCGGCGCAGGACGGCGGCGGTGACCGGCAGGTCCACGTCGCCATGCTCGGCGGCGGCCAGCGCCAGTCGCACGTCCTTGACCGCGTGACGCAGGGCGAAGCCCGGCTCGAAGTCATGCGCGATCATGGCCTTGCCCTTGACCAGCGCGTAGGGCGCGGCCAGCGGCCCGCCGGCGATGGTCTCGAAAAGCTGGCGCGGCTCCAGGCCCAGGGCCTCGGTGAGCGCCAGCGTCTCGGCCATGGCCTCCGTGAGCGACACGAGCCAGCTGTTGAGCACGAGCTTGAGGCGGGTGCCGTTGCCCGCCGGCCCGAGCCACACCGTCCGCTGGCCCAGGACGTCGAAGATGGACTGCACGCGATCGCGGACCGGTTCGGGGCCGGAGGCCAGCACGATCAGCTTGCCCTCGCGGGCCGGTCCGTCGCTCCCCGACACCGGGGCGTCGACGAACTCGAGCCCACTGCCGGCGGCCAGCGCGGCCAGCCGGTCGGTCCACTCGATGCCGACGGTCGCCATCTGCACCCACACGGCTCCGCGGGCGATCGTCGACCGCGCGCCCGTGAACGGGGACGTCATCGCCTCCTCGACCGCGGCGCCGTCGGCGAGCATGGTGATCACCACGTCGGCATCGGTGGCCGCGCCGGCGGGCGAGTCCGCGAGCCGCGCGCCATCGGCGGTGAGCGGCGCGGCGTGCGCCGGGGTGCGATCCCACACCGCCACCCGGAAGCCGGCCGCGAGCAGGTTGCGCGCCATCGGCTCGCCCATCCGGCCGGTGCCGAGCACCGCGATCATGGGCCTGCTGGGTTCGGATGCCGACATGAGCTCTCCTTCAGGACGTGGGCGGTCGTGCGTCAATCCTGCGGGCTGCACAGCGCCTCGTCATCGCCCCGCCGAAGGCTCTTGCGGCTGCTTCCCCTGGGGTACGCCGTGGTCGCTGCGCCAGCGCTCCGCGTCATGCGCCCCCATGACCGCCATGTGGCCGTTGGTCTCGAGCACCAGCAGGGCGACGTCGTGCAGCCCGTCGAACCCGCGGTCGCGCGCGACCGAGCGGATCTCGCTGACCGAGATCGCCTCGCGCCCCAGCGCCCGACGGTCCACGCGGCCGTCGCGCACGAGGACCCGCGGCGTCCCCTCGAGCACGCGGCGCGCCCACGCGCTGCGGTAGGTGATGCGGACGAAGACGTAGTTGGCGACGAACAGCGTCGACGCCCCGAGGACCCCGCCGAGCAGCGAGTTGTCGCTGCCGATCATCGCGTTCTGCAGCGCGTTGGACACGAGCAGGAGCACCGCGAGGTCGAGGACGTTGATCTGCGCCAGCTCGCGCTTGCCGCCGAGGCGCAGCGCGACCACCAGGAAGGCGAACACCAGGAGCGAGCGCAGGACCTTCTCGGGCGCCGGCACGCCGAGGTGGAACAGGTTGGACACCAGCGAGGCGGCGTACGGCACGCCGCTCACAGGCCGGGGGCCAGAAGTGGAAAGGCCCCGGGCGGGGGACCCGGGGCCTTTCGCGGATCCCGAACGCGGAGTCCGGGATGTTCACGGCCGGTCGGAGGGAAGACCGTAGCCATGCCGACATGATCGCCGTGGCCTGGCCGGCTGTCGTCGGCCGGAGGGCGCATCTTCGGCCTGCGCCGCGTGGAGTACGTGGCGCTAGCCGCGAGCTGTCAGGGCACGGCTATGAGGGTGGCGCGGCCGTCGCTCCACCAGACGTGGGCGCTGTCGCCGATGTCGCGGCGGTAGGGCTCGGGATTCCCGAGCGCGAGTCGATCAGGCCTCACCCGCCAGCCCAGCCGGGCGGAGACCAGGCCGGCGATGCGTTGCTCCGCGCTCTCGGAGAACCCGAACAGCGCGGGTGGATGGCCACATCCGTCCCCGCGGTCATGGTGTGCGGTCGCGACGACGACGTCGCCGTACTCGGGGTCCACGAAGCGGTCGGTGGCGCTGGGCGCGTACAGCCTCAGGTGCAGGTCGGTGCCCTGCCGGTCGCAGCCGGTCTTGACGCCGCGGTCGCCGTCGAAGCGCAGAGCGCCCGGCCTCACGCGGTAGGGGAGGTAGCTGGGGCGACCGGAATGCGTGAACCCGAGCCCGCGGAGCGCCCGCTTCACCTTTCCCACGCTGGCGTGACCGGTGAAGATGAGCGACACGGCCCAGTCCCGCGCGCCGCGTCGCAGCGACGCGGTCCCGTCGTAGGCCATGAAGGCCGGTCCCGCATCGGACAGTCGGACCAGCTCCGGGTCGGCGCGCGGGGCATCCGCCGGCGACTCCACCGGGGTGGGCCCGGCGACGCCCTGCGCGCCGTCGGTGCTCGAGCGCGGTCCCGGCTCGGCCGCGACCACCCGCAGCTTCGTGAGGTCCACGTCCACGAGGAGGTCCCGCAGGAGCGGAGCGGAAAGCGTCACCTGCCGGAGCCGGAAGCCGCTCGCGGCGCGCGCATCGGGCACGTAGGCCGGAACCTGGGCGCGAACCGAGCGGGCGACCGGCAGGGACAGGAGCAGGGTCGCGCCCACGTCACTCCCCCTGACTCCGCGCAGCCGCCCGACCTGCGCGACTTCGTAGAAGGACAGGCCGAGCACTCCGCGCAGGACCCCCCAGCGGCGCTCTCGCTCGACGACGGCGAGCGCGCGCCGGCGGTCCCGGGAACCGACCGACGGTCGCGCCGGGGGACCCGCCCGCCGGGCCACGGGCTCGGCCTCCAGTGCGCTGAGCTTCCGGCCGACCGTCACCTCGAAGGTGCTGCCCGCCACGTCCCGCGGTCGCGTGCCGGTCGCTCGCAGGGACAGCCGGTGCAGGCCCGGCCCCCGCGCGCTGACCGCGGGGGTCAGAGTCAGCCTCGCATGGGCCGGGCACGGAGCGCTGTCGCACAGCCGACGCCGGGCTGCGACCTGACCGTCCACCGCCACGACGAGGTCCTTGGGCCGGCCGCCGTCGCGTCCCGCGATCGCGACCTCGAGCGGCGCATCGCGCAGCACGTACGCCACGTCGCGGGCCCCCTCGGGGTCGCGCAGAGTCCGGTCGCGCCACAGCGGCCCGCCCAGGCGCAGCTCGAGCGGGCCACGCTCCCGCAGGTCGAGGCGGACGCCCACGTCGCGCACCGTGTCACCGGCCGCGAGCTGCCATGCCACGCCGGCGGCTGCCCCGGTTGCGACGACCACCGCGACTGCCGTCCTTGGGGACATCCGAGCATGGTGCCCGCTGGAGGACCGCCCGACATTGCAGCTACCTGGGGTGTCGCGGTTACCACCCGCGGGAGCGCAGGAGTCGTGCTGGCGGTGAAGACACACGGTCGCTCGCGCGAGATCCTGCGCCAATGTCCAAGAACGTCCCGAAGCCCATCCGCGGCTGCGCTGGATGAGCGAACGCGCTGCGAGTACCCGACGCTCTGAGATCTGGGCACGTTGTCGCGGCGCTCGCTGAGATATCTCCTGCCCGGCGCCCTGCTCGTGACCATTCTCGCGGGCGGGGGGTTCGCGGCTCTGGAGACCGACGCGGTGGGGTCCTACTGGGAGGGCCTGTGGTGGGCGCTCTCGCTCGTCACCACCATCGGGTTCGCCGGGAACGCACCCTCGACCACGGCGGGGAAGGCGGTGTCGGCCCTGCTCATGCTGCTGGGGTTCGTCGTCCTGGCGGTGACGACAGCGGCCGTGGCGTCGCTGTTCGTCCGGGACGACGAGCGGCCCGAGGCGGCGCGCGAGCGCGCCTTCGAGCACGAGGTGCTGGCCGAGCTCCGACGGGCGAACGCCCGCCTCGAGGCATTGGAGCAGAGCCGGCGCCCGTCAGCCCGAGACGCCTGAGCGGCGGCGAGCGCTAAGCACGGAGACGCCGCCAGAAGGTGATCGCCTGGCTCGTGACCCCCTTTGCTTCCGGAGCCGCCGTGAGCTGCCGGCGACGCAGCTCGAGGAGCTCCACGATCGCCGCGGTCGGCCGGAAGGGATCGCCGAGAGGCCTGCCGCCACGCAGCGACAGAGCGGCGACGATCTCGCCGTTCACGTCAGCCACGAGGGCGGGCCGAAGGGGTGGCTTGCCACTGTCGAGCTCGGCCAGCTGGATCAGGGCCCGGTGGTCGTCCGAGACCGCAAGACGGATCGAAACCCGCTCGTCCTCAGGTGTCTGCATACCTACTACGACCCCTTCGGCGCGCGGAGCTCATCCGGCGCGAAGGCCCCGATGACGTTCACGTCGTGAGGTGTCTCTGTCATGCGGTTCGGTAGCACCGGCGCTCCGCCAGGTCGGGAGATCTATGCGTCAAGCATATATTCTCCTGACGCCGAAGGACGAGACCGCTCTGAACCGTGAAGACACCTAACCCCGTCGCATTCGCAGACCAGTGGGTCAAGGCCTGGAACGCGCGCGACATCGAGGCCGTCCTGAGCCACTTCGCGGACGACGTCGTCTTCACGTCGCCCACCGCTGCGCGGCTCGTTCCGGAGAGCGGCGGCACGGTCCACGGCAAGCACGCCCTGCGCAGCTATTGGACATGCGCGCTCGAAGGCAGCCCAGACCTCCACTTCGAGCTGCTTGGGGTGTACGTGGGCGTCGAGACGCTCGTGCTGCACTACCGCGATCAGCTGGGCACCATGGTCAGCGAGGTGCTGGCGTTTCGGAACGGCCTGGTCGCTGCCGGGCACGCGACCCACCTGCGTCGTCGGAGATCTGGCCTCGCCTGCGGCGGCTCGGGTAAGCCCGCCTAGCGGGGCGCGTAGCGGTGGTGCAGGACCAACACGTTGCCATCGGGATCGTGGAACACGGCCTGGTGGCAGACGCTCGAATCGAATTGGTCCTGGAACGTCACGCCCTCCCCCTCGAGCCGTGCGCGCTCGACGGCTACGTCCTCGACGTGCAGCGCGAGCGCCGTCGCGTTGGGCGTGTGCTCGCTGCCGATCTTGTCCATCTGCATGAGCGCGACCGTCGTGCCACCGACCTGGAACTCGGCGCCGAACTCGCCCCACGCATAGTCGGAGTCGAAACCGAGCACCATCGCGTACCACCGCTTGGCTGCCTCGAGGTCACGAACGGAGATGCCGACGTAGTCGACGGCGGTCACGTTGGCCATGCGCGCAGACTAGCAAGAATATGCGCCACGCATATTTGGCTTTCGGGGCTCACTGCGCGGTGGGTTCGCGCGCGTCCGCACCGGCCGTGACGGGACAGCGTCCGTCGAAGTGGCCGCAACCGTCGGCATCGCACAGGCGGCAGATGGCCTCCGCGTGGTCGTGCCCCGTCGTGGTCGAGCGCAGCACCTTGGCGGCCAGGCGGGACAGCTGCCGAACCTCCGCCTCCGACAGGTGTCCGAGGGCGCCCTCGAGGACACCCTTGCGCGCCAGCTGGACGCGCGCCGCGGCGGCCCTGCCCCGGCGCGTCAGGCGCAGATGGACGACCCGGCGGTCCTCGGCCATGGGCACACGGCGAGCCATGCCCGTCTCCTCCAGCTCGTCGGCGATGCGCACGGCGCGCGACTGGCTGACCCGGAGGGCGCGGGCGATGGAGTTGATCGTCCGGCCTGCCTCGGCCTGCCCGAGCACGACCAGCGCCGCCGAGCTCACAGCGGGACCGAGGTCAAGCATCCCGTCGGCGGTGGCCAGCGCGAAGGCCCCGATCACGTTCACGTCGTGGGGTGTCTCTGTCATGCGCTTCGGTGCCGCTGCCCGGTGTTCATGAACAGAGCTCCCCTCGTCGGCGGTCTCTGCGTCAAGCATATATTGTCGCGGCGCCCGACGAGCCACCCGTCTCAGGCCGCATGGAGTGGGACGAGAGCGGCTCCTCTACGCCCCGGCGTTACGCATGTCGAGCCGGCCGAAGACCCGCGCTAGCTTGGTCGGATGGTGCTCGGCAGGCCTGACGCGGATATCTCGAGCCAGCGATCGCGTGAACCGCGGAGCGCTATCTCGGCGGTGGCGCGATTCGTGCTCGGCAGCCTGGCCGCCATCGCGGTCGTGGTGGTGGGCGGTTTCTTCGCTCTGCGCTCGGTGACGATCAAGGAGGCCGAGCGCAACACTCGCGACCAGGTCCAGGTGGAGGGCCGTCTGATCGAGTCGGCGGGTCTTACCGACGCCGTGTTGCGGCGAGATCCGCGGGCGCTCGCCCGTCTGAATGGCGTTGTGCGCGGCCAGATCCTGGACGACTCCGTGGTGCGTGTGAAGATCTGGTCGTCGCGTGGGACGATCCTCTACTCGGACGAGCCGGCGCTCATCGGAAAGCACTTCGATCTTGCCAAGGACGACCGGCTCATCCTTCGCGACCGGGGCGGCGCCGATGCCCAGCTCAGCGACCTCTCCAAGCCCGAGAACCGGTACGAGCGACAGTACGGCAAGCTGCTTGAGGCCCACACGGTGATCCGCACCCCGAACGGAACGCCGGTCCTGTTCGAGATCTACCAGCGCTTCGGGTCGGTGAGCGCCAGCGCGGAGCGCCAGCTGCGCGCGCTCGCCCCTTCGCTGCTGGGTGGCCTGCTCGTTCTCCTGCTTTTCCAGGTGCCCCTGGCGTGGTCGATGGCCGGGCGGCTGCAGCGAGGCCACCACGAGCGGGAGCGTCTGCTCACCAGCGCGATCGAGTCCTCCACGCAAGAGCGGGGGAGAATCGCGGCGGGCCTTCACGACGGCGTCGTCCAGGACCTGGCCGGGATCGCGTTCGGCCTCGCGCCGCTGGCCGAGCAGGCAGATCGCCGTGGTGCCGTCCAGGACGCATCGGCGCTTCGCGAGGCCATCGCCCGCCTGCGCCAAGGAGTGCGCGACCTGCGCTCACTCCTCGTGGAGATACATCCGCCCAGCCTCGAATCCGCCGGGCTGGAGGCGGCGTTGAGCGACCTGCTGAGTCCGCTGGCGGCCGAGGGCATCACGACCGAGCTGCGGCTCGACCAGGGTGCCACGAACGGCTCCGGGCAAGACGCCCTCGTGTACCGCGTCGCACGCGAGGCCGTCCGCAACGTGCAGGCGCATGCCGATGCGACGTCGGTTCGCATCGAGGTCGTGCGCCGGGCGCCGGACATGGTCCATGCCGTCATCCAAGACGACGGCCGCGGGTTCGAGCCGGCTGAACGCGAGCGCCGCGGAGCGGAGGGTCACGTGGGCCTGAGCCTGTTGGAGGAGCTCGTCCGCCAGGCGGGCGGCACGTTCGTCGTCCGGTCGCGGCCCGGTGGCGGCACTACCGTCGCGCTGGAGCTGGCCGCGCGATGATTCGGGTGCTCATCGCCGACGACCACGGCGTCATCCGCGACGGCCTCAGCCGGCTCATCGCGGGATTCGATGACATGGAGGTCGTCGGCGCGGTCGCCGACGGCGAGGAGGCGGTGCAACGCGCGCGGGACACCTCTCCCGACGTCGTGCTGATGGACCTCGACATGCCCCGTGTCGACGGCATCGAGGCCACTCGCCGGATCACAGAGGAGCTTCCGGACACAGCCGTCCTCGTGCTCACGTCCTTCTCCGACCGTTCGCGCATCCTGGGCGCGATGGACGCCGGAGCTCGCGGCTACCTCCTCAAGGACGCATCCTCGACCGCGGTCGCCGAGGGAATCCGATCCGCGGCTCGCGACGAGGCTCCGCTCGACCCGCGAGCGGCGCGCACGATCCTCGACGCCCACGCCGAGCCCGATCCCCTGGAGGCGCTCTCCGACCGAGAACGCGAGGTGCTGGATCTGCTGGTCCGGGGACTCCCGAACAAGCTGATCGCGCTCCGCCTGGAAATCAGCGACAAGACCGTCAAGGCGCATCTGACTCGAATCTTCCGACAGCTCGACGTGACGGACCGCACCCAGGCGGCGCTGTGGGCGCAGCGTCACGGGCTCGGGGCGGGCCGGTCCCCCTAGCGCTGCGACCAAGGTCCAATGGAGATCGGGACTGCCTCCGTGACACCGTGGCCGGGCTGTCACCCTCCAGAAAGGAACGCACATGCGCAAGCGCATGACCGCCCTACTCATAACCGCCCTCACGGTCGCCGGCATCGGCGGCACAGCCAGCATGGCCACCGCGAAGCACGGAGCCGACGACCCGGCCGGCGACGTTCGCCAGGGACGCGGCGCCGACGACCCCGCCGGCCACGTGCGGCACAGCGGAACCGACGATCGGATGAAGGTTCGCGAGGCACGCCGCGGGCGCGGGCGCGACGATGCCCCCGGACACCGCCGCCACGCCCGGGGAACCGATGACCGTCCCGGACATCGCCGGCACGGCCGCGGCACCGACGACGGCCCCAACCACCGCTAACCGCGGAGGACACCGACGCAGCCGGAGCGACCGCCCCTCGAGGCGGTCGCTCGCGGTTAAGGCGGTAAGGACTCGTCCCACGGGTGCGGAGATCTTTGCGCGCTCAAGTATATTGACGGCGTGTCCTCCTCCGACTTGAAGCTCGGGATCGCGGTCGTGCCCTTCACGGACGCGCTGGAGCGCAGCCGAGAGCTGGTGCGGGTCGCCGACGAGGGCGGCCTGGCGTTTGTCGGCATCCAGGACCACCCCTACCAGGGCCGGTTCCTCGACACGTTCGCGCTGATCGCCACGCTGCTGGCTGAGACGCGCCGCATCTCGTTCTTCACCGATGTGGCGAACCTGCCGCTGCGCCCGCCCGCGGTGATGGCCAAGGCGGCCGCCTCGCTCGACGTGCTCAGCGCCGGCCGCTTCGAGCTCGGTCTTGGAGCGGGCGGGTTCGCCGAGCCCAAGCGCGCGGGTGCGATCGCGGCCATGGGTGGCCCTGAACGCAGCCCCGGGGACGCCGTGGAGGCGCTGGACGAGGCGATCGACGTGATCCGGCTCATGTGGTCCGGTGAGCGCTCGGTCTCCTTCGACGGGCGCCACTACCGGCTCGCCGGCGCACGGCCCGGCCCGGCGCCCGTGCACCCGATGGGGATCTGGCTGGGCGCCTTCAAGCCGCGCATGCTGCGGCTCGTCGGGCGCAAGGCCGATGGGTGGCTGCCGTCGTTCGGCGCGATGAGCATGGATGAGCTGCGAGCCGGCAACCGGCGGATCGACGAGGCCGCCGAGGGCGCCGGGCGCGACCCCGGCCAGATCCGGCGGATCCTCAACGTGCAGGGCGTCATCGGCGAGAGCCGGACGCCGCCCGAAGGACAGCTCCCGGTCGGCTACCTGGCCGGAGACCCGCTCGCCGGGCCACCCGCGTGGTGGGCCGAGAGGCTCACCGACTTCGCGCAGGCAGGCTTCGACACGGTCGTGTTCTGGCCCGTCGACCCCTCGCCCCGCCAGGTCGAGCGGTTCTCGCGAGAGGTGGCGCCGATGGTCGCGGAGAGCCGATGAGCGCGCCACCCGAAACGCAGCGAGGCCGGGCGATGTTCGAGGAGCTGCTGTGGGTCCACTCGGTGATCCGCCGTGACCTCAAGACGGTCGAGCGACTCGCCGCCGACGTGGAGGCGGGGCTTCCGGGCCAGGAGGTCGCGACCGTCCTGCGAGAGCTCAAGACCGGCGGGCCGCTGTGGCAGCTGAAGGTCAACTGCCTGCGCTACTGCCGCTTCGTCCACTCCCATCACGGAGCGGAGGACGTCATGCTGCTCCCCGCGCTGCGCGCGGCAGATCCGTCGATCGCCCCCGTGGTGGACAAGCTGGAGGCCGACCACCGGCGCGTCTCCGACCTGCTCGATCAGGTCGAGACAGCCGCCGGCGCGCTGACCGACACCAACGGCGAGGACGCGCGGCTGGCCGCCGTCGACGGCCTCCGCGAGCTCCACGCCCACCTCCTCGACCACCTCGACTACGAAGAGCGAGAGGCCGGTCCGACCATTCGCGGCCTCGATCGCCTGGCCGGCGCGGCCTGATGTCGACCTGGATCTTCGAACCTGGGCACACCGAGGCCGAGTTCCGAGCCCGTCACATGATGGTGACCTGGGTGCGCGGACTGTTCAAGGACATCCACGGACAGCTCGAGCTCGACTGGGACCGCTGCCTCGACGCAACGTTCCACGGGGTGATCGACGCCACCGGGCTCTGGACCGGCGAGTCCGCGCGCGACGCCCATCTGCGCAGCCCCGACTTCTTCGACGTCGAGAGCCATCCCACGATCACCTTCAGCGGGCGCTTCACCGAGCGCACCGCCGACACCGCGTTCAAGGGCGAGGTCGACCTGACGATCCGCGGCGTGACCCGAACGGTCCCGCTCGACATCGCCTACATGGGGGAGTGGACGACGCCCTGGTGGGAGGGCGACGAGAACAAGGGCGAGATGCGTCGGATCGGCTTCGCCGCCAGCACCAGGATCAACCGCCATGACTTCGGGGTCTCCTGGCAGGACGAGATCCCCGGAGGCGGCGTGGTCGCGAGCAACGAGATCGAACTGGACCTGGACGTCGAAGCGATCCTCCTCGACGACCTCGAGCGGACCGGCGCGGTCGAGTACTACCGACGCCGCGGCACCGCGATCCCCACTGCCCGGTCCGCGCGGTGACGCTCGCCGAGCTCTGGCGGCGTGGCCAGGTGGGCTGGCCGCGGCGCTTCCCCATCGCGCAGTTCCCGAACCCGCCACTGCTGCTCGCCTTCGCGGGGTGGGGACTCGCCGCGGTGGCTGGTGGCACCGCCCACGACGTCGGGCGCGCGGTCTTCACCGTCGGCCTCGGCGTCTGGGCGTGGGAGGAGGCGGTGGGCGGGGTCAACTGGTTCCGTCGCCTGCTGGGAGTGGCGGCTTTCGTGTGGATCGTTGCCGCCTTGGCGGGCGAGCTGTGAGCGGCTAGCAGCGCGCGAATGTGCGACGCACGATGCGCGAGCGCGCGCGCGAGCGGCCCTGGCGCCGCACGCGGAGCACGACGTGCACCGTGCCCCTGCGACCGGCCGGGAGCGCGAGCGTGACTCGGCGCCCCCGGACCGTGGTGCGCGTCCGGCGCCCGGCCACCCACGCCAGCACGCTGCGCACGCGCGCACCGCGGGCCAGGGTGACGGTCACAGTGCGCCCCGGGCAGGTCGCGCGAACGGCCGCTGCGGGCGCCGGGGCCTCCGCGCACGGCATCGCGGTGTCGGCTCTGCGGTAGCGCTTGAGGAACGCCCACGACGCCTCGGCGCCGCTCGGGCCCTTCGGGTCGGTGAACGACGCGTACTTGGGATCCGTCGTGCCGCCCGACCAGAAGTGGTCCATGCCGTGGACCAGCCAGCGCTCGCCGATCAGGCACCCCGCCGGATCCCGGTAGCTCTTGACGGTGTAGGCGTAGCCGCCGGGCTTCTGCTCCCGGCGCATCGCGGCGGGGGTCAGCGCGATGGGCCCGTCCTGCCCGGCGCCGAGGACGAGGTTGTCGGTGCGCAGGCCCTGCTCGAACGCCTTGTCCGCGCACGCGGGCGGAATCCCGCGGTCGGCGTCGCCGCCGATCACGAAGCGCGGGACGATGCGGGCGCGGGGCCCCATCTGGTCGAACGCGAGCTGAGCACTCGTCGTGACCGGGATGCCGGTGCCGGTGCCGGTGCAGCCGGGGTCGGCGTACGCCCCGCCGGCGCTGATCCCCACCGCCGCGAAGAGGTCGGGGTAGGCGGCGGCCTCGATCGACGCCATGAACCCGCCCGCCGACATCCCGACGAGGTAGACGCGCTCGGGGTCGATGGCCAGCTTCGCGATGACTGCGCGCGTCATGTCGGCGATGCCGGCCGCGTCGCCGCGGTCGCGCGACCAGGACTCGGGGTCGGGGAACTTCCAGCACTGGTTCGCCGGGCCGGGCTGCGCGCGGCCGAGCGCGTCGACGTCGGGGTAGAGGACGACGAAGCCCTCGCGCTCGGCGATCGGGTTGTAGAGGTTGGCCTTCATCTGCTGCTCGGCCGTGGTCTGGCAGCCGTGGACCATGACCAGCAGCGGCGCCGCGCGGCCTGGGACGTACGACGTCGGCGTGTAGAGCACGTACGCGTAGTCCGTGCCGTTGGACGTGACGGTCCCCGACGTGGTCCGCCCGGGATCCGGCGGGTCGGCGGCGGCCGCGACGCCCGGCGCGCACGCGAGCAGCAGGGCGACGACCAGCGCCCCCATCGCCCCGCCGCCGCGGCGGCGCAGGGCTTCACGCCTCCCGGCGATCGACGGCATGCGGGTGATCGTATGCGCCGGCCGCGGCGCCGGCGGCACAAGCCGCACGAGCTTTTCCCCGGCGCCGCGGGTCGCGCGTAGACTCGACGCTCCGTGATCTCGCGGTCACGGCAGTGAAATGAACCTCCTCCGAGCCAGGACGAAACTCGGAGCAGTTCGAGCCAGGACGGCTCGCCCGGCTCTGCGGGCCACGGTGGTGGCCATCGTCGTCGCGGGCGCCCTCGCCACACCGGCCGGCGCGGTGACGGTCCGCATCTTCTCGTCCGGCCTCACACCGGGCAGCGTGCCGACGCGGATCGCTCCCGGCTTCGACGGCAACCTGTACTTCACCGAGAACGCCGCGAACAACATCGGGCGGATCACCCCGGCCGGCGCGATCACCGAGTTCACGACGGGCGTCGCCAGCAGCGGCCCCTTCGGGATCGCGGCGCTCGGCGACGGGTTCGTCTACTACACGCAGAGCAACGCCCAGCGGGTCGCACGGTTCCCCTCGGGCGGACGGTCCATCGGGCTCACCGGCCTCGAGGAGGTCACGGCCGGTCCCGACGGCAACCTCTGGCTCACCGCGAACTCGGGCAACCGGGTCGTTCAGACCGACGGCGTCAGCTTCCAGGCTCCGTTCACGCCGCTGACCGCCGCCAGCGGGCCCAGCGGTATCGCGGCCGGGCCCGACGGCAACGTGTGGTTCACGGAGAGCGCGGCGCACAAGGTCGGTCGGATAACCACGGCCGGGACCGTCCTCCCGGAGTTCGCGCTCACCACCGGAAGCGGGCCGGCGGGCATCGCCCCCGGCCCCGACGGCAACATGTGGGTGGCCGAGAAGACCGCCGGCAAGATCGCCCGCATCACGCCCGCCGGAGTCGTCACCGAGTTCCCGGTCCTGCCAGCCGGCAACAACAGCCAGCCGACCTTCATCGTCGCGGGTCCGGACGGGAACATGTGGTTCGGCGAGGGCAACGCGAGCCGGATCGGGCGCATCACGCCGTCCGGCGTGGTGACCGAGTTCGCCGCGGGCGCCCAGCCGGGCGGGATCGCCGTCAGCCCGGACGGGGACCTCTGGTTCACCGGCGGCACCGGCTACATCGGGCGGATGAACATCGGGCTGAGGCCGCCGCGCTACACGAACCCCGAGCCGATAGAGGTGTCCGCGAACGGAGGCGGCTCCGGCCCGGCGGAGACCTACCCGTCCACCATCGAGGCCTCGGGGCTCTCGGGAACGGTGAGCGACGCGAGCGTTCGCCTCAACGGCGTGCACCATCCCAACGCCGACGACCTGGAGGCGCTGCTCGTCGGCCCCCAGGGCCAGAAGGTGCTGCTGATGTCGGACTCGGCGGGCGGCGGCACGAATCGCGACCCCGCCACCGGCCAGGTGATCACGTTCGACGACGACGGCGTGACCGCGCCGGCGAAGTTGACGAACGGCATCTTCAAGCCCTTCGCCGGGGGTCCGTCTCCGACGTTCGCGGGCCCGGCGCCCTCGCCCCCCTACGCCACGTCGCTCTCGGCGTTCGACGGGACCGATCCGAACGGAACCTGGCAGCTGTACCTACAGGACGACAACTTCGGGTTCGGCGACGGCAAGATCGTTGGCGGCTGGTCGCTGGACGTCGAACTGACCCCACCCCCCGTCTCGGTGCCCGGCCCCACCGTCCAGGTGGCGGTGCCCGGCCCGACCGTCACGGCCACCGGGCCTCCGCGGGTCGTCACCCCGCCCGCGGACACCACGGCGCCCAGGTTGACCCTGGGGTCCGTCGCGGCGCGCATGGCGCAGACGGCGTTCCGCAAGGGGCTCGCCGTCCGCATTACGCCGAGCGAGGCGGTCACCCTCGACGTGACGCTGTCGGTCAAGCCGAGCCGCGCGACGCTGGCGACGGCGGGCGAGCTCGTCCTCTTCGAGCGCACGGTGACCGCGAACCGGGCGACGACGCTCGCGGTCAAGCCCTCGGCGCGGCGCCTGGGGCGGCCGAGGAAGGCCTTCCGCGCGCTGCTGCGGGTCGTCGCCACCGACAACGCCGGGAACCGCACGACCGTCAGCCGGATCATCACCGTCCAGCCCGACCGCAAGCGGCGGCGATGAGGCTCCTGGTCGCGATCCTCGTGCTCGTCGTCGGGCTGGCCGCCCCAGCCGCCGCCGCGACGCCCACGGCCAGGGAGTTCTCCACCGGCATCACCGCCGCGAGCTCGCCGGACGGCATCGTCGCGGGCTCGGACGGCAACCTCTGGTTCGCCGAGGTCAACGGCGACCGGATCGGGCGCGTCACGCCGTCCGGGCAGGTGACGGAGTTCAACGCCACCGGGTTCGGCAAGCCGGGCGGGATCGCGGCGGGCCCGGACGGCAACGTCTGGTTCACGGAGTCCAACGCGACGTCCACCAAGGGGATCGCCTTCATCACGCCGTCGGGCCTCATGGACGAGACCACCTTCACCACCGCGACCGCGTCGACCCTGAACGGGATCACCGCGGGCCCGGACGGCAACCTCTGGTTCGCCGACGGCGGTCAGCGCGTGGGCCGGATCAGCCCGGCCGCGAGCCCCCCGACCCTGTCAACGAGCGGGATCACGGGCTCCCCCGACGAGATCGTCACCGGCGCGGACGGGAACGTCTGGTTCACCGAGAAGGCCTCCCCCGGCAAGGTCGCGCGGGTCGATCCGGACACGTTCCCCTCCGCGGCCACGGAGTTCGCCATCACCGGCGAGCCCAACGGAATCGCCGCGGGCCCGGACGGGAAGGTCTGGTTCACCCAGAACTCCCCCGACGCCATCGGTCGCATCGACCCGAACGCCCCGACCCCGGCCACGACGATCACCTACTTCACGACCGGACTGAACAGCATTCCCCTGGGCATCGCCGCGGGCCCGGACGGGAACCTGTGGTTCGCGGAATTGGGCGACGCCATCGGGAGGATCACCCCGGCAGGCGTGATCACCGAGTTCTCGGCCGGCATCAACTCGCCGGCGAGCCCGTCCGGTATCGCCGCGGGACCGGACGGGAACCTGTGGTTCACCGAGTTCTTCGCCCAGCGGATCGGGCGCATGAACACCGCGCTCGACCCGCCGCGCTTCACCGACCGCGCCCGGATCGAGGTCCCCGCGTCCCTGGCGGGCACCCAGGGGCCGGCGGAGCCCTACCCGGCGACGATCGAGGTCTCGGGTCTCCAGGGAGCCGTCACCGACGTCAACGTGCGCCTGAACGGGCTGCACCACCCCGTGGCCGACGACGTCGAGGCGCTGCTCGTGGGACCCCAGGGTCAGAAGGTGTTGCTGACCGCCGATTCCACGGGGATGGGGCGCGACGTCGTGACCGGGCCCGTGATCACCTTCGACGACGAGGGCCTGACCAGTCCGCTGCGGCTGGTCAGCGGCATCTTCAAGCCGATCGACGGGTTCGCCGACCCGTCCCTCGGCCCTCCGGCACCGCCCGCCCCCTACGGCACCGCGCTCGCGGCCTTCGATGGGACGGACCCCGCCGGCACATGGCAGCTTTTCGTCTGGGACGACTCCGGCGCAGCGGCCACGGGCGGCGGAGCGCTGGCCGGCGGATGGTCGCTGGACGTCCAGACCGCGGGACCGCCGCCGGCGCAGGTGCCGGGCCCGCCGGTGGAGGTCCGGGTCCCGGGCCCGACCACGACGGTCACCGCCCCCGGGCCGGCGGTCGGTGCGCCGGCCGACACCACGCGGCCTGGCCTGCGTCTCTCGGGGCCGACGTCGCGCACCACGCAGACGGCCTTCCGCGCCGGCCCGAAGATCACCGTCACCCCGAGCGAGCCGGTCACGCTCGACGTCACCCTGTCGGCCAAGCCGAGGACCGTGACGATCGCGGACACCGACGCGCTGCTCCTCTTCGACCGCACGATCCGGGCGACGGGGGCGACGTCGATCAGGCTCAAGCCGGCGACGAGGCTCCTGGGCCGGCCGAAGAAGGCCTTCCCGGCGACGCTGCGGATCGTGGCGTCCGACGACGCCGGCAACCGCACGACGGTCACCCGGACGATTACCGTCGCCCCGGACAGGAGGATCAGGCGCGCCAGGCGCTGATGCGCCTCCCGCGAGGTCAGGGGGCGATGCCGGCGAAGCCGGCGGCGTACCCGTACTGCTTGTACAGGGCGAGGCTGCTGGCCCAGCTCGGGCGGCAGCGCTCGTCGAACATCGCCGTCGCCTGGGCGTCGGGGAGGACCGTCCCGTAGCCGACCAGACGGTCGCCCTCGATCGGTCCTCCCGTCCAGCCGCGCAGGCGCTGGACCAGGAGCAGCCGGGCGGCGGGGGTGGCGCGGCGCCAGTCGACGCACCTGTACAGGCCGAGTCGCTGAGGCGGCGGCGCCAGCGCGAAGCGCGGCAGCGCCGCGGGGGCCGCGGCGGCCCGCGCGCGGTCGGCCACGACCGGCGCGCAGGCGGGCGTCCAGGCCGCCTGGCGGCACTGGTCGACGTAGGCGCGGCGCTGGCGCGCGCGCAGCGCGGAGGCGCCCGCCCGGGCCGCGCCGGCGCCCGGCGCCGCCGGGGTCTGCGTCCAGGAGCAGATCGTCTGGTTGCCGCGCGGATATCCCGACACGGAGAAGCCCGCGAGGCAGGCCACGAGCTCGCCCTCGTTGGCGGGGTCGCCCGTGCCCATGCTGCTCGACGGGTCCCGGCCCCCGTTGCAGTCCGGGAGCGGAGAGGGCGAGGTGGACACCGCGCGCCCCGGCGCCGCGACGTTGGCGTACCAGCAGTTGCCGGTGTTCCCCGGATACGCGTCCCACCAGAAGTCCGTGCCGTTGGGCTTGACCGCCCCGTTCGGCGCGACGCCCATGGTGTTGGCGTAGAAGCGGTTGCCGTAGGAGGTCGAGATCTTGCTCGGGTCACAGCCCGTCACGGGCGACCCGATCGCCGGGCCGCAGACCGCCGCGTCGGGAGAGCTGAAGAGCATCACCCCGCGGCGGCGGTTGTCCCAGAAGCGGTTGTTGCGCAGGACGTTGTCGTTGCCCCCCGCGATCCACAGGCCCGTGCCCACCGGCGCGGAGATGTAGGGCGGGACGTCGGAGCCGTCCAGGTAGGGGTTGAAGTTGTTCGAGTAGAAGTTGTTGTTCTCGATCAGGTCGCCCTGCTGGGGGAATCCCGGATGCCCGGGCGCGGTGAACACGTCCGTGGTGAATCCGAGGGCGTTGTCGTAGAAGTTGTTGTGGTGGACGTGGACCGCGGCCCCGTCGGTCCCCGAGTAGCCGCCGGTGCTGTGGTGCGAGTCGCACCGGCGGATCTCCTGGCTGTAGCGCGCCTGCGGGTAGTAGCGGGTGTCGCGCCCGGCGTTGGTCTTGGCTCCGGCGCCCGGGTAGATGCCCGAGTCGCCGCTGCCGGCGACGTCGCAGTCCTGGATCCGGCCGTGGTCCTCGACGAACGTGAGCACCCCGTAGGCGTCGGCGTAGAACGCCTTGAAGCGGTCCAGCAGGTAGCCGTCGCTCTCGATGGCGTAGATGCCGTGCTCGCGGGAGTGGCGCACCGTGACGTTGCGCAGCACGAACCCGTCCGCCCGGTCGACCTTGACGCCGACGTCCTTCTTGTGCCCGACCCCCGAGGGACCGCCGTTCCCGGCCGCCGGATCGCCGGCCTCGATCACCACGTCGTCGGCGCTGACCCCCGCACCCTCGACCTGGAGGTTGCAGCGAATGCATCGCCCGACGTTGGGGATCCCGTGGCGATCCTCCAGCGGCGGATCGGGGTCCGTGCCCGTGCCGGGGGCGCGGCCCATCACGGCGATCAGGTTCGCGTCGTTGGGACAGCGCGTCTCCCCCAGGTACGAGTAGGCGCCGATGCTGTTCTTGTACTTCGCGCAGGCCGGGTCGTTGGTCGGCTTGGCCCTCGCCGTGGGCTCGGTGTACAGCCCGGGCAGGATCACGACGCGGTCGTTGTTGTGTGACTCGGTGACCGCGGGCTGGATCTCGCGGTAGCGGCAGCGCTTCATGAGCGCACGGTCGACGCGCAGCAGCGCTCGCCCGGCCTGGGCGCTGTACGTCCGGTGATCGCTGGGCCGCACGTCGTATCCGCGGCTCACCGCACGGGCGATCGACCGCTGGAGCAGGCGGACGGAGTCCCGCTGGCAGACGACCCGCACCGTGGTGCCGCGCTTGCGGGTCAGCGCGGAGGACAGGCTGCGGACGGTCGGCACCTCGCCGCCGGCGCACGGCTTGATCGAGCAGTCCGGCCGCGGATCGGGCCAGTAGCCCGGACGCTCGGTGTGCCCCCACGCGGGGGCCGCGGAGAACGCGCACAGCACGACGGCCGCACCCAGTGCGCCCGATGCTCCCCAGCGTCGCCCCCCTCGCCGCATCGCGCCGCAGAGTAGGCGATCTGGCGCCACCCCGCGCCAGGTCCGCCGGCGGGTTGCTATTCCTCCAGGATGCCCGCGGCGCTGACCAGCCCGACTTCGGCCGACGATCGCCTGTTCCGCCTCCTGTGGCTGTCCATCGCCGCCGCGGCGGCGACCATCTCGCTCAAGACGACGGCGTGGGCCCTCACGGGCTCCGTCGGACTGCTCTCCGACGCGGCGGAGTCGGTCGTCAACCTCGTCGCGGCCGTGCTCGCCATGGCCGCCCTGCGCTGGGCGATCAAGCCCGCCGACGACGAGCACGCCTACGGTCACGCCAAGGCCGAGTACTTCTCGGCCGGAGTCGAGGGCGCGCTGATCTTCGTCGCGGCGATCGGCATCGCCGTCACCGCGGCCGACCGGCTCCTGCATCCCCAGGCGATCCACGACATCGGCATCGGCCTTGCCGTGTCGACGCTCGCCTCGCTGATCAACCTCTCCGTGGGGATGCTGCTGCTGCGCACCGGGCGAGCCGAGCGCTCCATCGCCCTGGAGGCCGACGGCCGGCATCTGCTGACCGACGTGTGGACCTCGGTCGGCGTGATCCTCGGCGTCGGCGCGGCGGCCATCACCGGCTGGCAGCGTCTGGACGCCCTGATCGCGATGGCCGTCGCCGTCAACATCATCCTGATCGGCGTGGGGCTCGTACGCCGCTCGGTCGGCGGGCTCATGGACCGCGCCCTGAGCGCGGCCGACCAGCGGCGGATCGAAGGTGCATTGGACGCGTTTCGCGCCGAGGGCGTCGACTTCCACGCGCTGCGAACGCGCCAGGCCGGGCGCCGGGCCTTCGTCAGCACGCACGTCCTGGTGCCGGGCACCTGGACCGTTCAGCGGGGCCACGACATGGCCGAGCGCGTCGAGGACGGCGTGCGGGAGCAGCTCCCGTACGCCACCGTGTTCACGCACCTCGAACCGGCCGAGGACCCGCGGTCGTTCGCCGACACGACGCTGGACCGCCAGGCCGACGACCCGTGACCGCGGGACCGCCCGCAGCCGCGGCTCAGCCCCCGAGCGCGCGGCCGAAGTCGCCGCGGGGCAGCGCGGGGAGCAGGAGGCGGGCGCCGGTGGGCCCGCCCACCCGGATGGTGTTCAGCGCCGGCTCCTCGGGCTTGGATGCGGCGGAGGTGCCGAGGATGTGCAGCCGGACCCGGTGCCCGGCCCTGAAGCGGTTGCCGATCGGCCACAGCTCGACCCGGTAGAGGCGCTCCTGGCCGGCGGCGGCGGGCTCCGGGTGGTCATAGAGGCCGTAGGGCTGCACGATCGCCCCGGTCCGGCGGTCGGTGAGCGAGCGCTCGCGGTCGACGCCCGGGAAGTCCGTGTTCAGGCGCCCGCTCGCCACCGGATGCGGCGTTCCGTCGGGCGCGACGTCGGAGATCACGGCCCAGATCCCCGTGCCCGGCGTCGTGGTGGTGAGCCGGAGCTCGAGGCTCGCGGGACCGGCGGCGAGCACGTCCGCGTGCAGCGGCCGGGTCGTGAAGGACAGCCCGTGGGTCTCCGCGGCGGTCATGTCCGTCGCCGCCGGGAAGGCGCCGGCCAGCGCGTTGACGCCGTTGGGGCCGATGATGGCCGTGTTCGGCGGATCGCTGTTGGTGGGAAGCGAGGCGACCGTGGGATAGGACTGGGTGGTCGAGGTCCGCGGCCTGACGACCCCCAGGGTCCCGTCGTTGATCGAGTGCGCGGTTCCGCTGCGCGCCGGGTCCAGGGCGAGCGGCGTCCAGCGGGTCCCCGGGATGGGCCAGTCGCGTCCGCTGTAGCGGACGTAGCGCCCCGCGAGCAGGTCCTCGCGGTCGCCGTCGGCCAGCCAGAGCTTCACGCGCGCGGTCCGCTCGATCCCGTTGCGCACGCGGCGCAGGTAGCGGTCGAACCAGGCCCTGGCCTCACGCGCCCCGCCGTCGGTGCCGGCCGGAGCGCCGTCGTGCGCGCCGATCACCAGCAGGTGCGCGCCGTGATGGCGCAGCTGCTGGAAGGCCTGGAACGCGCCGCGCGACTCGACGTCGAAGAAGCCGTCGATCATCAGCGTCGGGAGGTGGTTGACGTCACCGCGGATCCCGCGCTCGCGCCACCACGAGTCCAGCGACGAGTGCATGAAGCCGTCCAGGCCGGCGCCGAACAGGCCGGCCGCGATCTCGGCCGACGTGGTGGGGGCGCGGCCCAGGCGGTCGAAGCCCTGGGCGGTCGCGGGCGCGCCGATCAGGCCCAGCACTCCGATGCCCGGCACCAGGTTGCTGATGCCGCCCGGATACAGGAGGTCGCGGTACAGCTCGTGGGTGCCGGACTTCAGGACGGCCGTCCGCACGCACGGCAGCTCGCGGTGCAGCGAGTTGTAGACCGTGATCGCGCTGGCCGAGAAGCCGTTGAGCCCGAGGCGCCCGTCGCTCCACGGCTGCCGGCAGGCCCAGCGCAGGACCTCCACGACGTCGGCCTGGGTGCGCGGGCCCAGCGCGTCGAAGCGCCCGTCCGAGTCCCCCGTGCCCCGGATCTGCACGAGCAGGTGGTTGTAGGCGCGGCCGGCGTCGAGGGTGCCCGACGCCCGTCCGTAGGGGCTGAACTCGACGATCACCGGCCGTCGCGAGAGGGGGCCCTCCCCCGTGACCGTCGTGGCCAGGGTCACGCCGTCGGACGCGGTGAAGCGGCTGTCCTGGTGGACCGGCGCGGCGGCGGCGGGCGCGGTCGCCGCCGCCGCGAGCAGCAGCCCGGCCAGGACCGCCGCCCGCCTCACCGCACGCGCTCCGGCTGCGGCGTGGTGAGCTCGGGGTCCTCGTCGCGGGCGATCTCCAGCGTCTTGGCCAGTCCGCGCCGGGCCTGCATCTCGACCGCGCGCTGCAGGACGGCGCGGAAGGGGAGCAGAGCTCCCACCCAGGCCGGGGAGACGATGCGTCGCGAGCGCCGGCGGATGCCGCGCTCGAGCGCGTCGATGGCCGGCCCGACGGGAGCCACCGGCAGGTGGCCGTGGCCGCCGAGCGGCATCCGGGCCGCCGCCTTCGTGGCGAACCCGCGCGACGTCATGTCGGTGTCCAGCTCGGCGTAGTACGCCACGCCGACCCGGGCGCCGGACGGGCGCAGCTCGATGCGCAGCGAGTCGCCCAGCGACTCCACCGCCGCCTTGGACGCACAGTACGCCGACATCAGCGGGAGGTGCGCCGCGGCGGCCAGCGACGCCGTCAGGAGGAAGTAGCCGCCCGGGTGGCTGACGTGGGGGCCGGCGGCGCGCACCAGGTTGTAGGTCCCCCCCAGGTTCACGTCGAGCGTCGCGTCCCACACCGCCGCGTCCCCGTCCACCAGCGTCATCTGGGCGCCGATGCCGGCGTTGGCGATCGCGACGTCCAGGCCACCCAGGCGCTCGACCGCCTCGGCCACGACCTCGTCCACCCGGTCGCGGTCGGTGACGTCGCACTCCCACCACGGCGCGTCGCCGCAGTCGGCCGCGACGACGGCCAGCAGCTCGGGCTCCAGGCCCAGCAGGGCCACGCGCGCGCCACCCTCGTGCAGACGACGCGCCGTCAGCGCGCCGATCCCCCGCGCCGCCCCGGTGATCAGGACCCGGCGGCCCTCCAGACTGGCCTCACGCGGCATCCGCGTTCCCCCTTCGTTCGACGATGGCCTGCAGCGCCCGCGCCGCCCGCGGCGGCGGTCCGGTGGGCGACGGGTCGGGCTCGACGCCCAGCGCGTTGAGCGTCATGGCGAGCATCTCGTAATGGCCGACGAGCATGCACAGCTCGATGAGCTCGGCGTCGGACATCAGCGGCCGCAACTCGGCCCAGAGCGCGTCCGAGAGCGTGCGGTCCCCGTGCAGCTCGTCGGCGGCGCGCAGCAGCAGCGCCGACCGGGCCGACCAGCCCGCGGCGCCGGGTCCCGACCGGACGCGTGCGATCTCCTCGGCGCTCAGGCCCGCGGCCCTGCCGAGCCGCTCGTGGTGGCCCCACTCGTAGTCGCAACCGCAGTTGTGCGCGACGCGCAGGATCACCAGCTCGCTGTCGCGCCGCGGAAGCAGGCCCCCGGGCATCAGCGCGCCGGCGAAGCGCAGCCACCGGCGGAACAGGCCGCGGTGGCGCCCGAGCGTGGTGAAGATGTGCGGCGGGGCTCCGCCCGTGGCCGCGCCCAGGACCCGCGCGATCAGCGCGTTGAGGGCGCCGATGTCCCGCGCCGATCCGGGTGCGATCCGCGGCTCAGGCATCGGCGTCCAGGGCGCGTGCGACGAGCTGGGTGAGCGGACCGCGCAGGGCGCGCAGGCCCTCGAGGTCGCCGGCGGCGAGCCGCGCGGTGACCATCTGGGCGATCGCCGCGACGAGCGCCTCGACGGCGAAGCGCTCGGCGCCGCGCGGGTCCAGGGTCCGCGAGAGCGCGTCGACGAAGCGCTCCTGCGCCCTCATCCGCCGCGCAATCGCCTCGGGCCCGACGGCATAGACCTCGACCAGGAACAGCCGGGCGAACTCGGGCTCGGCGGCCAGCGCGTCCAGGTACGCGCCGAGCCCGCGGGCGAACGCCTCCAACCGTCCGGCGGGGCCCGCCGCGCGGGGCCCGGGAACGCCCGCGAGCAGCAGCCCGGCGGCCGCGTCGTAGGCGGCCATGAAGCAGTCCTCCTTGGAGGCGAACTGCTCGTAGAACGTCTCGCGGGAGACCCCGGCGGCGCGCAGGACGTCCGCCACGGACGTGCGCGCGTAGCCCCGCTCGGCCATCGTCTCGGCCATCGCGCGCAGGAGGCGCTCGCGCTGGGAGCGCACGACCGTCTCGCGCGGCAGGCCGTGACGCCCGCGGGGCAGGGGACTGGTGGGAGCGGAGGTCGCGGCCATGACGAACAGCCATGTTCGCAAAGACGCGAGCCGCGCGCGCCGGCGGAGTCAGCGCGAGCAGGCCAGGCGGCCGGAGTCCAGCGTGCGGCCCGCCTCGTCGACGAAGGCGTAGTCCGCCACCCCGGGGCGCAGGCGCAGCCGCAGCGCGCCGAAGCTGCGGTCGTCGGAGAACGCGAGACGCGGGTCCGCGCCGTCCACGGCGTGCAGGCGGTGACCTCCGGCTCCCGACACGAGCTCGGTGATCCCGTCGCGCGGGCGGAAGCGCTGCATGTCGTGGGCGTGGCCGTTGAGCACGGCGACCGCGTGCCCGCGCAGCGCGTTCCAGAACGGGGCGAGATCGCCCGCGCCGGGGACGTGGGGGGCGGCGCTCCACCGCGGCCGGTGCCAGAACGCGATGCGACACGTGCCGGGGCTCCGGGTCTGTCGGCGCAGCCAGCGCACCTGGGCCGAGCCGGCGCCGTGCGCGGCCTCGGAGTTGAGGCTCAACAGCTCCCAGCCCCCGACGCGCAGGGAGTACCACGACCGCGGCCGACGACCCAGGACGGCCTTCCAGTAGGGGTCGTAGCCCTGCGCGCGGCGGGGCCACTCGTGGTTTCCCGGCGTCGAGCTCGTGACCGCGGCGAGGCCGCCGTAGACGCCGCCGTAGCGGCGGGTGAACTGCGCGCGCGTGCCGGTCGGATAGACGTCGCCGAGATACAGGAACCGGTCGACTCGCCCGGACGTGAGCACCAGGCGCTCGACGGCGCGCGCGGCGCGGCTCCCGTCGGCGCCGTCGCCCACCGCCCACACCGTCTGCCCACCGGTGGCGGCGGCATCGCGGTCGCCCAGGACCGCCACCAGGGGGAGCGGCGCGACCGCGGCGATCACCGCGAGCCGTCGGAGTCGCGTCGTCATCGCGTCCCCCAGTGCACCACCCGTTCATGGGAGGGCGATGAGCGGCAGGACGATCGACACGTCGGCGCCGCCCTCGGGGCGGTTGACGGCCTCGGTGCGGCCGCCGTGGGCCTCGGCGATCGTCCGGACGATCGCCAGGCCCAGGCCCGCGCCGCCGTCGGTGCGCCCCGCGTCGGCGCGCGCGAAGCGCTCCCACGCCTCGGGGAGGAACTCGGGTGGGAAGCCCGGTCCGTCATCGGTGACGTGGAGCTCGACGCGGTCGCCCTGGACGCGCGCCCGGACCTCCACGGTCGCGCGGGCATGGCGCACGGCGTTGGCGAGCAGGTTGTCCAGCGCCTGGAGCAGGCGGTCGCGGTCCACTTCGATCGGGTCGTCGGGCGCCGCCCCGAGCGCGACGCTCACCCCCGCGGCCGCGGCGGCCGGGCCGGCGCGGCCGGCGGCCTGGGCCAGCAGCTCGGCCACGGGCACCGCCTCGCGGCGCAGGGGGAGCCGGCGGTCGTCGGCCCGGGCCAGCAGCAGCAGGTCGTCGGCCAGCCGGGTGAGCCGGTCCGTCTCCTCGATCGCCGAGCCCGCGGCGCTCTGCAGCCGCGAGCCGGTCGGCCGGTCGCGGGCGATCAGCTCCAGCTCGGTGCGCAGCATGGTGAGCGGCGTGCGCAGCTCGTGGCTGGCGTCGGACACGAAGGTGCGCTCGCGCGCGACGGAGGTCTGGATCCGGGCCAGCATCTCGTTGAGCGTGCCCCCGAGCCGTCCCAGCTCGTCGTTGCCGCCCGCGGGCGGCAGCCGCTCCCCCAGGTCGGTGGCCGAGATCGTGGCCGCGCGCCGGCGCATCGCCTCGACCGGCCGCAGGGCCGCGCCGGTGAGCAGGTACCCGGCCAGCGAGGCGAGCAGCAGCGCGCCGGGGCCGCCGACCAGCAGCACGCCGCTGAGGTCGTGCAGCGCATGGTTGCGGTCCTCCAACGACTGCCCGACCACCACCACCAGGGTCTGGCTCTGCGCGTGCGTGCGCTGGGCCAGCAGCCGGACCGGCTCGTCGCTCGGCAGCTCGCGGTTCGCGGTCACCGTCCGCCCGTTTCGCGCCGCCGCGAGCTGCGCGCCGTCCAGGAGGGGGCGACCCGGGGCGCCCGGCGTGCGGTCCAGGACCCGCCCGGACACGGTGACGAGCTGCGCCACCTGCGGGCGGCGGCCGCTCGCGCCCGGACGCGACTCGCGCAGCCCGCTCTCGGACTGCTGGGCGAGCGCCGCGACGTCGTCGGCGCGCGCGTGCAGAGCCCGGTCGATCGCGCCGTCGAGGCTGGACTCCAGGCGCCGGTGGACGAACAGGCCCGTCGCCGCGAGCACGACGGCCATCACGACCGCGAACGCCAGGGTGAGCCGCCAGCGCACGGGCAGCCGCCTCACCCGCCGCCGTCCGCGCGCAGGCGGTACCCGCTCCCGCGCACCGTCTCGATGCTCGACGCGCCGAACGGCCGGTCGATCCGGTCGCGCAGCATGCGGATGTGCTGGTCGACCACGTTGGACCGGTGGTCGTAGTCGCCGTCCCACGCCGCCTCGAGCAGCTCGTAGCGCGACAGCACGACCCCGGGCCGGCGCATGAACGTCTCCAGCAGCGCGAAGCCCTTGGCCGACAGCTCGATCGTCTCCCCGCCGCGCGAGACCTCGCGCGTCCCGGGGTCCAGGTGCAGGTCGCCCGCGTCCAGGGTGACCGGGCGCTCGGCCGGCTCGCGGCGGGCCAGCGCGCGCAGCCGCGCCATGAGCTCGGGCAGCTGGAACGGCTTGGTCAGGTAGTCATCCGCGCCGTTGTCCAGTCCGGCGACACGATCGTCGAGGTCGTCGCGGGCGGTCAGCATCAGCACCGGCGTCCACACCCCGTCGCCGCGCAGGCGCCGGCACACCTCGAAGCCGTCGATGCCCGGAAGCATCACGTCGAGGACGATCGCGTCGTAGCGCGTGGACGCGGCCATCCACAGGGCATCCTCGCCGCGGATCGCCACGTCGGCCGCCATGCCCTCGCCGCGCAGCGCGCGGCGCAGCAGGCTCGCGAGCTTGACCTTGTCCTCGACCACGAGCACCTTCATGTCAGCCAATGTCCCCGTGGGAGATGAGCGTTCGATGAGGAACGGATGAGCGCCCCCGGCTCGGGACCGGGGGCGCTCCTGTATCCGTCCTCAGGGGCCGAGCCCCTGTCCGAACGACTACTCCGCGCCCTGCGCCTGATGGTCGGCGTTGGCGTTGCCGGGCTCGTCGGCGTGCCCACCGGGCCCGTCGTCGTTCGCCTTCTCCGAGCCGGGCTTCTCACCCGAACTCTCCGAGCCGGGCTTCTCACCCTGCTCCGAGCCCGGGGCGTCCTTGCCGGACGTGTCCTGCACGTTGTCCGGGTCGGTCGCCGAGTTCTCGGGGCCGCCCTGCTCGCTCCCCGGCGCCTCCGGCGCCTGGGACGACTGGGCCGGCTGAGCCGGCTGAGCCGGCTGGCTCGCGGGCGGCGGGGTCGTCGTGGCCGAGTTCTGGGCGTTGGCGAAGACCGCCCCACCCGTGGCCAGCGCGGCCATCGCCGCAACCGCCGTCAGCACTCCTCTGAATCGCCTGGTCATATGGCTCCTTTCGTGGTTGTCACCAAGCGAGGAGCAGGTTGCCCCGGTCAGATGTAGGGACGGTGTAGGCCGGGTTTCCATAGCTATTCACAGCCTTTGGGCCGGGCTCGGGCCCTCCCTAGACTCCGCCGTCGCATGCGCTCGCGCCTGGCTCTCTTCACCGTGCTCGTCCTCGCGCCCGCCGCGCTGTGGGCGGAGCTGCCCCTGGTCTCGGACGGCAAGTCGCTGCAGGACCGCATCAGTGCCAAGCGCGGCAAGGTCGAGCGCCTGAAGGCCAAGGAGGGCGCCCTGACGAGCGTCATCGAGAGCCAGTCGACGAAGATCGACCGCCTCCAGGCGCGCCAGGACGTCATCGAATCCGACCTCTCCACAAAGCGCGCCGAGCTCGAGCGCCTCCAGGGCGACCTGCGCCGCACCCGCGCCCGCCTCGCCCGCCTGCGCGCGAAGCTCGCCGAGTCGCGCATCGTCCTGTCGCGGCGGATGGTCGAGCTCTACCAGGCCGGTCGCCCGGACCTCGTCACGGTGGTCCTGAGCTCCAAGGGGTTCGCCGACCTGCTCGAGCGCGGCGAGTTCATGCGCCGCATCAAGGAGCAGGACGCCAAGGTCATCAAGGCGGTGCGCGCCGCGAGGGCGACCGCCGATCGCGCGGCCAAGCGCCTGGCCCGGCTGGAGGACCGCCAGCAGCGCGTCACCGCCGCCGTCCAGGCCCGGCGCAACGAGGTCGCCGCGGTCAAGAACGAGCTGGCGAGCGCACGCGCCGCCAAGGCGGCGACCCTGCATGACGTCCGCGGCGAGCGCCACGAGTCCGAGAAGGAGCTGGCCGCGATGGAGCGCCAGCAGTCGAAGATCCGCGGCGAGCTGCAGGGCGGCGGTCCGGTCCGCCGCGGGTCGGGGCGCTTCATCTGGCCGGTGAACGGCACGTTCACGTCCCCGTTCGGCATGCGCTGGGGCCGGCTGCACGCCGGCATCGACCTCGCGGCGCCGTCCGGCACGCCAATCCGGGCGGCCGACGGGGGCACCGTCCAGATCGCCTCCTGGTACGGCGGCTACGGGAACTACACCTGCATCGGGCACGGGGGCGGCGTCTCCACGTGCTATGGCCACCAGTCCTCGATCGGCGTCTCGGTGGGACAGAACGTCTCCCAGGCCCAGGTCATCGGCGCCGTGGGCAGCACCGGCCATTCCACCGGGCCCCACCTGCACTTCGAGGTGCGGATCAACGGGAACCCGGTGGACCCGATGGGCTACCTCTAGGCCCGGGCCCGTCCGGCGGCCCGACGGGGCCGCATCCGTTGGTACTGTCCGACTCCGAGTGAGGCGACCTTCGATGCCAGGCTCTCCACCCGACATCGGGCGCTTCGCCATCGGCTTCGACGGGCGCGATCGCGAGCGCCTGCTCGGCCTCTGGGAGGAGGTCCTGGACTCCCAGCAGTGGACGGAGGGCGAGATGCTGGGCCGGTTCGAGCGCGCCTGGGAGGGCTGGAACGGCCTCGAGGCGCTGGCCGTCTCGGGCTGGAGCGGGGGCGCCCTGGCCGCGCTGGAGTTCGCGGGGGTCCGCGGCGAGACGGTGCTGTGCCCGTCCAACACGTTCGCCGCCACGCCGCTGGCCACGCGCCAGGCGGGAGCCGACGTCGTCTTCGTGGATTGCAACCGCGAGGACCTGTGCATGTCCTTCGAAGACTTCGAGGCCAAGGCCGAGCGCCACCGGCCCCGGGCCGCCTGGCTCGTGCACATCGGCGGCCATCTCGCCTTCGACGTCGAGCGGATCGCCGCCTACTGTCGCGACCACGACATCTTCCTGATCGAGGACTGCGCCCACGCGCACGGCGCCGAGTGGAACGGGCGCAGGCCGGGCAGCTGGGGCGACGCCGGCGTCTACTCCCTCTACGCCACGAAGACCATCTCGACCGGCGAGGGCGGCATCGTGGTGTCGCGACATCCCGACCTGATCGAGTTCACACGCGCGTTTCGCAACTACGGCAAGCCGGACCACCTGATCGCTGGGAGCAATCACCGCATGAGCGAGTTCACGGCCGCGCTGGGGCTCGTGCAGATCGAGCGACTCGAGGAGATCGTGCGGTGGAAGAACGACGTCGCCCGCGACGTGCTGGACGCCCAGCATCCCGCGCGGCTGGAGCTTCCCGACGGGATGACCTCGGGCCTGTACAAGTACATCGTCTTCTCGCCCATCGAGCGCTCGACCGGGAAGGTCTACGACGTGCCCTGCCACCGGCTCATGCGCACGGGCGAGCACCTTCCCAACTCCGACTGGGTGGCCGAGAACCACTGGTGCGTCCCGCTCTACTACCGTCCGGGGGCATGAAGAAGGTCCTTGTCACCGGCGGGGCGGGCTTCATCGGCTCCCATGTCGTCGACCGGCTCCGCGAGCGCGGGCACCGGCCGCGCATCTTCGACCTCGTCCCCTCCCCCTACCACGAGCCGTCCGACGTGGAGTCCGTGGTCGGGGACCTGCTCGACGTCGAGGGGCTGCGCGTCGCGATGCACGGGTGCCACGCCGTCATGCACCTCGCGGCCATGGCGGACGCGGACGCGGTGGCCCAGCATCCCGGCCCGGCGGAGAGCGCCAACGTCCGCGGCACCCTCAACGTCCTCGACGCCGCGCGCGGGGCGGGCGTGCGCCGCGTGCTCTACGCGTCGACCATCTGGGTCTACTCCGACGTCGAGGCGCCCCTGGTCGACGAGGAGACGCCGCTGCCTCCGCCGGCCCATCTCTACACGGCCACGAAGCTGGCGGGCGAGCTGTACTGCCATTCCTTCGCCGAGCTCTACGGCCTGGAGTACACGATCCTGCGCTTCGGGATCCCCTACGGCCCGCGCGCCCGGCCGGCCGCGGTGGTCCCGACGTTCGTCAACAAGGCGCTGGCCGGCGAGCCCCTCACCATCGCCGGGAGCGGCGGCCAGTCGCGGCGCTTCGTCTACGTGGAGGACCTGGCCGAGGGCGTCGTCAGCGCGCTGGCCCCCCAGGCGGCCAACCGCGTCTTCAACCTCGTCGGCACCGAGGACGTGACCATCCGCGAGGTCGCGGAGAACGTGCGCGAGGCGGTCGGCGGCGCGGAGATCGTGTCGGTGCCCGCGCGCAACGCCGACTTCCGCGGCGTGGAGGTCTCGGCCCAACGGGCGGCCGGCGAGCTCGGCTGGAACGCCGCCACTCCCTTCTCGGAGGGCGTGAGGCGCTACGTCGACTGGCACCGGGCCGACGCGGACCGCGCGGCGGCCGCCGCCCCGGCTCGCGTCCCGGCCCGGACCGCGCCCGCCGGTGTGCCCGAGACGCTGCGCGGCCTGGCTCGCGGCGTGGCTCGCGCCGCCCCGCTGGCCGGCGCCTCGGCCGTGCTGGCGCTGCTCTTCGAGACCCTGCACCTGATGGGGACCGCCGGCGACAACCTGCGCACCGTGGCGGTCACCAGCCTGCTTGGGCTGGTCCTCTACCTGGCGCTGTCCTCCGACGTCGACCGGCCCCAGGCCACATTCGGCGCGGCACGGCTGGGCTGGTTGGTGGTCGGGGCGATCGTGGCCGTGGTCCTGCAGACGTCCTGGGACTCGTTCCGGCTGGTCAGCTCCGACCTCGACCGGCTCGTGTTCAGCACGCTGGGGGCCGGGCTCGGCGCCGCCACCGCCGCGGCCAGCCGGCGCATCGGGCGGGGTCGCTGGGAAGAGCGCGCGTCCACCTCGGGCAGCTGACGCGCGCTCAGAGCGCGACCGCGCGCAGGCCGCGCGCCGCGATCGCCTCCAGGACGCGCGGCAGCGCCTCCACGGTGCGCCGCCAACACCCCTCGGCGCTGTAGAAGTCCGCGTCATGGAGCAGCAGCACGTCGCCCGCGCCCAGGTCCTCCGTCACCTTGGCCGCGATCGAGGCGGGCGTCGCCCGGGCGCTCCAGTCGCGTCCCCAGCGAGACCACAGGGTCGGCTCCAGCCCGCGACGCCGCGCGAGCGCGGGGCCGACCGGGCTGAAGATCCCGTACGGGGGCCGGTACAGGGAGAGCTCGCGGCCGGTCGCCTCGGTCAGCGTCGCGGCGCCGCGCTGCAGGTCGGCGTCCAGAGCCCTCGGAGGCAGGCGCAGGAGGTTGCGGTGGCGCTCACCGTGCAGCGCGATGCCGTGGCCGGCCCCCGCCACCTGGGCCGCCACGGCGGGGTAGCGGCGCACCTGCTCGCCGACCATGAAGAAGGTCGCGCGGGCGCCGGCGCGATCGAGCTCCTCCAGCACCGCCGGGGTGCCCTGGGGATGCGGCCCGTCGTCGAAGGTCAGCGCGACGGCGCCGTCCGAGGCGTCCCGCCGGCGCGTCACCCCGAGCGCGTCACACCATGAGGGGATGAGCGGCGCGAGGGCCGGCGCGCTCCATGCCGCGGCGCCCGCGCCCGCGGCGACGAGTAGGCCGCGCATCCCGCCATGGTGCCAGCCATGAGCTCCGACGTGGCGCTGGGATTCGCCGTGGCCCTGGTGGCGGCCGCGTGCTACGAGACGTCCTACGCCATGCAGGCGCTGGAGGCGCGCGCCGTGGACCGCGGCCACGGGCTGCGGCCGTCGCTGCTGGTGACGCTGGCGCGGCGCCCGCGCTGGGCCGCCGCGATCGCGCTGGGCGTGGGCGGCTGGCTCCTGCAGGTGCTCGCGCTGGGGCTGGCGCCCCTGACGCTCGTGCAGCCGGCGATCGCCTCCGGCCTGATCCTGCTGCTCTACCTCGGCGTCCGGCTGCTCGGCGAGCGGGTCACGTCGCGCGACGTCGCCGCCGCCGCCGCGATCGTGGCCGGAGTGGCGGGCATCGCGGTCGCCGCCCCGGCCCGCGTGGACGCCGTCGCCGGCTCAACCGCCCTGGTCGCGACCTTCATGGTCCTCGGCGCCATCGCGCTGGCGCCCTACGTCCTGCGGGCCGGCCGGGGACGGGGCGCCTGGCTGCTGGTGGCCGCCGCGGGCGCGGCGGACGCGGGCGCGGCCGTCAGCGCGAAGCTGGTCTCGGACGACCTCGCGGGCGGGCGGCCGCTGGTCGCCCTGGCCTGGGCGGCCGGGACCGGCGTGGCCATCCTCTTCGGGCTGCTCAGCGAGACGACGGCGCTCCAGCGCCTGCCCGCCACCCGGGTGGCGCCGCTGGTGCTGGTGATCCAGGTCACCGTGCCGGTGATCCTGGCGCCCCTGGTCGTGGGCGAGTCCTGGAGCGCGACGCCCCTGCACGGCGGGCTGATCGCCGCGTCACTGGCGCTCGTCGCCGCCGGGACCGTCGCGCTCGCCGCCTCCTCCGCCGTCGCGGACCTGATCGCGCCCGATGCGGGCAAGGACGACCGAGGCCGCCGAGGGCAGCTCGGCGAATGACAGGTCGGGCTCGGCGCGCCGGGCCAGCGCCCGCTCCAGGGCGGCGGCGAGCTCGGGCCGGGTGGACGCCACCTCGGCCAGGCCGTGGCGGCTGAACGCGACGTTGTTCGCCCGGATGTGGCCCCGCCCCCATCCGTAGGAGATGACCGGACAGCCGCGGACGATCGCCTCGAGGACGGTCAGGCCGGCGGTGGAGTGGATCAGCGCGTCGGCCGCCGCCAGCAGGTCTCCCATCCGGTCGGTGAAGCCCATGACGCGGACCCGCGGCTCGTCCGCGAAGCGCGCCTCGAGTCGTTGCTGGACGGCCTCGTTGCGCCCGCACAGGGCCACGACGGTCGCGCCCTCCCGCGCCAGCGCGGTCTCGATCGCGCCCTCCATATCGCCCACCGCCCACCCCCCGCCCGAGACGACGACGACCGGCGCGTCCGCGGGGAGGTCCAGGTCGCGGCGCGCCTCGTCACGGTCGCGCGGCACGAGGAACTGCTTGGAGTTCAGGCCGCACACCGCGACGACGTCGGTGCCCGGCGCGATCCGGCGGACCTCCTCCGCCGACTCGGGGTGGGTGATCAGGTGGACGTCGAGGCCCGGGTGCGCCCAGAAGCGCAGCGCGGCGAGGTCGGTGATCGCCGACACCGCGGGCACGGGCAGGCGTCCGCGCGCGCGCAGGCGGCCCAGGACCTCACTGGTCCCGGGATAGGTGGAGACGACCGCGTCCGCGCGGTAGTCGGCGATCGCCCGCAGCAGCCGGCGTCCGCCGCGCCAGTACAGCGCGCGGCCCGCGAAGCGCCGCGTGGGCCCGAAGCGGCTGAGCAGCCAGTACTCGACCTCGTACGCCCGGTTGCCCCACTCCGAGTCGAACGTCGAGCCGCGCGCGGCGATGGAGCTGAGCGGCCAGCCCATGATGGCCAGCCCGTCCTCGACGCGCGCCTCGACGTCCGGGCCCAGGGCGGCCAGCTCGGCGGCGAGCACGCGCGCCGGCAGGTCGTGGCCCTCGCCGATGGCGGCCGACAGGATGAGGATGCGCGCGGCGATCGCGTGTAGTTATCAGGCCGGCGCGACGCCGAGCACGCCGCGCGCCGCGCGCTCGGCCAGGAGCTCGTCGTGCGGAGCCTGGCCCTCGAGCTGGATCACCAGGCCCTCCAGCGCGCCGAAGTAGGCGCGTGCGAGGGTCCTGGGGGGCGGCCCCGGCGTGAGGGCTCCGGCCTGGCGAGCCGCCGCGATCAGCCGTGAGCAGCGCTCGATGAAGGTGTCCAGCGTCCGCTCGACCGCCCGTCCGACCGGGTGGTCCTGGCCCGCCAGCTCGGCGGCGACCATCATCCGCACGCGCGCGATGTCGCGCCGGCAGTAGATGGCGTGGCCGCGGGCCAGCGCGAGCAGCTCGGACACGGGGTCCGTCTCGTCGCCGACGAGACGGCCGACCTCCTCGATCCACGTCTGGCTCACCCAGGCCAGCGTGGCCAGCGCCAGGTCCTCCTTGTCCCGGAACAGGTGGTAGATCGCGCCGCGCGTGTAGCCGGCGTCGGCGGCCACCTTCTCCAGGACGAGGTTGCCGTACCCGTGGCGCGAGATGCCGCGGGCCGCGGACTCCAGCAGGGCGTCGCGAGTCCGGGCCCGTCGCTCCTCCTGGGTCAACCGCACCTTAGATACGTGCATGTATGTATGCTAGCGGCATGCGCGGACAGGCGACTGCGGGACGACTCCTCGGGGCCGCCCGCGACGTCTGGGCGCACGGCGGGCCGGGCGCCGAGGGACTGCCGCCCGGGCAGGGCGTGGCGCGCACGTTCCCCCGCTTCGGCGTCCACTTCGCCGACCCGCCGCCCGACGTCCCGGAGCGGCCGAGCCTCGAGGTCGGCGGCGCCGTGGAGGCGCCCCTGGACCTGGCGCTGTCGGACCTGGAGGAGATGCCGCGGCGCACCCTGGTCGCCGACTTCCACTGCGTGGCCGGCTGGAGCGTCCGCGACCTGCGCTGGGAGGGCGTGCCCTTCCGCACGCTCTGGGAGGAGACGATCCTGCCGCGGGCCCGGCCGCGGGGCGAGATCACCCACCTGGTCCTCACGGGCCTGGACGGCTACCGCTCGACGCTGACCCTCCAGGACGCGCTGGCGGACGACGTCCTCGTCGCCGACCGCCTGGACGGCGCGCCGCTGTCCGGCGACCACGGCGCTCCGGCGCGGCTCGTCAGCCCGAAGCAGTACGGCTACATGAACACGAAGCACCTGTGCCGCGTCGATCTGCACACGCGCGAGCCCACGGGCGCCTGGCACCCGTCGTCGCTGCGCGCCTTCGGCCTGTCGGTCGTGGCCCCGCACCCGCGCGCGCGGGTGGCCCACGAGGAGCGCCACGCGCGGCTGCCGGCCTGGTCGGTGCGCTTCGTGTACCGCAGGATCGTCCTGCCGGTGCTGGGCGCCGTCATGGTCAGCCGCGAGGGCTCCGAATGAGGATCTCGAGCTCGGCGCACCGGTCGCGTCCCTGGCGCATCCACGAGATCGTGGCCGACTTCACGCTGGAGGACGTCTGGGCCCTCCCGGTGCACGGCGGCGCCGAGGACTTCCCCGAGCTGCTCGAGCGGCTGACCTCCCTCGACCCCGCCGCCTCGGACTCGCGGGCGGCCCGCGCCCTGTGGCGACTGCGCGACCTCCTGGGCCAGTGGTTCGACCTGGGCCGGATCTCCGGCGACGCGAACGAGGCCCCGGGCGACCTGCCCATCCCCGGCACGGACGAGACTTCCCTGGCCGGCCGGCTGCCCGACGACCTGCGGGCCTCGGCCGCGGACGTCGACTTCGGCTCCGTCCCGGTCTCACCGCTCTACCTCACCCACGACGAGTTCGCCGCGGAGATCTCCAACCGGACCGTGCACGGCGTGATGCACCTGGCCTGGGTCGAGGAGGGCGCGGGCCGCCACCGCGCGCAGATGGCCGTCTACGTCAAGCCCCGCGGTCCGCTCGGACACGCGTACATGGCGCTCATCAGGCCCTTCCGCCACCTGATCGTCTACCCGGCGCTGATGCGGCAGATCGAGGCGGTCGCGCTGCGCCGATGATCGTCAACCCGGCGCGCGGGTCAGGCGACGCGCCGGGCCCCGGAGTAGACGGACGTCAACAGCGCGTTGACCTCGCTCTCCAGCGCCGTGGCCACGTCGCCCTCGAGCGTCGACTTGAACGCGGCCAGCAGGAGGTCGAGTAACCAGTCCTCCGTGGGATTGCCGACGTCGACCGTGATCGTGCCGATGACGAGCGCCGTCGTGGCGATGCTCGCGTGGCTGATGAGCGACGTGGTCGCGTAGGGCGCCGTGGCGTAGGAGTAGGGCAGCGGGCCGACGTACGGGACGTACCACTGCGCGGGATCCTGGCCTGGCACGGCGACCGGCGTGACCATCTGTGCCGCGGAGTCGATCGTGACCGCGTCGAGGTCCGCCGACATGGGCTGCGCCGCGCCGCCCTGGTAGGAGATGGTCGCCGCGCACGCGATGTCGGCACTGGAGCCGTGGACGTGCAGGCCGGTCGCGGAGACGGCGGTGACCGGAGCCACCACGAGCGTGGAGAAGCCGTGCACCGAGAGCGTCTCGATCGTCAGCCCGCCGCCCACGACGATGCCGGTCAGCGTCAGCGGGTCGGGCAGCTCCTGCACCCACGTGGGCATGTGCGCGTTGATCGAGCCCAGGAGGTAGCTGCCGATCCCGCCCCGCCAGTCGACGAAGGGGGCGTCGGGCGCGAGCGAGGCGGCGCCGCCGCCGACGTCCTTCCCCAGGACGGTGTCCTGCACCGAGGGCTCGTAGGGTGGTCGCGAGGTGGCCGCCGGCGCGGGCGCGGGGTCGGCGGCGCGGACCGCCGGGGCTCCGCCGCAGCCGGGCAGCGGGTCCGGACCGAGGTAGGGCGCGACGTCGGCGAAGAAGCCCGGGGGCACGCCGGGGGCGCTCGCCTCGGCCGCGACCTGCGAGAGCGGCCCCGAGCTCGCGGCCGGCCCCTCCCCCGGCCACCACTTCGTCGTGTGCAGGGGGAACGGCTGGAACAGGAAGTCGTCGTCCGACAGAGGCTCCGCCGGCGGTCGGCGGCCGAGGAACGAGAAGCGCACGTACTGCCACAGCGGACCGGGGTCGTCGAGCGGCACGAGCACCACGCTGGACGGGTCGCCCGGCGCGAGCGAGCAGCGCAGCGCATCGGTGTCCTCGCCGTATCCGTCCACGCCCTGCGGCCGGTAGGCGTACTGCACGGGCGCGTCCCAGGTGACGCCGTCCGCGTCGCAGAGGTCGTCGGCGACGCCGTAGATCCGCACCGACCGGCCGGCGTGCGGGTAGCACTCGTGGCTCTCGCGCGCCAGGTAGACGACCACGCGCTCGCCGTCGAGCTCGACGGCGCCGGGCTCGTACCAGGCGTAGCCCCCGTGCTGCTGGAACATGTAGCGCACGGGGTGGTCGAGGTCCGCCGCGGCGAGCCGGACCACCGTCGTCTCCACGTCGTTGGGGTGCTCCGCCTGCCCCGCCAGGAGGCTGATGCTCCCGTTCCAGGCCAGCATGACCGTGTAGATCACGTCCACGTACGCGACGCCCTCCACCGAGTGCTCCTGCACCCAGGCGACGGTCGTCGGCTCCTGCCACGCGCCGCGTGACGTCCCGGCTGGAGGGTCGAGGACCTGGCTCGCATAGGTCGAGGGGTCGCCGCCCAGCCACCCGAGCGGGTTGTTGGGCGCGCCGCGATGGAACCAGGTCGCCCCGGGTGGATCGAAGCTCTCGCTGCCGATCCACCCGTAGGGCGCCATGAAGCGGTCGTCCGCCCGCGCCAGCACGTAGGCCGCCGACGAGGTGAGCCAGCCGTAGTGGGGCGAGGACGTCGCATGCCACCGGAGGCTGTCCACCGTCGACTGTTCGAGCTCGATGCCCCGGGCGGCGAGCTGCGTCAGGCCGAGCGGGGTGCACAGCAGCTGGTCGGCGGGCGACCCCGCGGCCTCTCCGAGCGCCGGGATCACGATCGAGCCGTCCGCCGTGGACACGAGGTCCGCGCAGCGCAGCTGGTCCTCGGGATGGCACGGGTACCACATCTCCTCGGAGTGCAGCCGGTAGGTCGGGCGGAAGCGCTGCGCGAGGCCCGCCGGGTCGCCGGCCACCCCTACGCCACGGCCGCCGCGGTGAGCTCGGAGAGCCGCGGCGTCGACACCGACGACTTGCGCACCGAGACGCTCGGGGCCGGCTGGAACCCGGCCGTGGCCGTCACCGTCATGAGCCCGAGTCCACCGGGTCCCGCGACCTGCGAGAGCTCGAGGTTCTCCACCACCAGCTGGTAGCTCCCGAGGTCGGCGAACTGGAGCGAGATGGGTGACAGCGTGTAGACGCTGATCGGGAAGCCGCTCATGACCGACCCGGCGATGGCGGCGATCGGGTCGAGGATCGCGTTGGTGATGAAGCTCAGGAACTCGTCGAGGAAGCCCGGCAGCCCGTCGATGCTGAGGTTGAGCTGGAGATCGCCCAGGCCCTGGATGATGAGCTTGATGTCCTCGTTGGCCCCATCCTGGACCGCGACGATCGCCGCCATCGCCGTGGCCGAGCCGGTGATCGAGCCGCCGAAGCTGATGTTCGGCAGGCCGTCGGGGGTGTGCCAGGTGATGCTGGCGCCGCCGGTCACGCCCATGGTCGCGGTGATCACGGGGCCCGCACCCGGGTTCACCTCGAAGTTGGGGCTGAAGTTGATCCAGTAGTCCCAGCTCAGGTTGATCGGGTCGTCGCAGCCTCCGCTGCCACTCGGGGCGGGCAGCACCTTCGCGGCCACCGCGTCGAGCGCCGCGGCGTCCACTCCGGCGAACAGCGTGCCGCCCGGCCAGGGAGTTCCCTGCGCGGGGGCCACCACCGGGTTCAGTCCGGTGTAGCCCAGGAGGAAGTCGTCGCCTCCGGCGGACTCGTCCGTCACGACCGGCATGGCGAACGTCACGCCCTCGAGCGAGATGACCGGGATCTGGATGTTGGCCAGGATCGAGTTGTTGAGATAGGCCAGCAGCTTCGGGATCACGAAGGCGTTCACCAGGGCGCTCAGGTCGGGCTCCGCCGGGTCGGTGAAGGTCCCGTTGGAGAGCTGGAGGACGAACACGTAGCCGCCCTGGCCGGACCCGGGCTGGACGTCGACCGCCGCGCTGCACACGACCGAGCCCGTGACCACGATGGGGTGCGGTCCGCCGTTGATCGTGCACGCGAACTCCGTGCACGACGCGGTGATGGCGCCGGCGGTGAGGTTCTCCACCGTCGCCTCGACCTGCGAGTCCGAGACGGTTCCGGTGACGAGGGCGCGAGCGTGGTCGACCACCTCGGCGGTCGGAGCCAGCGTGACCGTGGGAGGCGCCTGGAAGTCCACCTCGACGGTGGTGATGCCCTCCTGGTTCACCTGGAACGTTTGCGTGAAAACGCCGCGGCACGTGCCGTAGAAGGCGGCGACCGTCGCGTTGAGTGCCGAGACGTCGCCGCCCATCGCCACATCGAAGACCGGGGAATCGTTGGTGCTCATGTCAGCTCCTCGTTGAACCATCTTTGCTGATGAAACTTTGAGCACTGTAGACCCCTTTACCGTCTGTGTGTCAAAAATTCGGTGCGACCCGCGGCACGCCGGCGCCGTGGTAGCTTCGGCCATGCCGACGGACCGGGCCAGCCTCGACGAGGCGCGTGCAATCTCGGCGCTGGCCCGCGAGCTGGCGCCCGAGACCGAGCGCCGCCGCGGCCTGGCCGCCGGCCTCGTCGAGCGCCTGCGCGACTCGGGCCTGATGCTCGGGGCCGCCGCGCGGGAGGTGGGCGGACCGGAGCTCGCGCCCGGCGTGGCCATGGGCGCCGCGGAGGAGATCGCCCGCGGCGACGCGTCCGCCGGCTGGTGCGTGTCGATCTCGGTCACCAGCAGCCTGCTGTCGGGCTTTTTGCCCGAGGCGGGGCGGGCCGAGCTGTTCGACGATCCCCGCGCGATCGCCGCCGGCGTGTGGGCACCGCGCGGGAAGGCGCGGCCGGTGGACGGCGGCCTCGTGGTGTCCGGCCGCTGGCCCTACTGCAGCGGGATCGCGCACGCGGCGTTCTTCTTCGCCGGCTGCCTGGTGGGAGAGGATCCGGTGCCTCGCATCATCGCGCTGCCCCGCGAGGATGTGGACGTCCTCGACACCTGGCACACCCTCGGTCTGCGCGGCACCGGCAGCCACGACACGGTCGCCGACGAGGTCTTCGTGCCCGCGGCCCGCACGTTCTCCCTGTTCGACGGGCCCACGCTGGACCGCCCGCTCTACCGCTTCCCGAGCTTCGGGTACTTCGCGCTGTCCATCGGGGCGGCCGCCCTGGGCAACGCCCGCGGCGCGCTCGACGACTTCGCCACGCTGGCCGCGGCCAAGGTCGGGCAGGGGTCAACCCGCACGCTGGCCCAGCGCTCGGCCACGCAGGGCGCGGTGGCCCACGCGGAGGCGTCCCTGCGCGCCGCGCGGGCGCTCTACTTCGACGCGATCGCCGCGGCCTGGGACGCCGCCCAGGCCGCGGGCCCGGTGGCGGTCGAGCTGCGCAACGACCTGCGGCTGGCGGCCACTCACGCGGTGCGCACGTCAGCCGACGTCGCACGCACGCTCTTCGACCTGGCCGGCGGAAGCGCGGTCTACGACGACTCGCCGCTCCAGCGCCGCTTCCGCGACGCCCACACCGCCACCGCGCACTTCCAGGTCAACGCCGCGTCACGCGAGATCTCCGGCCGCGTCCTGCTCGACGTCCCGACCGACACCACGACCCTGTGAGGCCAACATGGAACCGATGAACGCGCAGTGCCGCCTCGCGGCCCGTCCGGTGGGGCTGCCCAAGCCGTCGGACTGGGAGCTCGTCGAGGCGCCGGTGCCCTCGCCCGGGGAAGGCGAGCTCCTCGTCGAGGTGCAGTACCTCTCGCTGGACCCGGCGATGCGCGGGTGGATGAACGACGTGCGCTCCTACATCCCGCCCGTGGGGATCGGCGAGGTGATGCGCGCGCTGGGCATCGGCCGGGTGGTCGAGTCCAATCACCCCGACCACCGCGAGGGCGACCTGGTGAGCGGCGTCTTCGGGGTGCAGCGCTACGCCGTCTGCGACGGCGCCGGCGCGACGCCCGTGGACACGTCGCTCGCCCCCGCGGCGGTGCACCTGGGGACCCTGGGGCTGAGCGGCGTGACCGCCTACTTCGGGCTGCTCGACGTCGGGCGCCCGGAGCCGGGCGACACCGTGGTGGTGTCCGGGGCGGCGGGATCGGTCGGGTCCGTGGCCGGCCAGATCGCCCGCATCGGGGGATGCCGCGCGGTCGGGATCGCGGGCGGCCCGGAGAAGTGCCGCTGGCTGGTGGAGGAGCTCGGCTTCGACGGCGCGATCGACTACCGGGCGGGCGACCTGCGCGGCCAGCTGCGCGAGCACGCGCCCGACCGCGTGGACGTGTTCTTCGACAACGTCGGCGGGGAGATCCTGGACACCGTGCTCCTGCGCCTGGCGCGCGGCGCGCGCGTGGTCATCAGCGGCGCGATCTCGCAGTACAACGCGACCGAGCCTCCCCCCGGCCCGGCGAACTACATGCAGCTGCTGGTCATGCGCGCCTCGATGGCGGGGTTCGTCGTCTTCGACTACGCCGACCGCTACGGGGAGGCCGTGTCCGCGCTGGCGGGCTGGCTGCGCTCCGGCGAGCTGCGGTCGCGCGAGGACGTGGTCGAGGGCGACGTCGGCGACTTCCCCGAGGTCCTCCTGCGCCTCTTCCGCGGCGAGAACACCGGCAAGCTCGTGCTGGCCCTGAGCTAGCCGGGCTTCTCCAGCGCCAGCGCGACCGAGGTGAAGAACGAGCCGCGGAAGCGCATGAGGACCTGCGGCCACATCGAGCCGCTGCGGGGCACCAGCCCGCCGTCGGGGCGCAGGTCGATCGGGTTGGCCCAGCTGGCCGGCGAGACATGGGAGTCGAAGGGCTGGACCAGGCGCAGGCCAGACGGGCGGACGATCGCGCGCTCGATCTCGTCCCAGGTGAACACGTCGGCGCCCGCGCGCCACCAGGCGCCGCGGCGGCGCCACGGCGTCAGCGCCAGCGCGCGCAGCGCCACGTGGACCGCCCGGCGGTCCAGCGGGTGGCGGCGCACGTAGCACTCGGTGGCGATGAAGGCGTGGCCTCCCGGGCGCAGGACGCGGCCGATCTCGCGCGCGGCCCGCGCCACCTGCCGGCCGTCGCCGAAGTGCTCCAGCGACGACAGCGAGAAGACGACGTCGAAGGACTCGTCGGGGAAGTCCAGCTCGCGGCCGTCCATCCAGCGGACCTCCAGGTGGTCCTCCCGGTAGGGATAGGGCGCATGGGCCGCCGGGTCCTCGAGCATCGAGCGGTCCGCCTCGACGCCGGAGAACCGCCCAGTGCCGTAGATGTCGGTGGCCACGACGCGCCCCACGCGGTTGGCCAGCCAGAACAGGATCCGCTCGTCGCCGGCGCCGACGGCGAGCGCCTCGGTGCGCTCGTCCAGCCGCCCCGCCTCGCGCAGGTAGAGCACGCACATGGCGAACTCCCAGACCTTGCGCTCGGCGTGGGCGACCGGATCGCGCTCCGGCAGCAGGTCGCGGACCACGTCCAGGAGCTCCGGATCCTCGAAGTCCGTGACGTCGCAGAGCTTCACGTACTGCCGCGAGAGACCCCGGGACACGGGCGCATGTTGACGCCCCGGGCCACATCCGGCTGACCAGGTGCTTGTGACAATGGCGCGATGAGACACCTGCGCTTTCACACCGACATCGACGTACACAGCCAGACCTTCCTCCTCCAGCGCGTCCAGCCCGCGCTGAGCGGGCTGATGGACGGCTCGCTCTCCACGCTCGCGCCGATCTTCGCGGTGGTCCTGGCCACCCACCGCCCGCTCACCGCCTTCTACACCGGAATGGCCACGGCGCTGGGAGCGGGAGTGAGCATGGCCTTCTCGGAGGGCCTGTCGGACACGGGCGACCTCACCGGCCGCGGCCAGCCCGTGCTGCGGGGCGCGATCACCGGGCTGGGCACCTTCGTCGGCGGCGTGTTCCACACCCTCCCCTTCCTGATCGACAGCTACCACGTGGCGATCGCCGTCGCCGTGGGGGTGGTCGCGATCGAGCTGCTCGTGCTCGCCTGGCTGCGCTACGCGTTCTTCCAGACGAGCTTCGCCCGCTCGTTCGTCTCCGTGACGGTCGGCGGCGCCATCATCTCGGCGATGAGCGCCGCGCTGGGCGTCGCCGCGTCCTAGCCGCGCAGGCGCAGCGGCGGGTCGTACGCGGCCGCCAGCCGGCCCAGGCTCAGGGCGCCGAGCATCAGGCCGAAGTCGCGCAGCGCGATGTCGTAGTAGCCGGAGTGCGTGAGCAGGTTCACGATGATCCCGGCCAGCCAGCCCGCCACCACGTAGGCGCCGTACCGCGGCTTCAGCGCGACCAGGACGCCGGCGACGATCTCCGTCACGCCGACGAAGTACATGAACTGCTGGGCGCTGCCGGGCGCTATGTCGTCGATCCACGGTGCGAGGTAGTTCGGCCAGTGGACCAGGACGTTGAAGAACTTGTCCAGGCCGAACGCGATCGGCGCGACGGTGAACGCGAGGCGCATGAGCGCGAACGCCTGGTAGCGCGGGTCGTGCCAATCGGCGGTGCGCCCTACGCGGGCGGACACGGCGGCCGGGGCCGTTGCGGTGGATGCCATGATCGTGCTCCTGTCTTCCGGGGTCGGCGCGTTGGCGTCGTGACCGCCGAGGTTCTTACGTAAGGAATGTCCCGTGGCCGTCGCCAATGCAGACATGAGGACTCCCCCGACCGCCACCTCACCGGCCGAGCCGTCGCGAGCGGTGGTCGAGTGGCGGCGCGAGCGCCTGCGCCGCGCCGGTTTCGCACCGGCCGTCGCCCACGAGCTGGCGCGCGACCGCGACGCCGACCTGCACGCGATCCTCGACCTGCTCGACCGCGGCTGCCCCCCTGACCTCGCTGTGCGCATCGCCGCACCCCTGGATGTGGCGCCGTGACGGCGGGGCTGACCTCGACGACGGGCGGTGGTCCGGTCCCCGCGACCGCGACCGACCTGGACGACGAGTCCGCGGCGTGGCGCCGGTCGCTCGCGGCCGGCGCTCCCGAGCGCGACGCGGCGATGGCGCGCCTGCATGCCCTGCTCCTGCGTGCCGCCCGCTTCGAGGTGTCCCGCCGGGCGGGCGCGCTCGGCGAGCGCGCCGGGCGCGAGCTTGACGACCTGGCGATGCAGGCGGCGGACGACGCGCTGCTGGCGGTCCTGCGCAAGCTGGACTCCTACCGCGGCGACAGCCGCTTCACCACCTGGGCGTACAAGTTCGCCCTGCTGGAGGCCGCGGTGAAGGTCCGCCGGCGCAGCTGGCGCGACCGCGAGGTCCCGCTCGAGGACGCGGCGTGGGAACGCATCTCCGACCGGCGCGCCTCGCCGCACGACGACGCGCACGCCGCGGAGCTGCTGAGCGCGATCCGCCGGGCGATCGAGGACGCGCTGACCGCTCACCAGCGGTCGGTCCTGGTCGCGATAACGCTGAACGACGTGCCGATCGACGTCCTCGCGGAGCGACTCGGCACGACGCGCGGAGCGCTCTACAAGACGCTGCACGACGCGCGGCGCAAGCTGCGAGCCGCCCTCGCCGCCGGCGGCCACGACGTGGGCGAAGCCCGGGAGGGAGCGAGCGCATGAGCGACGGCGCCACCCCCCGGCCGCCCGGCCGGCTCGATCTGGTCCTCGGGCCCGCGGGCCCGGAGCTGACCTGCGAGGAGTGCTTCGAGCGGCTCGACGTCCACGTCGAGCACGAGCTCGCGGGCCGCGACGCCGACGCCGCCGTCCCCGGGATGCGGGCGCATCTGGAGGGCTGCCCGGCCTGCGCGGACGACCACGCGAGCCTCGCCGCCCTGCTGGCCGCCGGCTAGCCCGGCGTCTCGTGCGGCCGCACCGACCGTGCCGGCCAGGATGAGGACCGCCGCAACGGCTCCGGTCCCGCGCCACTCCCCAGTCGCCTGGGGCCCCCGCCTCCATGCGGCGAGGATGTATCGCCCCGCGGCGCCCGGCGCTAGGAGGCCCGGGCCACGCGCTTGGGGCGCCGCCCGCGGTCGACCTCGTTGAGCAGCCAGACGATGAGCGGCGAGCCGACGACCGTCGGGAGGATCCACATCGCCGGCACCTTGGCCTGGGTGTTGACGACGAGCAGCGCGGTCACGAGCGCGATGTAGGACCCGCCCATTCCCCGGACGTGGCGGCGCAGCCATCCGGGGCGGCGGCGCTTCACAGCGACGTAGCCGGCGAGCGCGTTGGCGTAGCTGAACGCGGCGATCGGCAGGAACCACCAGATGCGGTCCCAGGCCAGCACGGCCAGCCCGGCCGCCGACACGCACACGGCCAGCATCACCCAGTGGTAGGCCTCCCCCAGCCGCGTGTGCGGCCCGCGGCGCTTGGCCGCGGCGAAGGCGACGGGCCCGAGGAGCAGACCCGTGCCGCCGGCGGCGATGTGGAGCGCGAGGATGGGATCTCGAAGGTCCACGGTCGTCGCGATAGTAGCAATGCCACTGTCGTCGTGCGACGGTTGGATACCCTTGTTGCCCATGCCCGACGAGCCCGGCCCCCTCCCCCCCGTCGCCTACCTGGTCCTCGGCCTGATCGAGCAGGCGGGCGAGACGACCCCGTACGAGCTCAAGCAGATGGCGGCGTCGGTCTCCGGGCTGTGGACGCTGCGCCACGACCAGGTCTACCGCGAGCCCGAGCGGCTGGCCCGCCGCGGCTTGCTGGAGGAGGAGCGCGAGGCCGACGGGCGCCGCCGCCGGCGCTTCCGCATCACGGCCGCCGGGCGCGCCGCGCTGCGCGAGTGGCTCTCCACGCCGACGACCGAGTTCACCGAGCTGCGCGACGCCGGCCTGCTCCAGCTGTTCCTGGGCGCCGACCCCGGGCCGCTGGCCGCCCAGCAGGCCGCCGCCCACGAGGCCCGCCTGGCCGAGTACGAGGCGCTGGCCGCCGGTCTGCCCCCCGAGACGCCGGACGGCGTGCGCCTGTCGCTGCGGGCCGGCATCGGCCACGAGCGCGAGTGGGTGCGCTTCTGGCGCGAGCAGGCGCCGGCGGGCTAGGCCGGCGCCCCGGGCGACTCGTGGCCCACCCGCTCGAGGTCGGGCGGGCGTCCGTGGCCACGGCCGAAGTGCTCCGCCCACGAGCGCTCGCGGCGCAGCGGGCGCAGCGGCGTGACTCGGTCCCACGCGCGCGACCCCACGCGCAGAGCGCGCTGCGCGCGCCGGCTCGGGTCCTCCAGCCGGTGCACGGCGCGCAGCCGGTCGTCCATGAGCGCCAGCAGGACCTGGCGCGCCGCGCGCCTCGCCGGGCGGGGGAACCAGCGCGTGGCCCAGTCCTCGAACAGCGTGTCCACGATGGTCCGCCCGCCCTCGGTGTACGCCCAGTGCGCGCGCTCGTAGTCGAGCATCCAGCGCCACAGCTCCTCCCGGGCCGCCGGCAGGCCGCCGAGCGGCATCTGCTCGGCCACACCGCGCCAGAAGTGCCAGTGCGCCAGCCGCTCGGCGGGCGTGAACGGATCGTGGCCGAGGCGCTCGGCCAGGCGGTCGCCCTCGAAGATGACGGTGGCCAGGGTGTAGCGCTTCTGCTCGTCGGTGATGGGGAAGCGCGCGTGTATGCGCTCCATCCGTGCGATCGCGGTCCGGCCCTCTGGGGTCGAGTGTCCGCGCCGCAGGAACTCGCCGAAGAAGGTGAGGGTGTCGTCGGTGCGCCGTGCGCTGTCGGCCACCATGTCGCCCCCGCCGCCGCGGTACATCACGCGGGCGATGCTCGGCACCGCCATCTGACGCGCGAACCCGACCAGATAGGCGGCGTGCACCGGAATCGGGTCGCCGTGCAGGACCTGGTGGCTGAGGCGCGCCAGCTCCTCGTGGTCGCCCTCGGGATCGAGCTCCGCGATCCGGCGCCGGACGCGATAGCCGAGCTCGCGCATTCAGCGGCCTTCCCGGGCCAGCGCGCGCTCGCGCAGGAGCAGGAAGAGCGGGACGGCGAAGCACACGCCGACCAGCAGCGAGGCGGGGACCGGCACCCACCACGCTCCCATCCCGATCCGCCGCCCCTCCCAGGCCGCCCACAGGGCGAAGGCGACGAAGGCCAGGCTGACGTCGGCGGCCAGCTGGGCCGCGGGGAGCGACTCCCCCCAGTGCGCGAAGTAGGCGGCGAGGTCGACGCCGTGCCTCGCGAAGAAGACCCCGATCATCGCGTTGGGCACGACGAAGCCCACCACGGCCAGAACGAGCAGGATGCGCTCGCGGATCGTCACGCCGGCGCCCCGCTGGGCCGCCCGGGCGCGAGGAGCCGGGAGACGAACCGGGGGCCGAGCACATGCGCCGGCGAGCGCTGGCGCGTCAGGACCTCGCCGAGCGCGCGTGCCACCGCCGGGTCGCGCGCGGCCCGCCGGAACGCCAGGCGCTCGATCCGCCTGATCCGGCGGCCGGTGGAGAAGTCGGCGATCTGGAGGTGGTGCGGACCCAGCCGCCACGCGAAACGGCGGCGGTAGCGGCGCAGCGCGGCGTCGAGGGCGCGCTCCGAGTCCAGGACCGCGCTCGCCTCGTCGGCCAGCCATCCGGCGCTCTGGAACGCGAAGGCGAGCCCCACGCCGAAGAACGGGTCGGCGGCGAGCGCGGCGTCTCCGACGAACGCCAGTCCCGGCCGCGCCGCGGGACGGATCACGTTCGGGACCTCGAGCTTTCCCAGGAGCTTGGACACGCGCTCGGCCCCGCGCAGGTCCGGCCCGTCCGGCAGCCCGGCGAACGTCCGAGCGTAGGCGGTCTCCGCATCCGCCCTGACCTCGCGCAGACGCGACCGGTGGTAGGTGGCGACGAGCACCGAGAGGTCGTCCTCGTTCGGGAACACCGACGCGCCATCGGGGTCCAGCAGCCAGAGCCGGATGGCGGCGCCGGCGCCGGCCCGGGGCGTGCGGACCCCGCGCCAGTAGGCGAAGTAGAAGAAGCGGTTGTGCGGGCGCATGCGACCGGCGACGCCGGCGAGCCGCGCGACGGCCGAGTCGCGACCGTCCGCTCCCACGACGAGGCGGGCGCGCAGCGCCGCGGTCCGGTGGCCGCGGTCCTCGACCTCCACGCCGGCCGGCCGGCCGCCGGAGCGCAGGATCCGCCTGACGGTCCAGCCGGTCAGAAGGTCCACGCCGGGCGTCCCGGCGGCGAGCTCGCGCAGGAGCGGGTCGAGCGTGCGACGGGTCACGCCCCAACCGTCGGGGACCCCGGGTGCCCGCAGCCAGCCGCTGTACGGCGTCCACAGCTCGGCCCCGGTCCTCGGCACCCCGCGCGCGGCGAGCAGCGGCGCCAGGCCCAGCCGCTCGATCGTCCGCGTGGCGGGCGGCAGGACGGCGTGCGTGCACATCACCTTGTATGCCCCGGGGTCGGGACGCCGCTCGACCAGGGCGACCCGGGCGCCGCCGCGCGCGAGGAGCCGCGCCGCGGCGCATCCCGCCACGCTGGCGCCGACGACCACGACGTCGTACGGGCGGCCCACGTTCATCGGCGTCGGGAGAGGGCGGTGGAGGAGCGCACGAGGCGGGAGGGCTGTCTATACGGTGCCGTATTTATACGCTAGTGTATAAATACCGACAGGTCAACAGTGGCACTGGCGCGCACCCCCCCGAGCAGATGGATCGAGCAGGGGCTCCAGGCCCTGGCGGACGGCGGCCCCGATGCGGTCCGCGTCGAGCCGCTGGCCCGCGCCCTCGGCGTGACCAAGGGCGGCTTCTACGGGTACTTCGCCGACCGCGGCGCGCTGCTCGACGAGATCCTCCGGGCCTGGGAGCGCGCGATGATCGACGAGGCGATCGAGCGCGTCGAGGCCGGGGGCGGGGACGGACGCGAGCGGCTGCGGCGGCTCTTCGGCCTGGCTTCGTCCGCCGAGGCGCGGACGCTGCTGCGCGTGGACCTGGCCGTGCGCGACTGGGCCCGGCGCGACAGGGCCGTGGCCCGCCGACTGCGCCGCGTCGACGACCGGCGGATGGACTACATGCGCGGGCTGTTCCGCGAGCTCTGCGCCGACGAGGACGAGGTCGAGGCCCGCTGCTTGATCGCGTTCTCGCTCTTCGTCGGCAGCGGCTTCATCGCCGCCGGCCATGGCGATCGCACGCGGTCCGAGGTGCTCGAGCTCGCGCTCGCACGCCTGCTGGCTTAGCCGGCGACCCGCCGAGGTACGTGCGGTTTGTCACACTCGTTGCTCGCGCAACATCACGCTATAATCCCTAGCCCAGAAGTAGGATTTCAGACGAAGGGAATGGATGCACGACTCGCTCATCGACCCCCGGGTCGCTCTCGACCGGCCGGATGCCGTGGAGGAGCCGGAGGTCGTCGACATGACTCCCGATTCGCTCGAGCACCTGCTCGCGGCCTCGCGGCGCTACCCGCTGCTGACGCCCCATCAGGAGATCGAGCTGGCCAAGCGCATCGAGCGCGGCGACCTCGCCGCCAAGGAGCGCATGATCAACTCCAACCTGCGACTCGTCGTGTCGCAGGCTCGCCGCTACCTGGGCTCGGGTCTATCGATGACCGACCTCGTCCAGGAGGGCATGTTCGGGCTGATCCGCGCCTCGGAGAAGTTCGACTGGCGCCGGGGCTACCGCTTCTCGACCTACGCCACGCTGTGGATCCGTCAGGCCATGCAGCGCGGCGCCGGCAACTCCGGACGGACCGTCCGGCTGCCGGTCCATGTGGGCCAGCGGGTGCGCAACCTGCGCCGGGCCGAGCGTGAGCTCGCCGCGGAGCTGGGGCGCGACCCCACCGACGAGGAGCTGGTGGCCAAGACGAAGTTCACCCTCGAGCAGATCGAGGACCTGCGCGACATCGATCGCGACACGGTCAGCCTCGACACGCCGGTCGGCGAGGACGGGGACACGTCCCTGGGCGCGCTGATCCCGGTGGAGGAGGACAGCCTCGAGGACCAGGCGGAGGAGGGCGAGCGCCGGCGCACCGTCGCCAGCGCCCTGCACGCCCTGCCCGAGCCCGAGCGCAACGTGATCGCGCTGCGCTACGGGATGACGGAGGAGCCGCCCCAGACGCCGGCTCAGACGAGCCGCCGTCTCGGCGTCTCACGCGACCAGGTGGAGCGGCTGGAGCGCCGCGCCCTGGACGCCCTGCGCCAGCGCGACGAGCTCGCCGCGCTGCGCGAAGCCGCCTAGCCCGCCTCCTCTGTCACGCGCTTGACACAACGCGTGTCGCCCGGCGAGCGGTCGCCGGGCGGCCGCGTTGCGAGCGTGTCTCCTGCAAGCCAAACCCCCTCGCAAGGAGACCCGCCATGACCAAGTCACGCCTCGCAGCCGCACTCATCGTCCTCGTCGCGCTGGCCCTGCCCGCCGCCGCCTCGGCCGCCACCGACCCGCTGGACGCCGTCCAGTGGCACATGGTCAAGCCGAAGCCCGGCACGCCGTTCAACACGTTCAACGAGATCAACAACAGCCCCTTCGGCCCCGGCGACCGGACCTTCGGCGCCGACCTGGAGTGGGGTCGCCGCGGCGACTGGATCGTCTATCGCAAGCCCGTGGGCAACGTCCGCGACCACCGCGGCTACGTCGATCCCGCCGAGTCGGTCGCGCTCTACAACACCAAGGCGCGGCGCTACCTCAACTACTCCAGCCAGCGCTTCGGGATCAACCTGGACTGGGAGAAGACCGCGTCCTACGAGTGGAAGCTCGCGTTCGACTACAAGCGCTTCGCCTCCTCGCTGTACAACGTCACGGCGGGCGACTACCTGGTCTACGGCAAGCGCTCGATTGGGATCAACCTGCAGTGGCTCGCCGACCGCCGCAAGGCCCAGCAGCAGCAGGACGCCAACGGCGTGGGCACCGTCCACGACGCCAGCGTCACGATGACGGCGCAGCCGCCCGTGTCCGGCTACGTCCCCTTCCTCGGCCGCTACGGCGGCGGCGGGAGCAAGTCGGTCCTGACCAAGGTGGCCAACCCGGCCAACGGCGCCGTGCTGTCGTTCGTCAAGCCCGGCCACTCCAGCAACGAGTGCGGGAACAGCGACGCGGTCATCCGCCTCGCCCCCGGCCAGAGCCTGACCGCCGACCAGATGAAGACGATCTGGAACGCGGCCCAGCCCAGCCTGGCGCAGACGCTGCCGTTCCTGGCCTGCGCGGCCACTCAGGCCAGCACGGTCTGGGTGAACGTGCAGTACCGGGTCACCGGCTGACCGCCTAGCTCGGGACGTACGCGAATCGATCGGGGTGCGGGCCGGTGCGACCGGCCTCGCCCCGATCGAGCGCGTCGATGCGCTCGGCGTCCGCGGGCTCGAGCTCGAAGTCGAACAGCTCGAAGTTCTCCTGGATGCGCTCCGGCGTCGTGGACTTGGGGAACACGACGTTGCCCCGCTGCACGTGCCAGCGCAGGACGACCTGCGCCGGGGTGCGTCCCACCCGCTCGGCGATCTCGCCGATCGTGGCGTCGTCGAGGACCTGGCCCTGGGCGATGGGCGACCAGGCCTGAGTGAGGATGCCGTGGGCGCGCCCGTGCTCGTCCACCTCGCGGTTGAGGAGGTAGGGATGCAGCTCGATCTGGTTGACGGCCGGGACTACGTCGGCCTCGGCGGCCAGGCGCTCCAGGTGGGCCACCTGGAAGTTCGAGACCCCGATGGAGCGCGCGCGGCCGTCCGCGTGGAACTCCTCCAGCGTCTTCCACGTCGAGACGAAGTCGCCGTCGTAGAGCGTGGGCAGTGGCCAGTGGACGAGGAACAGGTCGACGTGGTCGAAGCCCAGCGCGGACAGCGTGTCGTCGAAGGCGCGGCGCGCGTCGTCCGGGCGGTGGTAGCCGTTGTTGAGCTTGGAGGTGACGAACACCTCGTCGCGCGGGATCCCCGCCGCGCGGATCCCCTCCCCCACCTCGGCCTCGTTGCCGTACATCTCGGCCGTGTCGACGTGGCGGTAACCGACCTCCAGCGCGCGCCGGACCGCCTCGGCCGTCTCCTCGGACGGGATCTGGAAGACTCCGAACCCCAGCTGCGGGATCGTGCGCCCGTCGTTGAGCTCGAGGTCGGGGACGGAGGCCACGGCGTCACACTATTCCCATGGACCCCCGCGCCGAGGCCGATCTCGCCCTGGGGGGCCGCTTCGATCCCCGCGTCCTGGAGCCCTCGCCGCCCGCGGTCCACGACCCGCCGTGGTTCGCCGACGACGCGGTGGCGCGCGGGGCCGGAGACGGGCGCCCGGTCGTCTCACCTGTCCCCGGGCGCGGTGACCTGACGTGGGAGGAGGTCGCGGCCGGGGACGCCGGCCTGGAGGCGTTCTGCCGCGAGCGCTGGCTGGGGCCGTGGAACCGCCTGGCGCCGCTGTCCGAGGGGTTCGCGCACACGCGCGTCGCGCTGCACGGCGTGGCCGAGCGGATCCTCAAGCCGGCGCGCGAGGGCGACCACGGCAAGTTCGGCCTGCGCTTCACCCGCGGCGGATTCGGCACCCCGTTCTTCGGCGGCGACACCCAGGTGCGGATCCAGGACGGCGAGCTCGTGGTCGTCGAGGACGGGCGGGAGCGACGTGGGTCGATCCAGAGCCTGCGTGCGAGCGCGGAGCTCGCCGGTCTGTCAGGAGCCGCCGCTCTACCAGCCGACCCCCTCGACGTGGACGCGGACGCCGCCGCGGCGCTGGGCGACTGGTACGGGTTCGCCGCATCCGTCCTGGAGACGCTGCGCGCCGAGGCCGGCGCCGGCGCCGAGCCCTCTCGCGTCCAGCTGTGGCCCGAGCACTTCGACATGGCCGTCGAGCTGGGCGCCCAGGACGCCGGCCGCCGCGCCGCCTACGGCTGCTCGCCGGGCGACGACACCCTGCCCGAGCCCTACGTGTACGTCGCGCCGTGGGGAGCGTTCCCGAGCTCGCAGCTGACGTACGCCGAGCTCCTCGCCGCGCCCGACCAGCGCGCCGCCGCCCTGGACTTCCTGCGCACCCGCCTGCACCGAGCGCTGTCGGTACCGCCGGATGGCTGAGGCTCGCTGCCCGGGGTGCGGGCGCGACAGCGCGGTCGTCAGCGGCCTGTGCGCCAACTGCGGCCGCCCGAGGACGAAGAGCGGGCTCGCGCGCATCCCGGCGGTACGGCGCCCGACCCGACTCCTCGGTGGCGACGGCGCGGGCGTGAGCTGGTCCCTCACGCTGGTCCCGAGCGCCGTGATCGCGGTCATCGTCCTGGCCGCCCTCGGGATCGAGCTCTGGCTGGTGGTCCTGGTGGCCCTCGTCGCCGCCGGCCTGGTCGCGCTCGTGATTTCGGCGTCGGGATCGTCATGATCCCGTCATGGACCGCACCGAACTGCGCGAGCGCCAGGCGCCGCTGAAGGCCCGCTACGAGGCCGAGCCGCGGTCCGCCGTCGTGACGCTGCGGGCGGCCGGGTCGCTGGAGGCGGGCGTCGCGTGCAGCGTCCAGACCGGCCGAGCGCTGGCGGAGGCCGGCCTGCACCCCGCCAGTGGCGGCGACGGCACCCAGCTGTGCTCGGGCGACATGCTGCTCGAGGCGCTCGTGGCCTGCGCGGGCGTGACGCTGCGCGCCGTGGCCACCTCGCTGGAGATCCCGGTCGCGGGCGGCTCGGTGACGGCGGAGGGCGACCTGGACTTCCGGGGGACGCTGGGCGTCGACCGCGACGCCCCCGTCGGCTTCCGCGCGATCCGCCTGCGCTTCGACCTGGACAGCGACGCCACGGAGGAGCAGCTGGCCACGCTGCTGCGGCTCACGGAGCGCTACTGCGTCGTGCTGCAGACGCTGACCGGGGGCGCCGAGCTCTCGGCCGAGTTGACCTGACCCGGGCCGGCGAACCGCGGTCGTCAGAATGGCGCGCCGTGACCCCCGCCCTCGAAGTCACCGACCTTCACAAGCGCTACGCCACCGGCACGGAGGCGCTGCGCGGCGTCTGCCTGGAGATCGCGGCCGGCGAGTTCTTCGGGCTGCTCGGCCCCAACGGCGCCGGCAAGTCGACCCTCATTCACTGCGCGACCGGCCTGGCGCAACCCACGTCGGGCACGATCCGGATCTTCGGGCACGACGCCGTCGACCACTACGAGCAGGCGCGCCTGGCCGTCGGGCTGGCGCCGCAGGAGCTCAACATCGACTGGTTCCTCACCGTGGAGGAGACGCTGGACTATCACGGCGGCTACTTCGGGATGCCCCGGCGCGAGCGCCGCGAGCGGGCGCGTGAGCTGCTGGACGCCTTCTCGCTGACCGACAAGCGCGACGAGCGCACGCGCTTCCTGTCGGGCGGGATGAAGCGCCGCCTGGTCCTGGCGCGCGCGCTCATGCACCGCCCGCGCCTGCTCATCCTCGACGAGCCCACGGCCGGCGTGGACGTCGAGCTGCGCCTGGAGCTGTGGCACTACGTCCAGCGGATCAACGGCGAGGGCACCTCGATCCTGCTCACCACCCACTACCTGGAGGAGGCCGAGCAGCTGTGCGACCGCATCGCCTTCATCAACCACGGCGAGGTGGTGGCCCAGGGGACCAACGAGGAGCTGGCCGCGCAGTACGGCACCTCCTCGCTGGAGGACGCCTACCTCGAGCTGGTGGGCCGCCAGGAGCTCTCGCGCGCCCACGTGGGCGGTGACGTCGCGTGAGCGCCGCGCAGATCCGCTTTTTCACCCTCGTGCGCCGCGAGGTCAACCGCTTCATGAAGATCAAGCGCCAGACGGTCGGTGCGCCGCTGCTGGAGACGTTCCTCTACATCTCCGTCTTCGGGGCGGCGCTGGGCTCGCGGATCAAGACGCTGCACGGCTTCGACTACGTCGTCTTCGTGATCCCCGGGCTGATCATGATGGCCTGGGCGATGAACGCGTTCGCCAACAACTCGTCCTCGATCCTCCAGCAGAAGTTCCAGCGCGCGATCGACGACCAGCTGTCCTCCCCCGCCTCGCCGGTCGAGCTGCTGCTGGCCTTCTCCTTCGGCGGCTTCCTGCGCGGGATGCTCGTGGCCATCCTCACCTTCGCCGCCTCGTCGGTGCTGGTGGACATTCCGGTCGACCACGTCCTCGTGCTGGTGCCCGGCCTGTTCCTGGTCGGCTTCTTCTTCGCCCAGCTCGGGGTGCTCGTGGGCGTGCGGGCCGAGCAGTTCGACGACGTCTCGTTCGCGCAGACGTTCGTGCTCCAGCCGCTGATCTTCCTGGGCGGGGTCTTCTACTCCGCGTCGCTGCTGCCCGAGCCCTTCCAGACGATCACCCACTTCAACCCCGTCTACTACATGATCGGCCTGGTCCGCTACGGCTTTCTGGGCTACAGCGAGTCCAGCATCCCGGTCTCGCTCGCGCTGCTCACGGCGGCGACCGCCGCGCTGTTCGCCTTCAACTACCGGCTGTTCGCGCGCGGCTACAAGCTGCGGGCGTGACCGGCGCGGCCTAGCCCAGCAGCGGCGACGGCGGGATGCGGGTCTGCCCCTGGACCTGGGGCAGCAGCATCCCCAGCTCGTCGGGGTAGCAGTACGACCACTCCTCGCCGGGCTCCAGCGAGCGGATGATCGGATGTCCGGTCCCGTCGGCGTGGGCGGTGGCGTGGCGGTGGGGCGAGTCGTCGCAGCAGCCCACGTGGCCGCAGGTCAGGCAGATGCGCAGGTGCACCCACCCGGATCCCATGGCCAGGCACTCCTCGCAGCCGTCCGCCGAGTCCGGGAGCTGGGTGACCTGAACCTGGTCGAGGTGGGTGCACTGCGCCATGGCCCGGAGCGTAGCCGCTCGATACCGTCGGCCCGTGGGCAACTTCGAGATCGTCATCGCCGCGCTGTTCGTCGCGGTGGCCGGGCTCAACGTGGTGGCGCGTCGCCTGGACGTCCCCTACCCGATCCCCCTCGTGCTGGGCGGGCTGGCGCTCGGGCTGATCCCCGGCATGCCGAAGATCGCGCTGAACCCGAACCTGGTCCTGCTGATCTTCCTGCCGCCGCTGCTCTACTCGGCGGCGTTCTTCTCCGACCTGCGGTCGCTGCGCACGAACCTGCGGCCGATCTCGCTGCTGGCGCTCGGCCTCGTGCTGATGACGGCCTGCACCGTGGCCGTCGTGGGCCATGCGGTGATCGGCCTGTCCTGGCCGCTGGCCTTCGCGCTGGGCGCGATCGTCTCCCCCACCGACCCCGTGGCGGCCACCGCGATCATGCGCCGGCTCGGCGCGCCACGGCAGATCGTGAATGTGATCGAGGGCGAGAGCCTGGTCAACGACGCGACCGCGCTCGTGGCCTACCGCGTCGCCGTGGCCGCCGCGGTGGGCGGCAGCTTCTCCGTCCTGCACGCCGGCCTGGAGTTCGTCGGGTCGGCGGCGGGCGGGATCGCCATCGGGCTGGCGGTGGGCTACGTGGTGGGCGAGATCCGCCGGCGCCTGGACGACGCGCCGACCGAGCTGACCATCTCGCTGCTCACCGCCTACGCGGCGTTCATCCCGGCCGACGAGCTCGGGGTGTCGGGTGTGCTCGCCTCGGTGACCACCGGGATCTACCTGGGCTGGCGCTCGCACGTCTTCATCACGCCGCAGACCCGCCTGCAGGCCTACGCCGTATGGGAGACCCTGATCTTCCTGCTCAACGGCACGCTGTTCATCCTCATCGGGCTCCAGCTGCCGGTCATCAGCGGAGCCCTGGACGGGCGCACGATGGGCGAGCTGCTGGGCTGGGCGGCGCTGGTGTGCGGCGTGGTGGTCGGCTCGCGCTTCCTCTGGATGTTCACCGTGCCCTACCTCATCCGCCTACTGGACCGCCGCCCCGGGCAGGTGGAGCGGCGCACCGGCGCGCGCTACCGCGTGGTCTCGGCCTGGGCGGGCATGCGCGGGGCGGTCTCGCTGGCCGCGGCGCTCGCCCTGCCGCTGCACACCGACAGCGGGGCGCCGCTGCCCGACCGCGACCTCGTCCTGTTCCTGACGTTCGCGGTGATCCTGTTCACGTTGGTGGTCCAGGGGCTGACCCTGCCGGTCCTGATCCGGCGGCTGGACGTGCGCGAGGACGGCTCGGAGGAGGAGGCCGAGGAGATCCGCGCGCGCCTGGGCGCGGCGCGCGCCGCGCTGGAACGCCTCGACGAGCTCGAGACCGAGGACTGGACGCGCGAGGACACCATCGACCGGGTGCGCGGCCAGTACAACTTCCGCGCCCGGCGCAGCAAGGTGCGCGCGGGCAAGCTGGAGGACGAGGACGGGATCGAGGAGCGCTCGCTGGCCTACCAGCGCCTGATGCACGAGATCTACGGCGCGCAGCGCCACGCCCTGGTCAACCTGCGAAACGAGGGCACCATCAGCAGCGACGTCATGCACCGGATCGAGCGCGAGCTCGACCTCGAGGAGTCTCGCCTGGAGGTCTAGATCCGCCGGGCGAAGCCGCGCGTGACGATGGTGCGACCGGCCCCGACGACGGTGAGGCGCACCGTGTAGAGCCCGGCCGGCAGGCCCGCGGCGGACACGCGCCGCCGGCCGGTGGCGCCGGCCGCGAGGGTCCGCGCCGCGAAGCGGCGCACGAGCCGCCGTCCGCGCAGGACGTCCACCCGCACGCGCGCCGCCGCGCCCAGGCGGAAGCCGATCCACAGCGCCCGGCCCCGGCTGCCGCCGAACACCGGCCGGTTGAGCGACAGGTAGCGCACGAGCCCGCAGGCCGACGTTCGGTAATACGGCGGGGTGAGGCGCCAGCGACCGCCCACCCGGCGCAGGCCGACGCGCCTGGTGTCGAGCTGGCGGTTGCCCGCGCGCACCTGGAGGCGGGCCGACCACCAGCCGTCGTGTAGGCCGGGCGCCCGGCCCGGCCACGTGAACGCCCCCGCCCGCGAGCCCAGCCCGATCCGCCGGCGCCCGCCGACGAAGCGCCCCACGGTCTGCTCGAACAGGTCGACCCGCGCCGACGGGCGTCCGCTCACCGCGGTGAAGGCGAGGCGAAGCCCGGCGCCGGCCGGGCGGACGGTCAGGCTGCGGAACCCCGCGGTCGAGGCGCAGGCCGCCGGGACCGTGCCCCGCGGGGGCCGCGTCCCGGCCGCGGCCGCGGCCGGGGCGATGGCGAGGCGCACGGTGGCGGGCGCCGAGTCGGCCCGCGCGTCGTTGGCCCGGTAGGTGAACTCGTCGGTTCCCTGCTCCCCGGCGCGCGGCGTGTAGACGACCGTGTCGTGGGCCTGGTCGACGTCGCCGAGGGTCCCCCGTGACGGGCGCGACACCGGCGAGAGGACGAGTGAGTCCCCGTCGGGGTCGGTGCAGCGCAGCGGGACGGTTCGGGGCTGGTCGTGCTCCACGCCGAGGACGCCGACGTCGTCGCAGACGGGCGGGTGGTTCGCCGCAGCGGCCACGACGAGGCTCACCTTGGCGGCCGGGGAGTCCGCCTGGCCGTCGTTGGCGCGGTAGGTGAAGTCGTCGGGACCGGAGTAGCCGGAGTCCGGTGTGTAGGTGACGCTGTGCGTCGCCGGGTCGATCGGGCCGAGGGAGCCGTGAGCCGGGCCGGCGGAGACGGAGAGCGTGAGCGGGTCGCCGTCGGGGTCCGCGCACACGAGGTCCAGGCGCTTGGCCGCGTCGCGCTGAACCGGCAGCGGGCCCAGGTCGGCGCACGTCGGGGCGGCATTGCCGGCCCCGGGAGCCCCGGTGGCCACGTCCGTCAGATGGCCCCAGTTGCCGGCGTCGTCCTGGTAGAGGATCGCCACGTGGTCGCCCGGCGCCACGCTCGGGAGCGTCAGCGTGTCGCCCTCGCCCGCCTGCTTCGTCGTGACGAAGTCGCCCCGAGACGTCCCGTCGCCCGGGTGCAGGATCGGCGAGGCGGACGTCAGCACGCGGAAGCGCCGGGCGCCGCCGCACAGCCAGTCGTCGCCCGGCGCGGTCCAGGTCAGGCTGACGGTGCCCCCGGAGCGCGCCGCCGCCAGGCTCCGCGGCGAGCCGGGCGGACGGGTGTCGGTCCCGTGCGCGCCGGTGTTCCACTCGTCGTGGCGCGACGTCCACCACTGGTCGTTGGTGCCGCAGGCCGGCTGGGGCGAGTCCCAGAGGAACGAGAAGCCCTCGCGGGTGATCTGGGCCACCTCGAGCTTGCCGTCGCCGTCCGCGTCGCCCACGGCCGGCGTGGCCAGGTTCCAGCCGCCGGTGAACTTGGGCCAGCCGGCGCCCTCGATGCCCTGCGCGTTGAGGTTGCGCACGGTGTAGAGCCCCGTGGGCGCCAGGACCTCGACGCCGGGCGCGTCGGAGACGTCGGCCACCGCGGGGTTCGACATCCACTGGTAGTCCTCGACCGCCTGCGGCCAGCCGGGGAGCGGATTGCCCGAGGCCCCGTCCCACGCCTGCATGACGTGGTTGTAGGGCGCGTTCTGGCCCACCAGCAGCAGGTTCGCCACCCCCTCGATCGAGATGCCGCCCTTGAGTACTTCGAGGCCGCCGTTCCCGTCGAGGTCGGCCACCGTCGGATACTCGAAGGTGTTGGCGATGTAGCTGCGGCTGACCGTCTCCGAGCTGGCCGCCGGCTCGGGCAGGTAGCCCACCTGCTTCGCGGCGTTCTGGCCGTAGGCGCTGACCTCGCTGGAGGTGATGCCGCCCACGACCTCCGGCTTCGCGTCGCCGGTCAGGTTCCCGAGCGCGGTCTCCAGGCCGGGACCGAAGAACGGGATGAGCCCGGGCAGCTCGCCGCTGGGGCGCGCCGGCCAGCCGGGCAGCAGCGCGCCGTGCCCGTTCACCGCGTAGATGCGCCCCTCGCCCGGGGTGAAGCCCGGGACCCCCGCGCCGCTCGAGGGCGTGAGCTCGTTGGTCGGCGCGACGATGTCCGTCCTGCCGTCGCCGTCGAGGTCGCCCGCCGACGCGGTGGTCACCGACTCCGAGCCCGGCGTCTGCTGGGGCGTGTCGCCGGGCGCCCGGAGCAGGACGGGGAACCCGGGCACCGGATCGCCGTGCCCGTCCCAGGCGTAGAGGTGCTGGTCCATGGCCGGGGCCACGATCTCCAGCGGCCCGGCTCCGTCGAGGTCGGCCAGCGTCGCGGCCGCGTGGAAGCCGCGCTTGACGTGGTTCTCCTTGGTGCGCACGGCCGGGGCGGAGAACGCCGGGTCCAGCCGCACCGGGAACCCGGGCACCGGCGTCCCGTCGGCGTTCCAGGCGTACACGTGCTCGCCCGCCGTGGCGACGACCTCGGGCTCCAGGTCGCCGTCGATGTCTCCGACCGCCGGCGTGCGCAGCACCTCGCGCGGCGCCTCGATCGCGGAGTAGGCGGGCGCGCCGGAATGGACGTTGGCGTACTCGCGCGTGGTCACCGGGTCGCCGTGGTTGAAGCTGGGCAGCGGCGTCCCGTCCGCGCCCAGCACGCGCAGCTCGCCGGCCGAGTCGGCCTGGATCACGTCGAGCGCGTTGTCGCCGTTCAGGTCGAAGAGCCGCTGGGACGCCTCGCCGCCGGCGCCGACGCGCTTGGACCAGCCGGCGTGCAGCGTCGGGTCGCGGTAGGCGAACAGGACCTTTCGGTGCTCCCCGCGGTTGGCGCCCGCCGTCACGACCACGCGGACGGTGAAGGCCGGCTCGTTGGGGTCGCGGTCGCCGGGCCCGGGCCGCGGCGCGGTCGGGTCGACCGTGGAGCCGCCCTGCACGGGGCCGGGGGTGCGCCGGCAGGCCGGGTCGGGCGCGGCGGCGTGGCGGGCGTCGAGCGCGTCGCGCACGGCGACGAGGTCCACGGTCCCCAGCGCGCCGTCCACGGGCGCGGTCTCGTGGTGCGAGGGCGCGACGTCCTGGAACTCGGCCTCGCAGGGCTCGATGCCCGGCGCCCACTGGAGCTTCCAGTCGTAGCCCGCGGCGCGCGGGGCCGAGATGCGCCCGCGGACCTCCACGGTGTGGTCGCGGTCCACGTCGAGCGGCGCGAACCAGTCCGGGCCGGTGATCAGCGCCTGCGGCGGGACCTTGCGGTCGCGGATCCACTCCATGGCCAGTCCCAGGTCGGGACGCCCGTAGCCGAAGTGCTGGTCCCAGCCCACCTGCGCGGGGTCGGGCGTCCCGACGCCGGCGGTGTTCTCGGGGACCACGTCCTCGGCGGTCATGGTCAGCAGCTGCTTGACCTCGTTGGGCGCCAGCGGCGGCCCGAACAGCGGGTCGACGGCCGAGCGCCGGCGCCCGTAGGACATGAGCAGCCCGGCCGCGCCCGACGCCTGCCCGGTGGCCTCGGAGCCGGACGTGGCCGGCATGACGATGCCCGCGTGGCCGCCGTACTGGGTCAGGCCGGAGTTGCGGAACCAGGTCGCCACCGGCGCGTTCGCGGGCGGCAGGATCTGGATGCCGAACTGACCGAAGAAGCTGATCAGCGTGGCGGGGTAGTCGAGCTGGCTGTTGGACAGCCCGTGCTGGTCGGCCACCACCCCCGCGACCATCAGCGCCTCGTTGTAGACGGTGGGAAAGTTGTGGGCCGCGGTGTTCGCGTCCGACGAGACGATCGTGAAGAACACGCCGTGGCGATAGGCGTAGTCGAAGGCCTCCCGGTCGAAGCGGGAGTTGTAGAGCCCGCCGACGGCACCCTCGACGACCTCGATCCCGTTGTCCGCGGCGTAGGTGACGGCCTGGCCGAAGTTGTTGGTGTCCAGCACGAACGAGTCCCAGGCGCGCAGCGGGACGAACTGGCAGCGCGGGCACACCGCCGTCCCGCCGTCGCCGTCGTTGGTCGCCGTGGCGGCCTCGGCGGAGCGGCCGCTCCCGTGCCCGTCCGCGGCGCTGTAGCTCGAGGCGTCGTAGGGGTCGTTGTCGTCGTCGAAGAAGTCCCAGCCCGAGATGTCGTCGACGTAGCCGTTGCCGTCGTCGTCCCCGCCCACGCCGAAAGCGTGGATCAGGTCCTGGGCGGTCAGCAGCCCGTTCGGCCCCTTGCGCCCGGACCAGCTCACCGACACGCGCGAGTCGCACACGAAGTCGCGCACGTCGAAGGCGCCATCGCCGTTGGCGTCGTCGGCGGTCGCGTATGCCGGGCAGGGCTTCGCCGGAATGGCGTCCGAGACGGCCGTCGCGCGGTCGTGCTGCGGCGTCGGCAGCTCGCCCGCGTTCAGCCACGCCTTGGTGCGCAGCCCGCGGTTGTCCCACTCGATGCCGGTGTCGACGATCCCCACCTGCACGCTGGGATCGCCGGTGGAGAACTTCCACGCCCGGTCGGCCGATACGCCCGAGACCTGGCCCAGGGCGGTGCGCCCCGCCGCGGTGTTCTGGGCCATCAGCCGCGCGACGTGCGGGTCCGTCGGGTTCTTGTAGGTCGCCGTGTCCTGCGTGGCCGAGGGCGCGAACCCGAAGCGGGCGAACTCCTGGTTGAAGACGCCCGTGCACGTCTGCGCTCCCTCCCCGACCGGGTGGGGCTCGCACTGGTCGAACCGGGGGTCGTCCGGCGTGTGGATCCGGACGCTCTCGTTCGGGTCCGTCCCCGGGAAGGCCGGGTTGGCGGCCCGCGCCGCGCCGCCCGCGACCAGAGCGAGCGCGACCGCCACGCCGATGACCCGGCGCGCGCGCAGACGCGCTCGCTCCCCCCCTGCCACACATCGATTGTAGGTGTTGGCCGGGGGGCGGTGTCGCGGGTGCTCCGGTTAGCGGTTCACCGCCTGCTTGAGGCCCGCGCCGGCGCTGAAGCGGGGGACTCGGCTGGCCTGGATCTGGATCGTCTCGCCCGTCCGCGGATTGCGGCCCTGGCGGGCGCCGCGCTCGGCGACGTGGAACTTGCCGAATCCGGTGATCGCGATGTCCGCGCCGCGGCTGAGATTGTCCTCGATGGTCTTCAGGACCGCGTCCACCGCGTCGGCGGCCTCGGTCTTCGCCATGTCCGTACGTGCGGCGACCTGCTCGATGAGCTCCGACTTGTTCACGTCTTCCTCCTTGGAAGGGGTCGCGCGAACGCTAGGCGGGGCCTCGGACGACACCCGCGCGGTTGCCGTCGCGAGACGTCGGGAATATGGTCCGCGCGCGCTCGGATGCTCCTCCTCGTCCTCGTCCTGCTCGCCCTGGCGCCCGGCGCCGCCCGGGCCCAGCCGTCCCTGCTCGTCGTGGGCGACTCGCTGGCCATCGACTCCGAGCCCTACCTGCGCGTGAGCCTCCCGGACTGGCGCGTGGACGTGCGCGCGTGGTTCGGACTGGACCTGCGGCAGGGCATGCGTCTGATCGACGGCGGCCCCCGTCCCCCGCAGGTCGTCGGGTTCAGCCTGTTCACCAACGACGCGCCGCGCGACGCGCCCCTGCTGGAGCGCACGGTGACGCGGACGCTGCGCCGCTATCCGGGATGCCACATCTGGGCCACGCCCTACCAGCGCACGCCGCGGGGCAATCCCTTCGGCGACGCCGACCGGCGCCTGCGCGCGCTGGGACGTCGCCACTCCGACCGGCTGGTCATCGTGGACTGGGCGCGCTGGGCGGCGCTGATCCCCGCCCTCACCGGACCCGACGGCGTGCACCAGACGACGCTGGGCCGCTGGATGCGTGGCTTCCTCTACGCCGGCGCGGCGCGAGGCTGCGTGCGCCGGCTGGCGCGCGAGCCGACGCCTCAGGCGGACGCGGGGCGCCGCGCGCCCTCCAGCCCGTCCAGCAGCCGGTCGAGCCCGTAGTCGAACTCCGGCTCGCCGCTCCCGCCCACCGCGAGGGAGCCCACGGCGTAGGCGAGCAGTGCGCGCCACGCCCGCTGGGCCTCGGCGTCGTCGAAGCCGGCGTCGGCGAGGATCGCCAGGCCGTCGCCGGCCAGCCGGGCCGCCCCCGGGGTCAGCAGCGCGCGCGGGAGCTCGGCGCCGAGCGTGGCGGTCTCGCCCCCCAGCGCGTCGCGGGTGGAGCGCAGCAGCGCGTGCATCCGCCCCCGCCACGGCCCCGCGCTGGACGGGGACGCGACCTCGGCCGTGGCGCGTGCGACGAGGGCGTCGAGCAGCGCGTCCTTGTCGTCGAAGTAGCGGTACAGCGCCATCGGCCACACGTCGAGCGCCTGCGCCAGACGGCGCATGCTCAGGGCGCCCAGGCCCTCGTCAGCGGCCAGCGCGGCGGCCGCGTCGAGGATGCGCTCACGGGACAGTCCGGGTTCGCGCTTGTCAGCTCGCGGCGGCATGTGTACGGTTAGTGTACGCCGTACACAAGTCGGGAGGAAGCGGTGGAGGGGCAGGCGGAGGTGTATCCACGTGGCGGGGGGGTCACCCGGCTCGGGCTGCGGGTGAGCCCGACCCTGGCCCGGCGGCTGGCCTGGGCGGCCGCGCTGGCCCAGCCCGCGTTCGTGGCCGCCTGGATCGTGGCCGGCGCGCGCCAGCCCGCCTACTCCCAGGCCGACCAGGCCTTCAGCGAGCTGGCCGCCCGCAACGCCGCCCACCCGGGCCTCATGCGCGCCGCCTACGTGGTCTTCGCCCTGTCCCTGGTCGCGCTGGTCCCCGCGCTGTGGGCCGTCCTGCCGCGGCGCCCCGCCACCACCGTGGCCGCGGGCCTCTTCGCGCTGGCCGGCCTCGGCGTGCTGGTGGCGGGACTCGTGCCGCTGGACTGCGGGCTGACCGTCGACCGCGGCTGCATCCACGCCTTCCACGCCGGCGAGCTGTCCTGGCGCACCACCGCGCACCTGTGGGCCGGCGGCGTGTTCGACCTGGCCTTCGCGCTCACCCCGTTCGCGGTCGCGCGCGCGCTGTGGCCGCGCTACCCCGCGCAGCTCGCGACGCTGGCGGCCGGGCTGGCGATCCCGATCCTGGCCGCGTCGACGCTGGCCGGCCACCTCCTCGGCGTCGGCGAGGGCGTCGCGCAGCGACTCGGCTTCGCCACCGTGCACCTGTGGGTGCTGCTGGTCGTCGCGGGGATCCTGTCGGCCACCCGGCCCGCCCCGGCGCCGGGCCCGCTCATCCCCATGCGCCCGCGCGACTTCTTCGGGCGCGCATGGACGGGGCGCGGCGAGCTGACGTACTGGCCGCTGTGGCTCTGGCGCCCGCGCGGGTTCGAGTTCCAGCGCGAGGTGGACTGGATCAGCGACGAGGTGTGGCTGGCCCGCGACACCGTGCGCTTCGACGACGGCGAGGTCGAGGCGCACGACATGGTGGCGCGCATGGCCGGGCCCGACCGGGTCCACGTCATGGGCGACGACGTCCCCGGCGGCGCGGACATGCTGCTGGCGGAGGGCGGCTACCGCATGGCGCCCTACCGCTTCGCGGTGCGTGTCGGCCCGGTGCGCTTCGGGCTGCGCGGCCACGACGAGGTGCGCCGCGAGGCGGACGGGTCGCTGGACTGGACCATCCGCTTCACCTGGCTGGGGATGCCGGTGGCTCGCCTGTGCGGGCGCGTGCGCCCGGAGGACGCCCCGTGATGCGCCGCGCGCTGTGCGCCGCGCTGCTGGCCGGCGCCCTGCTGCCCGCCACGGCCTCCGCCGAGGAGGTCCTGACGTACCGCTACGGGCCGATCTCGATCGGCGCCTACGAGGTCAACCTGCGCGAGCTCGTCCCCGACCTCCCCAAGCCCCAGGTCGACGGCTACGTCACCGGGATGGAGGCCAACGTGGTCGACGCCCACGGCGCCCCGGTCCCGCTCTCGCGCGTGATGCTCCACCACGTCGTGTTCGCCAACCTGGGCCGCCGCGTGGGCGAGCGCCGCGACGCGATGTGCGACCGCATCACGATGCTCGACAGCCGCACGCGCTACCCGGCGTACGCGGAGCGCTTCTTCGGGGTCGGCGAGGAGCGCGTGGCCGGGCGGCTGCCCGACGGCTACGGCTATCCGGTCAGGGGCGACGACCGCTGGGTGGCGACGTGGATGTTCATGAACCACCGCAACCGCCCGGACTCCGTCTACCTCGAGTACAAGGTGCGCTACGAGACGCGGCGCACGCTCACCCCCGTCCAGCTGCTGTGGTTCGACGTGCGCAACTGCTCCTACGACCCGGTCTACGACGTGCCGGGCGGCGGCGCGCCGGGGTCCACGCACTCCGAGAGCACGACGTGGACGATGCCCTACGGCGCGCGCGTCGTGGCCGCGGTGGGCCACGTCCACGGCGGCGGCAAGGAGGTCGAGGTGTCCGAGCCGGGCTGCGGCGGGCGGACGCTGCTGCGCTCGCGCGCCCGCTGGGCGCTGCCCCGCGACCCCGAGTACCGGGTGCGCCCCGTGGTGCACGAGGTCGGGCCGATCGACATGGACCTCATCGAGTCGCGCCAGGGCTTCCCGGTGGCCGCGGGCGAGCAGCTGCGGCTGACCTCGCGCTACGACGGGCAGCTTCCGCACACCCGCGTGATGGGGATCATGGGGATGTTCGTCGCGCGCGACCCGAGCGTCACGAGGCCGTGCGGCGCGCTGCCCGGGGACGTCCAGGTGGTGCGCGAGGCGCGGCGCGGGCGCGCGTCGCCACCGCTGGTGCGGGTGCCGATCAACTCGCGCCGGGGACCCGGGCCGGCGCGCCCGGTGCCCCAGCCGCCCGGGCCGCCCGAGTGGGCGACCGGCGGGCCGCTGGAGGTCCGCGGCCTGCGGGTCGACCCGGCCAACGCGGTCGTGCGCCAGGGCGCGACGGTGCACTGGCGCTTCTGGGGCTCCTCGCTGCACACAGTCACGGTGGCGGGCGGCCCGGAGGGCTTCTCCTCCCCCAACCTGTCGGACGGGCGCGAGTTCGCGCACCGCTTCACCCGTCCCGGTACGTACCGCCTCTACTGCTCGCTGCACCCGGTCGACATGACGTCGACGGTGCGCGTGCTGCCGGCGCGATGAGACGGGGCCTCGCCTGCGCGCTCGCCGTGGCCGCCGCCCTGGCCGGCGCGGCGGCGCCCGCGCTCGCGGCGTACGCGCCGAGCTTCGAGGCGAAGGTGGACCCGGCGACGCCGGGCTCGCCCAGCGCGCTCACGCTGACGGTGACGCAGGCGCACGGCGAGGGCGCCACGCGGACCGAGGTCGTGCGCTTCCCGCCCGCGTTCCGGTTCAACCCGGGCTTCACCGTCGTGGGGTGCGGCCCCGGCGACGAGGCGGCGGCGACGTGCCCGGACTCCTCGCGGATCGGCTGGGCCTACGCCGAGGTCGAGGCGGCGGCCTTCAACGGCCCGGTCTACTTCACGCCGGACTTCCGGATCCTGATCTACCTCAGCCCGCCCGCCTCGCCGGGCCCGGCGTCGCTGCCACCGCCGTCCCAGAAGATCGAGGGGCACATCCGGATCGCGCCCGACGGCTGGACCGAGACGGTGCTGGACGACCTGCCGGCCCTGTCCACGACGTTCTCCCAGGTGCGGATCGAGTCGTCGTTCCACGCACCGATGCTCACGCCGCCCGTATGCGGGCCCTATCCCGTGGAGGCCCGGTTCACCAGCCACGACGGGGAGGCCGTCGCCCGCCGCGTCACCGTCCCGATCTCGGGCTGCGAGACCCCGCCCGGCATCGCGGCGCTGCGCGCGCGCCCCCGCGGGCGCGCGCTCGACGTGCGGTGGACGCTGGCCGGGGCCGGGCGCGACGCCCGCCTCGTCGTGGACCGCCGGGCGCGCCTGGGCCCGTGGGTCCGCTGGGCACGCGCACGCACGCTCGACCCCGTGCCGGCCGCGGCCGGGCCGGGCCGGGCGTACCTGTCAGGCCTGGGGCCGGGCCGCTACCGCGTCACGCTCACCACGCGGACCGTGGACGGCGCCGCGTCGGACTTCCGTCGCGCCCAGGCGACGATCGCCCGTCCGTGAGGCGCGGCTCCGGCGCCATCCTGGCCAACCCCGTCCTCGTGGGGGCGGTGACGACGCTGGTCACCGTCGTGGCGGTCTTCCTGGCCTACAACGCCAACAACGGCCTGCCGTTCGTCCCCACCCGCGAGGTCAACGCCGATGTCGCCAGCGGGTCCAACCTCGTCGTGGGCAACGAGGTGCGCGAGGGCGGCTTTCGCATCGGGGTGGTGGAGGAGATCCAGCCGGTGACGCTGCGCGACGGCGTGACGGTGTCGCGCCTGCGGCTCAAGCTGGACAGGAAGGTCGGAGCGATCCCGAGCGACACGCGCGTCGTCGTCCGGTCGCGGTCGGCGCTGGGGCTGAAGTACGTGGAGCTCGCGCGGGGGCGCTCGCGGACGCACCTGCGCGACGGGGACACGATCCCGGTCTCGCAGACCAGCGTGCCGGTCCAGTTCGACGACATCTTCAAGATGTTCGACGACCCCACGCGCCGCGCCTCGCAGGAGAACCTGACGACGTTCGGCGATGCGTTCACGGGCCGCGGGGTGGATCTCAACCAGACCATCCAGGAGCTGCCCACGACGTTCCGCTACCTGGCGCCGGTGGCGGCCAACCTGGCCGATCCGCGCACTGACATCGGGCGCTTCTTCCGCGAGCTGGGCGACGCGGCGCGGATCGTGGCGCCCGTGGCCTCGGTCAACGCGCGGCTGTTCACCGACATGGCGACCACGTTCGAGGCGCTCTCGCGCGACCCGGCGGCACTGGAGGCCACGATCGCCAAGTCCCCGTCCACGCTGGACGAGAGCATCCGCTCCCTCCACGTCCAACGCCCCTTCCTGCACGACGTGGCCGAGTTCTCCAAGGACCTGCGCGCCACCACGCACGAGCTGCGCGGGGCGCTGCCGGCCCTCAACCCGGCGCTGGAGGAGGGCGCTCCCGTGCTGCGCCGCGGCGTCGCACTCAACCGGCGCGCGGGCGAGGTGCTGGCGGCGGCGCGCGACCTGCTCCGCGCGCCGGAGACCGACCAGGCGCTGCGCGGACTGACGCGGACCATCGGGATCCTCAACCCGCTCGTGCGGTTCCTGGGCCCGTACCAGACGGTGTGCAATGGCTGGAACTACTTCTGGTACACCCTCGGCGAGCACTTCTCCGAGGCCGACCCCACGGGCACCGCCCAGCGCGCGCTGCTCAACGCGGCGCCCTCCCAGCGCAACGGCCTGGGTGCGATGGGCGCCAGCGAGCCGGTCATGGGCGAGGGCTACCAGAGCCCGGGTCGCGGCGAGAACGCCTTCCTGCACGGCCAGGCCCATGGCGCGGCGATCAACGACGACGGCACGGCGGACTGCGAGAACGGCCAGCGCGGCTACATGAACGGGAACCTGGCCACGTTCGGCGCGCCGACCGACTCCCAGGGCACGCCGACGCAGGTCATCTTCGACCCGCACACCCCGGGCAGCCAGGGCCCCACCTTCGCCGGCCGCGCGCGGGTGCCGCCCGGCGAGACGTTCTCGCGCGAGAACGAGATCGGCCCCCGTATCCCCTCGGAGCAGACGAGCGGCATCTACTCCGGCTCGAACCGGACCGGGCGCTGACGCGGCGGCTGGGCTGGAGGCCGCGCCCTCGTGCCGATGGGCACGAGCATTTCCCGTTTCGCACGTATCCCAGCGGGAACGCCTGTTCGTACACGAAAAGAACGCGATCCGGGAGGACGAATCAAGATGGCGACCCAGACGAAGGCCCAGCGAAGCGCCGCCGCCAAGAAGGCGGCCGCCACTCGCAAGCGCAACTCCGCCAGCCGCAGCGGCGGCACCGCGAAGGCGTCGGCGCGCTCCACGCGCAGCCAGGCCACGCGGACCGCGCGCAGCGCCCGCACGACCGCGAAGCGCGGCGCGACCGCGGCGGCCCGCCGTGCCGACGCCGAGGCCACGCGCCTCGAGGCCGTCGGCGAGCAGTTCCGCCGGGTTGCCTACATCCCGGTCGGCGTCGTGCTGACCGCCCGCGACAGCTTCGCGGACACGGTGCGCACCTACACCGACCGCGACCGCGCGCAGCGCGAGCTGCGCCGGTTCGAGCGCCGCGGCGAGCAGGCGATCCGCCGCAACAGCCGGCGCGCGGAGCGCGAGCTGCGCAGCACCCGTCGCGACGTCGAGCGCAACCTCGACCGCGCCGTGGACCGCGTGCAGGAGGCCCTGCCGGTCTCGTAGACGCGGCGCGGCAGACGATGTATCCCGAGGGCCCGGCACACGCCGGGCCCTCGGCGTGTCACGGGCGGGCGAGCTAGCGCCGCACGCCGACGGTCAGGACGATCCGGGCGCCGCGCGGCGCGCCCTGTCCGGCGCCGAGCGACTGGCCGAGTACGCGCCCGACGTCAGCCGGCCTCGTCGCCCTGCGGTGGGCGAACTCGACGGTGAGCCCGGCGCCGGAGGCCGCCGACACCGCCTCCTCGAAGCCCAGTCCCGTCACGCCCGGGACCTCCACGGGCGGCGGGGGCGCGGCCACGGCGACGCGCACGGCGCTGCGGGCGGTGACCCGCCGGCCGGGATCCGGCGACTGCCCGACCACGGCCCCCGGGGACTCGAGCGACTCGCGCGCGACGATCACCGGCCGCAGGCCCAGGCGGCCCAGCCTCTCCTCCGCGGCACTGCGGCTCAGGCCGCTGAGCGAGGGGACTCGCACGCGCGGGCGCCCGCTGGAGACCAGCAGCGTGATCCGCCCGCCGACCCCGAGCGCCATGCCCGCCGCCGGGGTCGTCCCGGTCGCGCGGTTCACCCGCACCCGGCGGGAGGGCTCGTAGTCGACGGTCACCCAGTAGCCGGCTCGCTCCAGCGCCGCCCACGCGTCGGGCACTCGGCGACCGGCCACGGCCGGGACGACCGGTCCGCCCGCCCCGGGGGTGGCGGCGCGCGTCACGGCAGTCGCGTCCGGGCGCGTGTAGATGACGACCAGGGCCGCGACCCCGGCCATGATCCCCGCCCACACCAGGATGGGCAGCCAGCGGGAGACCCGACGCCTGCGGCGCTGCATGGCAGAACAACCTGCCAGCCACCGCGGACGTGACGCCGGGCGCGGCTAGTAGGAGCGCGGCAGGCCCAGCGAGTGCTCGGCCACGTAGTTGAGGATCATCTCGCGCGAGACCGGCGCGATGCGCATCGTCCGCACGCCCCACCACATGTCGGCCAGCCCGTACTCCAGCGCCACGCCGTTGCCCCCGTGCGTCTGGATCGCCCGGTCCACGCACTTGATCGCCGCCTCGGCGGCCGCGTACTTGGCCATGTTGGAGGCCTCGCCCGCGCCCTTCGCGCCGGCGTCGTAGAGCGCGCAGGCCTTGCGCGTCATCAGCGCGGCCAGCTCGAGCTCGATCTTCGCCTCGGCCAGCGGGTGGGAGATCCCCTGGTGGGACCCGATGGGCCCGCTCCACACGGTGCGCTCGCGCGCGTACTCCGACGCCTGGGCCAGCGCCTTGCGCCCCGCCCCCACGGCCAGCGCCGCGGTCATGATCCGCTCGGGGTTGAGGCCGTCGAACACCGCGGCGAGGCCGTAGTGCTCGGTCCCCACCAGCCGGTCCTCCCCCACCTTCACGTCGTCGAAGAACAGCTGCCACTGCATGTCGGCGTTGCGCGGGGCGGTGGGCACGCGCTGGCGCTCCAAGCCCGGCGCGTCCACGTCGACCAGGAACAGCGACAGCAGGCCGCGGCCGCTCTCCTCGTTGACCCCCGACCGCGCCACGACGAGCAGCGCGTCGGCGTCCTCCACGCCGGAGATGAAGGTCTTGGTGCCGCGCAGGACGAACCCGCCGTCGGTCCGCTTGGCGGTGGTGGACAGGTTGTGGGAGTTCGTCCCCGCGTCGGGCTCGGTGATCGCGAAGGCCACCTTGAGATCGGCGCGCCCGATGCCGCGCAGCCAGCGGTCCTTCTGCTCCGGCGTCCCGTGGCGCGCCAGCACGGAGCCGGCGATGGCCGGCGAGACCACGATGAGCAGCAGCGGGCAGCCGGCGCGCGCCAGCTCCTCCCCCACCGCCGCCAGCTCGGTCATCCCGCGCCCGCCGCCGTCGTACTCCTCGGGCACGTTGACGCCCAGATAGCCCTTCTCGGCCAGCGCCTCCCACAGCTCCGACGGCGGCTCCTCGCGCTCGACGCGCTCGCGGATGTAGGCGGGCCCGAACGACGACGCGATCCCGTACACCGCCTCACGGAGCATCGCCTCCTCCGGGGAGGGAACGAGCTCGAGGCTGGGAGCTTGCGCGGCCACGGCGGCGCGCATCATCCCATGTCGAGACCAGGGCTTTCCGCCTGTACCCTCCAGCGTCGAGAGATGTCCTACGCGGAGCCCGACCGGAGCCTGCGGCCCATGAGCCAGCAGGCGGCCTCGCTCGCCTACGAGTGGCGGCGCCTCGCGCGCGCGGCCACCGTCGTGGCGATCCTGACCAGCCCGGCGCTGTTCTTCGTCTTCCACGTGGGCAACGGCTGGAGCATCCCCGTCTCGCTGGTCGTGACGTTCTTCGCCGTCGTGGCGTTCCGCGGCCTGGTGGACGTGATCGCCCACCGGCTGATCCCCCGGGCGAACCTGTACGGCGCCGGGCAGGAGCTGCTGGAGGCCGACGTCGTCGCGCGGCGGCGCACGTGGTACTGGCGCACGCGCTACCGGCGGCTGGCCTGGACGGCGCTGACGCTGTTCGTCCTGCTCGTCGCGACGAACCTGATGCTGCGCGTCGGCGGAGTGCACACGTCGCTGTTCGGGACCTTCGGCGCCCTGGGCAGCCTGTTCTCGCAGTTCCTGCCCACGCTGCTGATCCTGGGCCTCCAGCTCCCGCTGCTGTTCTTCATCAACTTCGCGATCCTCTTCGGCCCGCTGCTGTTCTTCGGGATCAAGCAGATGAAGGGCTACGAACCGGGCGACGCGGACTGGGGCGTGAAGCTCGCCGACGTCCGGGGCCAGCAGGAGCCCAAGGAGGAGATCACGCGCGTCATCTCGCTGTGGCAGGCCAGCGAGGAGTTCAAGAAGGCGGGCGGGAAGCCCGAGCGCGGGCTGCTCTTCCTCGGCGCGCCGGGCACCGGCAAGACGATGCTCTCCAAGGCGATCGCCACGTCGTTCAACTGCCCCTTCATGACGATGCCCGGCTCGGGCTTCGCCCAGACGTTCATCGGGATGGACGTGATCGTCGTCCTCATCCTGGTGGCGCGTGCCCGGCGGCTGGCCCGCAAGTGGGGCGGCCAGTGCATCGTCTTCATCGACGAGATCGACGCGGTCGGCATGCGCCGCGCGGCGCTGGGCGGCGGTGGCGCGGCCGGCGGCATGATGCGCGAGATGCCGCCCCGGCCGGTCCCGGCGTTCCACGGGCCGTGGGGATCGCTGAGCGCCAGCGGCGACGTGGTCGTGGAGTCGCGCGAGTGGCGCGACTGGGTGTTCGAGCAGCGCGCCGACCCGCGCCCGCCCCTCTACCCGCCGGCCGTCCAGCGCCTGGGCGAGCGGCTCAGCTCCTTCATCGCGCCGGGGATGATGGGCGGGATGGGCGGCGGCATGGCGCTGAACCAGCTGCTGGTCCAGATGGACGGCGTGGACGAGCCGCCCTTCATGCGCCGCTTCCTGTCGCGGCGGATCAACACTTTCCTCGACGCGATGTACGTCATCCCCCAGCGGGTCGGGGGCGTGAAGCTGCGCCTGCCGCCGCCCAAGCCGCGCGACGAGCAGATCTACTTCATCGGCGCCACCAACGCGCCCATTCAGTCGCTGGACCCGGCGCTGATCCGCCCGGGCCGGATGGGGCGCCACATCTTCTTCCGCACGCCGACGCGCTACGACCGCAAGGACATCTTCGACCTCTACCTGGCCAAGGTCGACCACGAGGAAGACCTCGACACCGACCGCCGCCGCGACGAGCTGTCGCGCATCACCAGCGGCTACTCCCCGGCCATGATCGAGCAGGTCTGCTCGATGGCGCTGACCTACGCGCACTCCGAGGGCCGCCAGGCCTTCGGGCGCTCGGACATCGTCGAGGCCATGACCACGATCGAGACCGGCACGGCGCAGGGCGTGGAGTACGTCCCGGCCGAGACCCGCGCCGTGGCGCTGCACGAGGCGGGCCACGCCGTGGGCTCCTACCTGTTCCAGGAGAACATCGAGGCCACGCGACTGACCGTGCGCAAGCGCGGCAACGCGCTGGGCCACTTCCAGAGCGCCGAGATCGAGGAGCGCTTCAGCGCCTGGAAGAGCGAGCGGATGGCCGAGCTCGTGATGATCCTCTCCGCCATGGCCACCGAGCACGTCTTCTACGGCGAGAACGGCGTGGGCGTGGGCGGCGACGTGTACGGGGCTTCGTTCATGGCGCTGGCCATGGTGGGCGCCGCCGCGATGGGCCCCGACCTCATCGACTTCGGCGACCGCCGCTTCGCGGACCTCGACGAGGAGGAGGAGCTGCGCGACAAGCTGATGAAGCGCTTCGAGCGGATCGGCAACCGGATCATCCACCGCTCCGACCCGGGCGCCGGCAGCCCGTACGCCGAGACGTTCACCGGGGTCATGCAGGACCACTTCAAGCGCGCGCAGGCGGCGCAGATCCTCGGCCAGGCCTACACGTACGCCTGGAACGCGATGCGCCACAACCGCGACGCGCTGAACCGGATCGCCGACGTCCTCGTGGAGAAGCGCGAGCTGCACGGCGACGAGGTCGTCGACCTGCTCGAGCAGGTGCGCCCCCGGCGGCCCGAGATCGACCTGCTGGAGGACGAGTCGTGGCCGAAGGTCTAGACCGTCCCGATCGCCCCGAGGAGGGCGAGCTGCTGCCCGCCGCCCCCCGGCGCGCGCCGGAGACGCTGCCGGAGCCGGTCGCGGACGACGCGCCGTCCACCGAGGTCGGCTTCCCCACCGGAGCCCAGCCGCCCTCGGCCTACGCGCCGCGCTTCCGGATGATCACCGGCGCGCTCATCGGCGTGGCCATCGGCGCGCTGGCCGCCACGGGACTGCTCATCGCCGGCGGCGGCCCGGGCACCACGAACGGTCCGGCGTGGTCGTCGTGGCGGCCGTCCAAGGACAGCACGACCGACGGCGCCGAGCAGATCGCCACCCACGTCGGCGGGCGCTACCGGCTGTCCAGCGGCGACCAGCTCGTGCTGGTGACCGGTGGGCCGCTGCGCGTGGCGGGCCTGGACATCCCGGTCCGCCTGGCCACGCGCGAGACGCAGGGCGGGGCGTCCGAGGTCAAGGGCCGGACGGTCATGTACCAGCTGTGCGGCCTGGGCCCGCGCTGCGCGATCAACAAGGGCAAGCCGTCCACCACCCGCTTCCTGCTGCTGCGCCGCGAGGCCCTGGAGCTGGCGCTGTACTCGTTCCGCTATTTGGGCGGCGTCAAGAACGTGGTGGCGCTGCTGCCGCCGTCGCCGGGGCGCAAGCCCGAGAACGCGATGCTCTTCCGCAAGCGCGACTACCGCTCCACGCTGGACCACCCGATCGGCACGACGCTGCCGTCGCCGCCGCCGACGCTCAACGCGCTGCCCGACTCCCCCGAGGCCGGCCTGATCCAGCGCCTGACCTCCGACAACATCTTCCGCTACACGTTCCAGCAGGGCCAGGACCTCACCGCGTTCCTGGTGCTCCAGGCGCTGCCATCGTCCTGAGGCGCCGCGCCGTGACCGTGGGGGCGCTGGCGGCGGCGCTGCTCGCCCTCCCGGCCGCCGCCGCGGCCGCCCCCGCGCGGATCGTCTACGAGCACCTGGGCCGCCTGTGGGAGATCGACGCCACCGGCGCCAACCGCGCGCCGCTCACGACGCCGGGGCCGCGCGAGAGCGACTTCAACGCCGCCTGGTCGCGCGACGGGAGCCGGTTGGCGTTCGCGCGCTGGTTCGACCTTCCGGGCGAGTCGGGCGACCACGCCCAGGTGCATGTGATGGCCGCCGGCGGCGCGCCGGTGGCGTTGCCGAGTCCGCGCGGCGTGGCGGACGGGTCGCCCGACTGGTCGCCGGACGGGAGCCGGCTTGCATTCACCCGGTACATGCAGCGCGGGAGCGCGGTCATGACCGTGGCCGCCGACGGCCGCGGCGCCCGGACGCTCGTGCGCCGGCGCCTCCTGCCCTACTTTCACGCCGTCGGCTCGCCCGCCTGGTCGCCGGACGGGAGCCGCATCGCCTACGTCGAGTACGGCTACGACGCCCGCAGCCGCCTGACCGCTTCCGTGTGGACCGTGCGGCCGGACGGCCGCGGACGGCGCCGGCTGATCCGCGACGCCGACTCGCCGGCCTGGTCGCCGGACGGCCGCCGGCTGGCCGTGTCCAGCGTGCGCGACCACAACGGCACCCACCAGCTCGGCTCGGACGAGGACGGCTACGACGGGGAGATCTACCTCTACGACGCCGACGGGACGCATCCGGTGCGTCTCACCCGCCGCCGGGGCCATGACGACGCACCCGCTTGGTCGCCCGATGGCACGCGGATCGCCTTCCAGAGCGACCGCAACTACCCGGGGGCGTTCCCCGAGCTCAACGCCGAGGTTCACACCGTCGGCGTCGACGGGCGCTGCCTGACGTGGCTGACGAACGGCGCGCCGGCAAGCACCGGTCCGGAGTGGAGCCGCGCGGGCGGCGACACCGCGCCCGGCGCGTGCGGTGCGGCGGGCCGGCCGGCGCTCGTGGAGTTCCCACCGGAGACGCTGGCCCGGTTCGGCGCCCGCGGATCGCACTGGCTCGGGCCGGTATTCGGGAACCTGCTGGCGTCCGAGGTGGACATCCTCCAGGGCCACGGCTTCGTGGAGTACGGCGACTGCGCCGCGTTCCAGCCGGCGGACTGCCCGGGCTCGCTGCAGATCAGCACGACGCCGGCGTGCGATGACGTCGTCGCGGGCACCTATGAGGTGGAGCTGGCGCAGGCGCGGCACCTGCGCAACGTCCGGGGCACGCTCGTCGCGTCGTACGACGGCGAGGCAGGCGTCTCGATCCTGGCCGGTCCGATGGACGTCTCGGTCTCGGGGCTGGGGAACTACACCGAGGACGATGCCTACCCCAAGCTCGAGCCGGTCGTGCTCGCCCTGCGGCCCTACGGCGCGCCGGATGCCTCTCAGCCCCTGGCCGCGCCGGTGCTGCCGCGCGCCTTCAAGCGCGCGCTCGACCGGACCGTCGCGCTCCACGCGCGGCTGCGCAGCGTCCGGGAGACCGCCGGGCGGCTGCACGTCGGGGTGGGCCGAGTGCGGTTCCGGCTGGCGTTCGCCCGCGCGCTGCGGCCGCTGGGCACCGTGGCGACGATCGCCTGCCCGCCGGCGCGCCCGCCCGGCTGAGCCTCAGCGGTGCACCGTCGCGCGGTAGACGTCGACGGGGAACGAGTTGCCCGGCTCGATGAACCCGCCGCCGTAGAGCTCGAACTGGCCGTCGACGTGACCGTCGGTGAAGCGCAGCTGCGCCCGGCCCTGCGTGATCGTCCGGGGCGACACCAGGCCGGGACGGACGTTGAAGTTGTTGTTGACGACCGTCGAGGCGCGCGGGCCGAGCACCGCCTGGAGGGTGGCCTGGGCCGGGTCCACGGTCACCGTGGCCACGGGGACGGCGGCCTGCCAGACCACGGGCGAGATGCCTCGCACCCAGCGGAACACGCTGGAGTTGGTGACGAAGGCGATCCGGCCCGCGGTGGTCTCGGCCAGCCCGCCCGCGAGCAGGCCGAAGTTCCCGTCGGGCTGGACGATGAGGACGCCGGAACGCTTGAAGCTCGACGACGCCAGGTAGGCCCGCGACTGGCCGTTCCACTCGCCCGTCTGGCCCTCGACGGTCACGGCGATGAACAGGGGCTCGCCGGGCGCGTCGGCCTTGCCCGCGACCGCGACCGCCGCGCGGCGCCGCGTCACGCCCCGGCGGCGCAGCGCCAGCGGCAGCACCGCGCGACGGCGCAGCGCCTGACCGCCGCGCAGGGCCGGCGGCGGCCCCGCCACCGTGCGCGTCGCCGGTGCGCGGGCGGCGCCGGCGCCCTCGCCCTCGTCGTCGTCGCCCAGCAGCACGACGGCCAGCGCCACGGCGAGGCCGAGGGAGAGCAGCGCGAGCAGCACGACGGGAGCCCGGCGCATCAGCGTTTCTCGTAGCCGGGACACGACGTCACCGGCAGTCGCGGGTAGCGGGGGTACTCGGGCTCGGTCCGCGAGCGCTCGCACAGCGAGAACGCCGAGCCGCGTGTGTTGCGCACGATCCGCTGGTGGCGGCATGCGTCGCAGAGGCCGGCGCGCGAACGGGCCATGGGACGAGTATGGCGCGCACCGGACCGCACAGGCATAGATTTGAGGACGTGAGACCGCTGACATCCCTCCTCGCCGTGGCCGCCCTGCTGGCCGGGGCGGCGGCCGCGCAGGCGCAGCCGAGTCGCGTGCGCTCGCATCCCGCTCCGGTGTTCAGCGCCGACGGGAACCTCGGCGAGTGGCGCGGCACGCCCACCAACCTGGCCGGTCGCTCGCAGCTGTCGCGCGGCGAGCTGATCTACACCGACTTCCTTTACGACGACTACGGCGCCGATCTCAACGGCAACCCCGACCAGCCCGACTTCTCGGGCAGCACGGCGGTGACCACCGGCGACTACCGCTACCCGCCCGACGCGGCGCGCTACGGCTACAACGCCGCCGACCTGCGCGAGCTTCGCGTGGCGGCGGATGCGCGCGGCATCTACCTGCTGGCCGGCCTGGAGACCATGCTCGTGCCCGACGCCGCGGTGGTGACCGTGGCGATCGACACCGACGGCAATGCCGCCACCGGCGCGGCGGCCTGGCCCGACGGGGCCGGGCTGCGCGGCATGGGCGCCGACCGCTTCGTCACCTTCACCGGCGCGGCGGGCCACGTGACCGACGCCGCGGGCGCCCGCACCCCGATCCGCGTCGGCGCCAACCTGACCGAGAACGCCGTCGAGGCCGCCGTCCCGCTCTCCGCGCTGGGGACCCTGGCGCCCGGCGCGCGCATGTGGGTGGCCACGGGGGTGGCGAGCGCCACCGGCGGCTTCGCCCCGCAGGGCTCCGGCCCCGCCGCCTTCGACGTGGCCATGCCCGGCGACGACGACTGGCCACGGCTGGTCGACCACTGGGGCGACCACCGCCAGGCCCAGCAGCTGGCCCGGGGCGACATCGGCGCCTTCGCGCTGCCCCTCGACGTGCAGGCCCTGCGCGAGCGCCGCTCCAAGGCGTTCAAGATCGAGCCCGGCTACTACAACGCGATCTTCCGGTCGAGCATGGACCTGGGCGAGGGGATCGACCTCAAGCAGGACTCGCCGCCCGAGTCCAGCGGCCTGGCCGGCTATCCGCGCGCCGCCTACCGATCGCCGTGGCAGCCCTATGGGGTGTGGATCCCGCCGGGGTGGCGGGCCGCCGGGTCGCGCAAGCCGCTCGTCCTGTGGGGCCACCCGCAGGGCTACGGCCAGAACCTCTACCGCACGGTCTCGCCGGACTCGATGCGGATCATGTCCGAGCAGCGCGACGCCATCGTGTTCACGCCGCTGGGGCGCGGCACCGACTCGTGGTACCTCGACACGTCGCTGGTCGACGTCCTGGAGGCGTGGCGCGACGTCCGGCGCCGCTTCCACCCCGACCCCGAGCGCACGACGCTCGGCGGCTACTCGATGGGCGGCTATCTGTCCTACCGGCTCGGCCTGCTGATGCCCGACGCCTTCGCGCGCGTGTCGCTCTACGTGGGCCCGCCCGCCTACTTCGCCTGGTTCCCACCGGAGCCCCAGCCGCGCTCCACGCCCGAGTGGCGCATCCCCGGCTGGACGACGCTGATCGTCGACAACGCCCTGAACCTGCCCTACGAGATGACCGACTCCACGGCGGACGAGCTGGTGTTCATCGGCGCCGTGCAGAAGCAGATCGAGACGTTCGCCGCGGCCGGCAACCACTATCGCTTCTACCAGCACAACGGCGACGAGCATTTCTCCTACGTGGTGGCCGACACGATCGGCCGCCGGCCCACGGCCTGGTTCGGGGACGCCCGGCGCGACCTGCGCCCGGCCGAGGTGCGCTACAAGCGCTACCCGTCCATGGACCTGCCCAAGTACGGGCTGCGCTTCGACGGCGCTTACTGGGTGGACGAGATGGACGTCCGCGACGCGCGGGCCGTCGACTCCTTCGGCGAGGTGTGGGCCACCAACCACGCGCGCGGCGGCTTCAAGCGCCGCGTCGTGGCGGACCCGCCGTCGGCGTCGGAGGCCGAGACCGGCGTCTCGCCGGCCGTCGTGAGCGGCCAGCACGTGGAGAACGGCGCGCCGATCGCGCGCGACAACGGGTTCGACGCCCGGCTGGCCAACCTGTCCGCGATCACCTTCCGGGCCGGGCTCATGGGACTGAAGACTCAGCTTCCCGTCACGGCGTCGCTGCAGGGCGACGGCACGACGCGGATCCGCCTGGACGGCGTGTGGCACCGCCGGGTGCGCGCCACGCTGGACGGGCGCCCGGCGACGCTGGTACGCGCGCGGGACGGATCGATCCAGGTCACGGTGAACCTGGGCTCGCCCGGGGCGCACACGCTGCGCCTGGGCTGACCCTCGCTCACTATACTTTCTGAAGTATGCGCACCTTCATTCGGCTGCTCGGCTTCCTGCGTCCGTATCGGCGGGGAGTGCTGTGGTCGCTGGGCCTGGCGTCGCTGGCCATCGTCGGGACGGTGGCCATCCCCTGGCTGACCGGCCGGGCGGTCGACCAGATCCAGCAGCACGACCGCCATGGACTCACCCTGGTCGGACTGGCCATCGCCGGCGCGGGCCTGGCCCGGCTGGTCCTGACCGTGGCCCGGCGGCTGATCGCCGGGCGCGTGTCCCTCGGCGTCGAGTTCGACCTGCGCAACCGCATGTACTCCCACCTCCAGAGCCTGGAGCTGGGCTTCTTCGACGGCCAGCAGACCGGGCAGCTGATGTCGCGCGCCACGGTCGACCTCCAGGCGGTGCGGTTCTTCCTCGGCTACGGCCTCGTCTTCCTGCTCCAGTCCTTCCTCACGCTGGGGATCGGCGCGGCGGCCATGCTGGTGCTGGACCCCGGCCTGGCCGCGATCGCGCTGGCGCCCGTCCCCTTCGTCGTGGTCATCGGCTGGCGCTACGGGCGCCGCAACCGCCCGGCGCTCCAGGAGGTCCAGCAGCGCATCGCCGAGCTGACGGCGACCGCCGAGGAGAACGTCTCGGGGATCCGGGTGGTCAAGGCCTTCGCTCGCGAGAGCCACCAGGTCGCGAAGTTCCGCCACAGCGTCACGCGCGTGTTCGACCAGGCCATGCTCTCGACGCGGCTGCGCGCGTTCTACAACCCGTTCATCGGGTTCCTGCCCAGCCTGGGGCTGGCGGCGATCCTGTTCTTCGGTGGGCGCCGGGTGGTCCACGGCTCGCTGACCATCGGCGAGTTCACCGCGTTCTACGCCTACCTGCTGATGCTCATCTCCCCCATGCGCTCGCTGGGGATCTTCCTGGGGATGGCCCAGCGCGCCGTGGCGTCGGGCGCGCGCGTGTTCGAGATCCTCGACCGCGCCCCGGCCATGACTGCGCCGCCCGGCGCCCCGCCGCTGCCCGCGGGCGACGGGCACGTCGAGCTGCGCGGGGTCACGATGACCTACCCCGGCGCCGTCACGCCGGCGCTGCGCGACGTGTCGCTGGACGTGGCGGCCGGGACGACGCTGGCCCTGGTCGGCGGCACGGCGTCGGGCAAGACGACGCTCGTCTCGCTCATCCCGCGGCTCTACGACGTGGACTCGGGGGCCGTGCTGGTGGACGGCGCGGACGTGGCCGAGGTCGACATGGCCTCCCTGCGCCACTCCGTCGCGCTGGTCACCGACGACCCCTTTCTGTTCTCGGCCTCGGTGCACGAGAACATCGCCTACGCCCGGCCCGGCGCCACGCGCGAGGAGGTCGAGGCGGCGGGACGCCGCGCCCAGGCGGACGGCTTCGTGCGGGCGCTCCCCGACGGCTACGACACGCTGATCGGCGAGCGCGGCCTCACGCTCTCGGGCGGCCAGCGCCAGCGCCTGGCCATCGCCCGGGCCATCCTGGCCGATCCGCGCATCCTCATCCTGGACGACGCCACGTCGTCGGTCGACGCCTCGACGGAGCAGGAGATCAAGGGCGCCCTGCGCGAGGTCATGGCCGGCCGCACGACCTTCATCGTCGCGCACCGCCTGTCCACCATCTCGCTGGCCGACGAGATCGCCGTGCTGGAGGGCGGGCGGCTGATCGCCCGCGGGCCCCACGAGCGGCTGGTCACCGAGTCCGAGCTGTACCGCGAGATCGTGGAGAAGGGCCTCCCGGACCAGGTCTTCCTCACCGAGAAGCCGCTCGAGCCCGAGGTGGCGGGGCTGTGAGGGGCCCGGTCCGCGAGGACGTCCTGCGCCGGCTGCGCGGCACGAGCGGGCGCGGGCGCAAGCTGCGCGGCCTGATCGAGCTGCTGCGCCCCTACCGCTGGCGTGTGGCGGCGATGTTCGTGGCCCTCGTGCTGGGAACGGCCGCCGCCCTGGCGCCGGCGCCGCTGGCCAAGCTGGCCATCGACAACGGGATCGTGGCGGGCGACCTCGCGGCCCTGAACTGGATCGTCCTGGGGTTCATCGGGACGTCGCTGGTCCTGTGGGCGGCGAGCGCGCTGCAGACCTACCTCGTGGGCTGGGTGGGCCAGCGCGCGCTGCAGGACCTGCGCATCCGCATCTTCGAGCACCTCCAGACGCTGTCGATCGGCTTCTACTCGCGCAAGCGCGCGGGCGTGCTGGTGTCGCGGATGACCAACGACGTCCAGGCGCTCGATCAGCTCGTCTCGGACGGCGTGGTGACCCTGTTCCAGTCCTCCCTGACGCTGCTGGGGACGATCGCGATCCTGCTGGTGCTCGACGTCGAGCTGGCGCTGCTCACGTTCCTGATCGTGCCGGTGGTCCTGCTGGGATCGCTGGCGTTCCGGATCGCCTCGGCCGACGCCTACCGGATCACCCGCGAGAAGATCGCCTGGATCACGTCGTACCTCCAGGAGACGCTGTCGGGCGTGCGCGTCGTGCGGGCGTTCGGGCAGGAGCGCCGCCACGTCGACCGGTTCTCCGACCTCAATGAGGACAACCGCCAGGCCAACATGAAGACCGTCTACCTCAACGCCGCGTACTTCCCGGCGATCGAGCTGATGAGCGCACTGGCCACGGTGGGGATCCTGCTCTACGGCGGCCACCAGGCCATCCAGGGCGCCGTGACCGTGGGCGTGCTGGTGGCGTTCGTGGCGGCGCTGAACAACTTCTTCGACCCCATCCAGCAGCTGTCGCAGCTCTACACCACCTATCAGTCCGGCATGGCGGCGCTGGACAAGATCTTCGAGCTGCTCGACGAGTCGCCGGACCTGGTGGACAAGCCCGACGCGCTGACGCTGGGTCGCCTGCGCGGCGAGGTGCGCTTCGACGACGTGTCCTTCTGCTACCGGGCCGGCGACGACGAGCCGATCTGGGCGCTGCGCGACGTCTCGCTCTCGGTCCCCCCCGGCCAGACGGTCGCGCTCGTTGGCGCCACGGGCGCCGGGAAGTCCACGCTGGCCAAGCTCGTGGCCCGCTTCTACGACCCCACGTCGGGGAGCGTCTCGGTGGACGGCCACGACCTGCGCGACGTGCGCGCGGAGTCGCTGCGCTCGCAGCTCGGCGTGGTGCCGCAGGAGGGCTTTTTGTTCAGCGGCTCGGTCCGCGACAACATCGCCTTCGGCCGCCCGGAGGCGACCGACGAGGAGGTCGCCGACGCCGCCCGGGCCGTGGGCGCGCACGAGTTCGTGGAGGCGCTGGCGGACGGCTACGACACCGAGGTGGGCGAGCGGGGGTCCCACCTGAGCGCCGGCCAGCGCCAGCTCATCGCCTTCGCCCGCGCGCTGATCGCCGACCCGAGGATCCTGATCCTCGACGAGGCCACGTCCAACGTCGACGTCCACACCGAGTCCCGGATCGAGGAGGGCCTGCGCCGCCTGCTGGCCGGCCGCACCGCGATCGTCATCGCCCACCGCCTCTCCACGATCCGCCGCGCCGGCCAGATCGTGGTCCTGGAGAACGGCGGAGTCGCCGAGCGCGGGACCCACGAAGAGCTGCTCGCCGCCCGCGGCGCCTACTGGCGCCTGCACCGCGACTGGGCCGAGCAGGCCGTGGCCTGAGAGCTATCCTTGACCGCCGTTGGGGGGTCGTCTAATGGCAAGACGCCAGCCTCTGGAGCTGGTTATCGGGGTTCGAGTCCCTGCCCCCCAGTTCGCGTGAAGGGAAGTCCGCGTTGATCCTCTGCGGAAGCGGCGGCTGGGTGCCCACGGCGAAGCGGGAGACCTGCTGCGCGCTGGTGCGCCAGGGTGACCGGGCCCTCCTCGTGGACGCCGGGACCGGCGTCTCGCGGCTGGTCGAGGACCCGGCGTTGCTCGACGGCGTCGCCCGCCTGGACGTGGTGCTCACGCACTTCCACCTCGACCACGTCGTCGGCCTGGCCTACCTGCCCGCGCTCGACCTGCCCGAGCCGCCCGTCGTCCACGGCCCCGGCCGCTGGCTCTACGACACCGCGACCCGTGCGGTGATCGAGGCGCTGATGGGGCCGCCGCTGCTGCACGTCGCCGTGGATCGGATGGTGGGCGACGTCCACGACTTCGGGGACGGCGACTTCACCGTGGGCCCCTTCGCGATGTCGGCGCGCCGCCAGGATCGACACAGCGGGCCCACCGCGGCCCTGCGCATAGGCGACGACGACGTGTACTGCACGGACACGGCATGGGACCCGGGGAACGCGGACCTCGCCCGCGGCGCCCGGGTCCTGCTCCACGAGGCGTGGCACACCGACGCCGAGTCCCCGGGCGACCGGACGCACAGCTCGGCGCGCGACGCGGCGCGCGTCGCGGAGGCGGCCGGGGTGCAGCGCCTCGTCCTCATCCACATCCACCCGCGCGCCGACGAGGCGGCGCTCCTGGCCGACGCCTCATCGGTGTTCCCCCGGACCTCGCTCGGGGTGGACCTCGGTCAGGCGTAGACCGGGTACAGCGGGAGCGCGCGATGTCCCGCGGGCAGGCCCATGAGCTGCTCGAAGACGTCGTCGGCGTAGAGCGCCTTGAGGGAGCCCGTGGTGTGCGGCGTCGCCACGATCTCGACGATGGAGTCCGACGCGACCTTCAGGGGCGAGCCCAGCGTCCTGGTCACGATCCGGTCCGCGCCGCCCGAGAGCTCGACCGAGCGTCTCGACGCGCCGTTCACGAACACCGTGGCGAGGAACCCGTCCGGGGCGGTCAGGAACGCTCCCACCGCGCCGATCGTGCGGTCGCCCCGCACGACGAAGCGCTGCTTGATCGTCCGGCCGGCCGGGACCGAGGACCCGCTGTAGTACGGCTGGCCCGCGGCCGACCCGTCCGAGAACTGCTGGACGTAGGTCGGCAGGAACTTGGCGAACTGGCCGAAGTTGTTGCCCGGCAGGTACCAGAGCCCGCCCCGGCTTCCACCGACCAGCTCGCGCGGGTCCAGGCCGTACATGGCGTCGGGCGCGGAGGTGCGCCGCTCGTTTCGGCCCTGAGCGCCCTGGAGGCCGGCGGCGCTGTAGAGGAAGTTCAGCGAGGCGTAGTTCAGCGCGGGCAGGGGATCGACGTTCTGGACCACCGTGATGTACTCGGCGCCCCGGGTGACCGGGAGGCTCAGCCGCAGGCCGATGGCCTCACCCGCCGCGTTCCCGAAGGGCGCCCCGTCGGCCCGCATCCGCGCGACGGGCACGAAGCGCTCGCGGGCGAGCACCCGTCCCGTGGCCGGGCGCCCGTCGGAGGCGGTGGCGTACGTCGTCGCCTCCCAGGTGCCGGTCGTGCCGGAGTAGTAGGAGCTGTCCACCGCGCCGCCGTGGGTGGCCGTGCGGGTCTTGACCCACAGGCGGGCGATCGTCCCGGTGCGGCGGGCCACCCAGCGGATGGCCGCGGGGTCGCGGGTGTTCAGCCGGATGTTCCCGGAGGAGTCGCCGACGCCGAAGGGCGGGCCGACGGCGGCGTGGGCGGCCGCCGGGGCGCCGCAGGACGCAGCCGAGAGAGCGAGCAGCACGATGAGGCGTGGCAGGAGGGTCACTGGTGGTCTCATCGGCCCCGAGGGCCCATGACTGGAACTTGATCTGTGAGGCGGACGGCTGTTCTACCGGCGACCGGAGCGGCCCGGCCGACGCTCGCCGCTCTCGTGCAAGAGTACCGGCCACGTGACGGATCGCCACACTTCGCCGACGCTCACGATCTCGATCGTGAACCACGGCAATCGGGACCAGACCTTGGCGCTGCTGGACGCCCTGGCCGGCCTTCGCGTGCGGCCGGACGTCGAGGTCGTGGTCCTCGACAACGCGTCCGACGACGGCTCCGTGGAGGCCATCGCCGCGCTGCGACCGCCCGTCCGACTCATCGCCCAGCCGTTCCGGGCGGGGTTCGGCGCCAATCACAACACGGTGATCGCCCGGACGGGCGCCGACTACGTGCTGCTGCTCAACGACGACGCGCTCACGACCCCGGAGGACGTGGACCGCCTGGTCGGCTACATGGAGGACCACCCGCGCGTGGCCGCGGCCGGCCCGGCGATCGAGAGCCCGTCGGGCGCGCGGCTGCAGACCGCCTGGGCACCGCTGGCGCCGGCCGCGGCGGCGCGCTTCGCCGTGTCGGCCGGCCAGTCCGGCTGGGTGGAGTCGGCCGCGGACCGGCCGCGCGCGGTGGGCCGGCTCTCCGGGTGCGCGCTGATGCTGCGCCGCGCGGCGCTCCCGCCCGCGCCGGTCTTCGACGAGGGGTTCTTCATGTACGCGGAGGACAGTGACCTGTGCGCGCGCCTGCGGGCCGCCGGCCACGAGGTGCACCACGTCCCCGCCGCGCGCGTCGTGCACCGCGGCCGTCAGTCCTCCTCCGCGGTCCCGCGCCGGCGCCGCGTCGAGCAGGCGCGCAGCACGCACCGCTACCTGCACAAGCACCTCGGGCCCGTGGCGCGGCGCTTCGTCCAGCTGGCGCTCGCCCTCGGCCAGCTCGAGAAGGCCCTGCTCGCGGGGACCCTCTCGCGGCTGCTGCGCCGCCCCGTGGCGGGCGCCCTTCCCGGTGAGTTCGCGGATGCCGCTCGCGACGCCCTGCGCGTGCCCCTCGGACCCGGGCTGCGCGAGCTGGCCGACGAGTACAACGAACGCCATGCCGAGGCGGAGCCCGAGCCGGGGATCCCAGCCGCCCCGGGGCGGGGGCGCTGAGCCGGGTGCGCGAGAGCCCGCCCGCCGATCCGCACGCGGGCGAGGCCGCGCGGATCGCCCGGGAGTACACCCGTCGGGCGGCCGAGATCCCGGCCGCGCGCTATGCGCTCACGTCTCCGGGGCCGCTGTTCGTGCGCCAGGCCACCGAGCGCGCCGTCGTGAGGGCACTGGGCGGCGCCGGGCTGCTCCCTCTCGAGAGCCGGCGCGTGCTGGAGGTCGGGTGCGGCGACGGGGCGTGGCTGCTGGCCTTCGAGGCGTGGGGCGCCGCCCGGGCGCGGCTCGCGGGGATCGACCTGCTGGAGGGGCGCGTCGACCGCGCGCGGGAGCGGCTGGCCGGCGCCGAGCTGCGGGCCGGCGACGCGACGCGGCTGCCCTGGCCCGACGGACGCTTCGACGTGGTCTTCCAGAGCATGATGCTCTCCTCCATCGCCGATGCGGGGATGCGCCGGGCCGTGGCGGCCGAGTCCGCGCGCGTGCTGGCCCCCGGCGGGTCCATCGTGTCCTACGACTTCTGCGTGGACAACCCGCGCAACCGGCGCGTGCGCGCCGTGACCCGGGCGGAGCTGCGGCGGCTGTTCCCCGGATTCGAGGTCCGGGGCCGGCGCGCCGTGCTCGCGCCGCCTGTGGCGCGGCGGCTGGCCGGGCTGTCATGGACCGCGGCCACGCTCCTCCAGGCCACGACGCTCGCGAACACGCAGCTGGTCGCCGTCCTGCGCCGAGAGGGCGGGCGTGCCTGAGGCCGCGGCGCGCGAGCTCATCGTCAACGCGGATGACTTCGGTCTCACCGCCGGAGTCAACCGCGCGGTGCGCGAGGCCCACCACGGGGGGATCCTCACGTCGACCACCGTCCTGGTGACGGGCGTCGCCGCGCATGAGGCGGCCGACCTCCCCCACGAGTGCCCGGAGCTGAGCGTGGGACTGCACGTGAACTTCAGCTTCTCTCCCGCCAGCGACCCGGCGGACATCCCGTCGCTGGTCGACGCCGACGGCCGGTTCCTGTCCGACCGCGCGTTGCTGCGAAGGCTCGTGACGCGCCGGGTCTCGCCCCGCGAGGTGGGCCGGGAGGTGACGGCCCAGGCGCAGCGCCTGCGCGGGCTGGGTGTGACCCCGACCCACTGGGACGCCCACCGCGCCGTTGCCTTCTGGCCCGGGCTGTGCGCGGCCACCGCACGGGCCGCGCACGACGCCGGGATCCCGGCCGTCCGCACGCCGCGCATCTGGACCGTGGAGCCGGGTCGCTCGCCCGCGCGGGCGCGCTGGCGCTGGCGCTTCGGGCGTCCGATCCGCTTCGCGACCGAGGCGAACCGGCGCCTGGCGCGGCACACGCTGGAGCGCCGCTTCGCCCTGCCCGACTGGCGGCTGTCGCCCAACCTCGTCGAGTCGGGCGCCGACTACGTCACCCGCTGGCGCACGGCCCTGGCCACCGTGCCGCCCGGAACCTCGGAGATCGTCTCTCATCCGGCGTACGTCGACGACGAGCTGCGCGATTTGACCCCCGGCCTCACCGACGAGCGCGCGACCGACCTGACCGTGCTGACCGACCCGTCGACCGCTCGGGACCTCGCCGCGGCCGGGACCTCCCTGCGCAGCTACCGCGGCCTGGGGACCTGACGCTACTCCGTGACGACGGTGCCCAGCAGGCGGCGCTCGAACACGCGCCCGGCGCCGTGGACGCGCCGCAGCTTGCGCCGGCTGGTGCCCAGCGCGGTGACGATCAGCGTGTGGTCGGCCTCGCGGGCGAGCTCGAGCAGCCCGTTCCCAGCCTTCCCGACGGGCGGTCCGGCCACGACGATGTAGCCCCCCACCGGGGTCGGGGTGTCGTCGGGCGCCTCGCTTTCCTCGGACGAGCCGCCGTTCTCGACCAGGCGCGCCTGGCCGCCCATGGCCTCGAGCGCCTGGACCGTCGACCGCGCGACCGCCCGGATGGCCTCCGGCTTCCCGGTCCCGCTCACCAGCACGGTCAGGGGGCCACCGCGTGCGGGACCTCCCGCCAGCCGGTCGGGCAGCTCGGCGAACTCCGGGCCCACCACGGTCGCCTCGCCGCCGACCCGGACCAACCGGCCGAGCACCGGCGCGTGCAGCTCCTCCTCGATTTCCTCCGGCCGCCACAGGCGGCGTCGCAGGACGCCCATCAGGTAGGCGGCCAGCAGGCCGGCCAGGATCCCCACGTTGGCGCCTATCAGCAGGTCGCGCCGGGGCCTGGGGCTCAGCTTCCCGTCGCCCGAGGCGGGAAACGCGGCCACGCGTAGGCCTCCCGGCGTGGCCTGCGGCGCGGCGGAGCGCTGGTTGACCACCCCGGAGAGCGACAGGCCCGCCGCCTCGGCCAGGTCGGAGGCCTCGCGCTGCGAGCGGGCCGAGCCGCTGACGCGCAGGATGGCCGACGACGCCTCGCGGCGCGTCACGACATGCGCCTTGATCCACTTCGCGGTCGCCGTCCTCCGGCGCCGCGCCGCCTCCGCGGGGTCAGAGGTCGCGCGGACGTAGCGCACCGCCGTCTGGTGCACCACCGGCGCGGTCACGACCAGCCGCCCCACGGTGTCGGCCAGCGCCGGCAGCTGGTCCGCATCCTGCGGATCGAGGAACCCTCGGGCGGCGCTGACCACCAGCGTGCACGTGGCCCCGTAGGAAGAGTCCTGGCGCGAGGTGTAGAAGAGCGCGCCGCCGACGCCGAGCGCGACGCAGACGACGAGTGCGGGCCAGCCGTCGCGTACGAGGCGCAGCCACTCTCCCAGGGAGCGTTCCGTCATTGGAGGGCGCCTTTGTACCAGAGCGAGGTGGACCGGCGCGGCGGCCGGCCGAGCGAGGGACCGGATCTCGATGCCCCTGATACCTTGCCGCCGGTGCCGCGCCTGACGCCCGCCGCCCAGGTTCGGGTCCGCGACCTGCAGGTCGCGGTGGCCACGAGACTGGGCCTCACGCCGGCGATGGCGTTCGACGTCCGGCGCGAGGTGATGTGGTGGGTCTGGGCACGGGCCCAGGCGGCGCGCAACCGCCGCGGCCTGCGCAGCGCGTGGGCGGTCGGGTGGACCAGCAGCGGCTACGGCGAGCTGCTGCCGGTCGAGGTCCCGCGACCGGGGCGCGGGCGCGTAACCGTCGCCACACACACCAGTGCGGTCAGCCCGGGGACCGAGCGAGCGCGCTACCTGCGCCTCCCGAATGCGTCCATGGGTTTGGGGATGCCCGGGAACTCCGCCAGCGGCGTCGTCCTGGAGGCCGGCCCCGGCGTCAGCGGGCTGGCGCCGGGCGACCCGGTCGCGGCGGCCGGCGCGCGCCACGCCTCGATCAGCACCGTGGAGGCGTCGCGCGTCTATCCCATCCCCGCCGGCGTCGACCCGGTCGCGGCGGCGATGGTCTACCTGGGCATCATCTCCGGCCAGGGCGTGACCGCCGGCGGGCTCGTCGAGGGCGGCACGTTCGCGGTGGTCGGCGCCGGGCTCGTGGGCGTGCTGGCCCAGCGCATCGGCGTGGCGCGCGGCGGGACCTGCGCGGCCGTGATCACCCGCTCGCGCGACAAGGCGGGCGTGCTGGACGGCGGCGCCGGACGCCACCTGCTGGCCGACGACACCGACGCTCTGGAGCAGCTGGCCTGCCCGGTGGTCATCGAGGCGTCCGGCAGCCCGGATGGAGTGCTCGCGGCGGCGCGGGCCGCGGCACCCGGAGGGACCGTCGTGCTGCTCGGCTCGCCGCGCGGCGTGACGCGCGAGCTCCCGCTCGCCGAGATCCGGCGCCGGCGACTGCGGATGGTGGGGGCGCACGTCGACATGCTGGCCGAGCGCTCGGAGCGCTCCGGCCGCGACGAGGAGCGTGCCGAAGGCGATGCGTTCATGGCGGCCCTCGCCACGGGTCGGCTGGACGTCCACGACCTCGCCGGCGACGCGGTGGACCCGCGCGAGGCCGGCCTGTTCTATCGCGAGCTCGCCACGCGGGGCGACCTCGTCGGCGCCCACTTCGACTGGTCCCGGCTCCCCGTCGACTACGCGGTGCGCCGGGGACACCTGCTCCGGCCGCCGTCCATCGCCGCCCGCGGCCTCGACTACGCGCGCCGGCCGCTCCCCGTGTCCGGACGGCCTCCCGTCGGCGGCACGGGCGTCGCCTTCGGTTTCGAGGGCGCGCGCGGGAAGCTGCGGATCGGCCTGATGGGATGCGGGGACATCGGGATCGACAACGCGCTGGCCGCGGCGGTGGCGCCCAACACGCGCCTGGCCGCCGTCTTCGACCCGGTCCAGCGGCTGGCGCGCGAGGTCGCCGAGTCGTTCGGCGCCGACGTGGCGCCGACGCCGGAGGCGCTGATGGACCACGCCGGGGTGGACGCCGTCCTGCTGGCGGTGCCGCACGACATGCACGCGCCGCTGGCGGTCCAGGCGGCCCAGGCGGGCAAGCACGTGATCGTGGAGAAGCCGCAGGCCAACACCCTGGCGGCGGCGCGGGCCATGACCGAGGCGGTGCGGGCGGCGGGCCGCGAGCTGTCGGTCTGCTTCCCCTACCGCTACACGCCCAAGGTGATCGTGGCGCGGCACTTCGTCGAGGCGGGAGGCCTGGGCCGGTTCACCGGCTCGCACGTCCGGCTGTTCATGGACAAGACCCCGGCGTACTGGATCGGCGGCTTCTCGGGACGCGCGCAGTCCGACTGGCGCGCGTCCAAGGCCCGGGCCGGCGGCGGCATCTTCATCATGAACCTCACCCACTACGTCGACCTGGTTCGCCACCTCGTCGGCGTCGAGGTCGACGAGGTCTGGGGATCCGCCGGCACGGTGGAGGGCGCCACCGAGGTGGAGGACACGATCGCGGTCACGCTGCGGTTCGCCAACGGGGCGATCGGGACCCTCGTCGGATGCTCCTCCGTGCGCGGCACGCTGTCTGAGGAGTGCCGCATATGGGGCGCCGACGGGCATCTCGCGGTCGAGCCCGAGCCGCGGCTGTTCACGCTGCGCGCCGTGGACGGCCTGCGCAGCGGCCGCTGGCAGGCGCCGGGCCGGTTGCCGGGCAGTGCGCGCATCCGAGCCGTCTACCTGAGCCGACTGGCCACGGCGCTGGACGAAGGACGGCCCCCGGAGATCGGCGCCGCGGACGGGCTCGCGGTGCAGTCCGTGGTCGAGGCCGCCTACCTGTCGGCCGAGCGCGGCGAGGGCGTGCGGCCGGCCGACCTGCTCGAGGAGGTTCCAGCGTGATCGCGGCGCGGCGGGGCGCCGGCACGGTCACGTTCACCGGTGAGCTGCCGGACGAGGCGCCGGCGTTCGTCGACGCGGACTGGATCGCCGGCGACGCCGCGCAGCACCTCCTGCTGGTCCCGGCCGGCGCGCCCGACGCCGAGGCCGCGGCGGCGCGGGCCGTCGTGGCGGCCGCCGCCGCTGCGTGCGACGCCCTGGACGGCGTCCCGCCCGAGCGCGTCGAGGTCCACGGGGACGGTGTCACCGCGGCGGCCGTGCGCGCCGGGCTGGGACGTGCCGCGGCCCCCGAGGCGCAGGAGCGCCCGCTGGCCTGCGTGGTGGCGTCGCCCGGGGCCGACGCGCTGGTCGCGGCCACGCGGCGGGTGGCCGACCTCGGCACGGTGGTTGTGCTGTCCGAGACCGCGGACGGCACGGCGGCCCTCGACCTGTATCCGGACGTGCACCTGCGCAGCCTCACCCTGATCGGGATCGCCCGGCCCGCGCTGAACGACTCGCCCGCGACGGCGAGTGGCGATCAGGCCGGGCTGCCGGCGCCGCGCAACGCGCCCCTGGGCACACCCGTCGCCGAGGCCTCGTGGTACCGCGTCTCGGCGGCGGGCGCGGGCTGAGCTCGCGGCGCGGCGGCGGCCAGGCGCGGGAGCACGAGCGCCAGGCCGAACGCCAGCCACATGCAGCGCGAGGGCGAGTTGTTCAGGCCGTTGGACACCTGCGAGTCGGCGACGAGGATGATCATCAGCATCCCCACGCCGATCGACTCGGCCCGCCACCCGTACCGCAGCGCGCGGCGCCGGGCCGACCATGCGGCGCCGACGAGGAGCAGGAACAGCGAGAGCGTCGGCAGCCCGAAGTTCACCGCCAGGTGCAGCTCGATGTTGTGGGGGTAGGCCAGCCCGGTGACGTGCTGGAACCCGCCCGCGCCCAGGCCGAGGGGATGGTTCACCGCCAGATCCCGGGCCGTGTCGAATATGTAGGTGCGCTGCCCGAGCACGGCGCTGGTGTTCTCCGTGAACAGCTGGGACCGGTAGCGGGCCAGGCCGACCCCGGCGACTTGGGGGATCGCCACCGCCAGAGCCGCCACGGAGGCCAGCACCAGCCAGAACCGGCGACCGCGCACCCAGGAGCGCCAGGTCACGACCGCGAGGTAGGCGAGCGCGAGCAGCAGCCCGGCGATGATGCCCCGCGACCCCGCCGCGACCATCGTCTTGGCGAGGAGGAGCCCGGCGGCGATGGCGAGCAGACGCGCGGGCCCGCGGTGACGCATGACCAGGTAGACGGCGGCGAACAGGCCCACCGCGCAGTCGCTCGCGAGCTCGATCTCGCCGCCCGAGCTCGTCCCCACGACGCTGAGCGGCTGGTTGGGATCGCCGGTCGGCACCGCCAGGAGAACGACCACCACCGAGAAGGCAGCCAGCCCCACCATGAGCCGGGAGACGTCGTCGGCGTCGCGGATGAGGACGAACGGCGCGAAGAACGCCATCAGCGTCAGGGTCTCGAAGCGCAGGGCCTCGTCGAGGCCTCCCACGGGATCGGGGGACCACAGGACGGCGGCCATCACCAGCATGGCGAGCAGGAGGCCGAACACGGCAGCCGGCGGGAACGGGCGCACGCCGCGGCTCCATGCGCGCGCGGCCATCGCGGCCAGCACCCCGGCCGCGACGAGGACGGTCGCGTCCACCGGGAGGAAGGCCAAAAAGGAGGCGTCCTTGATCCCGGCGATGACGATGAGCAGCGCCAGGGTGAGCTCCGGCGCCAGGATCCCCGCGCACGCCACGACCGCCGCGGCGCCGGCCAGGGTGATCGGCCGTGCGCCGGCGAGGTGGCCGAGAAGCGCGGTGGCCGCGCCCACCGCCCCGGCGACGTACAGGAGCCGCCTCGGCTGTCCGGCGGCGCCTCTCACCCTCGGCCGATTCCCCACATCCGGTCCTATTATGTCCGAGCGTGCACCCTCCCAGGCCTGTCGTGCTCGCCACGAGCAAGAAGACCTTCCACCCCCGCCACTTCCACCTCCTCGCCCGAGGGCTGCATGACGCGGGCGTCCCGGTGACGGTGATCGGACAGCCCATGGAGGGCGACGAGCCGACGGACATCGACGTTCGCTTCCTGCCGCCGCGCGCCGGGCGGCTGCTGCGGATGCTCAGCGCGCCCGACGTGCTGGTGCGCGCCCTGCGGTTGCGCCCCGGCCTCATACAGGTCAACAGCCTCGAGCTGCTGCCCTGGGCGGTCCTCGCCCGCAAGCTGTTTCGCACGCCGGTGATCTACGACTGCAACGAGGACTACGCGGGCTACATGCTGCAGAAGCAGTGGGTCCCGCGCCCGCTGCGCCGGCCCCTGAGCCGGCTGGTCGCCGTGTGCGAACCATGGCTCGCCGCGCGGCTGGACGCCACGCTGTTCGCTGACACGCTGACGCCGGAGCGCTTCGCGGGCCGCGTCCCCCGCCTGCTCGTGGTGCACAACTTCCCCTGGCGCTCGCTCGCCAACGGCTCGGCGCGCGCCGAGCCGCGCTACGACGCCACGTACCACGGTTCGCTGCCGACATACCACGCCACCGCGCTCATCGACACCGCGCGGATCCTGCGCGACCGGGGGCGGCGGGTCCGGTGGTGCATCGCGGCGCGCGAGTACGAGCCCGACGAGCAGCGCTGGCTGCGCGACCAGGTGGCGGCGGCCGGACTGGAGGACGATTTCACGCTGCTGTTCAACATCCCGTTCGAGCGGATCTCCGAGGTGCTCACGCGAACGCGCTTCGGACTCATCCCGCTCCCGGACACGCCGAAGTTCCGGCGCAACATCCCCCGCAAGGTCTTCGAGTTCATGGCGATGGGCCGTCCCGCGGTCGTCTCCGACCTCCCGCCGACGCGGGCGATCATCGGCGACGAGGACTGCTGCCTGCTGGTCACCCCCGGCAGCGAGAGGGCGTACGCCGACGGCCTGGAGACGCTGCTCGACGACCCGGCCCGCGCGGACGCGATGGGGCGGCGCGGCCGGCGACTGATCCGCGAGCGCCTCAACGCGGAGCACGAGCTCGAGCCCTACGTCGCGCTGTGCCGGGAGCTCGCGGCCGCCTGATGGAGCCCGGCGCCGAGGCCGGCCGCGCGCGCGCGCCGGTCGCCCTCATCTACCACGACGTGCTGGCCTCCGAGGACGCCGATCCCGACGGCGCGGGCTTTCCCGGCGCCCTGGCGCGCCGCTACAAGCTGCCCCGGCGCGCGTTCGAGCGCCACCTGGACGCGATCGCCGAGACCGGGCTGAAGGTGGGCCGTCACGACGACCCGGCGGCCGAGGTGCTGCTCACGTTCGACGACGGCGGGGCCTCGGCCGCGCTGATCGCCCGCCTGCTCGCCGACCGGGGGTGGCCCGCGCACTTCTTCGTGACGACCTCCCGCCTCGGCACGCCCGGCTTCCTGGACGCCGATGGCGTCCGGGCACTGGCCGTCGCGGGGCACGCCGTCGGGAGCCACTCGCACACCCACCCGTCGTACATGCGCGAGCTCGACGGCGCGAGCCTGCGCGACGAGTGGCGCACGAGTCGCCGGATCCTGGCCGAGGTTCTCGGCGCCGAGCCGGCGGCCGCCGCGATCCCCGGCGGGTCGCTGTCGCCGGACGTCCTGCTCTCCGTGCGCGAGGCGGGGTACCGACTGGCCATGACGTCCGAGCCGCGCCGGCGCCGGCGAACCGTGGACGGCCTCGAGGTCCTGGACCGGTACACGGTGTGGGCGTCGACCACCACCGAGCGGGTGCGCGGGTATGTGGACGGCGCGTGGGGCGCCCGCGCGCGCCTGCGCGCCGAATGGGAGGTCAAGAAGGCGCTCAAGCGGGTCAGCCCGTCGCTCTACCAGCGCAGCCGGAGGCTCCGTGCCCGCCTCTGAGACCGGCGCCGGGACGCCCGTCGTGTCGGTGGTGGTCCCCGTCCGCAACGAGGCGCGGACGATCGAGGACGTGCTGCGCAGCCTGGCCGCCCAGGACATCGGGCCCGAGGCGCTGGAGGTGATCGTCATGGACGGCGACAGCACCGACGGCACCCGGCGGGAGTGCGAGGCGATGGCGACGACCTACCCCTGGGGGGCGTTCACCGTCGAGCGCAACGCGGGCCTCACGGCGCCGTACGCGCTCAACGGCGGTCTGCGCCGCAGCTCGTGCCGCTGGTTCACACGGCTCGACGCGCGCACGCGCATGTCGCCCAACTACCTCTCCTGCTGCATCGCGTATCTGGAGCGCACCGGCGACCCGCTGCGCGCGGCGGCCGGACGGTTCATCACGGAGTCGCGCGGCACCGCGGTCTCGGCCGCCATCAGCGCGGCGCTGTCGCATCCGCTCGGCGTGGGCCGCGGCTACCGGACGATCATGGCCGAGGAGGCGGAGGTCGACCACCATCCGTTCGCGGTCTGGCCGACCGAGGCGGTGCGGCGCTTCGGCGGCTTCGACGAGACCCTCACGCGCAACCAGGACGACGAGTTCAGCGACCGGGCGCGGTCGCAGGGGGCGACAATCGCCATGCTGGGCCGCGCCCAGATCCTGTACTGGCCGCGTGACCGCTTCCGCGGCCTGGCCGCCCAGTACTTCCAGTACGGCCTCTGGAAGTCCGCCGTGGGCCGCAGGCGCGGCTACTTCCCGCTGCGCTCCGCGGTCCCGGCCGCCACCACCCTGGCGTCGCTGATGGCGCCGGCGCGTCTGGCGCGCGGCCGGCCTCTGCTGCCCCTCGGCCTGCTGGGCGCCTACGCCGGCCTGAGCGCCGCGGTCGGCCGGCGCGGGCGCACCGCCCCGCTTCCGCACGTCGCCTGGGCGCTGTTCCTGATGCACTTCTTCTACGGCCTCGGGGTCATGCTGGGCGCCGCGGCTCCCGGCCTGACCCGCGGGCGGCTGGGCCGGATCCGGATCCTCTAGGCCGATGGGGCTCGCCGATCGCCTCAGCGACCTGCAGCGCCTGCGCTCACTGCGCGGCAGCGGCGTGCGGGTTCCGCTGTTCGCCGGGGTCAACGTCAACGCCGGCTCCGTCGCCGCGCCGGAGTGCCGCATCGCGCGGGGAGCCTCGTTGTTCGAGTCCTCGCTTGGGCGCTTCTCGTACGTGGGGCGCGATACCCGGCTCTCCTACGCGGACGTCGGCGCGTTCTGCGCGATCGCGTGGCACGCCTCGATCGGCGCGCCGAACCATCCGCTCGACCGCGCGACGACGCACGGCTTCCCGTATCTGCCCGCGGACGGCGCCTTCGTGCGTGAGCCGCTCGTCGAGCACCGTCGGACCCTGATCGGCCACGACGTGTGGGTCGGGGCGAATGCGGTCGTCCTCCCCGGCGTGACGGTGGGCTCAGGCTGCGTGGTCTCCGCGTCCGCCGTCGTGACCCACGACGTGGATCCCTACAGCGTCGTGGCCGGCGTGCCCGCTCGCACGCTGCGGTTGCGCATCCCGGACGAGCTGGTGGAGCGGATGCTGGCGTTGAGGTGGTGGGAATGGCCGCGCGAGCGCCTCCAGGAGCATCTGGCGCTGTTCCAGCGCCCCCTCGACGAGCGCGTCGTGGCCGGGCTCGAGGCGGCTGCCCCGTAGCCGGGCCCGGCCTCAGCGCCGCTGGGCCACCGAGGACACGACGGTGCGCACCTTCCCGCGCGCGGTGCGCTCCAGCTCGTCCACGCGCTCGAAGTCGACCTCGAGGTCCGACCCCAGCCGGGTCCGGAGGCGCCGGCGCACCTCGTCGGTGACCGCCGCGGCCAGCGCGCCCTCGGACACCACGCGGACGAGGACGGCGCCGGGCCGCTCCTGGACGAACTGCATGAACACCACTCCGGGCAGGTGCTTGGGCACGGTGGACAGGCGCCCGAGGCGCCGTCCGTCCCGCCCGACGAGGACGTCATCGAGCCGGCCCTCGATGGCCGCGAGCACCGGGGTCTGGCGCCCACATGGGCACGGAGCGTCCGACCACGCGGCCATGTCGCCCGTCCGGTAGCGGATGAACGGCTGGGCCTCCCGGATGAAGCTCGTCGCCACGAGCTCCCCGGGCTCTCCGGGCGGGCACGGGCGGTCGTGGGGGTCGAGGATCTCCACGTAGCCGCAGTCCGGGAACACGTGCAGCGAGCCGTGCTCGCACTCCAGCGCCATGGCGCTCTCCTCGACCAGGCCGTAGTCCTCGGTCGCCCGGCATCCGAACGCGCGCCGGACGTCCGCGCGGAGGCGCTCGCTGCTGGGCTCGGCGGTGGTGACGATCGCCTTCAGCTGAGGACACTCGATGCCCTGCTGGAGCGCCAGGAAGGCCAGGTCGTGCACGCTGTTGGCGTAGCCCTCCACCCACACGGGCCGCGCCTTCCAGAAAGCGTCGACGTAGGCGCGGACCGTCTCGGGGCCGAGATGGTACGGCGAGAAGTACGTCTGCTTCTCCGCCCGGTTGTAGCGGTGGAACGGGCCCGGGGAGTCGGGGTCGGGCACGACGACCCGCCCGCGAATCGTGGCGTGCGGCATCGTGTGGTCCACGCCGAGGTAGCTGCTGTAGCGCGCGTCGCGCATGGCCAGGCCGCGCCGGAAGTCCTCGCGCGAGTGGTAGATGGTCAGGGGCGTGCCGGTGGAGCCGCTCGTGTACCAGGCCGACACCCCGCGTCCCGGGCGTCCGCCGGGGCACATGTCGCGCGGCGCGCGGCGCACGTCCTCCTTCTCCAGCGGCGGGATCCGCGCGAGGTCGTCGAGGGTGAACGAGTCGACGTCGGCCGGCGCGAAGCCGAGGGCCGGCCAGCGCTCGCGATAGTACGGCGCATCCCAGGCGAGGCGCAGCATGTCGCGCAGGCGCCGCGTCTGCCACTCGAGCCAGCGGTCCGCGTCGTAGGAGTCGCGCTCCGCGAAGCCGGCCCGGTAGCGCGGGAACCCGCCGCCCTGGCGCCGCCGGCGCCAGGCGTAGCCGTACGCCGAGGTGGCGACGTTCTGGAGCGGCACGGGCAGGCGCGCGTAGAGGGCCTCGCCGCGGCTCATGCGTTGCGCACCCGGTCGAACCTGAGCACGGAGCGCAGCAGGCGCACGTACTCGCCCACGTCGGCGAGGCGGGGCACGTAGGGGCC
>JAWVFQ010000028.1:0-19026 GCA_033856025.1 Solirubrobacteraceae bacterium | reverse complement strand
CGGAGATGGCGAAGCCCAGCGGCGTGTTGCGCGCGATCTCGTTGGCGCCGATGTTGGAGGTCATGATCACGATGGCGTGCCGGAAGTCGACCGTGCGCCCCTGGGCGTCGGTCAGCCGGCCGTCCTCCAGGATCTGGAGCAGGATGTTGAACACGTCGGGGTGGGCCTTCTCGATCTCGTCGAGCAGCAGGACGCTGTAGGGCTTACGCCGCACGGCCTCGGTGAGCTGGCCGCCCTCGTCGTAGCCAATGTAGCCCGGGGGCGAGCCGACCAGCCGCGACACGGCGTGCTTCTCCATGTACTCGGACATGTCGACGCGGACCATGGCCTCCTCGTCGCCGAACAGGAACTCGGCCAGCGTGCGGGCCAGCTCGGTCTTGCCCACGCCCGAGGGGCCGAGGAAGATGAACGAGCCGGTCGGTCGCTTGGGGTCCTTGAGGCCCGCGCGCGAGCGCCGGATGGCCTTGGAGACCACCTCGATCGCCGGGTGCTGACCGATGACGCGCTTGTGCAGCTCGTCCTCCATCCGCATCAGCTTCTGGGTCTCGGCCTCGGTGAGCTTGAACACGGGGATGCCGGTCCACATCGAGACGATGTCGGCGATCTCCTCCTCGCCGATGGCGGGACGCTCCCCGCCCTCGCCGGACTCCCACTGCTCCTCGAGCTCGCGCTTCTTGTTCGTGAGCTGGCGCTCCTGGTCGCGCAGGTTGGCCGCCTTCTCGAACTCCTGCGCCTCGATGGCCTGCTCCTTGGCGCGCCGCGTCCCCTCGATCTCCTCTTCGAGCTCGCGGTACACGGGCGGGGCCGTCATCGACTTGATCCGCATGCGCGATGCGGCCTCGTCGATGAGGTCGATGGCCTTGTCGGGCAGGAAGCGGTCGGAGATGTAGCGGTCGGCCAGCTCGGCCGCGGCCTGGAGGGCCTCGTCGGTGATGTCGACCTTGTGGTGCTGCTCGTAGCGGTCGCGCAGGCCCTTGAGGATCTGCTCGGTCTCCTCCGTGGAGGGCTCGTCCACGCGGATCTGCTGGAAGCGGCGCTCCAGGGCGGAGTCGCGCTCGAGGTACTTGCGGTACTCGTCCAGCGTCGTGGCGCCGATCGTCTGCAGCTCGCCGCGGGCCAGGGCGGGCTTGAGGATCGAGGCGGCGTCGATGGCGCCCTCGGCGGCGCCCGCGCCGACCAGGTTGTGCAGCTCGTCGATGAACAGGATGATGTCGCCGCGCTGGGTGATCTCCTTCATCACCTTCTTGAGGCGCTCCTCGAATTCTCCGCGGTACTTGGAACCCGCGACCAGGGCGGCCAGGTCCAGCGTGTAGATCTGCTTGCCCTTGAGCAGCTCGGGGACATCGGCGTTGGTGATCCGCTGGGCCAGGCCCTCGACCACCGCGGTCTTGCCCACGCCGGGCTCGCCGATCAGCACCGGGTTGTTCTTGGTCCGCCGCGAGAGGATCTGCATGATCCTCTCGATCTCGGTCTCGCGTCCGACGACGGGGTCGAGCTTGGCCTCGGCGGCCAGCTTGGTCAGGTTGCGCCCGAACTGGTCGAGCAGCTTGGAGCTCTTCTTGCCCTCGCCCTGGGCGCCCGCGCCGGCGCCGGCGCCCTGGCCGGAGCCCTGGCGACGGCCGCCGGGACCGGACAGCATGCGGATGACCTCGTTGCGGATCTTCTCCGAGTCGGCGTCGAAGTCGAGCAGGATGCGGGCGGCCACGCCCTCGTTCTCGCGGACCAGGCCGAGCAGGATGTGCTCGGTGCCGATGTAGTTGTGGCCCAGCGACAGCGCCTCGCGCAGCGCGAGCTCGAGCACCTTCTTGGCGCGCGGGGTGAACGGGATCTGGCCGCTGGTGACCTCCTCACCGGAGCCGACGATGCGCACGACCTGCGCGCGCACGCGCTCGACGGTGATGTCCAGGCTCTCCAGGACGCGGGCGGCGAGCCCCTCCTCCTCGCGCAGCAGCCCGAGCAGGATGTGCTCCGTCCCGATGTAGTTGTGCTTGAGCGTGCGGGCCTCCTCCTGGGCGAGGACTACGACCTGCCTGGCTCGCTCTGTGAATCGCTCGAACATCGTGCTGCGTTTCCTTCCTGCTGCGGGGTCGCCTGAAACCCGACGCTCATTCCCTCTTGTCGGCGGGGAGGGCCGGTCCTATGAGCGGTCGGGGTCGGTTACGGGCATGCGCCAGTCTACCAACGCCCTTCGGTCGTCTCGGGCGGGATAGGGTCATGTCGTGCCCGCTATCTCCGAGCTAGAGCTCCCGGTCTTCGACTACACCGACCAAGACCTCCGCGGCGAGCGCTACCGAGAGGCGATGCGGGGGCTGGAGGGCGAGGACTGGATCGTCGCCGGACCGCTCGGTTTTCTGGTGCTGGACCGGGAGGCCGGGGAGTTCTTCCTGCGCACCAAGGCGGCCGTCTTCCCGGGTCTGACGATCGCCGAGCTGTTCGGCGTGGAGGACGGCCCGCTGCGCGACGAGGTCGAGGGCAACATCATCAACGTCAACGGCGATGACCACCGCCGGCTGCGCAACCTGGTCAACCCGGCGCTCGCCCCGCGCGCCGCCGACGGGCACCGCCCGGCGATGCGCGGCTTCCTGGAGGACCTGATGAAGGAGCTGCCCAAGGACGGGCGCTGCGAGTTCGTCGAGGCGTTCGCCAAGCCCTATCCGTCGCTGACCATCGCCCACGTCCTGGGCGCACCGCTCAAGGACGCGCCGCGACTGCACGACTGGTCCAACTGGATCCAGCGCCAGTTCGACGCGGCCTCGCTCGTGGCCGACCGCGAGCGCATCGAGCAGGCGGTGGTGGAGGCCTACGCCTACCTGGGCGGCCTGCTGGACAACCGGCGGCGCTCGCCCGGCGAGGACGTCATCACCGCCCTGCTGGCCGCCGAGGACCAGGGCGACCGCCTGTCGCACGCCGAGGTCCGCGACCTCGTCCTCGACCTGATCCTGGGCGGGATCGACACCGCGCAGTCCCAGCTCTCCCACACCGTCCGGCTGCTGGCCGAGAACCCGGACCAGTGGGGGGCGCTGCGCGAGCGCCCCCAGGAGCTGGCGGCGGCCGCGGTGGAGGAGGCGCTGCGCTACGAGCCGGTGACGCCGTTCACGGCCCGCATCACCACCGAGACGGTGGAGTACCGCGACGTCACGTTCCCGCCGGGGACCGTGGTCATGGTCTCGGCCTGGCACGCCAACCGCCACGGACCGGACGACTCGTTCGACATCACGGCGGACCGCGGCAAGGGCCGAATCCTCACCTTCGGCGCCGGCATCCACTACTGCGTCGGAGCCAACCTGGCCCGGGCCGAGCTGGAGGAGGCCCTGGCCTTCCTAGCCCGCAATTTCGAGCGAATCGAGCTGGACGGCGAGCCGGAGTACGGGACGATCACGGGCATCTACGGGCTCGACGCCCTGCCGGTGCGCCTCGCTCGCTAGATCTCGATCTTCGTGATCTTCAGCTTGCGCTTGGGGCCGCGGGGGACCGCGACCTCGACCGTCTCGTTGCGCTTGTGCCCCAGCAGCGCCTTGCCGACGGGGGACTCGTTGGAGAGCTTGTTCTCCGCCGGGTTGGCCTCGGGGGCGCCGACGAGCGTGTACTTGACCGACTTGCCCGTCTTCTCGTCCTTGACGTGGACCGTGGAGCCGACCTTGACCTGGTCGGTGGAGAGCTCCTTGGCGTCGATGACCGTGGCCGAGCGCACCTGGTCCTCCAGCTGCGCGATCCGGGCCTCGACCATCGCCTGCTCGTTCTTGGCGTCGTCGTACTCGGAGTTCTCCGAGATGTCCCCGAATTCCCGCGCCTCCTTGATGCGCGCGGCGACCTCGCGGCGCTTGTCGACCTGCAGCCGCGCCAGCTCCTCCTTGAGCTTGGCCAGGCCATCGGGGGTGAGGATCACGTCCTTGGGCATAGAGGGCGCGGCAGTATAGCCTCGCGCACCTCGGCCGTCGTCTCGGCCCGCTGGAGGGCGTCGCGGACGGCGGGACCGGCGTCCAGCCGATCCAGGTACCAGGGGTAGAACTTGCGCAGGTAGCGCGCCGCTCGCGGCTCGCCCAGGTGCTCCACCGCCCGGTCCATTATCCAGTGCAGCTCGGCCAGGACCTCGTCCCGCGTGGGCTCCTCCTCGCGGTCGCCCAGGAGCTGCTCGAAGAGCCACGGGTTCCCCAGCGAGCCGCGGGCCAGCATGATCGCCGCGGCGCCGCTCTCCTCCCAGGCGCGGCGCGCCGAGTCGGCGTCCTGGAGGCCGCCGGACACGATCACCGGGACGGGCAGCTCCTCGACCAGCGCGCGCACCAGCGCGTAGTCGGGCTCCCCCGTGTGACGCTGCGTGGCGCTGCGTGGGTGCAGCGTGAGGCCGGCCACTCCAGCGGACACCAGCCGGCGCGCCACCTCGACCCCGTCGCGGTCCTCGTGCGTGCGCGACGTGCGCAGCTTCACCGTCACCGGCAGGCCGCTGCCCTCGCGGGCGGCCAGGGCGAGCTCGGCGGCGCGGCCGGGGTCGCGCAGCAGGGCGGCGCCGGCCCCGGTCTTGCACACCTTGGGGACGGGGCAGCCCATGTTGAGGTCGATGAGGTCGACATCGGTCGTGCGGGCCACGGCCTCGGCGGCGCTGCGCATCACCTCGGGGTCATGGCCGAACAGCTGGATCGCCGTGGGACCGCCCGCGCGCTCGTCGGGGTGCACGCGCAGCAGCTCGCGCAGCGTGCGCTCGTTGCGGTGGTGCACGGCGAAGCTCGAGACCATCTCCGACACGCACAGCCCGGCGCCGTGGCGCTTGGCCTGCAGGCGCACGAACCAGTTGCCGATCCCGGCCAGGGGAGCCAGGACGACGCGATTGGGCACGGTCAGGCCGCCGAGCTCCCAGGAGTCCGTGAGCGAGCGCACGGACCGATGGTAGGCGGTGCTAACCGCCGCGCCGGGCCCGCGGGACGCGCAGGGAGAAGTCGATCAGCCGGACGACCGGCCGCGGCCGCGTGCGGTACGTGACCAGGAGCCGGACGGCCACGGCCCGTCGGCTCGTGACCCCGCGGCGCAGCTGCCGGACGACGGCCCGGGAGAGCCGGAGGCGGATGCGCAGGCGCTTGCCGCGGCGGACGGTCACGTGCCGGCGCACCAGCGGCCGGACGAGCGCCGAGGCCGACGCGGACGGCGCGGCCAGTCGCCGGCGCGAGCGCCGGTAGTCCAGGAAGACCTTGTAGTCGTTGACCGCGGTGGCGACCTTGGCCACCCACTCGCCGGCGAACCGCTCGAACTGGGCGGGCAGCGGGTAGCGGCCGAGGTAGACCGGCGCGACGCTGACGTTGGTCAGCTGGAACACGGCCGTGGTGGATCGGAATGGTCGTCCCGCCTCGGCGTCGTTGAACGCGGTGGCCACGATCCGGTGGGCCCGCATCTTGTAGACGTCGACGTCGTGGAGCAGGGTCGCGTTGTACTGCGGGACCGTGAGGCCGTTGAGGTCCAGGTTGTTGTCGATGTTGAAGAACGCCTCTCCGTCCGCCTGGGAGTTCAGTGCATTGACCTTGGTCCGCCGGTAGTCGGCGACCACCGCGTCGACCTGGCAGACCGTCGGCCGGCGCTGCGCGGCGGTGGCCAGCAGGGTGTTCGCGGTCGGGCATCCGACCGTCACGTCCACCTCGCCGGTCCCGTCCGGGTTGATCGTTCCCGTGACGCTCGGCGGCAGCGAGCACTGGGGCAGGATGGTCCCCGTGCCCCCGCAGACCACGATCGGGGTCGTCGCGCCGGTGCACACCGGCAGGACGGTGCCGGTGCCGCCGCACGCCGCCACGTAGTTGTTGCCGGGCCCGCAGGCCTGCAGGATCGTCCCCATCGGCCCGCACACGGTCGGGAGGTCGGTGGGGACGCTGCACTGCGGGAAGATCGTCCCGGTCGGCCCGCACACCCCCGGCTTGCCGTTGGGGTCCGCGCAGGTGACCAGGAGCGTGGTCGCGTTCTGGCACTCGGGCCGGGTGGGGCGGTGCTGCGGCGTCTGGCCGGGCGGAGTGCCGCCGGGCGGCGTCCCGCCGGGACCCGGTCCGCCGGCCGCGACCTCGCGGGAGAACATCGACAGCGCGCTGTCGCCCTGCCCAACCACGTACACGCTGCGGTCGTCCGGCGAGATCGCGATCCCGCGCGACTGCAGGAGGCCGTCCGCCGACCCGCACCCGCCGCCCCCCGGGTTGTCGCGGAAGCAGTTGACCGCGCCCAGCGTCCCCGCGCCGCCCCGGGACAGCGTCACGGCGGCGTTGTCGAAGAGGCTGCCCACGTAGAGGTTGGCACCGTCGTGGGAGGCGACCACGCCCTCGGCGCCGTAGAGCCCCTCGGCGACCGTCGAGCAGGTGTCCGACACGTTGGACGGGTCCTTGGCGCAGTCGCCGACGGTCAGGACGGCCGTGGTGGGGTCGCGGCTGTAGGTCCGGACCATGCGGCCGTTGACGGCGCCCGCGTAGACGTAGGCGTTGTCCGGCGAGACCGTCACGCCGACGGGAAGGTTGACGCCGGTGGCCGTCCCCGCGCCGGTGAGCGCCCCGGTGCTCGTGTTGCGCAGGAAGGCGGCGATGCCGGTGTTGGCCGCGGCCATGTAGACGCCCTTGCCGTCCGGCGCGACGGTCAGCTCGCGCGGGAAGAGCATTCCCGAGGTGTTCGTGGTGCAGTTGGCCGGCGACCCGGAGTTCTCCAAGCAGGAGGGCGACGACAGGGCCGTCGCCCCGGGGGTGCGAGAGAACGTCGCAACCGTGCTGTCCGTCTGCCCTGCCACGTAGAGGTTCTTGTCGTCCGGCGAGACGGCGATGCCCTCGGATCCCCGCAGGCCGTCGGCGACGTTCGTCCCGCATGACGCGGCGCTGGCCGTGTCGCGCCAGCATCCGGCGGGGGTGAGCACACCGGTTCCCGTGTCGCGGTCGAACAGCGCGACGGCGCCGTCGTCGCCGCCGCTGACATAGACGCTCGTGCCGTCCGGGCTGACGGCGACGAAGTGGGCTCCGTTCAGGCCCTCCGTGGATGTGGCGCAGCCCACCGGCGCGGCCGTGTCCTTGATGCAACCGCCGTAGACGAGCGTCCCGTCCGCGGCGCGGCCGTAGCCGACGATGGCGTCCGCGGTCTGGCTGGCCACGTAGACGTTCTTGCCGTCGGGCGAGACCGCGACGCCGCGCGCGCCTCCCAATCCGACATCGGTCCGGGCGCCGAGCGGCGTGAGCTCTCCGGGCGCCGCGCTCGCGGCGGGCACGCCGATCGAGCACGCCGCCAAGGCGACCAGCAGTCCCGTCCCGAGTTGCGCGCGCGCGGTCATTCCGTGACCTCGTGCCGACCGTACCACTTCTGGGCCGGAATCAGGCGCTTTGGATGTTCAGACGTCGCCGTTGCGCTCGTAAATGAGGCGCAGGCCGGTCAGCGTCAGGAGGTCGTCGACCTCGTCGATCGTCTCGGAGTGGGGCACGATGTGCTCGGCCAGCCCGCCCGTGGCGATCACGCTGGCCTCCTCCCCCAGCTCGGCCCACAGCCGGCGCACGATGCCGTCGACCTGGGCGGCCACGCCGTAGATCACGCCGGAGCGGATCGCGTCCACCGTGGACTTGCCGATCAGCCCCCGCGGCTCCTCCAGGTCGACCTTGGGCAGGCGCGCGGCGCGCTCCGTCAGCGCCTCCAGCGAGATCTCCACCCCCAGGGCGATGATGCCGCCCAGGTACTCGCCCTCGGCGGACACGACGTCGAAGGTGTTGGCGGTGCCGAAGTCCACGACGATGCAGGGGCCGCCGAAGCGGTCGTGGGCGGCGACGGCGTTGACCAGGCGGTCGGGACCCAGCTCGCGCGGGTTGTCCAGGCGGATGGGCATGCCCGTCTTCAGTCCCGGGCCGACCACCAGCATCTCGTGGCCCAGGTAGCGGCGCGCGGTGTCCGCCCACTCGGGCCCCAGCTGGGGGACGGTGGTGGAGATGATCGACCCCGTCAGATCGTCGAACCCCAACCCGCGCAGGTCGAGCAGGTTGCGCAGCGCGGCGCCCAGCTCGTCGGCCGTGGACTCCCGCACGGTGGCGAAGCGCCAGTGCTCCACGAGCTCTTGGCCCCGGAAGGCGCCGAGGTGGGTCTGCGTGTTCCCGACGTCGACGGCGAGGAGCACGGCGCGATTATGCTGCACATATGGCTCGGCCAGGGGAGGGACGGCTCTACGTGGTCCACGGCTCGCACCCCTGCGAGACGGTCAAGCGCGCGATGGAGCTCAAGGGGGTCCCGTACAAGCTGGTCGAGCTGCCGCCCCCGATGCACGCCCCCATCCAGCGCCTGCTCTTCGGCGAGCGCACGGTCCCCGCGCTGCGCCTGGACGGCGAGAAGCTCTCCGGCTCGCGGCGGATCCTGCGCCGGCTGGAGGAGCTGCGGCCCGACCCGCCGCTGTTCCCGTCCGACCCCGAGGCGCTCGCGCGGATGGAGGAGGCCGAGGCCTGGGGCGACGAGATCCTTCAGCCGATCGGTCGGCGCCTGCTGTGGCACGCGATGCGCCGCAACCCGGATGCGATGGTCTCCTACTCCGAGCACGCCAAGACCCCCCTGCCCGCGCCGATGATCCGGCTGTCGGCGCCGCTGATCGCGCGCGGCGCCGGGCGCCTGAACAACGTCTCCGACGAGGCGGTCCGCGCCGACTTCGAGGCCCTGCCCGGCTATCTGGACAAGATCGACGGCTGGATCGAGGCGGGCGTGATGGGCGGCGAGGAGCCCAACGCGGCCGACCTCCAGATCGCGACGACGCTGCGTCTCCTGATGACGCTGGACGACCTGCGCGCCCTGATCGAGCCGCGTCTCGCCGGGGCGCTGGCGCTGCGGCTGTTCCCCCAGGCCGACGGGCACATGCCCGCCGGCGCCTACCCGATCTAGACCTCGAGGCCCAGGGCGGCGAGCGCCGCCGCCCGGTCGCGGAACTCGCGGATCCGCAGCGGCTGCGAGCGGAAGTCCCAGGCCTGCACGAAGGGGGTCGAGACCGGGATGCCGCTCGCGCGGCCGGTGGCGGTCCCCTCGAACGCCGCCAGGATCACCCCGGCCGCCGGCTCCTCGTAGCCCAGCGAGCGGGTGTGCCAGTCCGGCCACGTCTCCAGGAGCTCGCGGAAGAACGCGATCACCGCATCGCGCCCGCGCATCACGTCGACGCCCGGGATGTCCTGGATCGTGGTCCACTCCACGTCCTCGGGGAGCTCGGCGAACGCGGCCTCGAAGTCGTGGCGGTTGAAGGCGTCGCCCTTGGACTCGAAGGTGGCCCGGAAGGCGCGCAGCAGCGCGCTGTCGACCCGGAGCGGGGGCCCGGCCCGGCGGACCGGCTGCTCGTCCGGGGCCAGCGCGGTGAGTGCGTCCGCGATCCCCGGTAGGTCGGGGTCCAGCTCGTAGAGCGGCACGAGGACGAAGCGGCGGGACGTCGTCTCGGGGTGCGGCAGGCGCAGGCGCTCGGACTCGTGGCGCTTGTCTCCCAGCAGCAGGAGGTCGACGTCGATCGGGCGCGGGCCGTGGCGCGGGCCGCCGGGCTCGCGCCCCAGGTCGCGCTCCACCGCCTTGCAGGCGTCCAGCAGGGACTCGGGGTCGAGGTCGGTGTCGATGCGCAGGCAGGCGTTGAGGAAGTCGGGCTGGTCGAGCACCTCGCCCACGGGAGCGGTCTCGTAGACCGAGGAGGACGCGAGCACGTCCAGGTGCTCCGCCAGGCGGTTCACGGCCGCCTGGAGGTGGTCCCGCCGGTCTCCGACGTTGGAGCCGAGCCCCAGGTAGCCCGTCACTGCGCGTACAGGCGCGCTCCGACCGCCTCGCCGAGCGCCATCAGCCCGGAGGCGGGACGCACCATCACCGTCAGCTCGCGGATCCGGCCCTCGTCGTCGAAGCGGAACAGGTCCAGCCCCTCGACCTCGCGGTCGCCCACGCGCGCGTTGAAGATCAGCGCGGCCTTACCGTCGGCCTCGAACTCGTCGGTGTAGCGGAAGTCCTCGAAGACCTCGAGCAGGATCTCGAACAGGCGCGACACCGCCTCGGTCCCCTCGAAGGGCTTGAAGCTGACCGGGCTGCGCAGCACCGGCTCGGGCGCCAGCGCGGCCACCATCCCGGCGTGATCGCCGGTCTCGACGGCGGCGCAGAATCCGGCGAGCGAGCTCATGCCGCGACCCTAGCGCCCGGGGCGTCGCCCTCGCGCAATCCGATGCGGTCGTGCAGGCGGCGCAGCTGGCGGGGCGCCCACCAGTTGCGCCGTCCCAGGAGCTCCATCAGGGCGGGGACGAGCAGCGCGCGGACGATCGTGGCGTCGACCAGCACGGCGAGCGCGGTCCCCACGCCGAGCTCCTTGATGAAGACGATGCGCGAGGTGGCGAAGGCGCCGATCGCCACGCAGAACAGGAGCGCCGCGGCGGTGACGATCCGCCCGGTGCGCTCCAGGCCGACGGCCACGGCCTCGCGGTCGCTCGCGCCGTGGTCGCGGGCCTCCTTGATGCGCCCGAGCAGGAACACGCCGTAGTCGGTGGACAGCCCGAAGGCCAGCGCGAAGAGCAGCACGGGCTGGGTGAGCTCCAGCGCCCCCTGGCTCGTGTAGTCCAGAACGCCCTCCAGCCGGCCGTCCTGGAAGATCAGCACCAGCAGCCCGAAGGCCGCGCTCAGGGTCAGCAGGTTCATGACCAGGGCCTTGAGGGGAAGGACCAGCGAGCCGGTCATCAGGAACAGCACGACGAGCGTGGTCCCGGCCACGATGACCAGCGCCAGCGGCAGGTGGCGCGCGATGCTGGCGCGCGTGTCGACGAAGTCGGCCGTGGTCCCGGTGACCCGCACGCCGGGCAGCGCGCGCACGTCGCGCACCATGTCCTGGGCGCGCCGCGAGTACGACGGCGCGCGCGAGTACGCGGCGAGCGTGGCGAGCCCGTGGCCCACCGGCTGCGGCGGGGACACCGCCTCCACCCCGGGCACGCGGGCGATCCGCGGGCGCAGCGCGACGGCGCGGGACGTGCTCGTCACCGCCACCACCGGCTCGTCGCGACCGGCCGGGAAGCCGGCGGCGATGGCGTCGCCGACCTGGCGCTGCGGGCTGGACTTCGGCAGGACCGAGGCGTCCACCGAGGTGAACGAGATCGACAGGAACGGAATGCCGAGCGCGATCAGCAGAGCCGCCGAGGCGATGGCGACGCGACCGGGGCGGCGCATGACGAAGCGCGACAGGCGGTACCAGGCGCCGGCCTCGTCGGGGCGGGCGTCGCGCTCGGCGCGGCGGGTCAGCCAGCGCGGCGCTCCCGCGTTCACGCGCGGGCCCAGCAGGGCCAGGACGGCGGGCAGGACGACGAGGGCGACGACCGAGGCGATCAGCGCGACCATCGTCCCGCCCAGGCCCATCGAGTACAGGAAGCGCTGCGGGAACACGAGCAGCGAGGCCAGCGCCGCGGCGACGGTCAGCGAGGAGAACAGGACGGTGCGCCCCGACGTGGCCAGCGTGCGGCGCAGCGCCTGGGGCGGGTCGCCGGACGCCGCCAGCTCCTCGCGGTAGCGCGAGACGATGAACAGGCTGTAGTCGATGGCCAGGCCAAGGCCGAGGCCGGTCGTCAGGTTCAGGGCGAAGATCGAGACCGAGCCGACCTCGGAGGCGACGCGCAGCCCGGCGAAGGTGCCGACGATGGCCAGCATCCCGACGAGGAGCGGCAGCAGCGCCGCCACGAGGCTGCGGAAGAAGAGCAGCGAGAGCACGAAGAGCAGCGGGAAGGCGAGCATCTCGGCGTGCTGCAGATCGGACTCCACGATGTGGTTGAGCTCGTGCGAGGCCAGCAACCGACCGCCGGCTCGCACGCCGGGCAGCGCATCCAGACGGCGCTGGATCTGGGGCGCCGCGCCGTCCAGGCGGTGCTCCCCGACGGCGCGCATGACGGCCGCGACGTAGGTGGAGCGCCCGTCGCGCGCGATGAGGGCCGGGTCGGGGCGGTCGAGGGTGCTCACCACGCGGCCGACGGTGGGCTCGCGGCGCAGCGTGGCCACGACGCGCGCCACGCGGGCCCGGCCGGCCGGGGATCGGGCCCCGGTCGGGGTGGCCACCAGCGCGATCACTCCGGGCTTGGCCTCCAGGCCGGACGCCCGCTCGATCGCGGTGCGCGCGGCGTAGGTCTCCGTCGCCGCGTCGTCGGCGCCGTAGGGGTCCAGGTGCTTGGCCACGGACCCGCCGAACGCCCCCGCGGCGAGGAACAGCAGCACCGCGACGAGCAGCACCCGCCTGGGCGCTCCGAGCGCGAGGTTCGCCAGGCGGGTCACCGGCCCCTCCGGAAGGCGGCGGCCCAGGCGGCCGGCTCGCCCGGGTGCATGTCGCGCAGCCCCAGGGCCGCGCTGACGTTGAGCAGCATCCCCTTGGCGAAGAAGCGCAGGACGGACTCGTCGTCGGCGCCGGAGGCCTCCTCGACCAGGGCGAACAGCTCGGCGTAGGCGCGCCGGGCGGCGGCGCGGATCTGGGGGTCGTCGGCGGAGACGTAGGCCTGCATCTGGATGCGCAGCAGGTCGCGGTCGGCGATCAGGCGCTCGTAGGCCATCCCCATGGCCACCAGGCACTCGTCGGGCTCCGCATCCGGCGGGACCGCGCCGGCGGCCTCGCGGAAGGCGTCGCGCACCCGGTCGCACCCGTGGGCGTAGCAGGCGAGGAACAGCTCCTTCTTTGTCCCGAACAGCCGGAACAGGTAGGGCTGCGAGATACCGGCGCGGGTGGCGATGTCCTCGGTGGAGGTCCCGTGCAGCCCGCCGGTGGCGAACTCCTTCATGGCGGCCTGGACGACCTCGTCGCGCCGTTGGTCCGCCGAGAGCCTGGGTCCGCGCGCCACCGCCATGGCGCACGAAGTTAGTGGTCACTCACTACCTTGTCAAGAGGCTTCCTAGCGCGCTTCGCGCCACAGCTCGACCGCGACCTCGTCGACCGACAGCGCGATCGGGGGCTCGGGCTTGGCCGCCTTGACCCACACGCTCTCCACGGAGTACTCGTCCAGCAGCCGGTCGGCCACCGCGGCGCACAGGCGCTCCAGGGTGCGGAACGTCTGCTGGGCCACCAGCGCGACGGTCTGGCAGACCTCGGCGTAGTCGACGGTGTCGTCGACGCTGTCGGTGAGCGTGGCATCGGACTCCCCCACGTCCAGGCGCAGGTCCAGGACGGTGCGCTGGCCGACCTTGCGCTCCTCCTCGGTGACGCCGAGGTGGGTGAAGAGGGAAAGACCGACGATCTCGATCGTGACGACGGTCTCGGTGGCCTCGCGGTCCTCCTCGAGCTCGTCGTCCTCGTCGGCCGCGCCGTCCTGGTCGTCCGGGTCGATCACGCGGCGACGGTAGCAGCCGCCACGGTGAGGGCCGCCCGGACCGGCGCCACGTCATGGACCCGGAAGACCGACGCCCCGCGCTCCAGCGCCAGGACGTTCGTGGCGATCGTGCCGGGCAGCCGGTCCCCCACCTCGGCTCCGGTGAGCCGGCCCAGGAACGACTTGCGCGAGGTGCCGATGACGACGGGCCGGCCAAGGGCGGCGATCTCGCCCAGGCGGCGCAGCAGCTCGAGGTTGTGCTCGAGCGTCTTGCCGAAGCCGATCCCGGGGTCGACCAGCAGGCGATCCTCGGCGATGCCCTCGCCCGTGGCGAACGCGATGCGCTCCTCCAGGAACGCCTTGACGTCGGAGACGACGTCGTCGTAGCGCGGGTTGTCCTGCATCGTGCGCGGCTCGCCGAGCATGTGCATGAGGCAGCACTCGGCGCCGCTGCGGGCGACGACCGTCGCCAGCTCGGGCTCGGCCCGCAGGGCGGTGACGTCGTTGACCATCGTGGCACCGGCGGCCAGCGCGGCGGTGGCCACGGCGGCCTTCGAGGTGTCGATCGACACCTGAGGCGCGACGCCGGCCAGCCGCTCGATCACGGGCACCACCCGCCGCTCCTCCTCCGCGACGGACACCGGCTCGGCCCCGGGCCGCGTCGACTCCCCACCCACGTCCACGATCTCGGCCCCCTCCGCGACAAGCCGTTCGCCGTGCGCCACGGCCGCGTCCTCGTCGAGGAACAGCCCCCCGTCGGAGAACGAGTCCGGGGTGACGTTCACGACGCCCATGATGCGGAAGGTCACGCGGGGAGACTACGTCCAGGCGGCGGCGAGGAGGACCGCGGCGGCGGCGACCTCGATGGCCAAGAAGGTGGCCGGCGGATAGGCGGTCAGGCGGCGGTCGGCCAGGGCGGAGACGAGGCGGCCGGCGGCCATCCCGGCCAGGGCGAAGCCGATCGCGACGAGGATCCCCTCGCGGGTAGACCCGCTCCCGGCGGCGGCCACCCCGAGGAGTCCCGCCACGGCCAGGCCGAAGCCGCCGTAGACGGCGCGGACCTCGTTTCGCCCGTCCGCGGTCCCCACGGCGACGCCGAAGGGCTCCAGCACGCGCGCGGGCGCGGCCAGGGCGAGCAGGCCCATGGCGGCGAAGCCCACGGCGACCGCCCACACCCCCGCGTCGGCCACGGCTCAGGCGGCCGGGGCCGGCGCGGGCGCGGGCTCGCGCGCGAACTCGGCGATGAGCTGCGCCGTGCGCTGCGGCTGGTCCGTGGGCACGTACGTGTAGGAGTCCTCGATGTGCTCCACGCGCGCGTCGCCGAACGCGCGCGCCAGGCGGTCGGCGTGCTCGACCGGGAACACGCGATCCTCGGTCGCCCAGGCGATGAGCACCGGGCGCCCGAACTCGCCCAGCCGCGCCGCCGTCTCCTGGGTGAAGCGCTTGGACACGCCGCGCAGCAGCGCGGTCACCTCCGCGCGGATGCGCCGGTCGGCCAGAAGCGGAGCCAGGAACGAGTCGGTCATGTCATCGGGCAGCCGGCGCTTGGCCAGCCAGCCGAAGGCGAGCGGCAGCTGCCGCGCGAAGCGCGGGCGCAGCGAGTTCCCGATCAGGAACACCGACCCGGGGATGCGCGCGGCCACCTGCAGCGGCTTGAACAGCGGCGGCAGGAAGTTGTCGAACGCGTCGCACGGGGTGAGGACGATCCGGCCCACGCGCTCGGCGTGGTCCACCGCCACCCGCTGCACGATCGCGCCGCCGGTGTCGTTGCCCACCAGCGTCACCCCGTGCAGGTCCAGCGCGTCGAGGAAGGCGCCCACGATCGCCGCCAGTCCGGGCAGCGTGAAGTCGGTGCCCTCGCGCATCGCCAGCTCGTGCGAGCCCAGCGGCCAGTCCGGGACGATCACGCGGAAGTCCGCGGCCAGGCGCGGCGCCACCTCCCGCCACAGCTCGCCGTTGGTGAGCAGCCCGTGGACGAGGACGATCGGATCGCCGGTCCCCAGCTCGCGGTAGCGGACCCTCCCCTGCGCGACCTCGGCCTCCTTGACCGCGGCATCCTTCCAGGCGCTCATGCCCGCCTCCCGAGCCGCAGGTTGGCCAGCTGGGTGCGGGCGAACGTCGGCCACGCCCCCGGCCGCGTGAGGACCGCCTTCACGAGCGGAGCCGGGTCCATGAACGCGACGCGCTCGGCGATGAGGCCGTCGCGCAGCGTTATCCGGTCGCACGAGGTGAAGCCGGCCTCCCGCCCCGCCATCGTGCCGCGCATGACGAGCTGGACGAACACCACGTCGCCGCGCGCCGCCCACTGCTCGACCTCGCCGTGCAGGTCGGGCATGAGCGCGAACAGCGGCTCCGCGAACCCGGTCCGGAACTGCTCGCGGCCGACCAGCGTCGGGATCTGCGGCTGCACCAGCCGGACGTCCTCCGTGAGCATCGGCGTGAAGTGGGCCATCATCCGCTCGAGGTCGTTGGGCGCGCGCCAGCCCTGGGCGAACGCCTCCACGAAGGCCTCGACCTCGGTGCCCTGCGCGACGGCGCTCACGACGTCGCCCCCAGCTGGGCCTGGAAGTCAAGCGTGTCGAGGTAGGAGTCCTTGCGGGCCAGCAACCCGTCCCGCACGGCGATCACGTCGAGGAAGTCGACGTCCACGCGGGCGCCGGAGGCCTCGATGGTCTCCCCGGCCGACTCGATCGGCGCCGCCACCGTCCCGCTCATGCGCGACTCCAGCACCCAGAAGTCGTCGCCGGCGCGCAGCCGAACGGGCTCGAAGTGGATGTCGGGCAGCTGCGTCAGGAAGCCGGCGAAGGCCTCGCGCAGGGAGTCGCGTCCCTGCACCGGCGCGGTTCCGGGGGCATGAAGCTCGAAGATGCCGTCCGGTGCGTGCATGGCGACGATCCCGTCAAGGTCCTGGGCGTTCCAGGCGTCGCCGTAGCGACCGGCGAGCTCCTCTACTTCGGTGGCGGTGGCGGACACTGCAAGCGACCTCCCGTTCGGTGACATACAGACAGTATGCATCTAACATGCAACCGGTATGAACGTCAAGGCCCAACAGAGCGAGGCCACCCGCGGCGAGCTTGTCGCCGCGGCCCGGCGCCTGTTCGCCGAGCGCGGCTACGGCGGCGTGGGGACCGAGGAGATCGTGCGCGCGGCGGGCGTCACGCGCGGTGCGCTGTACCACCACTTCGCGGGCAAGCGCGAGCTGTTCCGCGCCGTCTACGAGGACATCGAGCGCGAGCTGGTCGAGCAGATCGCGGCCGTGGCCGTCACCGCCCCCGATCCCGTGGCGGCGCTGCGCGCCGGCGCCCAGGCCTGGCTGGACGCCTGCGAGGAGCCGGCCGTCCAGCGCATCGCGCTGCTCGACGCGCCCTCGGTCCTGGGCTGGGAGGAGTGGCGGGAGATAGGAATGCGCTACGGCTTCGGGCTCGTGCAGGGGACGCTCCAGGCGGCGATGGACGCGGGGCTGCTCGAGCCGGGCCCGGTCAAGCCGCTGGCGCACCTGATCGTGGGCGCGGTGGACGAGGCGGCCATGGTGATCGCCCGCGCCGACGACGGCGGCAAGACCCGCCGCGAGGTGGGCGAGTCGCTGGAGCGCTTCATCGACCACCTGGCCCCGCGCGAGGCATGAGCGGCTCGGTCGCCGCGGGCATGCGCGAGCTCCTGGCGCGCCGACAGGCCGAGCTCGGCGCGGGCGGGGCCGAGCCGGTGGGTTGGAAGGTGGGGTTCAACCTCCCCGCCGTGTGGCCGGCGCTGGGGATCGACGCGCCCGTGGCGGGCTACCTGACCAGCGCCACCGTCGTGGAGGCGGGCGGCCAGGTCGCCGTGGGGGGCTGGGCCGCGCCCACGCTGGAGCCCGAGATCGCGATCACCGTGGGTGACGGCGACACGGTGGCCGCGCTGGCGCCGGCCATCGAGGTGGTCGACGTGGACCTGCCCTTCGAGGACGTCGAGGCGATTCTCACCCGCAACATCTTCCACCGGGCGGTGGCCTTCGGCGCGCCGGGCGAGCTCGACGGGTTCTCGTGCCGGGTGGTGCAAAACGGCGAGGAGGTCCGCGCCGCGTCCGAGACCGAGGACCCGGCGGAGACAGTCGCGCGCGTCTCCGCCTTCCTGGCCGAGCACGGCGCGCGGCTGCGGCCGGGCGAACGGATCATCGCCGGCACGCTCACCCCGCCGCTCCCGGTCACGGCGGGCGACGAGGTCGAGGTCGACCTCGGCGCCCTGGGCCAGGTGTCGCTTCGCTTCGCGTCCTAGCCGGACAGGAAGAAGGCGATCAGGCCGAAGATGAACGCGTAGAACACGATCGCCTCGGTCAGCGCGAAGCCCAGCCACTGAATCGAGGTGATCTCATCGCGCATCTCCGGCTGCCGGGTCACCGACTCGATCACCTTGCCGAAGATGTACCCCACGCCCACGCCCGGGCCGATCGTCCCCAACCCGGCCCCCACACCCAGCGCGATCGCCTGCAGGCCCTTCTTCGTACCGTCGTTCGCGGCCGCCTGGGCCATGAATGTCAGCGCGTCAAGTTCCATGCTCGCCTCCTGATCTCTGTGCCTCCAACATACAACCTGTATGTCAAGACCACCGTGACCGCGCGCACACAGCGGTCGCGGGCGAGCTAGGCGAGCTCGGGCTTTTCCGGCAGGTCGAGGCCGCGGGCCTCCGCGGCGCCGCCGGCCAGGCCGGGGCGGGGGAGCGGGCGGGGGCGTTCGCGCTCGGGGGCGTCCGCGGGCGCCGGCGGTACCGGCATCTCGGGGCCGGCGGGCTCGTCGGGTCCGAAGACGTCCTCCTCGGACTTGCCGGCCAGGAGCGCCTCGAACTCCTCCTTCTCGATCGTCTCGCGCTTGACGAGGACCTGCGAGATCGTGTCGAGGGAGTTGCGGTGCTGGGTGAGGATGTCCTTGGCCTCCTGGTGCGCGCCCTCCACGATCCGGCGGATCTCGTCGTCGATCTCGCGCGCGATCTCGTCGGAGTAGTCGGGCTCGGAGGAGAACTCGCGCCCCAGGAAGGGCATCCCGTGGTCGTGGCCGAACACCCGCGGGCCGAGCTTCTCGCTCATCCCGAAGCGCATGACCATCTGCTTGGCCGTGGCCGTGACCTTCTCCAGGTCGTTGGACGCGCCCGTCGTGATCTCCTCGAAGATGATCTCCTCGGCCGCGCGCCCGCCCAGGGTCATGGCCAGGGTGTCGGTCAGCTCGGCGCGCGTGGTGAGGAAGCGGTCCTCCTGCGGCATGGAGATCGTGTAGCCCAGGGCCTGGCCGCGGGAGATGATCGAGATCTTGTGGACGGGGTCGGAATGCTCGAGGTAGTGGCCCACGATCGCGTGGCCCATCTCGTGGTAGGCGGTGATCAGGCGCTCCTTGTCCGACATGACGCGGGTCTTCTTCTCGGGGCCCGCGATCACGCGCATGATCCCCTCCTCCAGCTCCACCTGGGTGATCTCGCGCTTGCCGTTGCGGGCGGAGAGCAGCGCCGCCTCGTTGACCAGGTTGGACAGGTCGGCACCCGTGAAGCCCGGGGTCTGACCGGCCAGGGCGTCGATGTCGATCTCCCGCGCCAGCGGCTTGCCGCGGGTGTGGACCTCGAGGATCTTGGCCCGGCCCTTGCGGTCGGGACGGTCCACGACGATCTGGCGGTCGAAGCGCCCGGGGCGCAGCAGCGCCGGGTCGAGGATGTCCGGCCGGTTCGTGGCGGCGATGAGGATGATGTTGTCCTTCATCTCGAAGCCGTCCATCTCGACGAGCAGCTGGTTGAGCGTCTGCTCGCGCTCGTCGTGGCCGCC
>JAWVFQ010000027.1:0-32627 GCA_033856025.1 Solirubrobacteraceae bacterium | reverse complement strand
GGCGCGCCGGTCGTGGCCGCGACGTCGCGCGGTTCGGTCGCCGTCGTGCTCACAGGGCCTCCCACAGCGAGCGCCGCAGCTCCAGGAACCACGGGTCCTCAGGGACGCTGTCGGGGTCACGCGGTCGCGGGATTCCCACCTCGGCGTCGCGCACGACCCGACCGTCGCGCAGGAGGACGACCCGGTCGGCGAGCACGAGCGCCTCGTCGAGGGAGTGGGTGACGAAGAGGACCGTCCGCTGCTCGCGCTCCCACAGCGCGAGCAGCTCCGCGGCCATCCGCCGGCGCGTGATGGCGTCCAGCGCCCCGAAGGGCTCGTCCATCAGCAGGGTGGACGGCGAGACGGCGAGCGCGCGCGCCAGCGCAACCCGCTGCTGCATCCCCCCGGACAGCTGGTGCGGCCAGTGGTCGGCGAACTCGCTCAGCCCGACGAGCTTCAGGTGCTCGCCGACGATGCGATCGGCGTCGGCGCCGGTCGCCTGGCGTGAGAGCTCGAGGCCGAAGCGGACGTTCTGCGCGACGGTCTGCCAGGGGTACAGCGCCGCGTGCTGGAACACCATGGCCCGGTCGGCCGAGGGTCCCGACACCCGGGCTCCGGCCACCTCGACGGCCCCCTCCTGGCTGGCCAGCAGCCCGGCCACGACGCGCAGCAGCGTGGACTTGCCGCTCCCCGACGGCCCGACGATCGCGACGAACTGGCGCCGCGGGATGCGCAGCGACACGCCGTCCAGCGCGAGCGTCGTCGTCATCTCGCGACGGCCCTCGGTCACGTAGCGGTGCGACACCCCGCGCAGCTCGATCACGCGTATCCCTCCATTGCGAGTTCGCGATACTCGCACCATGGAGGGGCTGACGATGCAACCGGGCGTCGTCCCGCAGCAGCGCGAGCTGGACGACGACGAGCTCGCGCTGTGCGAGCGCCCGGTGACGGACCTCTTCCGCGCCCAGGCGCGGAGGACCCCGGACGCGGTGGCCGTGGACGGCGAGGGGCAGCCGCTGACGTTCGCCGAGCTCGATCGCGCGTCCGACGCGATCGCGGCGGCGATCCACGACGAGCTCGGGCCGGAGCACGAGGCCGTAGGCGTGGCGCTGGACTCGATGCGCGACATCGCCGCGGCCTTCGTCGGCGTGCTCAAGGCGGGCAAGGCGCTCGCCCCGCTGCACACGCGCAACGCGCCGGCGCCTCCGGGCGACCTGCTCTCCGCCTGCGGGGCGCGGCTGCTGATCGCCGACGCTCCAGGGGACGGTCTCCCCGCCGGGATCGCCCGCCGGACACCGGCCGCACTGGAGACGGCGGGCCGCGGACGGTCGGCGATCGAGCCCGCGCGGTCCCCGGCGCAGGCCGCGCTGGTGATGCACACCTCGGGCTCCACGGGGACGCCCAAGGCCATGGGCCGGCCCCGCCGGGCCCTCGTGCACTCCCTGCTGCTCGCGCGCGAGTTGCTCGGGATCGGGCCGGGGGCGCGCGCCGGGATCCTGCTCTCACCGGCGTTCGGGACCCCCGTGAACACCATCTTCGCCGCGCTGGCCTTCGGCGGCACGCTGGCTCGCTACGACGCCGCCGGACGCGGGGTGCAGGGCGCGCCGGAGTGGCTGGAGCGCCACGACGTGCACTCCACGACCATCGTGCCGTCGATGATCGAGCCGCTGGCCGGCGCGGCCGGGCCCCGCGGGCTTCCCACCCTGCGCTGCCTGAACCTCGTGGCCGAGCGGCTGACCCGCGCCGCCGCCCGGACCGCGCAGGGCCTCCTCGGCCCCGAGGCGCGGCTCATTCAGGGCTACGGCGCGACGGAGGCGGCGCGCATCTGCACGGCGGTGTTCACCGACCCGATCGCCCCCGGCGACGCGCCCCTGCCGGTCGGCCTGGCGATCCCCGGCGTGCACGTCGAGGTGCGGACGGCCGACGGAGGGCCGGCGCCGGTCGGCACCCCGGGGGAGGTCTTCGTCACCAGCCGCTTCCTGGGCGGGCGCTGGGGCGAGGAGGTGACCGGCGTCCAGACGATCGCCACGGGCGACGCCGGCGTCATCGGCGATGACGGGCAGCTTTCGCTGCACGGCCGGCGCGACCGCATGGTCAAGGTCCGCGGCCACCGGATCCAGGTCGAGGCCGTGGAGCGCGCGGTGGCCGCGGTCCCGGGCGTGCTTGCGGCCGCCGTGATCGACGAGGCGGGACCGCACGGCACGCGGCGGCTCGCCGCGTACCTGGTGCCGGCCGGACCCAACGGCGACGTGGCGGCCGACGCGCGCCGGCAGCTGCGCTCGGCGCTGCCCGCCTACATGGTCCCGGCGCGCTTCGTGGCCCTCGACGCGCTGCCGCGGCTGGGCACCGGCAAGCCCGACCTGCGCGCCCTCGCCCGGCTCGGCGCCCCGGCGCGCGACGGGGCGGGCGACGACTCCCGTGGAGAGCTCGAGGAGGTGCTGTCCCAGCTGTGGTGCGAGGCGCTCGACGTCGACGCCGTCGGGCGGGACGACGACTTCTTCGACCTGGGCGGAGACTCGCTCTCGGCGGCCGTGATCGCCACCGGCGTGCACGAGCTGGCCGGTGTGGAGCTGGAGATGACGTCCTTCGCCGACGCCCCGACGATCGCCGCGATGGCGGCGCTGGTGGAGCGCCGGCGCGCGGACGGAGACTCGCCCGACGAGCCCGACCTGGTGCGCGTCCCGCGCTCCGGCCCGCTGCCGCTCTCGTTCGCGCAGGAGCGCACCTGGCGCTACACGCGGACCCCCGAGGCGTCGGACGCCTACCTGATGGCGCGCGCCACCGACATCCGCGGGCCGCTGGACGTCGACGCGCTGCGCCGGTGCATCGACTTCGTCTTCCGCCGCCACGAGGTCCTGCGCACGACGTTCGCCGAGCGCGACGGCGCGCCCGTCCAGGTCGTGCATCCGGCGGCGCCCGTGGAGCTTGGGGTGGTCGACCTCAGCGGGGTGCGCGACCCAGCCGCGGCCGCCGACGAGCTCCTGGACCGAGAGGCCGCCCGGCCATGCGACCTCGAGCGCGGCCCGCTCGTGCGCATCGTCCTGGCGCGCCTGGGCGAGCGCCACCACCGCCTCCTGCGCGTGAGCCACCACATCGTCTCGGACGCCGCCTCCTGGCAGCTGTTCTTCGACGAGGTGGCCGTGCTCTACGAGCCCCTGCGCCGTGGCGAGCCGCCTCCGCTGCCGCCCGACCTGGAGATCCAGTTCGCGGACTTCGCCGTCTGGGAGCGCCGGCGCCTGGACCCTGAGGCGCCGCGCGCCCGGGAGCAACTGGACGCCTGGCGCCGCGCGCTCGAGCGTCCCGCGCCCCGGTTGGCGCTGCCGTTCGAGCGAGCGGCCGGGCCGGTCGCCGGCCTGCCGCCGGACGACGGCATCCGGTACTTCGGGCTGGACCCCGAGGTCTCGGCCGAGCTCGACCGGGTCGGGCGTGCATCGGCGGTGACGCACTTCATGTCACGCCTGGCGCTCTTCGCCGCGTGCCTGGGCCTCGACACCGGCCAGTCCGAGCTCGTGCTCGGGTCGTACGTCTCCAACCGGCGCCGGGCCGAGCTGCGCGACATGTTCGGTTACTTCGTGAACCTGACCACGCTGCGTCTCGCCTTCGACCCCGAGCTCTCGCTCGAGCAGTGGATCCGGCGCGTCCGAGCGCAGGTGCTGGACACCGCGGCGCGCGCCGAGGTCCCCTACGAGCACGTGGCCGCCCATCTGACCGAGCGCGGCATCGCCCTGCCCGAGATCCGCGCGGTCTTTGCGGTGGGCGCCACGCCGGCGCCCAGGCGCATCGGCGAGCTGGACCTCACGAGCGTGCTGCCCCGCTACCCCGCGATGCCGTGGGGCTTCACCTTCACGTCCGACCGCGGGCGCGAGCACGACCGCTGCCAGGCCGCGTTCGACGCCGCGGTCCACGACCCGGCCGAGGTCGCCGCGTTCGTCGAGCGCTACCGCCGCCTGGCCGCCGCGGCGGCGGCGGCGCCGGACCGGCCGCTGGACGCTCTGTCGCGACGCTGACACAGGACCCGTCGCGGCGCGCACAGACGGGGCCGGGGCCCGCCCGTAGCTTGGCTGCAGTAACGCAAACCGCTGCCAAGGAGCCTCGAAGATGTCCGCCACGCCCGTCCTGCCCCGCCGTCTCACCACCGTCCTCGCCGCCGCCCTGGCCGCCGTCATCCTGCTCGTGTCCGCGTACGCCGCGGACGATGCGCAGGCCGGCGTCAGCCAGCGGGTCAGCTACGTCAAGTCGGGCGAGTACCGCACGCTGGCCACGCTGTGGAACACCAGCGTCACGGCCGAGTTCCTCTGCCCGGCCGGCGCGAAGGTCCGCGTCCGCTACGGCGGCGGCTGGTTCGCCGTCAATCGTCAGACCCAGACGCTGAACTGCTCCACCCCCAAGCGGCTCTCGGTCGGCAAGTTCTCGGCGGTCGTGGCCCGCATCCAGATGAAGGTGGCGGAGTCCGGCAACGTCAACTGGGGCTACATCACCGAGGGGCCGTCCTGACGGCCTTCGGCTAGAGCTGCTCGAGCAGGCGCTTCTTCTGCGACGCGAAGTCGGCGTCGGTGATCAGGCCGGCGTCGAGGAGGTGCTTGAGCTTGAGCAGCTTGTCCGCCGGGTCCGGTGTCGGCTGGACCGCGGGGATGGCGGGATGGGCGGCGGCCGCCGCGTGGGCGACGTCGATGCCCCGCGCGGAGAGCATCCCCATCATCGCGTCGCGCAGGCCGGGGACCTCGCGCGCGTCGATCACCGTCGGCGTGGCGCCGCCCTTGGCCTGCGCGTTGGCGATGAGGGTGCTCAGCTGCTGGAAGGCGGCGGTCGTGGCGGCCGGGTCAGCGGCGCCCGCGGGGACGATCGTGGACTCGAGCACCTGCGCGATCTGCGCCGCGTCGCCCCGGATGGTCCGCGTCGCCCGGGCGAACACCACGTAGATCACCACGGCGGCGATCAGGACGGCGCCCCCGACGATCCATACGAAGCCACCCGACGTGGCGATGTCGACGGCCGCGACGGCCACCACGCCGGCGACCGCGAGCGCCGGGCGCAGCCACTTCGAGCGGTGCGTCCCGTCCGGGGCCGGCACGTCGGCGACCGGCAGCGCGGGGACGGTCTCCTCGGGGCGACCGAACGGATCGTCGGGCATCGCGCGAGCCTACCCTGCACCGCCAACGCGAAATTAACGGACGTATCTACACTCCCTGTATGCCATGGAGGGCTGCCGCGATCGCGGCGACGCTGCTCGGAGCGCTCTGGATCGCTGCTCCCGCGGACGCCGTGACGATCACCGAGTTCCCGGTCGAGGCCGGAGCTCCGGCGGGCCAGCACATCCCGTACTTCATCGTCACCGGCGCGGACGGGAACCTGTGGTTCACCGACCCCGGGCCGCGGCGCGGCATCGGGCGGATCACGCCGGGCGGTGCGCGGATTTCGCCTCTGCCCGTGACCGCCCCGCCGTTCGACGTGATCGCCGGCGCCGACGGCGCCATGTACTGGACCGAGGACGAGAGTCCGGCGGACCAGGGCCATGTCGTCCGTTACGCGGCGAACGGCACGCGCACCGAGCTCGCGCGCAACGGCGCCAAGCCCTGGGCGCTCGCGCGTGCCTCCGACGGCAGTACGTGGTGGACCGAGCAGAACTACAGCTCTCCCACGCCGGGCGAGGGAAACTACGTCTGCCACGCGACGAACCCGATCGCCTGGTCCGGCGCCACATGCTTCGTCAGCCGCGCCGGGGGCTCGCCTCCCCGCCTCACCGGGCTGGCCCTCGCGCCGAACGACGCGTTGTGGTTCGCGAGCTACGAGGACGGCCGGCTCGGCCGGTTCGACCTCTCCAACGACAAGATGGACCGGTCGGTCATGGTCCAGGGCTCCGGCCTCTATCGCGTCGCCCGAGGCCCGGACGGGAACATGTGGGCGGTCGACTACAAGGGCAGCCGCATCTTGCGTGTCGCCTCCGACGGGACGGCCGTCGGCACGGGGCTGATCGATCTGGCGGCCGGGAGGGGCCCCAACGACATCGTCGCCGGTCCCGACGGGGCGCTGTGGTTCACCGAGTTCGACGCCAACCGCATCGGGCGCATGACGACAGACGGCGTGCTGACCAACGAGTTCGCCGTGCCCACGCCGGGCAGTACGCCGTGGGGGATCACCGTGGGACCGGACGGCAACATCTGGTTCACCGAGTCGACGGCGGGCAAGATCGGCCGGCTGACGCTCGACCGGGCGGGCGGCGGCGGAGGGGGCGGGGGCGGCGGCTCCGGCGGTGGTGGACCCGGTGGAGTGGTGGTGGACAGCGTGGCGCCGAGGTTCGACCGCGGGCTGGCGGTTCTTCCCGGGCGCTTTCGCGCCGGCGCCGCCGCGACCGTCGTGCGGGCCGCCGCCCGTCACGCCGCCCCGGTCGGCAGCGCGTTCACGTTCTCGCTCTCGGAGCCGGCGACGGTGGTCATCGCGATCTCGCACGGATCCGCCGGGCGCCGTGTCGGCCGGACGTGCCGGCCGCCGACCCGCGCCAATCGCGGCCACCAGCGCTGCGTCCGAAGGGTGGCCGACGGCACCCTGACCCGGCGCGGCCTCCAGGGCCCGAACCGCGTCGCGTTCAGCGGGCGGATCGGCCGGCGCAAGCTGGGACCCGGCGCCCACCGGGCTTCCGCCGCCGCGAAGGACAGCGCCGGCAACGCATCGCGGACCAGTTCCGCGACCTTCACGATCGTGGCGTCCTGACCCGGCCGCATGCCTTCACGGTCCTGCTGCTCGCGGCGACCGCGGCGCTGCCCGCCGGCGCGGCCCAGGGCGCCACGGTCACGCTCGACCGCGCGTGCTACCGGCCGCACCAGGGAATTCGGGTGACCGTGTCCGGGTTCCCGTCCGGCAGCCCGATCGGATTCAGCGTCAACGGCCGGTTCGCGAACACCTACGCCGGCGAGGACCCCCAGGGCGACGGGACGTACACCGTGGGGACGCCGGTCTACGACGAGATCGGCGACGTCACGGGCCAGGAGAAGCCGCTCACCGTCCGGGCGAGCAGCACGGTGGTCGACGACCAGGGGAACGCGACCGACACGACGGCGACCGCGACGGCGCGCGAGGTCGACGGCTTCTCAGTGACCGTCCGGCCGGGGAACGCCCTGCCCGCGACGCGGCAGCGCATCACCGTGCGCGGCGCCACCGAGCTGACGCCCGTCTACTACCACGTGCTGCGCTTCCCCTTCGGCTGGGAGTCGGGCGCGCGCGGCCAGCCCCCGCCGCTCACGCGCACCAACCATCCCACGGCGCGTACCTTCCTACTCGGAACCCCCGCGGGCCCGTGCGGGACGCTGACGAAGACCGTCCGCGCGGTCCCCACCGCGATCAAGCTGCGGTCGCGGTCGGTCTACGAGCGCTTCGTCGACCTCAGCGCCCCGCCGTCGTTCGGCTACGACTCGTCGGCCGGCGCTCCGCTGTCGGCCATCCGCGTCTACCGCGTCCGCCGCGGCTAGGGACGCAGCTCGAAGCCGGTCGCGGTGATGAAGCCCCAGGGCACCGTCGCGTTGTCGGCGATGACCAGGCGCAGCGGCTCGCCCCGGAACTCCTCGACGTTCCATTCGGCGTTGACGTCGCGGTCGTTGGTGTTGAGGCCGAAGGTCTCGCGCACGATCGCGCCGTGGTGGTAGAGGCGCACGGACGCGACGGAGCGCCGCTGGAAATCGCCCGGCGTGGCGTAGCCCCCGTGCACCCGGAAGGCGATCGTGCGCACCTTGTCGTCCAGCGTGAAGTCCTGGAACAGCGCGCCCTGGTTGCGGTCGCCGCCGTTCTCGAACCCGAACGAGGTCGCGTACATCCGGCCCTTGGCCGGGACGGGGTGGAAGGGATCGCCGATCGCCGTCCAGCCGTTGAGGCCGTCGCGGAAGTCGCCGTTGACGATGTGCGGCGCCGGCAGGCCGGCGCCGTAGGTCGGCCGGCGCACGCGCACGCCGGGGAGGGTCACGATCGTGCGCATGAGGTGGACCTTGTACGGGTTCCACGTCGAGTGCATGTAGACGATCGAGAACGCGCGACCGTCCAGGTAGGTGCGGAACCAGCGCGGGACCATGTAGGGCCCGTACTCGCCGCCGAACACGCCGCGGCCGGTGGGGGCGGGATCCGCGACGTCCTTGGGCGGGGCGCCCAGGCTGTCGGGCTCGGCGAGGCCGTCGTCGGGGACCTCCCAGGTGTCGGAGTCGGCGCGGTAGTTGCCCAGCGCGAAGTGCTGGCTGACGCCGTAGCCGCCGTCCTCGGGTGACGTGTCGAAGATGCGCTCGGCTCGGCTCCACGGGCCCCATGGCGTCCGGGCCGTGCGCAGGTGGTAGCCGCGCGGCGCCGACCCGCCGCCGCAGTTGTAGGCCATCAGGTACAGCCCCGTCGCGGGATGGCGCCGGACCGACAGCTCGCCGACGCACGGGTCCGGCGTGATCGCGGCGGCCGTGCTCTCGCCCGTGGTGAAGACCGGCTGGCCCGCGCGCGTGCCGCGGAAGTAGCGCCACGCCGAGCGGTTGCCGACCTGGCTCGCCGGGACGCGCGCCAGGTACACCCGGCTCTGGCGGTACGGGTTGCCGGCGCCGTAGATGTACAGCCACCCGCCGGACGGGACGACGCTGACGTTGAGGAACTTGCGGCTGGGGAAGCGGTGCACGAACTGCAGCGTGCTCGCCCGCAGGTCGTTGGCCGGCCCGGAGGCCAGCACGGACCAGTCGTAGTAGCCGGCCTGCGGCGCCGGGGGCTCGTGCCAGCCGCTGGCGAAGAAGACGTACGCCCGGCTGCCCACGACGAAGCCCTCGACCGGGACCTCCAGACCGCCCAGCGACACGCCGGGCACGCGCAGCGGCGCGAAGGCGCCGGTGGTGAAGTGGGCGAACGTGAGCTTGGGCATGGCGAAGCGGGCGACCCCGGTCGCGGTCGTCCGGGCCAGCGAGTCGTCGTTGATCCCACCGGCCCCCTCCGGGACCCACGAGTCGCCGAACAGCACGGCCAGGCGCCCGCCGACCTCGAAGGACGCGCCCAGATCGGTGCCCCGGATCCCCAGCGGGCCGCCGAGCTCGTTGACGCCGCCGCGGCCGGGCTCGGTGATGAGCTGACCGAGGTGCTCGGTGTAGGCCTTGCGCAGCGCCGGAGCGCCCCCGGAGCGGGGCGGATCGAACGTCGTCAGCGTGGCGTGCGCGGCGGCGGGCACGGCGAGCGCAACGGCCAGCGCCGCGACCATCCCCTTGCCCGACCCCCGGCCCACAGGACGGACCGTACCGCGCTAGCGCCCCGGCTGGGGGAAGTTCGAGCGCATCGCGCGGTCCCACATCCGGTCGGTCATCAGCTTGCGCGTGGCCAGGGCCATGCGGGCGCTCGGCGTCACCTTGTAGCGCGTGCGCGGGCGGCGCTTGGTGATCGCCTTCTCGATCGCGCGCGCCACGGTCTCGGGGCCCCCGCCGAGCTTGGCCAGCGGGCCGCCCTCGTAGACCTCCTTGGTCTGGCCGGCCACGGCGGCGTTGAACCCCGCGTACGGCCCGTCGTCCGGCGTCGCGGCGCCGACCCCGTGCGCGGCGGTCTCGCCGAACTCGGTCCGGATGAGCCCCGGCTCGATGATCGCGACGTCGACGCCGAAGCCCGCGACCTCGAAGCGCAGCGCGTCGGAGATCGCCTCCACCGCGTACTTGGTCGCGTGGTAGAAGCCGCCGCCCGGGAACACGAGCTTCCCGCCCATGGAGGAGACGTTGACGATCTTGCCCCAGCGCTGCTCGCGCATGCCGGGCAGGACCAGCTGGGACATGCGCACCAGGCCGAACACGTTGGTCTCGAACTGGCGGCGGACCACGTCCATTCCCACGTCCTCGATCGCGCCGGACTGCGAGTAGCCGGCGTTGTTGACGAGGACGCCGACGGCGCCCTCGGCCGCCTCGACCGCGCTCACCGCGGCCGCCATCGAGGCCTCGTCGTTGACGTCGAGCGCCAGCGTCTTGGCCCCCTTGGCCTGGAGGTCGGACAGGGTCTCGGGGCGCCGGGCGGTGGCGTAGACGTTCCACCCGCGGTCGAGCAGGTGCTCCGCCGTCGCGTGCCCGATCCCGGTCGAGCAGCCCGTGATGAGCACGGCCTTGGACACGTCGGCCATCTAGCTCAGCGCTCCCTTCCCGGGATCGCCCTCGGCGAGCGGCTCGGTGAACCACACGCCGGCCGGTTCCTCCAGCGCGTCCGCCGTGGCGGCCAGCTTGGTGATGTAGGGCTGCTGGAGGTGGGCGTCGAGGTCCTCGCGCGAGCGCCAGCGCTCCAGCACCACGAAGCGCCCCGGGTCGTCGAGCCCGCGATGCAGCGCGTAGAGCAGGCAGCCCTCCTCGCCGTGCGTCTCGCGCGTCACCTCGCGCAGCACGTCCTCCGCCTCCGCCTCGCGCCCCGGCTTGACCTTGAACGCCGCGGCCACCACGACCTCGCTCATTCCCCGCCTCCTGTTGGCTCCGCACGCAGCATAAGCTGTCTGGCCGTGCAGGCCGTCACGTTCCAGGGCCCCGGTGAGGTCCGCGTCGAGGAGAAGCCCGATCCCGAGCCTACGGCGCCCGGTGAGGCCGTCGTGCGCGTCAACGCGGCGGGCGTGTGCGGGTCCGACCTGCACATCCTCCACGGCCGCCATCCGGTGGAGGAGGGGTTCACGATCGGCCATGAGTTCACCGGCGAGGTGGTGTCGGTGGCCGACGGGGTCTCCGGCGTCGCGCCGGGCGACCGCGTCACCGGCTCGTTCGTCACCGCGTGCGGGCACTGCTTCTTCTGCCAGCGGGGCCTGTTCCACCACTGCGTGGACCAGCGGATCTTCGGCCACGGGAAGATCTCCGGCGACCTCCAGGGCGCCCAGGCCGACCAGGTCCTCGTGCCCAACGCCGACATGACGCTGCGCAAGGTCCCCGACGGGCTGGCCGACGACGTGGCGCTGTTCGCGGGCGACGTGATGAACACGGGCGTGTTCGCGGTGCGCTCGGCGCAGGTGGCCCCCGGCGAATCCGTGGTGGTGCTCGGGATGGGACCGGTGGGCCTGTGCGCCGTGCAGGCGGCGCGCCACGCCGGCGCCGAGACCGTGATCGCGGTGGACGCCGTGGAGGACCGCCTGGAGATGGCGCGCCGCTTCGGCGCCATCCCGGTCCACCTGACCGAGCAGGACCCGCGCGCGGAGATCAAGACGCACACCGACGGTCGCGGCGCCGACGTGGGTGTCGAGGCCGTCGGCACGCCGCAGGCGCTCGACCTGGCCATCCGCCTGACCCGGCGCGCCGGGCGCCTGGCCGTCATCGGGGTGCACGGCAAGCCGTGTGAGGTCCACATGGGCCTGCTGTGGAACAAGTCGCTGACCGTGACCACGGGGCTCTCCAACGTCCTGGCCCACTTCGACGACGTGCTCGCGCTGCTGGCCGCGGGCGAGCTGGACCCGTCGCCGCTGGTCGAGCGCACGATGCCGCTGGCCGAGGCGCAGGAGGCCTACGGCGCCTACGACCGGCGCGAGGCCCTGAAGATCGTCCTGACCCCCGGAGGCTGAGATGGCCGTTGCCGCCCCACCCGAAGCCCTGTCCGAGGCCGCCCGCGCCTGGCTGGCCGGCGCGCCGCACAACCTGCTGATCGGCGAGGACCGACCCGCCGCGGCGGATGGGCGCACCTTCGAGACGCTCGATCCCGCCACGGGCAGCGCCATCGCCGAGGTGCCCCAGGCCGGCGCCGCGGACGTGGACGCCGCCGTGCGCGCCGCCCGCGCCGCCTTCGAGGACGGCCCCTGGCGCACGATGCCGGCCGCGGGTCGCGGCAAGCTGATCGCGCGCCTGGCCGAGGCGGTCGCCGACCATGCGGACGAGCTCGCCGGACTGGAGTCGCTGGACAACGGCAAGCCGGTGAAGCTGGCCCGGGCCGTCGACGTCGCCGGGACCATCGCCCACCTCGAGTACTTCGCGGGCTGGCCGACCAAGATCGAGGGGAACGTCCTCCCGGTCGCCACGCCGGAGACCCTCTGCTACACGCGCCGCGAGCCGGTCGGCGTGTGCGGCCAGATCATCCCGTGGAACTTCCCGCTGCTCATGGCCGCGTGGAAGATCGCGCCGGCGCTGGCGGCCGGGTGCACGATCGTCCTCAAGCCGGCCGAGCAGACGCCGCTCACCGCGCTGCGCCTGGGCGAGCTGGCCCTGGAGGCCGGCCTGCCGCCCGGCGTGCTGAACGTCGTCACCGGCGACGGCGAGACCGGCGCCGCGCTGGTCGACCACCCCGGCGTGGACAAGATCGCCTTCACCGGCTCCACCGCGGTGGGCAGAGAAATCGGGGCGAAAGCTGGTCGAGCCCTCAAGCGGGTGACGCTGGAGCTGGGCGGCAAGTCGCCCAACATCGTCCTGCCCGACGCCGACCTGGACGCCGCGGTCAAGGGCTCCTACCAGGCCATCTACTTCAACACCGGCCAGGCCTGCAACGCGGGCTCGCGGCTGTTCGTCCCCCGCGAGCTCTTCGACGACGTGGTCGGCGCGCTGGCCGCCCGCGCCGAGAAGACCAAGCTCGGGCCCGGCCTGGACGCGGACACGCAGATGGGCCCGGTCGTCTCCGAGGAGCAGCTCGAGCGCGTGACCGGCTACATCGAGTCGGGCAAGGCGGGCGGCGCCGAGCTCGTGACCGGCGGCGGGCGTCCCGAGGGCCGCGACGGCGGCTACTTCGTCGAGCCCACGCTGTTCACCGCCACCGACGACAGCCTGGACATCGCGCGCGAGGAGATCTTCGGGCCCGTCCTGGTCGCGCTGCCCTACGAGTCGCTGGAGGAGGTCGCGGCCCGCGCCAACGACACGGAGTACGGCCTGGCGGCCGGCGTGTGGACGCGCTCGCTGTCCAGTGCCCACCGCCTCGCGGCGATGCTCCAGGCGGGCTCGGTCTACGTCAACGCCTGGGGCATGTCGGACCCGGCCGCCCCGTTCGGCGGCTACAAGGCGTCGGGGATCGGACGCGAGCACGGCCACGCCGGCCTGGACGCCTACCTCGAGACCAAGACGGTCTGGGCCTCGCTGAGATAGCCGTACGCTCCGCTCGCACCCATGGTCGAGCGGATCCAGAACATCGCGGACGCCGTCGCGCACGTCGCGCGGCTGCTGGTCGACCACGCCGTCGCCGTCAACGTGTGGTGGCTGATGGCCGGAGTGCTGCTGCACTACGCGCACCAGGTCGTGCGCATCCGCGGCTGGTGGAACATCCTGCGCACGTCCTATCCCCGGGCCGAGACCCTGCGCTACCGCGACGTGGTCGCCGCCTACTTCGCCGGCTCCGGCCTCAACGCCGTGGTGCCGGCACGCGGCGGCGACGTGATGAAGCTCTACATGGTCAAGCAGCGGATCCCGCGGGCCCGCTACTCGACGCTGATCGCCTCCTTCGTCCCGGAGGGGTTGTTCGAGACGCTGTGCGGGATCGCGCTGCTGGTGTGGGCGCTGAGCCGCGGGTTCATCCCGGTCCCCACCAGCCGCCTGGAGCTGCCCACGCTCGACGTCTCGCTGATCATCGCCCACCCGATCCTGTCGCTGATCGTGGGCGGCGCCCTGGCGGCGGCGACCGCGCTGGTCGTCCGCTGGCTGCGCCGCGACGGACGGCGCTTCCTCGAGCGTCTGCGCCTCGGCTTCGTCGTGCTGGACCACCCGTGGGGCTACGTGTCGGGCGTCGTGTCCTGGCAGGCGGCGGGTCGCGTGATCCGTCTGTTCTCCCTGGGCTGCTTCATGGCGGCGTTCGCGCTGCCGGTCTCGCTGGCCAGCGTCGTCCTGGTCATGGCGGCGCAGGGCGGCGGGCGGATCATCCCCATCGCGCCGGTGTCCTCCGGGCTGCGCCTGGCCATGCTCTCCTACGGCCTGCCCGAGGTGACCGGCCAGCCGGTGGACATCGCCAGCATCACCACGTTCACCGTCGTGGTCTCGACCGTGCTGCTGATCCTCTCGCTGACGATCTCCCTGGTGATCATCTTCCGCGTGCTCGGCACGCTGAACCCCCGCCACGCGGTGCGCCGCGCGCGGGCGGCGGTGGGCGGCGCCTACGCCGCCGCGACGGCCGGCGGCCCGGCGGCGCGCGCGTCGGCGGCCGACAGGAACTCGTCCAGGTAGACCCAGGTGGTGCGCCGGGCCGCGCGGCCGGTCAGCACGCCGAGGTGCCCGCCCGGCGCCGTCTCGTAGCGGACCGACGGAGCGTTGGGCAGCAGGTCGACGACGGCGTGCACGGCCTCCTTCGGCGCGATCCCGTCGCCCTCGCCGGCCACGACCAGCACCGGGACGCGGACGTTCGCCAGGTCCACCGGACCGGACGGCAGCTCGAGGGTCCCGGCGGCCAGCTCGTTGACGATGAAGAAGCGGTGGTAGAGCTGACCGAAGGTGCGGCCGGGGTAGGCGAGCATGTTGCCCATGAAGTCGTCCACCGCCTCCAGCTGGGCGAGGAAGTCGCGGTCGGACAGATGCTGGGCCATCGTCAGCGGCTTGCGCACGTACTTGTCGATCCCCATCAGCCGGTAGCCGGCTCCCACGAGCGGCGCCGGCGCACCGCCCATCGCGCGATACAGCGCGGTGACCACGCGCCCGCCGGTCATGGCGGCGAGCGGGCGGATCGGCGCCATCAGGCGTACGCGCGAGAAGTCGAAGGGCGAGGCGACCGTGGCCACCGACCGGACCGGGAGCTCGGGGTGCGCGGCCACCGACAGCAGCGACATGATCCCGCCCAGGCACCAGCCGACCAGCTGGATAGAACCGCCGCCGGCGTCGCGCCGCACGGCCTCCACGGCGCGGGGGATCACGTCCTCGATCCAGTGCTCGAGGCCCAGCTGGCGGTCGGAGAACGAGATCGGGCCGTAGTCCAGGAGGTAGGTGGGGTGGCCGTGGGCCAGCAGGTGCTGGGCCAGCGAGCACCCGCGGCGCAGGTCGAAGCAGCTGGCCGGGGCAGCGAGCGGCGGGACCAGCAGGACGGGCGAGCCGCGCCCGGCGCGCGGCGCCTCGCGGCGGTAGCGGAACACCGTGCGCTGGGGGCCCTCGTCGATGATCGAGCGCGGCGTCGGGCGCAGGTCCGCGACCCCGTCGCCCAGCATCACGTCCCAGGCGTTGGCCGCCGACGCGGCCACGCTCTGCGCCACTCCGATCCCGTTCATCTCGGAGTAACGGTAGCCGAGGGCTATGCCGCCCGGGCGAGCCTGCGGGGGAAGTCGGTGAGCAGCTCGGTCATGCGCTCCGAGTCCTCGACCTGCGGGCAGTGGCCCACGTCGTCGAGCAGGACGACCTCGGCCTCGGGGATCTCGTCGCGCAGGCGGTCGGCGCCGGTGGGCGAGACCATCCGGTCGCGGCGCCCCCACACCAGCCGCACCGGGCACTGCACCCTCTCCAGGTCGAAGCACGCGGCGTCGTTGAGCTCGGGGAGCAGGCGCCGCCCGGTGTCGAGGTAGCGGCGGACCGTGGCGCGGTCACGGTGGTGGCGCGTGAACGCCCGCACGACGTCGGCGTCCACGGCCGCGCCGCGGTGGAACCCGAGCGTGCGGTAGGCCCGGCCCACCACCTCGCGCACGATCGCCTCGGGCAGCGGGGCCGGAATGCCCAGGAGCGTGCGCACGATGGGGTCGCGCTCGAGGAGGACGAACCACCCGGCCATGTCGAAGCCGGCGGGCGCGATCGGGACGACCCCGGCCAGCGGGATCTTGGGGTTCTGCGCCGCGCGCAGCGACAGGCATCCGCCGAGCGAGTTGCCGGCCAGGACGACCTGGCCGTCCCCGGCGGCCTGCGTCGCCACCGCGGCGACGAACCGGTCGAGCTGCGGCAGGACCTTGCCCTCGCGCAGCGGGTCCGCCGTGGCGAACCCCGGCAGGTCGACCGCCATGGCCCGGCGTTCGACGCGGCCCAGGCGGTCGAGCACGTGGCGCCAGGTGTCGGCGCTGTCCGCGTAGCCGTGCAGAAGCACGAGCGGCGGTCCCTCGCCCTCCAGCTCCAGAACTCGGGTCTCGAAGCCGCCGAACCGGCGGCGATGCTCGAACAGAGGCTCCAAACCAATCCCCTTGCAGGGAAAGGTATACCCGGCGAACCGGCGATCAAGCGCCGGCAGGCGCCACGAAGTCGCTCCCGCGCACGAGCGCGACGGACAGCACGGCGCCGGCGTAGGCCACGATCGCACTCACGACGAGGATGTGGTTGAGCGCGTCGACGAAGGCGCTGGGGCTCACGTTCTGCGCCGCGCCCGCCTGGGACTGGAAGATGGCGCCGAGGGCGGCGATGCCGGTGGCGATCCCCACCTGGCGGAAGGTGTTGTTGATGCCCGACGCCATTCCGCTGCGCTGCGGCGCGACGACCCCGATGGCCGACGAGGCCAGGGCGGGGTTGACCATCCCGATCCCGGCGCCCGCGATGAGGAAGCCCGGCAGCAGGTGGGTCCAGTCCGAGCCGACCTTCAGGCCGCTCATCAGCAGCAGGCCCGTGCCGACCAGCGCCAGCCCGACGAACAGCAGGGCGCGGACGGGCACGCGCGCGGACAGCCGCCCCGAAATGGGGGCGGCGACGAACGAGAGCACCGTGATGGGCAGGAAACGCACCCCGGCCTCCAGCGGCGAGTAGCCCAGGACGTTCTGGATGTAGAGCGTCAGGTACAGGAACATCGCGAACATCGAGGCCGACAGCGTGAACGCGGCGATCGAGGCGCCCGCGAACGTCGGCTTGCGGAACAGGGTGAGGTCGAGCATCGGACGCTCGCGGCGGCGCTCGACGAGCACGAACGCCACCAGCAGCGCCGTGGAGGCGACCAGGCACCCGACGATCCGCGCACTGCCCCACCCGTCGTCGTTGGCCCGGATCAGCCCGAAGACCAGCAGGAACAGCGAGGCGCTGAACGTCACCGCGCCCCACCAGTCGATGCCCCGGGCGTTGGGGTCGCGGCTCTCCTGGAGCTTGGTGAGGGTGAGGACGACGGCCGCGATCCCGATCGGGACGTTGACGTAGAAGATCCACTGCCAGCTCAGGCCGTCCGTGAGCACGCCGCCGATCAGGGGGCCGATGGCCACGGCGCCGCCGATGGTGGCGCCCCAGATCCCCAGCGCCGTCCCGCGCTCGCGGCCGTGGAACTCCTGGGCGATGAGCGCCAGCGCCGTGGCGAACATCACCGCGCCGCCCACGCCCTGGAAGGCACGCAGGACGTCCAGCGCCACGGCGCTGGGCGCCAGGCCGCAGCCCAGCGAGGCCACGGTGAACAGGCCGAGCCCCACGGCGAAGACGCGCTTGCGGCCGAGGAGGTCGGCCAGCGCGCCCGCGGTCAGGACGAGCGACGCCAGGCTCAGCGAGTAGGCGTCCACCACCCACTGCAGCTCGGCGAAGCTGGCGTGCAGGTCGCGCTCGATGTCGGGCAGCGCGACGTTCACCACCGTGATGTCCAGGAGGAGCATGAACGTCCCGACGCAGACGGCCAGGAGGGTCCACCACTTGCGTTCCACGGCCGCGAGGCTACCCGCGGTGCGCCCGAAAGGCACAATGGCTCCGATGGAGACCGTGCAGCGGGAGCCGCGGCGGGCCCGCGACGTGCCGCGCTGGCTGTGGGACGAGCTGCGAGCCGACCCCACGCGGGCGCCCGAGCACATCGCGCTGGCGGCGGCCGAGATCCACGCGCCGTCCGCGGCGCGCTGGATGGCCCGGCGCCAAGGGCGCGGAGTCCTGCGCCGCCGCTCCCCCGAGGCGCACGCCCGCGCCGCCGTCCGCGCGCACGTCCGCCTGGCCCGCGTCGCCGGCGCGGCGACCGGCCTGGGAGGCTGGACGACGATCGCGCTGGACCTGGCGACGCTGGCCTGGATCCAGTCGCGGATGGTGTTCTTCGTCGCCGCCGCCCACGGGTGGGACCCGGCCGACCCGATGCGCCCGGCCGAGCTGCTCGTTCTCCAGCAGGTCTACGACGACCCCTACGAGGCGCGCGCCGCCCTGGACGGCACGGGGCGCCGGATCGCGCAGGCCTACGTCGGGAACCTGGGCAGCGCCGACGGTCGGCTGGTCGGGCGGCTGGTCCGGATGGTGGGCGGGCACGCCGTCCAGCGGCTGGGCGGCAAGGCCATCCCCGGGCTGGCCTCGATCGTCAACGCGGTGGTCAACGGGGGCGAGACCAAGCGCCTGGGACGCCGCGCGCGAGAGTTCTACGGAGGGCGAACCGCGTGATTGCGGCGCTTCGCACGTTTTGAGAGGGGTGGAGGAGCGAGGGTGACCGCGAGAGAGCCGTTGGGCGGAGCCGCCCTGCTGGAGCGCGACGACGAGCTGGAGACGCTGGCCGCCACGCTGGACGCCGCCCGCGCCGGGACCGGGAGGCTCACCGTGGTGGAGGGCCACGCGGGCATCGGCAAGTCCCAGCTGCTGGCCGCGGCGCGCGGGTTCGCCCGCGGGACGGGGCTGCGCGTGCTGTCCGCCACGGCGGGCGAGCTGGAGCGCGACTTCGCCTTCGGCGTGGCGCTCCAGCTGCTCGAGCCGCCGTTGGCCACGGCCAAGCCGGCCGAGCGCGACCGGCTGCTCGCGGGGGCGGGGGCCCTGGCGGCGCCGTTGTTCGACGGCGGCACGGTTCCGGGCGCCGACGGCGGGGAGGACGACGTCTTCCCCCTGCTGCACGGCCTGTACTGGGTCGTGTCCAACCTGGCCGAGGGCGGGCCGCTGCTGCTCACGGTCGACGATGCGCACTGGGCCGACGCGCCGTCGCTGCGCTTCCTGCTCTACCTGGCCCAGCGGCTGGCCGCGCTGCCCGTCGCCCTGGTCGTCGCCCGGCGGCCCGGCGAGCCGGGCGCCGAGGACGAGCTGCTGGCGCGGCTGTCCGGGCACCACGCCGCCGCGCACGTCGACCTGGAGCCCCTGGGCGAGCCGTCGGTCGCGCGGCTGGTGGCGGCGGCGTTCGGCGCGCAGGAGGACCCTGAGTTCGCCGCCGCGTGCGCCGAGGTGACGGGCGGCAACCCGCTGCTGGTCAACCAGCTGCTGGCGGCGCTCGCGGCCGAGGGGACGCGGCCCGGGCCCGAGGCGGCGCGCCGGGTGCGCGAGCTGGGCCCCGAGGAGGTGTCGCGCTCGGTCCTGCTGCGGCTCTCCGGACTCCAGCTCGGCGCCACGTCGCTGGCCCGTTCGATCGCCGTGCTGGGCGACGCGACCCCGCTGCGCCGGGCGGCCGAGCTGGCCGGGCTGGAGCCGGGCCTGGCCGGCGAGGCGGCCGACGCGCTGGCCGCGGCGGAGATCCTGCGGCCGGGCGAGCCGCTGTCCTTCGTCCACCCGATCGTGCGCAGCGCGATCTACGCCGAGCTGCCGGCGGCGGAGCGCGCCCGCGCCCACGTCGCGGCCGCGCGGGCGCTGCGCGCCGAGGCGGCGCCGCCCGAGCTCGTGGCGGGACATCTGCTCAAGGCCGAGCCGCGGGGCGAGACGTGGGTCGTGGAGGTGCTCGAGGACGCCGCGGAGCGCGCGCTGGCCGCCGGGGCCCCGAGGTCGGCCGTGCGCTACCTGCGCCGCGCGCTGGCCGAGCCGCCGGCCCGCGACGCGCGCGCCGACGTCCTGGTCGCGCTGGGCCGCGCGGCGACGGTCGCCGGAGACCCGCGCGCGGTCGAGCACCTCGAGGAGGCGCTGATGGCCGCCGGCGAGCCCCGGCGCCGCGCCGAGATCGCCTACACGACCGGCCGCGCCCTCGGAGCCGGCGGGCGCCACCGCGAGGCCGCCGAGATCTTCGACCGCGGGTTGACCGAGCTCGTCACGGCGAGCCCGGCCGCCGGCTCAGCCGACGGGAGCGGCTCCGGGCCGGACGAGCCCGACGACGAGCTGCGCCTGCGCCTCGAGGCGGGATTTGTCGGCGCGGCGCGGCGCGACGTCGCCACCCTTCCGCTCGCGGTCGCCCGCCTGCGCCCGATCCTGGCCCGGGGGCTGGAGGGATCGACGCCCGGGCAGCGGGCGCTGCTGGCGCACGTGGCCTACGAGCGCGCGCTGGTCGGCGAGCCGTACGACCGCGTCCTGGCCGCCGCGACCGCCGCGCTCGACGGCGGGCGCCTGCTCGAGGAGGACACCGCGGACGGCGTCGCCTTCCACCAGGCCGTGTCCGCCCTGGCCTGGGCCGACGACCTCGAGGGCGCGCTCGGAGCGCTGGCGGTCGCGGTGGCCGACGCTCGCCGGCGGGGGACCGCGTTCGGCTACGCGGCCGCCGTCCACGCGCGCGCGGCCGTCCACCACCTGGCCGGCAACGTCGAGGAGGCGCTCACCGACGCCCGCGTGGCGATGGCCGCCGGGCGCGAGGGCTGGCGCCTGGCGCTGCCCGCGGCCCACGCCGTCGCGGCCCGCGCGCTGCTGGAGCGCGGCGAGCTCGACGCCGCCGAGGCGGCGCTGGAGCTTCCCGGCGGCGAGGAGCGCTGGGAGGCCTCGGTCGCCCTGGCCCAGCTGGTGGAGGCGCGCAGCTGGCTGGCGCTGGCCCGGGGCGACGCCGAGTCCGCTGCGAGCGGCTTCCGCGACTGCCGCCGGCGCCAGACCTGGGTGCAGGCGCCCAATCCCGCCGTCATGGCCTGGCGCTCCGGCGCCGCGCTGGCCGCCCACGCCCTGGGCGACCGCGAGAAGGCGCGCTCCCTGGCCGAGCAGGAGGTGGAGCTGGCGCGCGCCTACGGCGCCCCGCGGCCCCTGGGGATCGCGCTGCGCACCTGCGGCCTGGTCCTGGGCGGCGAGGCCGGGCTGGAGCTGCTCGAGGCCGCGGTCGGGGTCCTCGACGGCTCCCAGGCGCGGCTGGAGCTGGCGCGGGCACGCACCGAGCTGGGCGCCGCCCAGCGCCGGGCGGGCCACCGCCAGGCCGCGCAGGCGCAGCTGCGCCCCGCGCTCGACCTGGCGCACCGCTGCGGCGCCGTCGCCCTGGCCGACCGCGCGCGCGAGGAGCTGGCGGCCGCCGGCGCGCGCCCCCGCCGGCCCCATCTCTCGGGGACGGAGTCCCTCACCGCCTCCGAGCGCCGCGTCGCCGAGCTGGCCGCCGCGGGCTCGACCAACCGTGAGATCGCCCAGGCGCTGTTCGTGACGGTCAAGACCGTCGAGTGGCACCTGCGCAACACCTACCTCAAGCTGGGAATCGCCTCGCGCCGCGAGCTGGTCGGCGCGATGCAGGCCGCGGCCTAGGCGCGGCCGTACACCGGGATGGCGGCGCCAGCGCCCGACTAGAACCCGCTCAGGAACTCCGTGTTATGCGGGGTGTCTGGGCCCAGGCCTCACGGGGCCCCCGAGCAAGGAGGAGATCAGAGGGCGGCGGCGGTCCCACCGCCAATATCTACTCCGGCGGAGACGAGTGGCTCAACGTGTCCAGGAGTTCGTCAACGCGGCTGCGCAACGCCAGCTGAAACGCGCCGCCCGTTGCAACCACGACGAACGCTCCCGTGTCTGTCGCAATTGGAACGCTGCGCTGACCGGAGGCGTCAGCGAGGACGACGCGCTCCACGTCGCTGCTCACCACCCCTGCCAAGCTCGCGACCCGCACTCCGGCTGAAGTCGCATCCCCGCGGACACCGGTCGCGCAACACAGCGCCGGTCTACCGGTCGGCCGTATATAGGAGTCCTCGACCCATTCCTCGTCGTGATCGAAGAGGTAGCTCCAACCTCGGACCTTGGGCTCGAAGGCAACTAACCGGGCCCATCGCCCTCCCGCCGGTGGCCGCCTACGCAGAAGTACGACGCCTGCTTCTTTGGTGCGATCCAGAGCAAGCGCTTCCCAGCCGGACCTTGGCGCGGCGCCGCGGGCGCTCAGAATTCCCGCGCTTAGGACTTGGAGGGCTGTTTCCTCTGAGCCGGGCGGTGCCATGAACAGCACTATCGCGGAGATCGGCAACGGCCGCGGTTCCGCACGTACGTCAGGACCGCGCTTCCCCCCGTCCCCGGGATCGGAGCTCGGTTGATCCAGCTCTCCGCCACATAGGCATAGTCAGACTGCGGCTTTATACGAAAAGATGTATGGACGTACCAGGGCTTCCAGTCTCTTCCGCCGTTGCGGTTCCTGCGCGTATCGCTACTCGCGTAGACCTCATTGTTCTCGACGCCATCTGGTCGTCGCCTCGTCACTCTCATCGTCGACCGGTATGCGTATGGATACGTCCAACGTTTGAGATTGTGATGCAGGTGCCACTTGATATACGCGTGGCTGTCTTGGTCGTGACCTGCTCCGGTGTAGTGAAACTTGAAAGTGCTGTACCGCCCACCAAGGGTCTTGTCCAGCGGACACGGCTGCAGCGGGCCGTCCGGCCCGGCCACATCGGCGGCAATCTGGGTAGGCACCTGCGGCTGGCTTGTCGCCGCGTAGACTTCGCGACGCGCCCCATCGCCGCGGCGGCGTGCCTCCGACGCCGCGACATCGGACTGGGCGTCCCCAGTGCCGCTGCCGCCGCCAGGCAAGCCCTCCTCAAATACCCATGGGTTGCTCGGGTCCGGCGGAGGGTCGCTCGGAGACACCGGGGGCTCTTCAATCGGAGAACTCAGACTAGTCCGGGCGCCGAACGACTCACCATTCTGCTCGCCCGGCTCGTCGGCGTCGTATGGATCTTCTTGCGCCCCGTCCCACGGTCCGGGGTCGCTGACGCCCGCCTCGGGCGGCGGCGCTGGGCATCCGTCCGCAGTGCGCGCATAGACGGTGGGGCAGGCGTCGGAACGGTTACGCACACCATCTTTGTCAGCGTCGTTGTCGACCGTCACCGCGAGTTCGTTGCTGATACCGGTGTTCGCCGGGTCGCTTAGGTCATTCGCGACCGCTCGCAGTCGATACGTGCCATCTGCGTTGCGGTCATCGTCAGTTTCCCACCCGCAGTCGAGTTGAGCCGGTGGGGGCGAACTAGCCTGACAGAGCGTCGCCCACCCACCCCCGGGCGCCGCGATTTCAATGTGCGCCGCGTCGAGCCCGGCGTGAGCGTCGCTCATCGTCGCCGAAACCACGACCGTTCCTGATGCGTTCAACGGCGCCCTAACGGAAATCGTGGGCGGGTCATGGTCTACGTGGAGTTGCCGGTTCGACCACTCGACATCCGGCCGACCCGTGATCTTGGCCGCTAGGCGCACGGCGTGTAGCCCGCTCGCTACCGTGTTAGTGTCCACGCAGAGCGTACCCGTCGGTGAGGTGCTCGTCGCGCGAGGGGTTCCGTCAACCGTGAGGTCGACGCGCTCAAGATTCCGTGCCTGCTCGTACCAGCGCTCGCCTCGTTGCTTGACGACGAAGATGTCTGCATCGCTCACGACGTACGTGAGGCACCTCTGCCCGCCCATCCATCTTTCCGTTGTCAGGTCACCCGTCGCGTCTATTCGCGCGGCGCGGTTGCGGTAAGCAACATCGCCACCGACGTCGTCGCGCTGCTGCGGCTTCCACTCACGGGCGAGTGTCGCGTGGGCGCCAGCAACCGCATCCCCGACCAGGCTGTACTCCCGGACGACTTGGCCCTTCTGGGCATTGACAGCGTCCATCTCGAGGAGCCATTTCATTCCCCATACCGAACCTACGCCCTCTTGGTGTCGATCGAGGCAGCCGACGGGCGTAGGGTCTCCGTTCCACGACAGCGGTTCGGCCAGCGATGCCAGTGCGAACGGCCCCCGTCGTTCGAGAAAGCCGCACCCCGCCGCGAGGCCGTTTAGCTCCGGGACAGCGGCGATGTCCCACCAGCTGTCTAGCATCGTCGGAGGTAGGCCGGCGCCGTTATGCTGGACGCAGTACGGGCTAGACGGGGCCGTTACGACACAGTCCTGCGAAGCGAGATGGAGCATGAGGGACTTCATCGCCCCCGTCTGCGCGTCGATAACGGCGATACCGTATTGCGAAGCATTCGCGCGGCGGTCGTCACCGACCTCCGGGTCACGCCCGAGCTTAATCCAGACCTCTCCCCAGGCTACATCGATTCCCTCGTACGGCAGCCAGTCACCTTGGCTCTGGAGATACACGACCTGAGGGCCCCGGAGCACGCGGCGCTGTTCCCCCGTCGCCGCATCGAGGACGAGGATGGAGCCGTCTCCGCGCGCAACGTACAGTTCGCCGCGGTAATACGCTAAACCACGTCCAGGGGCCCACGGAGCATGCTCGGCGTACGTCGCGAATTCGGCCACCTGGGCGAGAGTGTCGGCGTTAAAGACCGAAACGGCGCTCTCGTCGAGCACGTAAACACGGTTGCCGCCGACCGCTATCTCTGGATGATCCGCGTAAAGGGCGAAGCCGCCTGTCGTGTCAAAGAAAGTATTGAACACGGGCGGGCGCTGTGAGTCCGGAGGCTCAACCGGCGTGGTGGGCTCAGGGGCGGCTGGACCTGCCGGATCGACCGATGGCACAGTTACGCGAACGCATGGTTCCGGGAGCGGCTCAGTCGGGCATGGGACCGAGATGGAGGTCTCGGCGTGAGCTACGCCAGCGACCGCGAGCAGCACCCCTGAGACAAGCGCGCAAACGAGACCATAGGGTCTGCGCCGAGACAAGCATGGGCGGGTGCGAACCGCCCAGATGTTCGCGCGCGCCGTCGCCTCTCCGGCCTCCCCCGGCGCACAGAGACCGCGCCCCGTAGTTGCCGCGAACGCCCGGATCGCTGTCAGTCGCCACATGTACCACCTCATTGGAGGGACAACGCCGCAGACCGTCTAGCCGTGACGCTCACCTGGACTCGGCCCGCCAGTCGCGGCTTACTCCGCGCCATATATACGGCTACGTAAAAGCGGCAGACGGCCACGGTAGCCATGCCGACCCCCCCCAGTACCTAAACCTCTGCGACATCGGGGGTCCCAGAGCCCTGGACCCTGAGCGCCGCCCGGTTTGGCTGACGCGCCGCCCGAGCCCAACCCACGGGGTCACGCTGAGACCAGGCCGTGAAGTGTGGCAACGCGCTCTTGTCGGTATGTTCCGATCCGGGGCAAGCCCCCCGGCTCCGGCGACATCCAGCCGGATGGGTTAACGCCGTCGTTGGGCTATCGCTCGACCCTGTACGCCCTACCGTGACGCGCCCTCGGCGTCCGCCACCGCCGCACCCGCCCTACCGGCCGCTCACTAACGGCTGGGTTCCACAGCTACGCGCGGCCGTACACCGGGATGGCGGCGCCGCTGGTGACCGCTGAGTGCTCCGAGCACAGGAAGGCGATCACCCGGGCGATCTCCTCCGGGCGCACCCACTTCTCGAAGTCCGCGTCGGGATTCGCGGCGCGGTTGCCCGGCGTGTCGATCACGCTGGGCAGGATCGCGTTGGCGCGCACGGCGTCGTTGCGGTACTCCACGGCCAGCGCCTCCACGAACGCCAGCACCGCGCGCTTGGACGCGATGTAGCCCGCCGCGCCGGGGAAGGGCCGCAGCGCCGCCCGCGTGCCCACGCAGACGACCGCGCCGCCGCCCGCCGAGATGAGGTGTGGCAGCGCTGCCGCCGTGACCAGGTAGGTCGGGCGCAGGTTCAGGCGAAACTGGTCCTCGAACTCCTCGACCGGCGTCTCGTGCACGCGCCCGCCCTCCGAGAACCCGCCGACCAGGTTCACCACGGCGCGCAGCGGCGCGTCCGCGTCGGCGGTCGCGCGGGCGACGACGCCGTCCACCGCGGCGGCGTCGAACAGGTCCGCCTGGACCAGCTCCAGCCCGTCGCGCGGGGCCAGCCGCTCGCGCTCGCGCTCGTTGACCCAGGGCACGACGACACGGCGTCCCGCCTCCAGAAAGGCCTCCACCACCGCGGTCCCCAGTCCGCCCGTTCCGCCCGTGACGATCGCCGTGCCGGCCATTTGTCAACGCACCGTAACCCGTCCGCCGCCGGTTCTACTCTCGCCGCCGTGCTCGTACGGGACCTGACAGACGGGGATGGGGTGGCGCTGGCGCTGCTGGTGCGCGAGTGCTCGCGCGGCACGGCGCGCAACGGGAGCGAGTACCTGCGCCTCGTCCTGGGCGACCGCACGGGCACGCTGCCCGCCCGTCTGTGGGACTGCTCCGACGACCACGCCGCCCTCGCCGTGACCGGCGCCGTCGTCCACGTGAGCGGCCGCTTCGAGGTGCACGAGCGCTACGGCGGCCAGCTCCTGGTCCGCGAGCTGCGGCCCGCCGAGCCGGGCGAGTACGACCTGACCGAGCTGCTCGACGCGCCCGAGAAGGACGTCGAGGAGATGGAGGAGGACCTGCGCCAGCTCATCGGCACGGTGCAGGACGTCCACCTGCGCCGGCTGCTCGACGCGCTGCTCGGGCCCGACTCCGAGGTGTGGCCCGAGTACCGGGCCGCGCCGGCGGCCAAGCACTACCACCAGGCCTACCGCCACGGCCTCCTGGAGCACTGCGTCTCGGTCGGCCAGGCGGTGCACGCGATCTCCTCCGCCGCCACGTTTCCCGGCGTCGACCACGACGTCGCCGTGACCGGCGCGCTGCTGCACGACATCGGCAAGCTGGAGGCCTACGCGTTCGCCGGGCCGGCCATCGAGATGTCCGACCTGGGCCGCCTCCAGGGCGAGATCCCGCTCGGCTACTACCGCGTGCGCCGCGCCATCGAGGAGCTCGAGGGCTTCCCGCCCGACCGGGCCGAGGCGATCCTGCACATCATCCTGTCCCACCACGGCGCGCTGGAGCACGGCAGCCCCGTCGTGCCCTGCACGCGCGAGGCCACGCTCGTCCACATGATCGACAACCTGGGCGGGCGCCTGGGCTCGTTCGACCGGCTGGAGAAGGAGCTGGCGGACGGCGAGCGCTGGTCGGGCTTCGACCGCGCGCTGTCCTCGTCGGCCTATTTCGCCACCCGCGCAGCCGCTTAACCCCCGCGGCTTTGCGGAAATAGCGGCGCGAAACGCCCGCCTGGCCGGGCCTGAGGCGCCGGACTTCGTATCCTCGGCGTCGCATGGCCAAGGACACCGAGAAGCTCATCCGCCAGCTGTCGCTGATCTCGTTCCTCATGGCGGAGCGCCGCCCGGTGACCGCGCCGGAGATCCGCACGGCGGTCGAGGGCTACAGCGGGATGAACGAGGACGCGTTCGCGCGGCGCTTCTACGCGGACCGGGCCGAGCTCGAGTCACTCGGGATCTCGCTGGCGGTCGACAACCCGCTGGAGGGCCTGGCCGAGCAGGAGAGCTACACGCTCCCGCCCGAGAACTTCTACCTCCCGCCGATCAAGTTCACCGACCGCGAGCTGGGCGCGCTGCAGACCGCGCTGTCGCTGCTCGACGGAGAGTTCGCCTACGCCGAGCCGCTGCGCCTGGCGCTCCAGCAGCTGTCCTGGGGGCGCCCCAGCCCGCACGCCGCGCCCGACCAGCGCGCCCTGGGGCTGGGCATCACCGCTTCGGCCGGCGGCCACGAGCTCTCCCAGCGCCTGGTCAAGGTCGACACCGCGATCTCGCGTCGCAAGACGATCGTGTTCGAGTACCACACGATGGAGCGCGACGCGGTGTCCGCGCGCAAGGTCGACCCCTACCAGCTGCTCTTCCAGGGCGGCCAGTTCTACCTCCTGGGCCACTCGCACGAGCGCGACGACGTGCGCGTGTTCCGCCTGTCGCGGATCCGCGGGAAGGTGGCCTACGCCACCAAGGCCGAGCACGACTTCCAGCGCCCCGACGACTTCGATCCGCGCGTTTACGCCAACCGCGCGGCCTGGCAGTTCGGCGAGCCCGTGGGGGAGGCTCGCGTGGAGGTCGGGGACCGGATCGCCTGGCAGGTCCAGCGCCACTTCGGGCGCTACGGGCGCTTCGAGGACGACGTCTTCGTCACTCCCTACGCCAACTCGCGGCTGATCGTCTCCTGGGTGCTGGGCCTGGGCGAGCACGCCCGGCTGGTCGCGCCCGACGACCTGGTCGAGGAGCTCCACGAGCGCGTCGAGCGGCTAGAGGCCCGCCACGCCGGCGAGCCCGAGATCGCCGACGCGGTCGACGCCGCACGCGCTCCCGAGGCCGAGGAGGAGGGCGACCTCGACGGCGACGGCGCGGGCACACGGCGCGAGGCGGCGATCCGGCCCGAGCGCTTCGCCCGCCTGGTCACGCTGGCCTCCATCCTCATCGAGGCGGGCCGCGAGGGCCGGCGCATCGACGCGGCCGAGGTCCGCGAGCGCCTCCAGGTCTCCGACGCCGAGCTGCGCGAGGACATCCAGGTGCTCAACGTCGTCAACTTCGGCGCGGGCTCCTACATCCTCTACGCCGAGATCGGCGACGACGGCTCCATCGAGGTGGACCCCGACGCCTACTCCGACTCCTTCGCCCAGCCCGCCCGGCTGCTGCCGATCGAGGCCAAGGCGCTGGTGGCGGCGATCGACCTGATCGGCGAGCACCTGTCCGAGGACTCGCTGGTCTCGGCGCGCGAGCGCATCGTCGAGGCGCTCGGCCACGACCCCGTGGACGAGGGGCTGCAGGTGGCGATGGGCGGCGGCGACGACCCGGAGGTGGCCCAGCTCGTGTCGCGGGCGATCGACCGCAAGCGGCTGCTGGACATCGAGTACTACAAGGAGAGCGAGGACGAGTTCTCCTCCCGTCGCATCGAGCCCTACGCGCTGATGAACGGGCGCGACGGCTGGTACGTCGCCGCCTACGACCCGGCCAAGGAGGACGTGCGCCACTTCCGGCTGGACCGGATCAAGCGCGCCGAGATCTCCGACGAGCGCTTCGAGCCCCGTCCGGAGGTCGATCCCGCCGCGTCGATCGACGGGTGGCTGCGCACCGGCGAGGTCGAGGCCTCGCGCCGCGCCCGCGTGTGGATCTCGCCGGAGCGTGCCCGCTGGGAGCGCGAGGAGCGCCCGGTCGTGGCCGAGCTGGCCGACGGCGCGGTCGTGGTCGAGCTGGGCTTCAAGGGCGTGGACTGGCTGGTCCGCGAGGTGATCAAGGAGGGCGGCGACGCCGTCGTCCTCGAGCCCGCCGAGGCGCGCGAGGCCGTCCGCGAGGCCGCCGCCCGCCTGTCCGGCGCCGCGGCCAGCCGCTAGCGCGCTCCTACTTCACGGCCAGCTTCAGCACGATCACGGCCACGCCCAGCGCGACGCTGAGCAGCGCGGCGACGAGCCGGCGGGCCACGCCGACGTTCCCGCGCGCGGCCAACACCCAGCCCCAGCCTCCCAGGGCGAGCAGCCCCACGCCGACGGCCAGGGCCTCCGCGGTCCTGCCCGAGATCACGTGCAGCCCACCGAGGGCGAGCATGACGACGGCGGGACCGGCGGCCGACACGATCGCCCACTCGTGGCCCAGCGCCGCCCGGGCGTCGCGCAGGGACGGGAACCGCCCGCCGGACGACATCCCCGCCAGCAGGTTGGCGTAGGCGTGCGCGACCCAGAAGGTCACCATCGTGGCCAGCAGCCAGGCGATGACCTCCCACTCGCCGAGGCTGTCGTCCTCGGTCAGGCCGGCCACGAGCGCGGTCGCGATCACCGTGCCGTAGATCGTCCCCGCGAGGTTCACGCGCCCAGGCTATCCGCGCCGGTAGCGTCTGCGCCCGTGAGCCGCCGCGACCAGATCAAGCTGACCGACGACGAGGTGGCGGAGTTCCTCGACGCGCAGCGGGTGGTCATCGTGGCCACCAACGGACGCGACGGGTTCCCCCACCTGATGCCGCTCTGGTACGTCGTGCGCGACGGGACGCTGTGGGGCTGGACCTACGCCAAGTCCCAGAAGACGCGCAACCTGGAGCGCGACCCGCGCGCCACCCTCCAGATCGAGGATGGGGTGGAGTACGACCAGCTGCGCGGCGTGATGCTGCGCACCGAGGCCCGGCTGCACCACGATGTCGAGACGGTCGCCGGCATCGGCGTGGCGCTGGTGGACCGCTACAGCGGGACCGGCCCCGAGTTCGACCCCCTGCGCGACATGTTCCGCGCCCAGGCGCCCAAGCGGGTGGGCCTGGAGTTCGTCGAGGTCGGCCCCCGCGCCACCTGGGACCACCGCAAGCTCGCCGGCACGTACTAGGGGCCGGGCTCCAGGGCGTACATGTGGCGAACGCCGCTGCGGGCGAGGTACGTCTGGTGCGCCGGCCAGATCTCGACGAAGCGCGGCCACAGCCGGTCGGCCTCCGCGTCGTCCAGGCGCCGGGCGCGGCATTCGCGCGCCCGGCCGTCCACCTCCACGACGGCGCGCGGCTCGGCATCGAGGTTCAGCGGCCACGCGGCGGGCCGCGACTGCCCGAAGCTCTCGCTGCTGACGACGAGGCGCTCGCCGTCGCGGACGTACATCACCGGCGTCGTGCGCGGGCGACCGGAACGCCGCCCGGTCGTGGTCAGCAGCAGGGTGGGATAGACGGGGACTCCCGTCAGCCCGAGCCGTCCGCGCGTGGCCCGCAGGAGCCGGCGGTCCAGCGGCGCGAAGCGCCGTCCCAGGGCCGCGAACCAGCGCCGGTGTCCCAGCCACCGGACCGCCCTGGCGTGCGCGCTCACGCCGGCGCGCCGATGCGCTCCAGCGCCTCGGCCAGTCGCTGCGTGTCCTCGTAGAGGCAGTCCTCCAGCACGCGGCCCCAGCGCAGGCGCAGGTACTGCATGCCCTCGTTGCGGTAGTCCGTCCCGTCCGGCAGCGTCGCGCGCACGTCGAAGCGCGTGGCCACGCGCGTGCGCCACGGCGGACCGGCCACGACGACGTCGCGCGGGAGCAGCTGCAGTCCCGGGAACGTGGCCCAGGTCTCGCGAAACCAATCGCCCACGGCGGCGCGACCCCGGCGCTCGCCGCCGAGCGCATGGTCCCCCGCCATCTCCAGGACCGAGTCCTCCGCGAACTGGCGCACGACGGAGTCGTAGTCGCCGCGGCTGAGCCGGGCGAAGTTGCGGCGCAGGATGCGCGACACGATGAAGCGGTACATCAGGTCTCCTCTCGTTCGTCCCCCGCCAAGAGCCGGTCCAGCAGCGCCTCGGTGCCCGGCGCGAGGCCGGCGTCCGGCCCGCGCAGCGACGCCGCCGCGATCCCCTCCCCGACGATCCGGAAGGCCACGCGGACGACGTCCTCCAGGTCCTTGCCCTCCACGCGTAGGACGCCGGGCAGGAGGTTGAGCGCCACCGTCCCGTTCAGCGCCGCCATGAGGAAGCGCGCCGCGGGCAGGGGCGGGACCGGCCGGATCGTCCCCTCCGCGACGGCCCGCTCGATCGACCCCGCCATCCGCGCCAGCGCCCGGTCGACGCGCTCGTGGATCGCCTCCGCCGCCGCGGCGCCGGCCGACTCCCCCGGTTCCAGGGGCGGCATCGCGAGCAGCCGGAACTGGGCCGGGTGCTCGCGATAGAAGCGCAGGTAGGCGGCGCCGGACGCGATGACCTCCTCGGAGGCGGACATCCCGGAGGCGTAGACGGGGGCGACGTACTCCTCGTTGAGGTCGAGCGCGCGCTCGACCGCGGCCAGGTAGAGCTCGCGCTTGCCGCCGAAGTTGCCGTAGATGGTCCCCACCGCGACGTCGGCCTCGCGCGCGATGTGCTCGACGGTGGTGCCGGCGAAGCCGTGATCGGCGAACAGCCGGCCCGCGGCGTCCAGCAGCGCTCGGGTGGAGCGGACGCGGCGGCGGTCGAGCGTGGCCTCCATTGCAACGTCATTATAGAACTGTAATGGCGTTTCAGCAACTGGGAGGTGCGGGCGCTTCGGCTACGGTCCCCGCCGTGGAGAACCTGAAGGGGCTGATCCTGTCCGGAGGGAAGGGCACCCGGCTGCGGCCCATCACCCACACGTCGGCCAAGCAGCTCGTCCCGGTGGCCAACAAGCCGGTGCTCTTCTACGGCATCGAGGCGATGGCGGCCGCCGGGATCCGCGAGGTGGGGATCATCGTGGCGCCGGAGACCGGCGGCGAGATCCGCGACGCGGCGGGCGACGGCTCGCGCTTCGGCGTGGCGATCACCTACATCGAGCAGGACGCCCCGCTCGGCCTGGCCCACGCCGTCCTGACCGCCGAGGGGTTCCTCGGCGACTCGCCCTTCGTCATGTACCTGGGGGACAACCTGCTCCAGGGCGGCATCGAGGACCTCGTGGCCGCCTTCCGCGCCAACGAGCCCGAGGCGCTGATCCTGCTCACCGCCGTCCCCGACCCCGAGAACTACGGCGTGGCCGAGCTGGAGGACGGCCAGGTCGTGCGCCTGTCGGAGAAGCCGCCGCAGCCCGCCACCGACCTGGCGCTGGTCGGCGTCTACATGTTCACCCCGGCCGTGCACGACGCGGCGCGGGCCATCGAGCCCAGCGGGCGCGGCGAGCTGGAGATCACCGACGCCATCCAGCACCTCGTCGACGCCGGCCGGCGCGTGGAGCCCCACGTCGTCCGCGGCTGGTGGAAGGACACGGGACGCCTGGAGGACATGCTCGAGGCCAACCGCCTCGTCCTGGACACCATCGAGCCGCGCTCCGATGGGGAGCTCATCGACTCGCGCGTCAACGGGCGCGTGGTGATCGAGGCGGGCGCGCGCCTGGAGCGCACGTCCGTACGTGGCCCGGCCATCGTCGGGGCGGGCGCGCGCCTGACCGACGCCTACATCGGCCCCTACACCGCGATCGGCGAGGGCTGCGTCATCGAGCGGGCCGAGGTCGAGCACTCGATCCTGCTCGCCGGATCCTCCGTGCGGGGGCTGAACGGCCGCATGGAGAGCTCGCTGCTGGGGCGCAACGTGAGCGTCGTGCGTGACGACCGCCAGCCTCGCGCCTACCGTTTTATGGTGGGAGACAACAGCGAGATCGGGATCCTTTGATGGGCCCCTCCTGCCAGCGTTTGTGAGCTTTGGTACATACTTAGGCTTGTGGTGTCCGCGATCTGCCCTACGGTGGTCGCGTCAACCGTCTCGGAGGAGGACTCCATGCCAGAGGGTTACT
>JAWVFQ010000026.1:0-101251 GCA_033856025.1 Solirubrobacteraceae bacterium | reverse complement strand
AGCTGCAGCGGCGGATCGACGACCACGATCGCGCGGACCGCGTCGCGGTGGCGCGTGGCCAGGTCCAGGGCGACCAGCGCGCCGAGGTCGCGCCCGCACACCACCGCGGGCACGGCCCCCAACGCCGCCAGCAGCGCGGCCGCATCCTCGGCCTGCTCGGCCACGGTCGTGCGCTCGTAGGGCTCCGGCGCCGACGACCCGCCGTAGCCGCGCCGGTCGTAGGTGATGACGCGCGCGGCCGGGAGCCCGCCGGCCACGTCCGACCACCCCTCGCCCCGGTCCCCGATGCCGTGGACGAGCAGGACGGGCGGGCCCGACCCCGACTCGGCCACCGCCAGCTCGGCGCCCGGGACATGGACGGACTCCGGCACGGGTACGATCCTCCCATGGAAGGCGGATTCGGAGGACTGTTCGGCGACCCGGAGGAGCTGCAGCGGCGGATGGCCGAGTTCGCCGAGCAGATGCAGGGCGCCCAGAAGGTGGCGTGGGCCGACAGCGCGATCCGCCTGGCCGCCGACATGACCGTCGCGGCGATCAACCGCATCAACCTGCAGGGCGACGCCGAGGCGCAGGCCGCCCAGGTCCGCTCGGTGATGGCGATCGTCTTCCCCGAGGCCGTCACGCTGGTGCGCGAGGCGCGCCAGGGCCTGCAGTAGCCGGCGCGGCTAGCGACGCGGGAGCAGCGTGAACCAGGCCACGCGCCGGCTCGAGCGGCTCGCCCCGCTGGCCTGCACCGCGGACAACCGGTAGCCGCCCGCGCGCAGCACCCGCCGCGCGGAGAGCCGCCCGGCGAAGACCACGCGGTTGAGGCCCGCCCGCGCGTTCACCGTCAGCGACCCCACCGGCACGTACCGGCGGGTGCAGGCGAGGTGGCGCCGCAGCGCGCGCGACGCGGGCAGGCAGCGGCGGCCGGAGCGCCGCCCGCGCAGGGCCAGGGCGAAGGCGAGCGTCACGCGCCCCGCGCTCGCGGCGCGGAACGTGATGACGGCGCGCCGCCGGAAGCGGCGCGGGATCACGCGCAGGCCGGTGAGCGTGAGTCGCGCCGTCCCCGGGAGCGCTCCCAGCCCGGCCGATGGCCCGGCTCCGCGCGCGCCCGCGGAGGGTCCCCCGCCGCCCGTGCGCGGTGGGCAGGCGGGCGCGGCCGGCGCGGCGCCGGCGGAGCTCGAGGCGCCGAGGCCGGCGGCCCCCGTCACGGCGGGATAGACGTCCACGTAGTAGCGCACCGCCACGCAGTCCGCGCCGCGCACGAGCATCCCTCGCGTGCTGACGTCGGGGCCCGCCTGGGGCGCGCCGTCGAAGTCCATGAACTCGCCGGTCGCGTCCACCGGACGCCCGCCGAACGCGTGCACGTTGCCCAGCGCCACGAGTGTCCCGCTGTCGGGATGCCCCGGCGCGGGGTCGAGGTTCGTCGAGCCCGGCGCGGCGAGCCAGATCGCGACCGCGTCCTTGGGGAAGTGCCCCGGCGCCCCCTGGTCGTCCGCGGTCGTGTAGGCCTTCGTCAGCGTGCCGTCCGCCCTGACGTAGCGCCCCACCCGGAACCGCGCCGTCGGCTCGGGCGTCTGGTCCAGGAGCGCGGTGAGGTTCTGGGCGACCATGTCCCCGGCGCTCGGCCCGACGCCCTCGTCCTCCAGGCCATGATGGGTGTGGCCGTGCTGGTCGCTGGTGCAGCCGTCCGTGGGCGTGGTGAACCCCTGCGTGTCACCCGTGTAGGACCAGGCGGGCTTGAGGTAGCCGATCATGTCGTCGGCCAGGCCGACCTCGTAGCGGTGGAGCGCGCGGGCGTGCCAGCTGGGCACGGGCGGCGCGACGCGATTCGGGCAGCTGGCGTCCTCGACCCCCCAGGGACCGCCCAGCATCAGCGCCGGGAAGGCCTCCCCGGGGTTCCCGATGAACTGCACCTCGGAGCCGACGTCGAGCACGGCGACGGACGTCTTGAGCCCGTCGCCGGTCCGGCCCGTCGGCTGGCAGGCGGTGTATCCCTGGCGCTGCCCGAACACGCCGGCGGCCTCGGCGGCCCGGAACAGCTCGTTCTCCAGCGGGACGCAGAACTCGGCGCGCCTGCCGCCCACGACCCCCGCGGGGACCGGCGTCGCGGCCGGCAGCGCGCCGGCCACGGCGTCCGCGATCCGGCTGCCCGTCGCCTCGACCTGGGCGTAGCAGCCGGTGCTCCCGCTGTGCGGGTCGGCCGGGTTCGACAGGCACTCCGGGTGGTCGACTGTCGAGACCTCGGGGACGGTGATGATGTCCTCCATCGACCCGATGTCGCCCGCGACGAACATCGCCATCCCGCCGACGTCGGACTCCAGGCGCCGGTGGAAGTACCCCGGCCAGTCGCCGCTGACGGCGCGGGACACCGCCTCGTTGTCCGACTGGCCGATGTCCTGGTTGTGGTCGGGCAGGTTCATCATCGTGAAGATCGGGTTGCCGCCCCCGTCGCGCGCCTGCAGCACCCGCACCTTGGGGTCGATCGCGGCGGGCGCGCCGCTGTCGTCGACGGTCGGGAACCGGTTGGGGATCTCCTGGCGCAGGTCGCTGGGGACCGGGAACTCGGCGGCGCGCAGGGAGGCCGGCCGGCGGTTGTCGCAGGCGGCGACCGCGGCGAGGGCCATCTGGTCGTCGAGCCACGCCATGTAGTACTCGTCGATCCCCGAGTTGACCCCGAAGCTTCCGGTTGGGTCCTCGGGCGCGCCGTAGATCCCAATCGTGTCCGGCGAGCTCTCGTTGTGGTTGGAGCTGACCACCATCTCGTCGATGTGCCCGCAGCTGGACCTGTGAGGACCCTGCTGGGCCAGGGACTGGGCCGCGGTGCGCGCCTGGCGGATGTAGTTCTCGAAGATCCCCTGCGCGATCACCGAGGCGAGGACGACGGTCTTGGCGCCGTCCGAGAAGGCCACGGCGCGCGCGTCGATGCGGTCGTGGACGGTCTTCGCCGGGTGGTCGACGCCGCCGGAGAGGTAGATCCCGTCCCAACGGCCATTCTGGTTGTAGTCGCAGAACGGCTCGGGCACGGGAGGCGTGGCCGACGAGTAGGAGAAGTCGCCCGACCCGTCGCTGTCCTGGTAGGGCTCCTCGAAGCGCCAGCGACGCGGCCCGTTGAACACGGCGCGCGGACAGGTCGTCGCCGAGAAGTCCTCGAGGTCCTGGCTGGGGTCGAAGGACGGCGGCGTGGTGTCGACCTTCGCGGCACCGACGCTCCAGGGCGTGTCGTCGGCCGCCGCGCCCGCGGGCAGGCCGGCGATGGCGAGCATCGCCAGTGCGACCGCGACCCCCCACGCCGTGCGCATCCCACCAGAGGGTACCCCCGATTCCGGTGCGCGGACGCCGCTTACCGGGCCGCGGCCTCGGCCGCGCGCTCCTCCCGTCCCGCCCGGATGACCTCGCGGAACGAGCGGATCCGGAAGATCGTCACCAGCGCGACGAACCCCACGCCCAGCGTGGTGGCGCCGATGGCGATCTGCTGGCCCACCGAGTAGGCGGCGACGGTGGCGCCGGACGCCGCGCCGGCGAACACCTTGACCAGCAGCGCCTGCTGCACGCCCGCTCCGCCGGGCGTGAACGGGACGAGCGCGGCCACGGCGTTGACGCCCAGCACGAGCAGCACGTTGCGCACCGAGCCCCCGACCCGGAAGGCGTCGAGCAGGAACCAGAATGCCGCGAAGCGAAACAGCCAGCCGCAGAACTGCACGAGCCAGACCTCGCGGAAGTAGCGGCGGCGGTCCGACAGGATCGCCACGCCCTGCTTCACCCGCGCCCAGAACGCCTGCACCCGCACCGACAGCAGCGCGAACCCCACGAGCGCGCCCACGGCCAGGAACGTGAGCAGGAACAGCGTGAATCGCGGGTGGCCGGCCAGCCAGGAGAGGTCGAACGCCTGAAGCTGGGAGAAGTCGGGCGGCTTGGGGAAGACGCCCTGCGTGAAGGCGAAGGTCAGGATGAACACCGCCATCGACAGGTCGAAGATGAGCTCGACGGCGAAGCTCGACGCGATCGCCGGATAGGACGAGTTGGGCACCGAGCTCTTGGTGAGGAAGATCCGGATCAGGTCGCCGCCCCGGGCGGGCACGACGTTGTTGAACCCGTAGGCGGCGATGTAGGCGCCCCAGATCCGCCGCCACTGGATCCGCTCGGTCGGGTAGGCGGCGCGGATCACGTTGAAGTACGCCCGCGAGCGCAGCGACAGGTAGACGATGAAGCTGACCATCGCGATCGCCAGCGGGCCCCAGCTGATGTCGCCGAGGCTGTGGAAGAACTTCCCGACGGCGTCGAAGAAGTCGCCGATGCCGGCGTGGACGGTGGGCGGCGTCACGCCCCGAACGGTACGCCGCCGGCCCACGGGGCCGGCTCGACGGCGCTGCCGTCGAGGTCGGCGGCCCGCGGCACGCCGGCCAGCGCGAGCGCGACGTCCAGCTCCCCGCGCAGGATCTCCAGCACGTGGCGCACCCCGGCCTCCCCGCCCACGGCCAGGCCCCAGATGACCGGGCGCCCGACGAACGCCGCCCGCGCGCCCAGGGCCAGCGCCTTGAGCACGTCGGTCCCGCGACGGATCCCGCCGTCCACCAGCACGTCGAGCCGGTCGCCCACCGCCTCGGCCACCTCGGGCAGCGCCTCGGCGCCCGCGCGCACCGTGTCCAGCTGGCGCCCGCCGTGGTTGGAGACCACCACGCCCGCCGCGCCGTGCTCCGCGGCGAGCACCGCGTCCTGCGCGGTCATGACGCCCTTGACCAGCACCGGCAGCCCGCAGGCCGAGGCGAAGCGCTCGACGTCGTCCCAGGTCAGCGAGGGGTCGATCAGCTCGCCGATCTCCGCCAGCGGCAGCGCCTGCTCGCCGTGGACCTCGGGAACCAGGTCGGCCGCGTCGATGGCGTAGCCGGAGCGCAGCTCGCGCTCGCGCACCCCGAGGACTGGGAGGTCCGCCGTGACGACGATCGCCTCGTAGCCGTGCTCCACCGCCGACGCCAGCAGCGCGTCGGACACGCCGCGGTCCTTGAAGACGTAGAGCTGGAACCAGCGCCGCCCGCCCGGCGCCGCCGCGGCCACCTGGCCCGGAGTGGCGGTGGCCAGGGAGGACAGGCAGTAGAGGGCGTCCGCGGCCGCGGCGCCGCGGGCCGTCGCCCGCTCCCCGTCGGGGTGGGCCATGCGGTGGAAGGCCGTCGGCGCCACGAACACCGGGTGGGGGTGCTCGCGCCCCAGGACCGTCGTGCGCAGGTCGCGCCGCGACACGTCGACCAGCACCCGCTGGCGCACCGCGATCCGCCGCCAGGCCGAGGCGTTCCAGCGCAGCGTCAGCTCGTCGCCCGCACCCCCGGCGTAGTAGTCGAGCGGTCCGGGCCCCAGCCGCTCGGCGGCCGCGCGCTCGAAGTCGGCCAGGGTGACGGGCAGTCTGTCGGCGGCCATGGGAAGATGGATCCTATGGCGCTCCTGCGCGACCTGATCGGCCTGCCGGTGGGCGTCGCGCGCGCGGTGGGTGCGTTTCCGGGCCGGCTGGAGTCGATGGAGCGCACGATGCGCGAGATGCAGCGCCTGCTCGCCGCCACCGTCGAGCAGCTGGCCACGATCGACGACCACACCCGGGTCATGCGCAGCCAGCTCGGGCGCATCGACGACAGCACGGCGGAGATCGGCGCCCACACCCAGGGGCTCGGCGACAACACCGACCGCCTGGTCGCGATCGCCTCGCCGCTGGAGCGCGTCAGCGGGGAGTCGCGCCGAGCGCGTCGAGCACGCGCTCGTCGTGATGAGCCGGCTTCACCTTCCGCATGACCTCGAGCACGTCGCCGTCGGGCCCGATGACGAACGTCGTGCGCTCGTTGCCCCAGTAGCGCTTGCCGTACATCGACTTCTCGACCCACACGCCGTAGGCCTGCGCCACGGCGTGGTCGGCGTCGGAGAGCAGCGTGAACCCGAGCTCGTGCTTGGCGTCGAACTTCGCCAGGCGCTCGGGCGCGTCCGGCGAGACGCCGAGCACGACGGCGTCCGCCGCGGCCAGGTCGTCCGCGCGGTCGCGGATGCCGCAGGCCTGGGCCGTGCACCCGGGCGTGTCGGCCTTGGGATAGAAGTAGAGGACGACGGGCTGCCCGCGCAGGGCGGACAGCGTCACGGGCTCGCCGCGCTGGTCGGGGAGCGTGAAGTCGGGGGCAGCGTCGCCGGGCTCGATCATCGGGTCTTCCTTTCGCGAGTGTCTACTTGAGCAGCCGGGAGAGGCGGCGGTCCTTGAGGACTCGCCCCTCGGTCTGGTCGGCCGGGCAGTAGGCCATGACGTAGTCCTCGTAGTGGACCGCCTCCAGGGTCGTCCCGCAGCGCGGGCACGGCTCGCCCTCGCGGCGGTGGACCTCCAGCGGCATGGGCAGCTTGTCCGGGATGGGAAGCGTCACCGTCGCCTCGTAGTGCTCGATGGCGGCGCCCAGCCGCGCGATCGTGGCCTCGCGCAGGCGCTGGGCCTCGAGCGGCACGAGGTCGTCGGCGCGCTTGAACGGCGACAGCTGCGCCGTCCACAGGATCTCGTCCACCCAGGAGCGCCCGATCCCGGCGATCGTGTGCTGGTCGCGCAGCAGGGTGTAGAGCGGACGGGAGCCCTCCAGCAGCTCCTCGAAGGGCGGCGGGTCGGGCCAGGCCTCGGGGCCCAGGTCGGCGAACTCCTCGTCCAGCGCGTCGGTGGCCAGCAGCTTCACCCACGCCCGCTGGCGCGTGCCGAACTCGCGCAGGCGCAGCTCGCCCCCGCCCTCCAGGCGCACGAGCAGCCGCGACGTGCGGTCGCGCGGGCCGGCGCGCTTGTCGTAGAGCTGCAGGCGCCCGGCGGACATGAGGTGCACCACGAGCGAGAGCCCGTCGTCGGCGCCGACGATCAGCTGCTTGCCGCGGCGGCGCACTCCGGTCAGCGTGCGCCCCTCCAGCGCCGACAGCGGTGGGTCGAACGTCTTGAGCGCGTTGATCCCCGGCGCCACCGCGCTCTCCACGGGCACGCCGGCCACGGCCTCGCCGATGCGGCGGGCGACGATCTCGACCTCGGGGAGCTCGGGCACGGAGCACAGGCTAGAAGGCGGAAGAAACCGGAACTCGTATGCGTCCACGGGTATAACGCCATGAAGATGCGTCGCCTCCTCCTCGCCACCGCCGCCCTGTGCCTCGGCGCGCTCGCCGCCGCGCCCGCGCTGGCGGCGAACCAGTCCGTCGTGGCGAAGACCACCGACGTCTACGCCCCGCGCACCGTCGCGGTGAAGCCCGGCGAGACCGTCTCCTTCACCAACGAGGGCGGCGACCACAACGTGATCTGGAACGACGGGGGGGTGGCGCCCCAGCCGTCCGTGGCCGCCCCGCCCAACCTGTGGCCCGCGGGGGGCGTCTCGCGCACCTTCACCAAGCCGGGGCGCTACCGCTTCTACTGCGAGGCCCACGGCGACCCCACCGACGACTTCGGGATGGTGGGCTACGTCTACGTCAACGCCGCGGGCGCCCTGCCGCCGGCCGTGACCCGGCTGACGGCCACGGCGGCGCGCACCGGCGTGCGGATCGCCTTTCGCTCCTCGCGCGCCGGCACGGCCAAGGCCACCTTCTTCCGCAGGTCGCGAGGAAAGTTCGTGCGTCAGTGGGCGACAACGCTGCCCGCCCGCAACGGCGCCAACTCCCAGCGCATCGCGCGGGCGCTGAAGGCCGGCTCCTACCGCGTGGACCTCGTCGTCACCGACGCCTCCGGCGTCAAGTCGGACAAGCGGACCAAGACCTTCAGCGTCCGCTAGCGTCCCGCGCCGGATGGCCCGGGAGCTCTGGCTGCTCCGCCACGGCGAGGCGGAGCCACACGACGCGCGCCCCGACGCGGAGCGCCGTCTCACGCCGCGCGGCGAGCGCCAGGCCCGCGACGCCGGCGCGGCGCTGGCCAAGGTCGGCGTGGAGCTGGCCGCCGCGTACACCTCCCCGCGCGTGCGCGCTCGTGACACGGCGCGTCTGGCCTGCGAGTCGCTGGGCGTCGAGCCGGAGGTCGTCGAGGCGCTCTCCGGCGGCTGGGACGCCGCGGACGCGCGCGACCTGCTGGCCGGCCACGACGACGGCGACGCCATCCTCGCCGTCGGCCACGAGCCCGACTTCAGCCAGGTGGTCCACGACTTGACCGGCGGGCGCGTCGACCTCAAGAAGGGCGGCGTGGCGGCGGTGCGAGTCAACGGCGGGGCCGAGCTGTTCGTGCTGCTGCGCCCCGAGGAGACCGAGGCGATCGCGCTGTGAGCACGATCGTCGACACGCCCGAGGAGGCGGCGGCGCTCGAGCTGGCGCCGCTGCTGGTCCGCCGGCCGCTGGAGGCCTACCTCGACGCCCAGGGCCTGGGCTCGGGGCCCGTCGAGGCCGAGACCGTCGGCGAGGGCCACTCCAACATCACGTACGTGATCCGGCGACACGGCGGCGAATGGGTGCTGCGCCGTCCCCCCCGTCCCCCCCTTCCCCCGTCCGCCCACGACGTGCTGCGCGAGGCGCGCCTGCTCAGCGCCGTGCAGGAGGCGGACGTGCGCACGCCACGCGTGCTCGCTGCGTGCGACGACGAGTCGGTGATCGGCGCGCCCTTCTACGTGATGGAGAAGGTGGAGGGCGACGTGATCACGGGCGCCATCCCCGAGCGCCTGGACGCGCCGGACCAGCGCGCGCGGATCGGCGAGGAGCTGATCGACGCGCTGGTGGAGATCCACGCCGTGGACTGGCAGTCGGCCGGGCTGGAGGGCTACGGGAAGCCGACGGGCTACCTGGACCGCCAGGTCCGGCGCTTCAGCGGGCTGTGGGAGCACAACGCCACGCGCCGGGTTCCCGAGGTCGAGGCGGCGACGGATTGGCTGCGCGAGAACCTGCCGGAGTCCCCGCCGGCCACCATCGTCCACGGCGACTACCGCCTGGGCAACACGATGTTCGGCCCGGGGACGCCGGCGCGGCTGGTGGCGATCTTCGACTGGGAGCTGGCCACGATCGGCGACCCGCTGGCGGACCTGGGCTATCTCACGGCGACCTATGCGCAACCGGGCGACGACGCGCAGCCCGCCGGGACGACGCCGATCGCCGCGCTCAGCGGCGTGACCACCGCCGAGGGCTTCCCCAGCCGGGACGACCTGATCGCGCGCTACGAGGAGCGCTCGGGGCGCTCCATGTCCAACCTGGCCTGGTACCAGACGCTGGCGCTGTGGAAGTCGGCCGTGTTCCTGGAGGGGTCCTACAAGCGCCTGCTGGCCGGGACCACCGACGACCCGTTCTTCAAGCTCCTGGACAAGGGGGTGCCGGAGATCGCCCGCCGGGCGCTCTCCATCGCGCATGGCGACTAGGCGCGGACTGCTCGTGGACTTCGGCGGGGTCCTGACGACCAACGTCTTCCAGTCCTTCCAGGACTTCTGCGAGGCCGAGGGCCTCGCGCCGGGCGCGGTGCGCGACCGCTTCCGCGGCGACCCCGAGGCGCAGCGGCTCCTGTTCGACCTGGAGGAGGGCCGGCTGACCGAGGAGGAGTTCGAGCCGCGCTTCGCCGCCGTGCTGGGCGTGCAGGACCCGCTCGGCCTGATCGACCGGCTGTTCGCCGGGATGCGCCCGGACGAGGACATGCTGGGCGCCGTGGCCGCGGCCAAGCGCGCCGGCGTGCGCACCGGCCTGGTCTCGAACTCCTGGGGCAAGGGGCGCTACGACCGCTCGCGCTTCCCCGAGCTGTTCGACGGGACGGTCATCTCCGGCGAGGTGGGGATGCGCAAGCCGCTGCCCGAGATCTACGCGCTGGGCGCCGAGGCGATCGGGCTGGAGCCCGCCGACTGCGTGTTCGTGGACGACCTCCCGCCCAATCTCAAGCCGGCGGCCGAGCTGGGGATGGCCACCGTGCACCACGTCACGGCCGACCAGACGATCCCGCAGCTCGAGGAGCTGCTGGGGGTCAGCCTGCGCTGAGGCGTTCCAGTCCCGCCCACACCACGTTCAGCGCCGCCGCGACGACGCGCTCGCGCGGGACATCGGGATGGTCCTGCCACCAGACGGCCAGCCCCGTGAGCCCGGAGCGCATCACCTCGGCCGCCATGACGAGGTCGTCGTGCGAGTACTCAGGCCCCGCCTCGTGCCCGACCATGACCGCGAAGACCTGCCGCGCGCCCTCCTGGACCGCCCGGTGCAGCACCTGCACCTCGGGGACCCCGGTCGTCTCGTGGAAGAACATGCGCGGGGCGTAGGGGTGCGACTCGACGTACACCGCCCAAGCCTCGATGGCTGGGGGGAAGCGTTCGCGCAGCGGCGCGTCGCCGGCGAACGCGGCCGCCCACATGGCAACGAGCTCGTCCCGCGTGCGCTCGAGCAGGCGCTTGTGCAGTTCGACCTTGGAGGCGAAGTGGTCGTACACGACGGGGACGGTGACGCCGGAGCGCCGCGCGATCTCGTCCATGGAGGCGCCGTGGTACCCGCGCTCGGTGAAGACGTCCAGCGCCGCGCGCTCGATGACCTCGCGCCGCTCGGCGGCCGGGAGGCGGCGGCGGGGGTGCGGCTGGGCATGGGGACGGGGGCGGGGGCGGGCGGTTGACAACCTAGTGGTCCCTAGGTAGGTTCCTAGTCGTGGCTAGGTTAGAGCAGCCTACGGCGGCCGCCGAGGGGCAGGGCGAGCTGGTCGTCGACCCCGTCCTGCGTCAGCACTACCGGTTCGAGCCGCTGAGCGACGACGACGGCGACTTCCTGCGCATCCACACGTGGGTGCAGCCCGGCGGCGGCGTCACGCCACACGTTCACCCCACGATGGACGAGCGCTTCACGGTCCACGAGGGCGAGGCCGAGTTCCTGTCCGGCCGCCGATGGACGGCCGCCGGCCCCGGCGAGAGTGCCCACGTGCCCCCCGGCACGCGCCACTCCTACCGCAACCGATCGAACGAGGTGGCCTACGTGGTGTGCGACGCGCGCCCGCCCGAGACGCTGCAGGACTTCCTCGAAGACGCCGCCACGCTCAACCGCGCGGGCGTGCTGACGCGCCACGCGCTCCCCAAGACGCCGGGCGCAGTGCTCCAGGCGATGGTGCTGGCCCAGCACTACGGCGACATGGTCGAGCTGCACTTCCCGCCCATGCCGCCCCGCCCCCTCCAGCGGCTCATCGTCCCCCCGCTCGCCCGGTTGGGAGCGCGGCGCGGGTACACGGCGGGCCCGGTCACGCCTCGCCGCTAGGCCATCCGCCAAACTGCGGGCGATGGACAAGCGCCGCGCCGTGCACCGCTTCCAGAAGTACGTCGCCAACCCGCCGCTGAAGGCGCTCCTGCGCGCCGGGGTGATGCCGCCGTCGGTCGTCCTGCTCGAGACGGTCGGGCGCCGGAGCGGGAAGCCGCGCCGCACGCCGGTGGGCGACGGCGTCGTCGGCGACACGCTCTGGATCGTGGCCGAGCACGGCCGCCGGGCCGGCTACGTGCGCAACGTGGAGGCGAACCCGCGCGTACGCGTGCGCGTCCGCGAGGGGCTGCGGGCGCGGTGGCGCACCGGGACGGCGCATGTCATGCCGGCGGACGACCCGCTCGCGCGCCAGCGCTGGATCGCCAAGCGCCGCCCGAGCTACCGGATCAACGCGCCCGCGGTGCGCGCCATGGGGACCCAGCTGTTGACCGTCCGGGTCGACCTCCATCCCTATCGGTTCAGCCCGCGGCGATCAGGGCCACGACGACATCGCTCGCGCCGTGCGTGACGGCGGTAGTTTGCGTCTAAGAGATGGACGCTCCGTTCCCTTTCCCCTTCGGACTACGCGACGCGGTGGCCCATGTCATCGTCGAAACGGGATCTGGCGGGTCAACGGCGCCGCTTTGGGTGTCTGTCGCGAGCGCGTGCTTTGCCGGCGTCGCGGTGGCCGTCACAGTGTGGCGCGAGCTAAACGACAGGTCACGGATAAGCGTAAGTAGCAGCGCGGGGGTAGACCGTCGGGGTCCGCACATCGAAGTGCTCGTCGTAAACCGCGGTCGCCAGCCGGTGACGATTGGTCCCGTCACCCTCCTGTGGGATCTCGACGGCGAGCTCGAGTCGCTGCCGTTGAGCGGAGAAATTGCTCTCGGAGACCCGACAGAGCAACGGGTGCTAGCCGCCGGCGCCTCTGTCAGCGAGCTGTGGCCAATTCCCCGCGCGTTGCCACTACATGAGAAAACTCCGGTAAGGGCCGCGGCGTATATGGGGGAGACGCCTGTCTACAGTCCAGCAAGGCCATTGTTCGCGAGCCTCATCAGGCTCGCGCCTAAGACCAAGGCAGTCCTGGGCTTGCACGATGAGGCGCTCGACAAGTCATTGAGCAGTCGACGCATCGTCGCTCGATGGAAGATCTGGCGCCCGCGACATCTCCGCGTGACGGCAACGGTCGACAGGGAAACGGACCGGCAGCGCGCGGCACTCAACGACTTCGGCGCTTCCTTACCAAAAGGGTTGTGGGGCAGGCCGCGGCCTGGGCGCGGTACGTGGACGCGGCCGGACTCCTGACGGTCCGCGTGGACCTGGACGCCTAGCGTCCGCTGTCAGCCCGCGGCGATCAACACGACGCCGAGCACGGCCGCCGCGATGCCCAGCTCCTGCACGCGGCGCACTCGCTCGCCGAGGACCAGGCGGGCCAGCAGCACCGTGACCAGCGGGTAGAGCGAGCCCACGACCGAGGTCACGCTCAGCAGCCCCTTGGTGGTGGCCAGGGCGAAGCAGCCGTTGGCGCCGAGGTCGAGCAGGCCGATCCCGGCGAGGACGCCGAGCAACCGCGGGTCGCGGGGCGCCGCGGGCCGCGCCGCCGCCAGCGCCGCGGCCATCAGGGCGAACGACGCGATGCGCGCGGACAGCAGCGCCCACAGGACGCCGTCGTCGGCGGACGCGTCCATCCCCACGAAGAAGGCGCCGAAGCCGAGCGCCGCCACGAGCGCCAGGAGCACGCTGCGCCGCGCCGTCGCCGCGCGCTCGGAGCCCTCCGGGGCGTCCTCGCGCGAGGCCAGCACGACTCCCGTGATGGCGGCCGCGATCCCCACGACGACGAGCGGGCCGGGCCGGTCCCCGGTGGCCACCCCGACGAGCACGGGCACGGCGGCTCCGGTGGCCGAGATCGGCGCGACGATGCTCATCGTCCCGATGGCCAGGCCGCGGTAGAAGGCGGCGATGGCCACGATCCCCGCCGCGCCGCCGGCCGCGGCGGGCCACATGTGGGCGATCCCCGGGAACGACTCCCCGCTGAACGCCGTCAGCAGCGCGATGCCCAGCACGCCCGCCGCCTGCGAGACGCCGAGCACCACGAGCAGCGGCACGCGGCGGGCCTGGAGGCCGCCCCCGAAGTCGGCCAGCCCCCACAGCAGGGACGAGCCGAGGCCCAGCGCTACGGCAAGCAGGGCCTAGTCGCGGCGGCCGCGCCCGTACAGGAACTTCAGCATCCGGCCCAGGATCTTCGTGTTGCGCTTGCTGTACGGGAACATGTGGATGTCCTTCTTGAGCGCGAAGCGCTTGATCAGCAGCGTCTGCTGGGCGCAGTACTTGCGGATCCCGCCCGCGCCGTGGCGCGCGCCCAGGCCGGAGGTCTTCCAGCCGCCCATCGGGATCTCCAGCGCCGCGTAGTTGAGCATCGCGTCGTTCACGCACACCGCGCCGGACTCGACCTGGCGCGCCACGCGCTCGCCCTTCTCCACGTCCTTGGTGAAGACGGAGCCGGCGAGCCCGAACGGCGAGTCGTTGGCCAGCTTGATGGCCTCGTCGGCGTCGCGCACCTTCATGATCGGCAGCGTCGGGCCGAACGTCTCCTCCGTCATGCACTTCATCGTGTGGTCGACGTCGACCAGCACGGTGGGCTCGAAGTAACGCCCGCGGTCGGTCTTGGCGTGGCCGCCGGCCACGATCTTCGCGCCCTTGTCGACCGCGTCCTTGACGTGGTCGGCGATCGTCTCCATCTGGGGCTCGAAGATGATCGCGCCCACGTCGACGGAGGCCGGGCCGGACGGCGGGCCCTGGCGCAGCGCCCGGGCCTTCTCGGTGACCTTGGAGACGAACTCGTCGTAGACGGGCTCCTCCACGTACACGCGCTCGACCGAGATGCAGGTCTGCCCGCCGTTCTGGAAGCCGTAGAACACCGCGGCGTTGGCGGCGCGCTCGACGTCGGCGTCGGACAGGACGATCATCGGGTCCTTGCCGCCGAGCTCCAGGCCGACCGGCGTGAGCGTCTCGGCCGCCTGGGCCATGACCCGCTTGCCGGTCTCGGTGGAGCCGGTGAACATCACGAAGTCCACGGCGTCGATCAGCGGGGGGCCGGTGACGGAGCCCTTGCCGGTCGCGACCTGGAAGACGTCCTCGGGCATCCCGCATTCGGCCAGCATCTCGGCCATGAGCAGCGAGGTGAGCGGCGTCTTCTCGGCCGGCTTGAGCACGGCGGCGTTGCCGGCGGCCAGCGCCGGGATGCAGTCGCCGAAGGAGTTGGTGAGCGGGTAGTTCCACGGTCCGATCACGCCGACCACGCCGAGCGGCTGGTAGCGGACGATCAGCTTCGCGCCCTTGACGAACAGGCTGGAGGACTTCACCCGCTCGTCGGCCAGGTACTCCGGAGCGTTCTTGGCCCAGAAGCCGAAGGCGTTGGCGGCGTAGGACACCTCGGCCAGCTGCGCGTCCTCGTAGGTCTTGCCGGTCTCGGCGACGATCGTGTCGATGATGCGTACGGCGTTGTCCATCACCCACTTCTGCGCGCGCAGGAGAACCTTGGCGCGGCCCTCGAAGCCGAGCGCCTCCCAGCCGGGCTGAGCCGCCCGGGCGCGGGCCACGATCGCCTTGACGTCCTCGGGCCCCAGATCGGGGACCCGCGTGATCATCTCGCCGGTGGCGGGGTTCTCGACCGGAGTCCCGGTCTTGGCCCCATTACCCGTCTCCACACGCTGCTCGACCGTCGCCATTCCAGCTCCTCTCATCGCTCCGTCCGCTGCACTGGAGCCTACTCGACATCCCGTCCCGGCTGGCCGTCCAGCCAGGACGGCCTAAGCCACGAGCGGCAGGCGGCGGAAGGCGCCGGCGTTGGGTATGACCTCGTCGGCGCCGGTGCCCAGCCAGCTCTCCAGCAAGCTGGCGTAGACGGAGCGGAAGTCGACGGTGACCTGGAGGTTGTCCTCGCGGTCGAAGTCGGTGAGGCTCGGGTAGTCGGTGTGGATGCCGGGCCGGGCGCGGGTGCCCTGGACCCAGGCGATGCCGCCGGCGCCGTGGTCGGTCCCGCTGGACTCGTTGGCCTGCGGGCGCCGGCCGAACTCCGACCACACGAGGGTCATCACGCGGTCGGCCACGCCGCGCGCCTCGAGGTCGGCCTGGAAGGCGGCCAGGCCCTCGGACACCTCGCGCAGGCCCTTGGCCAGGTCGTCGGGCTGGTTGTCGTGGGTGTCGAAGTCGCCGTCCGACTCCACCGTGGCCACGCGGATCCCCAGGGGCTGGGCCACCAGCGCGGCCAGGCGCGAGAGGCGCTGGGCGAAGTCGTTGTCCTTGGGATACGCGACGGCCGGCGCGAGCGGGTCGTTGTTCTCGTCGCCGCGGTAGGGCGCCAGGCGGTCGCCCACCTCCTTGGCCAGCCGGGCGCCCTCGTAAGCGGCCGACGGCCCGGGGGCGCCGGGACGCGCCGAGGCGATCCGCCCCCACGTGTCCATCGCGCTGTCGTAGGCCGTCCCCCATACGTCGCGCATCCACATCAGCGCGTCGTCGGGGCTCGCGACCGCGGCCACGGGCGCGCGGCCCGAGCGCATCACGGGCGACAGGCCGTAGGAGAGCGACAGGCCCTGGAGCGGGTTGTCCGACGAGCCGTGGCGATCCAGCCAGCGGCCGAGCCATCCGGGCGCGACGTTGGGCGTGATCAGCCCGGTCTCCCAGAAGTGGCGCGAGTGGAAGTGCGACAAATCCGGATTGGCGTAGTCGATCCCCGGCATGAAGCCGACCTTGCCGGCGTCGAACAGGCCCTTGACTCCGCCGCCCAGGCCCTCGGCCAGCGACGGGTGGATGCCCAGGCCGGTGGCGCCGAGCGGCGGCGGGACGTCGATCTTCACGCCGCCGCGCAGGTCGGCGTAGCGGTCGTACTGGCCCAGGGGCGGCAGCGCGCTCATCAGGTCCAGGCCCCCCGGGAGGAAGACGGATACGAGCACCGGCGCATTCGGCGCGGCGGCGGCCTCGGCGGTGGCGGCCTCGAGGATCCGCGCGAACGGCATCGCCTGCGCCGCGTACACCGAGATGCCGGCGCCGATGCCCCGCATGAGCACCTGCCGGCGGGTCAGGGACCGGGCCGTCTGGTGGAAGTCGTCGCAGGCGCGGTGGGCGTTTCTGGGCATCAGTGCAGTTGGGCGTCGGGCCCGGCCAGCAGGATCAGCCGCAGCGAGCGCTGGAGCATCTCGGCGCGCTCGATCCGCCTCTGCGGCCGGGTGTTGGGCTTGAGGTCGTCGAAGTAATGGGTGGCCATCTCCAGCAGGTGGCTGCGGGTGACGCCGGAGATCCAGGGGCGGCCGGTGGCGGCCAGCGCCTGCTCCAGCGCGTCGGCGGCGGCGGGCGGCGGCTGGACGGTCCCGGGCTTGGGACCCAGCGCGTCCTTGTCGATCAGCCGGTTGCCCCAGTCGAAGCGCACGCGCATGGAGTTCGAGGACATCCAGGCCGGCCCCCAGTCCCAGCCGGCCACGGAGGGCGGGTCGAACGGGCGCTGGCCCATGCTGTCCAGCATCCAGGTCAGCGGCTCGTAGGTCACGCCGAGGCCGTTGGTGCGCAGCGTCCCGGCCACGAAGACGATCGGCGACTTGACCATGTCGGGCGCGTCGAGGTTGCGGTAGAGCGCGGAGTGGCCGAGGATCGCGGCGACCAGCGGCTTGATCCGGTGACCCGAGCTCCGGTACGTGGCGGCCAGCGAGCGCACGGTCGACCGCGACGGCGCGTCCGTGACGAAGAACTGCCACAGCTTGGTGGCCATGTACGGGGCGTGCGCCGGGTGGGCCACGACCAGCTTCAGGACGTCGGCCCAGTCGAAGCGCCCGCGGCGGCCGAAGACCTCCTTGACGCCGCCGTCGTGGGCGTCGCGGTCGTAGTGGATGCCCTTGAAGCCGTCGTCGGTCCAGCGGGCGCGAAAGCCGGTCAGCGCGCGGGCGGCCTGGCGGATGTCGTCCTCGGAGTAGCCCTGGCCCAGCGTGAAGAGCTCCATCAGCTCGCGGGCGTAGTTCTCGTTGGGATGGTCCTTGTCGGAGTCGGCCAGGGAGAGGAAGAGCTGCATCGCCGGGTCCTGCGTGACCGCGCTCAGGAGCTTGGGGAACGACCCGAGCGCGTGGGCGCGCAGCGTGCGGTTCTGCGCCAGCATCAGCGGGGTCTCCTGGTCGTTGGTGGCGAAGTGGTCGTGCCAGAACAGGGTCATCTTCTCCACCAGCGGGCGCTGGGAGCGGACCATGCGGTCCAGCCACCACAGGCCGTCGTGCGCCCACTCGTTGACCGGGTCCAGCGGCTTGCCGTCGACGTTGGGCGTGGGGCCCACGAGCGCGGCCCCCCGGGGGCCGCCGTCCAGGACGAAGCGCAGGGTGGCGTCGCGCCCGCGCTTGGCCCAGGTCGCGGCCTCGTCGGGCCGCGCGCCGAACCCGGCGCGCCAGAACAGGCGGTTGACGTGCGCCTCGTTCCACGCCCCGGTCGCGCGGGGCGCCCGCTTGGGACGCCGCCGGGCGGGCTTGCGCCGGGCCACCCGGCGCCGCGCGGCCTCCTTGGCGCCGGCGTCCTCGACGACCAGCGACTCGCCGGATGCGGCCGCCTCACCCGCGCCCGCCTTCGCGGCCGTCGCGACCGCGCTCACCGGTTCACCCGCAGGGTCGTGCGCATGCCGCGCGACACGTGCTCGGGCTTGGTGCACAGCAGCGTGTAGGCGCCCGGCCGGGCCAGGCGGACGGCCACGGTGTGGCGCCGGCCCGAGCGGATCTCCGGCGACAGCGCCAGCGTCCGCCCGTCCGGGGCGACCACCGCGAGGTCGTGGGCGTCCTCGCCGAAGTTCGTGACGTTCAGGCGGACCGTGCCGGGCTCGACCGTCCGCCGGTACAGGCCGATGCGGAACTCGCGCTCGGAGACGCCGACGGCGGTCGACCGCGGGGCGGCCGCGTGCGTCGCGGCAGCGCAGGCGGCCGCGACGAGGAGAGCAGCCGCCACCGCCATGCTCGCGCGCATGTCGATGTGATCGGCGCGCGACGCCCGCGCTTGAGCCGCGGCCGCCGCGGCTGGACGCGCGGGCTAGTCGCCCAGCTCGATGCGCTCGATGCGCTGCTCGTCCACCGGGCGGTCGCCCGCGCCGGTGGGGGTGCGCTCGATCGCGTCGACGGTGTCCATCCCCTCGGTCACCTGGCCGAACACGGTGTGCTTGCCGTCCAGCCAGGGCGCGGCGTCCGTGGTGACGATGAAGAACTGCGAGCCGTTGGTGTTGGGCCCGGCGTTGGCCATGGCCAGCGCGCCCCGGACGATCTTGTGCTGGTTGAACTCGTCCTCGAACGTGTAGCCGGGGCCGCCGGTGCCCGTCCCCTGCGGGTCGCCGCCCTGGACCATGAAGTCGGGGATGACGCGGTGGAAGATCACGCCGTCGTAGAAGCCGTCTGCGGCCAGCTTGCGGAAGTTCTCGACGGTCTTGGGGGCGTCCTCGTCGAACAGCTCGATCTCGATCGCGCCCGCGTTTGTGTGCATAGTGGCGGTGGACATGGCCCGGACCCTACGGGACGTACGCCTCACGCGCCGCTCGCTCCTCGCCGGTGCCGCCGCCGGTGCGGGCTGGCTCGTCGCCGGGGGCGCTCGGGCCGCGCCGCGCATCCGCGAGGCGGGGTTCGGGTGCGGCGTGGCGTCCGGCGTGCCGGGCGGGCACGGGATCACGGTGTGGACGCGCGTGGACGGGCAGGAGCGCGACGGGCGGCTGTGGCTGGAGGTGGCGCGAGATCCCGGCTTCTCCCGGGTCGTGCACCGCCGGGAGGTCGACGCCCGGGCCGCCGACGACTTCACCGTCCACGCCACGCTGCGCGGGCAGTACCTCAAGCCGGGCGAGGAGTACCACTACCGCTTCCACACCCGCGACTCCCACTCCCCGCCCGGGCGCTTGCGCACGCTGCGCCCGCCCGACTCCCGCGAGCCGGTCCGCATCGCCTTCTGGTCGTGCCAGGCCTGGTCGGCCGGCTACTACGCCGCCCACGCCGACATGGCGCGCGACGGCGACCTCGACCTGGTCGTCGGCCTGGGCGACTACGTCTACGAGGCGACGGGCGACGCCGGCCCGCGCCAGGACACGATCGGTCCCGACCAGTCCGCCCAGACGCTGGACGAGTACCGCGCCAAGTACCGGCTCTACCGCTCCGACGCCGACCTGCGCGCGATGCACGCGGCCCACCCGTACATGGGCGTGTGGGACGACCACGAGGTGGAGTCCAGCTACTACGGGATGGAGGGCGGCAACGTCCAGGGGCGCGCCCGGCGCGTCCCCTTCCCGGCCCGGCGCGCCAACGGCTACCGCGCGTTCTTCGAGCACATGCCGTTCGCGCGCTTCGCCTCGCGGCCCGACCGCATCCACCGAAACCTGCGCCTGGGCGCCCACGCCGAGCTGTTCCTCCTCGACCTCCACCAGCACGCCGACCCGCTGGCCTGCCGCGACCAGCCCACGGTGGGGCCGACGACCGTCGGCCCGTGCGCCGCGCGCCACGACCGCAACCGCTCGCTGATGGGGCAGCCCCAGCGCGCCTGGCTGCTGCGCGAGCTGCGGCGCTCGCGCGCCACGTGGAAGGTGCTGGGCAGCTCGATGATGATGATGGGGCTGATGGCGGGACCGGACCAGCCGTTCAACCTCTCGCAGTGGGACGGCTGGGCGGGCGAGCGCGCGGTGCTCATGGAGCACCTGCTGGCGAACCGCATCCAGGACGTCCTCGTCGTCTCGGGCGACATCCACACGTTCTTCGCCGGGCAGGTCACGACGACCGGGGAGTCGGACGGGCGCCCGGCCGCGGTCGAGGTGATCGGCTCGTCCATCTCGTCCTCGGGGATCCCCGAGGGCCTGGCCCGCGGCGCCGATCCCGCGACCGTGGCCACGGTGACCGAGCGAGTGAGCGTCACGAATCCGCACATCCGCTGGTCCGAGCAGACCAGGCGCGGCTACGCCGTCCTGGAGCTGGCGCGCGACGAGGCGCGGATCGAGCTGCGCGCGGTGGCCGACGCCCATCGTCCAAGCAGCCCGGTGTCGACCCTCCAGCGCCTGCGCGTGGCGCGCGGCGTGCCCGACGTCGAGCTGGTCTAGGAGCGCGCGCGCTCGAGGCGCAGCGTCGTCCCGCGCACCTCGCGGCCGGCCACGCGCTCGATCACGCGCTCGGCCTCGCCCTCGGGCACCTCGAGGAACGAGAAGCGGTCCAGCAGCTTGACGTTGCGCACGGCCTCGCCGTCCAGGCCGGCGCCGGCGGTGACGGCGTTGACCAGGTCGGCGGGCTCCAGCCCGGCGGCGCGGCCCGCGTTGACGATCAGCTTGGCGTGCGGCTCGGAGCCGTTGCGCGCGACGTGGGGCTTCTCGTGGCGGCGCGGGCGCTCCTCGACCGGCGCCGGGTCGGTGTGCGCGCCCGGCTCCCAGGGCGTCAGCCCGATGTCGGCGTGGCGCTCGATGGCCTCGATGTCGCGCTTCTGGCGCGGCTCGTAGAAGGTGATGGCGCGGCCGCTGCGCCCCACCCGGCCGGTGCGCCCGATGCGGTGGACGTAGACGTCCGGGGACGTGGGGACGTCGAAGTTGATGATGTGCGTGACGCCGGCGATGTCCAGCCCGCGGGCCGCCACGTCGGTGGCCACGAGGATCGGCACGCGGCCGCCCTTGAACCCGATCATCACGCCGTCGCGCGCGCCCTGGCTCATGTCGCCGTGCAGCGCCTTGGCGTCCACGCCGCGGTCGCGCAGGCGCTTGTAGAGCTGATCGCAGCGGATCTTCGTGCGCACGAACACGATCGCCTGGGTCGGCTTCTCGGAGTCGATGACCCGCTCCAGCGCCGCGTCCTTCTCGCGCCCGCCCGTCTCGAGCTTGAACTGCTCCACGGTGTCCACCGTGAGACGGGGCGCCTTGACCTTCACCGTCACGGGATCCATCAGGTAGCGCTCGGCCAGCCGGCGGATCTCCGCGGGCATCGTCGCGCTGAACAGCGCCGTCTGGCGCGACCCGGGCGTCATGGCGAGGATCTTCTCCACGTCCTCCAGGAACCCCAGGTCGAGCATCTCGTCGGCCTCGTCCAGGACGACGAAGCGCGTCGAGTGGAGCATCAGCGAGTGGCGCGAGATCAGGTCCATGACCCGCCCGACCGTGCCCACGACGATGTGGCCGCCGGCGCGCAGCTGGGCCTGCTGGGTGCGGATCGGGGCGCCACCGAACACCGCGACCACGTCCACGCCCTTGCGCGCGCCGTAGGTGCGCAGGGCCTGGGTGACCTGGATGCACAGCTCGCGCGTCGGGGTGAGGACGAGCGCCTGGACCTCCCTCTCGGAGGGGTCCACGTACTCCAGCATCGGCAGGCCGAACGCCGCGGTCTTCCCGCTGCCCGTCTGGGCCTGGCCGATGACGTCACGGCCCTCGAGCAGCGGCGGGATGCCCTGGACCTGGATCGGGCTGGGCGACTCGTACCCCACGTCGCGCAGGGCCTCGAGGAGCGTCTCGGAGAGCCCGAGGTCGGCGAACGAAGGCATGTACGGATGCAGCTTAGACGGCCGTGTCCGACGGCTACCCGGCGCCCAGCGTCATCTCGGCCACGTGGCGGCACTGGATGTTCACGCCGTCGTGGTGGGCCTTGACCGCCGCCGTGCGGATGCCGCGGCCCTGGCCGAAGCGCACCACGCGGTGGTGGTCGGAGACGAACACGTCGCCGCTGCCGTCCACCGCCAGGAACGTCGGCGTGCGCAGGATCCCCCGGCCGAACGAGTCGATGAAGCGCCCGTCGGCGCTGAAGTGCTCGATCCGGCGGTTGCAGCGATCGGCCACGAACACCGTCCCGTCCGGGCCGAACGCGATGCCGGCCGGCTTGAGGAAGTGGCCGGCGCCCGTGCCGGGGGCGCCGAAGGAGCTGACGAAGCCGCCGCGGCGGCCGTAGACCATGACCATGTGGCGGATGTGGTCGGTCACGTAGACCAGGTCGCCGCCGGGGCTCACCGCGATCCCGTAGGGCGTGACGAGCTGCCCGGGCCCGCGCCCGAAGGAGCCCCACGAGCCGCGGTAGCGGCCGGACTTCGAGAAGCGGTCGATCTCGTAGTTGCCCTGGTCGACCACGTACACGTCGCTGGGGCCGACGGCCACGTCCCAGGGCTGGACGAGCTGTCCCGGATACGAGCCGTGGTAGCCCAGCCGCGCCTTGAACCCGCCGCGCAGCCGGTGCTTCATCACCCGGTCGTTGCCGGAGTCCACGACGTAGACGTTGCTCGAGCGGTCGATCGCGATCCCCTCGGGCTGGAGGAAGTTGCGCGTGTAGCGGACCGCCACGAACCCGGCGTCCTGGCGGCGGGTCCCGAAGGCGCCGAGGAACCGCCCGTCGCGGGTGAAGCGCTGGTAGCGGTTGTTGCTCGTGTCCACGACCACGACCTGGCCGTTGGGCGCGACCGCGATCCCCGCCGGGTCGTCGTACTGGCGGTTGGCGCCGTCGCCCAGCACGCCGGTCCCGAACTCGCCGAACGCGCTCCCCTCCTGGCCCCACGTCGCCTCGACGACCCAGGCCGACGCGGCGGCCGGGACGGCGACGGCCGCGGCCAGGGACACGACGAGGAGGGCGAGCAGCCGCCTCATCGCTTGAACGGGTTGAAGACGGTGAAGTGGCCGCCGTTGGTGACCGACTGGCCCTGGCCGTCGTGGCTGGAGATCACCCAGCGCACGCTGGCGCTGCGCCCCGGCTTGAACAGCGAGCGGGCGGAGCCCTTGACCACCATCTTCTCGATGTGCGAGTCGAAGGTGCGGATGGAGAACGGCCCGTCCGCCACCAGGCGCCGGCCCACGTAGAACCGCGCACTGCCCGTGCAGAACGAGAAGTCGCCCGGGCGACCGGTCGACGTGGTGGCCCCCGGGCAGGCCACGCGGACGAGCAGGTACTTCTCCAGGTAGGTCGCGGAGACCCGCTCGCCGCGCACGGTCGCGCCCGAGAAGGCGTGCGCCGGCGCGGCCAGCGCCAGACAGGCCAGGACAGCGAAAAGGGGTGCGATATAGCGGGGCACGGCTCGGTCCATCTGACGTATGAGATCGACCAGGATCACGCCGCGGTTTAGCCCGCGCGGGCAATTCAGGACGCCGGATCGAGCAGGACCTTGCCCGTGGTGCGGCGCTGCGCCATGTCCACCTGCGCCCGCGCCGCCTCCGAGAGCGGGTAGGTGGCGCCCACGTGCGCGCGCAGCTCGCCGCGCGCCACCCGGGCGAAGAGGTCGGCCAGCGCCGCGTCGACCATGTCCGGACGTCCCAGGCAATGCATCAGCCAGAAGCCGATGACCGCGCGCGAGTTGCGCATGAGCGAGCCGGTCCGGACCTCGTTCTGCTCGCGCGACGAGATCCCGTACGTCACGAGGCGCCCGAAGGGCGCCAGCGCGGCCAGGGATTCGTCGAAGGTCGCGCCGCCGGACATCTCGAAGACCGCGTCCACCGGCTTTCCGCCGTTGGCCTCCTCGATGCGCTCGCGCAATCCGGATGGGTCGCCGTCGATGACCGCGTCCGCCCCCAGCTCCAGCGCCAGGGCGCGCTTGTCCTCGGTGGAGGCCGAGGCGATCACGCGGCCGGCGCCCATCGGCCGTCCCAGCTGGACGGCCAGCGAGCCCACGCCGCCCGCCCCGCTGTGGACGACGACCGACTCGCCCGGTGCCACGTGCGCGCAGGTGCGGTAGAGGTGCCAGGCCGTCAGGCCCTGGAGCAGCAGCGCCAGCGCCGTGCCGTCGTCGACGCCCTCGGGGATCGCGAACGTGTTGCTCGCCGGCGCGGTGGCGTACTCGGCGTAGCCCCCCAGGCCGGTCAGCGCCACCACCCGCTCCCCGGTGTCCTCGCGCACCCCGGCGACCTCGCCGCCGGGGACCATCGGGACCTCGTGGCGCGCCAGGTAGTCGTTGGTGCGCTGGTGCGTGTCGGCGTAGTTCATGCCGGCCCGCGAGACCCGGATCAGCACCTCCCCCGGTCCCGGCTCGGGCACCGGCAGGTCGGTCAGCTGAAGGACCTCCGGACCGCCGAACTCGCGCATCTGGATCGCCCGCATGACGCGCGCACCCTATCCTCCGCGCCCGCATGAGCCTCACCGTCGTGGGATCGATCGCGTTCGACGCGGTCAAGACGCCGTTCGGCGAGCGCGAGCGGATGCTCGGCGGCTCCGCCGTGCACTTCTCCCTGGCCGCCTCCTTCTTCGACCGCGTCCGCGTGGTGGGCCCGGTGGGCGAGGACTTCGGCGACGAGGAGCTGGCCGTCCTGCACGCGCGGGGCGTGGACACCGAGGACATCGAGCGCGTGCCCGGCGGGCGGACGTTCTTCTGGCGCGGGCACTACGACTTCGACCTCAACACGGCCCACACCGACGACACGCAGCTCAACGTGTTCGGCGACTTCGCGCCCAAGCTCTCGCCGGCCTCGCGCGACTGCGACGTGCTGTTCCTGGCCAACATCCAGCCCGACCTCCAGGGGGAGGTGAGGGCGCAGTGCGAGCGCGCGCGCTTCGTGGCCATGGACTCGATGAACCTGTGGATCGAGACGGCGCGCGACTCCCTGGTGGAGACCGTCCGCGGCGTGGACGGTCTGCTGCTCAACGACGCCGAGCTGCGGATGCTCACCGAGCAGCCGAACCTGGTCCGGGCGGCCCGGGAGGTCATGTCCTGGGGCCCCGAGCTGGTCGTGGCCAAGCAGGGGGAGTACGGCGCGGCGCTGTTCCACGGCGACCAGTTCTTCGCGCTGCCCGCCTTCCCCCTGGAGGACGTCGTGGACCCCACGGGGGCCGGGGACTCGTTCGCCGGCGGCTTCGTGGGCTACCTGGCCGCGCACCCCGAAGCCGGCCTGGACCCGGAGATCCTGCGCCGGGCCATGGCCTACGGGACCGCGCTGGCCTCGTTCAACGTCTCGGAGTTCGGGACCGAGCGCGTGGCCCGCCTCACCGACGACGAGGTCCACGAGCGCGTCGCGGACCTCCAGCGCCTGACCACGTTCTCCCTCTAGGGGGACTGCCGCTCGACGTGCGGGAAGGCCCGCGTGCGGTTCTGGAAGCGCCACGGCGCCTGGACCAGGCAGGGCGGCGCGCCCGTGCCGGGCGGCGGGATCGGGACCGTCTGCGGGTTGCTCAGGTTGCGGCAGTCGAAGGCGCGCAGCCCGCCGCGCAGGTAGTCCGCCTGCGATCCCGGCGCGATGTAGGGGTTGTGGCGGTTGGAGGCCAGGCGCTGGGCCTGGCCCATCGGCCCCTCGCTGTTGAGCGGCACGAGCGTGCGCAGGTAGTGCTGGGGCGTCCCGTCGGGGCCCGGAGTCGACGAGTTCGTCGACGCGGCGATGTTGGCGAACGCGGCCACGATGTCGCGCCGGTAGAGGTTGAGGAACTCCAGGACCGGGATCAGGTCGCGCGCCGCCCGGTCGACCACGTCGAGCAGCGCCGGCGACGCGTCGACGATCCGCGTCAGGGCCGGCAGGCCGGTCCGCGCGGCGATCTGCACCGGGCGCAGGCCGCGGAACAGCCGTTCGAGCTCGGGCGCCAGCCGCGACGCCTCGATCAGGCCGGGGCGCAGGAACGGCACCACCGGGCGCAGGGTGCGCAGCGTCGGCGCGGCCTCCAGCGCCGTGGCCTCGGCCACGGCCAGCGTGGCCCGCAGCTCGGCCAGGAACGGCGGCAGCGCGCGAACCGTGGCGGCCAGCTCGCGGTCGCGCGCCGCCGTCGCGCCCAGCACCTGGTCGCCCGCCACGACCAGCGTGCGCAGGTCGGCGTCGCGGCGCCCCAGCGCGCGCAGCACGCGGCCGGTGTCGCGGACCAGGCGGGTGACCGCGGGGCGCTGGGAGTCCAGCACCAGCGCCACGTCGCCCAGCTCCGACGTGGCCACGCCGGCGTTGCCCAGCGCGTCGGAGGTCGCGCCGCCGCGCCCCCGCAACGAGTCCGACAGGCTGGAGAGCAGGTTGCGAAACGACTCGCGGGTGCGCGCGTCGAACGCGCTGAGGACCTCGTCGAGCTGCTGGGTGTCGGCGACCTGGCGCACCGCCAGCGTCGCGCCGTCGCGCAGCTTCGGGGCCCCGGGCGAGCCCGGCGACAGCTCCACGAACGTCTCCCCCAGCAGCGTCTTGGAGCGCAGGATCGCCCGCGCGTCGCGGGGCAGGGGGGCGTAGCGGCGCTGCAGCTCGATCACCGCGTCGGTGCGCAGCCCCTGCGGACGCACCCGGACGACCTTGCCCACGGGGATCCCCGAGATCCGCACGTCGGCGTTGGGCGTGAGCGTGGCCGCCTGGTCGAAGGAGACGTGGAAGCGGTAGCCCTGCGGCGCCAGCGGCGTCGGCCCGCCGAAGGAGCGCCAGACGAACAGCGTCGCCCCGAAGCAGGACAGGGCGAACAGGACCGCGGCCATGATCGCGCCGACGGTGGGCGCACGGGTCTCCATCAGCCCCTCCCGCTCACGGACATGCCGGCACCACTCCGGTGAAGGCCTGCAGGACCGGCCCGAGGCTCGGCTGCGAGGCCAGGCTCGAGCACGACACCAGCGCCAGCCCGCGGATCGCCGGGCCGTGCGCGTCCTCGGTCGAGAGCGCCGAGTTGGCGTTGTGGGCGAACCAGGCCAGCCAGAACAGGTAGCCCTCGTCGTCGCCGGCCGGGTTGTAGGCGAGCTCGTTGGCCACGTAGTCGAACACCGAGAACGCGGTCTTCAGGTGCGGCGAGAGGACCTGGAGGTTGGCGATGGCCGGGCCCAGGTCCGCCACCACCGGCGCGGCCTCGCGCACCAGCGGGCGGACCTGCGTGCGCAGGAACGGCTCAGTGCGGGCGACCAGCGGACCGGCGGCCCGCAGCGCCGCCGGCAGGCGCCGCGCCGTGGGCATCAGCGCGTTGAGGGTCGGCCCGGTCTCGTTGGCCAGGGCCGTGGCGTGGACGAGGCTGGACCGCGCCGAGGCGAGCGTCGAGGGCAGCAGCGCCACCGACTGGCGCAGCGCCGCGTCCTGGCCGGCGAGCGCGCGCAGCGTCGCCGCGCCCGCCTCCACCACGGTGCCCAGCTCGCGGTCGCGCGCGGCCGTGGCCCGTGACAGCACCGCGAGGTTGTGGACGAGGCGGGCCAGCTGCCCGCGCCGCACCGCCATCGCGTCGCCCACCCGGCGCAGCTGCTCGGTCGTCGGGCCCAGCGCGCGCAGCGCCAGGCGCAGGTCGCGGCCCCGCCCGCGCAGGCCGCGCTCGGAGGCGGAGATCAGCACCCGGAAGTAGGCCCGGGTGTCGGTGTCCAGCGCGGCGAGGAGCTCGTCGGAGTCCACGGGGGCGGTCGACTGAGCCACCGGGAGCACGTCGCCCGAGCCCATCCGCGGCGCGGGCGGGCGGCCCGGGTAGAGCTCGATCTGCATGTCCTTGAGCGGCGTGTTGGGGTGCAGGTGCGCCCGCGCGTCGCGGTAGACGTGGGGCAGCTTGCCGCGCTCGATGGAGAGCGTCACCAGCGCGCGGCCCTCGCGCAGGCGCGTGCGCACGACGTCGCCCACGCGCACGCCGGCCACGTTGACCGCCTGGTTCTGCCCCGACGTCAGCGACTGGCTGGTCGGCAGCTCGACGGCGATCTCGTAGCGGTCCTCCAGCGGCGTGCGCAGGCGCTGCTGGGTGACGATGTAGGCGCCGGACACGGCGGAGATCACGCCGAAGACGACGATGGCGGCGACGAAGCGCCCGTACTCGCGAATCGCGCGGGGCATCAGCCGCCCCCGGCCGGCAGGCCGGCCTCCGCGCGCAGGTCGGGCGGCTTCTGCCGCGCGCACGGCTGGTCCGGGCGCAGCGGCGGGAACCCGTTGGACCCGCGCCACACCGGCCGCGCTCCCGACAGCGGCTCCGCCGTCCCGCCGAACAGCCGTCCCGCCCCGGGCACGTCGCCCGTGGACAGGGTCTCGACGCCGGTCGAGCCCAGGTAGCGGACCCACGGCCCGTTGGCGTCGAAGTTCTGCGAGCCCCCCGCGAACCCCACGAGCGCGTGGACCAGGTCCTGCCACACCGGCCGTCCGGTGGACAGCGCGCCGTCGTCGAGCTTGGAGTTCAGCGTCGGCACGACGTTGTCGGTGAGGCACGTGACGATCGGGCCCACCAGCGGGAACAGCCCGCGCGCCAGCAGCGCGAGCCGCGGGATCTCGGGCAGCACCGGCTTGAGCTGGATCACGATCCGCACGAAGTCCGAGGGCCGCGCGGGCTCGCCGGCCAGCGCGTCGAGCTGGGTCAGCACGCCGGCCGTGTCGCCCAGCACCCGGGGCGCCAGCCGCAGCCCCGGCCGCAGCGCGGCGGCGAAGCGCTTCAGCGGCGGCATCGCGCGATCCAGCGCGCGCAGCGCCGGCGGCGCCTGCACGAGCACGCCGTCCAGCCCGCGCACGCTCGCCGCCAGGGCGGCGTCGTTCGCGGCCAGCGCGGAGGCGATGCGGTTCAGGCTCGTGACGGAGTCGGCCAGGTCGCCCGAGCGCGCGGCCAGGACCCGCGTCACCGTCGCGCTGCTGGACACCAGCCGCGCCAGGTCGCCGGGCGTCGTCCCCCGCGCCGCCTCGGCCAGCCACGCCGTGTCGCGCAGCGCCGGGGCCAGCGGCGGCAGCGCGCGGCGCAGCCCCGCCGCCCCACCGCCGTCCAGCGCGGTCGCGGTCTCGGCCAGCCCGGACTGGAAGCTCTCGCGCGTCGGGCGGTCCAGCGCCCCCAGGACCTGGTGCAGCTGCACGGGGACCGAGGTCTGGGGCAGCGGGATCGGCCCCTTGCCGTGGATCCGCGGGGCGCGCGGGCTGCCGGGGCGCAGCTCGACGAAGTAGCCGCCCTCCAGGAAGACGCGCGGGCGGATCTTCGCCGTGGCGTCCGTGTGCAGCGGGCGGCCCTCCTTGGACAGGGTCATCGTCACGACCGCGGTCGTGCCGGGGCCGCCCTGGATCCGCGTCACCGCCCCCACGTCCACGCCGGCGATACGCACCGGCGACCCCTCGCGCAGCTGGTTGGAGGAGGCGAAGATCGCCTGCACCTCGTGGCGCGGCGTGAAGGGGACGCGCTTGGCGAACGCCAGGTAGACGAACAGCGCGATCCCGGCCATCGCCAGCACGCCGAGCGCGAAGTTGCTCACCCGCGGATTCGAGCCGCCCTTCATCGTCCCGCCCCCGGCGCCGTGTCGGCATGCGCCGTCCCCTGGCTCCCCGGCGGGTTGCCGATGGCCCGGCCCGGCACGTAGCGCTCGTTGCCCGACTCGCACTCCGTCGCGTCCGCCCGCGGGTAGAAGTTGAGGTGCAGGTCGGCGTCCGGGGTGGACTGCTGGTAGACCTGATCGGAGCCGACCAGCGGGACGAGCCGGATCCACGACCCGTTGGCGTCGCCCTCGCTGCCCACGGACACGATGTTGCGCGCCCACGCGCCGAACACGTTGCACACGGTCTGCGCCGGCGCGAGGAAGGTGAGGAAGGTGCGCAGCGTGCCCGTGGCGGAGAGCAGGCGCCGCGCCGAGCCGAGCGCCGCGGGGTTGCGCGCGAAGCGCTCCAGCGAGGCCAGCGTCGCCCCCAGGGTGCGACCCGTCGTGTCGCGCAGGACGGGGACCGCCGCGTCCAGCGCGCCGGCCAGGCTGCGCGCCGTGCCGGGGAGCAGGCGCGCGGCCGGGCGCAGGCCGGTGGCGATGGCCGCGGCATCGCCGAGCACGGGGCCGATCCGTCCCAGCGCGCGCGTGCCCACCGCCTCGGTCGGCGGCAGCTGCTCCAGCGTCTGCCCCAGCGCGGAGCCGGTCGAGTCCAGGGCATCCAGCGTCACCGCCGCGTGGTCGACCAGCGAGCCGAGCTGGGGGGCCACCGGGGCCAGCGCCCCCGTCGCCGCGGCGAGGCCGTCGACCAGCCCGGGCAGGTCGGTGCGCGGCGCGGCCAGGACGGCCAGGATCCGCTCGGCCGGCGGCAGCAGGCGGCGCGTGGAGGCGATCGCCTCGTTTACCGAGCGCCCGCGCCCGGCCAGCGCATCGCCCAGGCCGTGCAGCGCGCCGCGCACGAGGACCTTGGTGCGCGCGTCGAAGGCGCCGATGGCCTCGTCGAGCTCGACCACGCCCACCGCGCGGCTCAGCGGCAGCGTGCCGCCCGGCGGAATCCCCCGGCGCGCGTGGCCGGGCGTGAGGGCCAGGTACTTCGACCCCAGGATCGAGCGCGGGCGCACCTGGGCGCGCGTGTCCAGCGGCAGCGGCTGCTGGGCCACGTCGAGCGCCAGCTCCAGCCGCGCGTGCGCCGGGCGCGCGCCGCGCCTGGGCACCGCCTCGACGGTCTTCACGCGGCCCACCCGCGCGCCGCCGATGCGCACCTCGTCCCCGGCGACCAGCTCGGCCGCGTCGGGCACCTCCGCCGACACCTTGTAGCTGGGGACGAACGGCAGCCCCTCGTTGGCGTTGTAGGAGAGGAAGACGCCGACGATGACGATCACCACGGCGACGGCGCCGACGAGGACCGTGTTGCCGGCGAAGTCGCCGAGCGGACTGGCCGAGCGGCGCCTCATCGCAGCAGGTACCCCGCGATGTCCTGGAGGCTGCGGTCGGAGGGCGTCGGGCGCGTCACCTGGCGCAGCACGTCGTCCAGCAGCGCGCCGATGCTGCCCGGGGCGGGGGCCGAGGGAGCGGCCGGCGCCGTGGGCCCGTGCGCGGGCGGAGCCGTCCGCGCCACCGGCGCGGGCAGCGCGGCGCGGCCCGGCCGGACCGCACGCCCCCGCGCGCGGGCGGCGGGCGCGCTCGCTGCGGAGTAGTTGGAGTTGCAACCCGCCACCGGCGCCTGCGAGTAGCGCGCGCACGGGTTGAAGATCAGGTGCGACGGCAGGATGTGGGAGTAGCGGTCGAACCGCGCGCTCGCCGCCCCGGCGACGTAGACGAACTTCAGCGCGTTCTCGATGAACCCGCGGTCGCGCGAGTTGACGAACAGCGAGGAGAACAGCGGCGCCACCGGCTTGGCGGCCGTGGTGAAGCGGCGGATCTCGTGGATCACCGGCCGCGACCGGACCGCCACCCGGCGCCCGGTGCGCAGCGGGCCCTCCAGCGCGCGGATGGCCGGCGTCCCGGCGCGGGCGAAGGGCTCCAGGCCGGCCACGAGGCGGTTGACGTCGGGCGCGGCGACGCGCAGCTCGCGCAGCAGCGGGGTCCCGCCGGCCGCCAGCGCGTCCAGACGCGCCAGCGCCGGCCGCGCCGCCAGCAGCAGCGGGGGCAGCCGGCGGACGCCCTCGGCCAGCGCCCCGCGATGCGCCGCCGTCTGCGACGTCACCCGGGCCGCGGCGGACAGGAACGCCTGCACCCGCTCGCGGCGGGCCGCCAGCTGCGAGATCACGCGGTCCGTCGAGCCGACGGCGCCGGCCAGCTGCGTGCGCTGGCGGTCCAGGATGGCCAGGACGCGGCGCGCCTGGCTCAGCGCGGGGTTGGTGCGGCGCAGCACCTCGTTGAGGTCCTCGCCGCGCCCGGCCACCGAGATCCCGAGCTCGTTGACCAGCACGGTCAGCCGCTCGCGCGTCGGGACGTTCCAGATGTCGAAGAGGTCGTTGAGGCTTACCGGCGTGGCCGTCCGCGACACCGGGACGGTGGGCGCGTGGCCGCCGGTGCCGCGCAGCTCGCGCCCGGCCGGGCTGCCCGGGTCGCACTGCACGAAGTTCTCGGCCAGCAGGCCCTCGGGCTGGATGGCGCAGCTCGCGTCGGTGCGGAAGGGCGCGAAGCGCCGCTCGACCTCCAGGTGGATGCGCGCGCGGTAGTCCGGCGTCAGCGTGACGTCGCGGACCTTGCCCACGCGCGCGCCGGCGATCTTCACCAGCTGCCCGGGGATGATGCCCTTCGCCGTGTCGAACACCACGTCGACGCGGTAGGTGGAGTCGCCGCGCGCCCCCGAGCCGGGCAGCAGCGCGACGGCCGGCCCCAGCGCGGCCAGCAGGGCCAGAGCGGCCAGGCGCCTCACCGGTGCGAGTCCCCGGGGTCGCACAGCGTGGGGTCGGGCACCCAGGGGTTGGACCCGTCGGGCGCCGGCTCGACCGCCGCGCCCGGGCAGCGGGCGTCCAGGCCGGTCCGGTAGCCGGTCAGCCCGCCCACCTGCGGGATGGGGAACGCCGCGCCGATCCCGGGCAGCGCGCCCGCGCCCCACTCCTCCGCGATGCGCGAGTAGTGGCCGTTGGCGTCGTAGTAGCCGGCCGTGACGCCGCCGAAGCCGTTGTAGAGGCCGGCGACCAGGTCGGGCGCGTACGGGCGCAGGCCGGCGAAGATGGGCAGGAAGCCGCCGGCCGCACGCGTCGTGGACTGGATGATCGGCACCAGCTCGCGGGACAGGGCGGGCATCTCGGCCAGCGTGCGGCGCAGCGCCGGCAGCAGGCGGCGCAGCTCGATGACCAGCGGCGTCGAGCGCCGCGCCGCCCGCGGCAGGACGCGCACCACGCGGGCCAGCGGCGCCGCGGCCGGGCGCGCGTCGCGCAGCGCCGGGCGGACCACGGCGAGCGTCCGGCGCAGCCGCGCGAGCGTGGGCCGGGCCTGGTCCAGCACGCCCGGCGCGCGGGCCAGGACGTCCTCCAGGGCACCGCGCTCCCCGGCCAGCGCGCGCAGCGTCACCGCGGTGCTGGTGACCGCACCCTCGAGGTCGCCCTCGCGCGCGGCCACCGCGCTGGACACCGTGGCGGCCGAGCCGACCAGCTCGCGCAGCGCGACCTCGTCGCGGCCCAGCTCCTCGGCCAGGCCGGAGACCTGGCTCAGCGCCGGGTTGAGGTAGCCCAGCGCCCGGTTGGCGTCGCCCGCGCGCCCGGCGAAGGCTCCCGAGCTGAGCCGGATGACCCGCTGCAGGCTCGCGCGCGTGCGCGGGTCCAGAGCGTTGAGCACGGAGTCGAGGTCGACGATCGGCCGCGTGTCGCTGGTCGCCAGCGTGGCCCCGTCGCGCAGCGCGCGCGACGTCGGGCGCCCGGGCGTGAGCTCGACGAACCGGTTGGCCACGCCGGAGAGGCCGACCTGGCGGATTTGCGCCACCGTGCCCTCGTGCAGCGGACGGAACTCCCGATCGCTGATCTTCATCACGACCAGCGCCTGGTTGTCGTTCGTCAGGACCAGGTCGGAGACGCTGCCGATCGTCCGCCCCCCGACCTGGACCTCGTTGCCCTTGACCAGCTGCCCGGCGTCCACGAAGCGGGCGCGGATCGTGTACTGAGGGTCCGAGCGCAGCACGACCGCCGCCGTCACGACGACGGCGATCACGAGCGCGGCCACGCCGGCGATGCGGGCGGTCGCGCTGGTGGGGTGCGCGGTCGGCACTCAGCCCCCGATCGGCGAGCGCGCGTTTCCACCCCAGAACAACTGCGTGCCCACCAGGCCGATCGCGTGGATCCCGATGATGTTCACCACCATCGACTTGGCGGTCGCCGCGCCCACCCCGGCCGGGCCGCCCGACGCGGTGTAGCCGTAGTAGCAGCCGACCACGACCACGAACGTGGCCATCGCCATCGCCTTGAGCGAGGAGTAGACGAGGTCGAGCGGGTCCTGGAACTGCCAGAAGATCTGGAAGTAGCCGCCGGCCGACACCTTTCCGATCTGCACGACGACGGCCACGTAGGAGGCGAAGAACCCGGCCGCCACCGCGGCGATGTACACGAAGGGGAGCACCAGCCACATGCCCAGCAGGCGCGTCGAGCACAGGTAGACCATGGAGTCGAACCCCATGACCTCCAGGGCGTCGATCTCCTCGGAGATCCGCATGGACCCCAGCTCGGCCACGAACCCGGTCCCCACCTTCGCGGCCATCATGTAGCCGAAGGCGTAGGGCGTGACCTCCCTCAGGTCGCACAGGGCCGTGAAGGCGCCGGCGAAGGAGGGCGAACCGACGGTCTCGCTGCCGTAGGCGCCCTCGATCCCGCACTGCAGGCCGAGGATGAAGACCAGCAGCAGGATGATGAAGACGGACCCGAGGATGAGGATGCCGGCCTGGCGCAGGACCTCGCCGGTGAAGCGGAAGACGCGGCCACTGAACACGCCGCCGGCCACGCGCAGGGAGAAGCGCACGAGCTGTCCGAACGCCTCGAGGCCGTCGCGCGGCAGGAGGGCCAGCCGCGTCATCGCACCGTCGAGAGCTCGGGGTGGGTGGCGAGCAGCCCCTGCGTGAAGACGTAGTTGAAGGCGCCGATCGCCAGGAAGGCGATGACCACGGCCTGGTTCACCGACCGCCCCACGCCCTCGGGCCCACCCGATGCGGTCATGCCCTTGTAGCAGCAGACGATGGCGATGATCGCGCCGAAGATCACCGTCTTGAGCAGCGAGCCCCACAGCTCCGTGGTCGTGGCGTTGGTGAAGTAGGTGGCGAAGAAGCCGCCGATCGGCGCGCCGTGGACGATCGTCACCAGGATCCCGCCGAGCGTCCCGAAGATCAGGGCGTAGATGTCGAACAGGCCGGTGACGACCATCAGCGCCAGGAAGCGCGGGACCACCAGGTTCTTCACCGGGTCGACGCCGAGCACCATCAGCGCGTCGAGCTCCTCGCGGATCTTGCGCGCGCCCAGGTCGGCGCAGATGGCGGTGCCGGCCACGCCGGCCATCACGACCGCGCACACCAGCGGCGCGAACTCGCGGATGACCGCCAGCACGAACAGGCCGCCCAGGCGGTCCAGCGCGCCGAACAGGACGAGGAAGTTGGCCGCCTGGATCCCCGACGGCCCGTAGGCCAGCGCCACCGAGGTGACGATCATCGGGAACCAGGCCAGGCGCAGGGCGAACATGAACTGCGCCACGAACTCGTTGCCGTAGCTGTACGGCGGGCGCAGGGCCGAGACGAGCGTCTTGCCCGTGAGCACGCACATCGATCCGATGTCGTCCAGCAGCCGCCGCAGGGGCAGCAGGAGACGACCGGCGATCGGCGTGCTCAACTTCGCTCTCCCCGCAAATGCCCCACGTCTGCCTCCCCTGCGCGCAAGCTACCGGGCGGCCCGGCACGCGCGTCGCAGTGGTGGTGGCCGGTGACCTGTGGTACGGTCGAGCCGTCTTGCGTACCACGTGTACCACATGACCGCGCCCGTCCTGCCGTCCGAGGAGGAGGTCGCCGAGCTGGTCCCCCGGCCCGGCTCGACGGTCTGGCGCTACGCGGGGGACGCGCGGCTGCTGTCGGGCGCCGGCTACGCGCTGATCCTCCAGGTCTCCCACCCCACCGTCGGCGCCGGAGTGGGCGAGCACTCCAACTACGCCGAGGACCCGTGGGGCCGCCTGCTGCGCACGCTGGACTACACCTACGTGATGGTCTACGGCGGCCCGGCGCTGGCCGCCGCGACGGGGCGCCGGGTGCGCGACCTGCACAAGCGCATCCGCGGCGAGCGCCCGGACGGGACGCGCTACCACGCGCTGGAGCCCGAGGCCTACGCCTGGGTGCACGCCACGCTGGCCCAGTCGATCGTGGACGGACACCGCGCGTTCGGACGCCCGATGCGCCCCGACACGGTGCAGCGCTTCTACGACGGATGGCGCCGGCTGGGGCGGATGGTGGGCGTGCGCGACCGCGACCTGCCCGAGACGTGGGCGGGCTTTCGCGACTACTTCGACGCGATGGTGGCCGAGCGCCTGGAGGACAACGCGGTCGTCCACGGCGTCCTGCGCACCCTGACGAAGCCCGCCGCGCCGCCGGTCCCGGGGCTCGGCGAGGGCGCCTGGCGGGTGGCGCGCGTGCCGATGGCGCGACTGGGCGCCCTGGCCACGGTCGGACTGCTGCCCGCCGCGCTGCGCCGGCGCTTCGGCCTGGACTGGACCCGGACGCAGGAGCTGGAGTTCCGGGCCTTGTGCCGCGCGTCGCGCGCGGCGACGCCGCTGCTGCCGGCCGCGCTGCGCAACACCGGCCCCAACTACGTGCGCTGGCGCCACGAGGCGCTGGAGCGCGGCGAGGTCGCCGGGGCCGAGACGCACGCGAGGCTGGACGTGACCATGGCGAGCCCCACGGCCTGATGTCCGCCGCGTCCGGCGCCGTCTCCGATCCCGCGGCCTGAACCGTGGCCGCCGAGCCCGCCGCCGTCATCGCCCTCGCGCTGGACCCGCGCGTGTCGCCGCCCGACGACGCGACGAGCGAGCGGGTCCTGGACGCCGCCCTGGAGCTGGCCGCCGCCTCGGGCCTGCGCCACCTCTCGATGGAGGACGTCGCGCGCCGCGCCGGCGTCGGGCGCATGACCGTCTACCGGCGCTTCGGCAGCCGGTCCGCGCTGGTGGAGGCGCTGGCCGTGCGCGAGTGCCGGCGCTGCCTGGAGCAGATGGACGCCGCGGCCGCGCCGGACGCCCCGGTGGCCGACCAGGTGGTCGAGGGCTTCGTCACCGCGCTGCGCATCGCGCGCGAGCACCCGCTGCTGAACCGCCTCGCGCGCGTGGAGCCCGAGAGCGTCCTCGCCGTGCTGACCGCCGACGGCGGCGCGATCTTCGCCGCCGCCCGGGGCTTCGTCGCGGCGCGCCTGCACGCCTCCCAGCGGGCGGGCGTCCTGGGCCCGGCGGCGGTCGACGAGGCGGCCGAGGTCCTCGTGCGGCTGGCCTTCTCCTTCGTGCTCATCCAGGACAGCGCGCTGCCGCTCGGCGATGAGACCGCGCTGCGCGAGGTGGCGCGCCGCGTGGTCGCCCCGATACTGGAGTGACAAGCGCGAGGCGGCCGGGTAGGCTCGCCGCGTGGGGTGGACCTTCGTATACCTGATGGTCGCGCTGAAGATCCCGATCATCGCGCTGCTGTGGATCGTGTGGTGGGCCGTGAGGGCGACGCCCGACGTCGCCGAGGCCCCCGGCGACGGCGGCGTCAAGGACCGCCCGCGACCCCGCCACCCCCGCACCCCGCCGCGCCGCGGCCCGCGCCGCCGCGACCCGCACGGCGCCCCGCTGCCGGCCTCGCCGCCCCGCGTGCGGACCACCGCCGCGCGCGCCCGCCTGCTCGAGCACTGATCGTCGCGCCGTCCTGAGAGACTTCGCGCGATGAACGACCGCGCGCCCACGTCGGTCCTCTCGGACGGGACGATCCGCCGCCTCGTCGAGGCGGGCCGGATCCGGATCGACCCCTGGGACCCCGACCTCGTCCAGCCGGCCAGCGTGGACCTGCGTCTGGGCGACTCCTTCCGCGTGTTCCATAACCACCGCGCCTCCGCGATCGACCTGCGCGACCCGCCGTCCAACCTGACCGAGGAGGTCAAGGTCAGCGGCGACGAGCCCTTCGTCATCCATCCCGGAGAATTCGCCCTCGGCCGCACCCGGGAATGGGTGGAGCTCCCGGACGACATCGTGGCGAGGATCGAAGGCAAGGCGCTGGCGCTCGACACGCCGGTCCCGACGCCGGAGGGGTTCGTCCGGATGGGCGACCTGGAGGTGGGCGACGAGGTCTTCGACGCGGACGGGCGGCCGACGCGGATCGTCGCCGTGACGCCGCCGATGCACGACCGGCCCTGCCGGCGCCTTCGCTTCTCCGACGGCGAGACGGTGATCGCCGACGTCGCCCATCAGTGGGAGACGCGGACCAAGAACGACCGCCGTCGCGGCGACCCGCCGCGAGTCGTCACGACCGCCGAGATCGAGCGGACCCTGAAGTACAGCGCGCAGGAGTACAACCACCACGTCGACCTGGCGCCTCCCGTCGAGCACGAGGACCGCGACCTCCCGATCCCGCCCTACGTCCTCGGCGCCTGGATCGGAGACGGCACCAGCACCAAGTCCGAGATCACCTCGATCGACGACCCGATCCTGCGCGAGCTCCAGCGCGAGGGCTGCGGCGTCGCCCCGGCTACGAGTCCGCTCGCGTACCGCGTCGGCGGCGAGGGTCACACCCGCGATCCGGCGACGGGGCGCTACAGCCGCAACGGGTCCCTGTCCAGCCGCCTGCGCAATACCAACCTCCTCGGCAACAAGCACATACCCCTGGTCTACATGCGCGCGAGCGTCGCCCAGCGCCAGGCCCTTCTCGAGGGCCTGATGGACACCGACGGCTACGTCGACGCGATCGGGCGCTGCGAGCTGACGACGACGAGCCTGCGTCTCGCCGACCAGTACCACGAGCTGGTCGCGAGCCTGGGGTTCAAGCCGAGGACGGCCCGCAAGACCGCGTGGCTGAACGGCAAGGACCGCGGACCCAAGTGGGAGGTCTGCTTCACCCCGGACCGGCCGGTGTTCCGCCTGCCGCGCAAGCTCCAGCGCCAGAAGCGCGCTGGACGGTTCAAGCTGGCGCGCTCCATCGTCGCGGTAGAGCCGGTGGAGAGCGTTCCGGTGCGATGCATCAAGGTCGAGTCGCCGCGCGGCGTCTTCCTGATCACGCGGTCCTACATCCGCACCCACAACAGCTCGCTCGGCCGCCTCGGGCTCATCGTCCACGCCACCGCGGGGTTCTGCGATCCTGGCTGGAAGGGCACGCTGACGCTGGAGCTGGCGAATTTGACCCGCATCCCGATCCGCCTCTACCACGACCTGCCGATCGCGCAGCTGTCGTTCATGTCGCTCGACGCCCCGGCGGAGCGGCCCTACGGGCACCAGGAGCTGGGCAGCCACTACCAGGGGCAGATTGACGCGACGGCGAGCCGGTACGGGCAATGACGGTCGAGGACGACGGCCCCGCCATCTCCTACAAGGTGCTGCGACGCGGCACGCCGATCCACGCATCCGACGGCACGCGGCTCGGGACCACCGAGCGCGTCCTCGACAACGCGCGCGAGCAGATCTTCGATGGGATCGTCATGCGCACCGACCGCGGCGACGTCTTCGTGGACGCGCCCGAGGTGGGTCGCATCACCGAGACCGCCGTCACGCTGACCATCGACACGGCCGAGGCGGTCCAGCTTCCGCGCTACGAGCCCGGCGCGCCGGAGTTCAGCGCCAACCCGCGCGCCGGCCGGCTGGGAAGATTTCTCGGCGGAGGGTGGCGGCGGCGTTAGGCTGGCCCCACCGGTCCGGAAAGCAATCTGGACCACAAAAGCAAGGGAGCCAGGAATGGCCGATCAAATGCTCTTCATCGGATGGTCCGACGCGGCACGGGGTCGCGAGGAGCGCGCCCTGGAGGTCTTCAACGACGGCGTGGGCCTGTACGGGCGCATGCAGCAGGACGGGCGCATCGAGAAGTTCGACGTCTGCCTGCTCAGCCCCAACGGCAGCGACCTGGGCGGCTGCTTCCAGCTGCACGGGACCGGCGACCAGATCGCCGGCGTCCAGAACGACACGGAGTTCCAGCGCCACATGACCGAGGCCACGCTGTGCGTCGAGGGCATGCGGATCATCAACGGCTACGTCAACGAGGGCGTCGCGGGCCAGATGGACATGTACCGCCAGGCCATCGAGAAGACGCCGCAGACGGCCTAGCGCCCGCCGCCAACCGGGGTTGGTGCGTCCGGACCGCGGGTACCCTCAAGCCCGCGTGGAGGATTTCGCCGACCACATCGAATCGATCGCCCGCCGGGGCGACCGCGACGAGCAGCGCCTGACCACGGCGCTGCTCCACCGCGCCTGGCCCGGCGGGTCGGCCGATCGCAGCGAACCCGTCGCCCTGGAGTGGCTGCGGCGCTGGGGGCCGGCCCGCATGGTCGACGGCGCGCTGACGTGCTCCTGCGCCACCGGCCGCTGCGCGGTCTGCAACTGACGCCGGAAGCGTAGGCTTCCAGCATGACCCCAGAGACCGAGACCCAGGCCGCCACCGGCGACGGCCGTCCGAGCGGCGAGGAGTCGCTGTCGGTGGTCGACAACCGGACCGGCCGCACCTACGAGATCCCCATCGAGGACGGGACCGTCCGCGCCACCGCCCTGCGCGACATCAAGGTCGACGAGGACGACTTCGGCCTCATGGCCTACGACCCGGCCTACCTGAACACCGCGTCCTGTCGCAGCGCGATCACCTTCATCGACGGCGACAAGGGGATCCTGGAGTACCGCGGCTATCCCATCGAGCAGCTGGCCGAGCACTCCACCTACCTGGAGGTCGCCTACCTGCTCGTCCACGGCGAGCTCCCCACGAAGGACGAGCTGGCCGAGTGGTGCCACCTGATCACAATCCACACGTTCGTCCACGAGAACGTCAAGGAGTTCATGGGCGGCTTCCGCCACGACGCCCATCCGATGGGGATGCTGCTGGGCTCGGTGGGGGCGCTCTCGACGTTCTACCCGGACGCCAACGACATCAAGGACCCGGAGAACCGCGCCATCCAGACGATCCGGCTCATCGCGAAGATGCCCACGCTGGCCGCGTTCGCCTTCCGCCACTCCAACGGGCAGCCCTACGTCTATCCGGACAACGACCTCGAGTACCCCGGCAACTTCCTGAACATGCTCTACAAGATGACCGAGCTCAAGTACGAGCCCGACCCCCGGCTCGCGCGCGCCCTGGACATCCTGTTCATCCTGCACGCCGACCATGAGCAGAACTGCTCGACCAGCTCGGTCCGCGCGGTGGGCTCCTCCCAGGTCGACCCGTACTCGGCCGTCGCGGCGGGGATCGCGGCGCTGTACGGCCCGCTGCACGGCGGCGCCAACGAGGCGGTCCTGCGGATGCTCAAGCGCATCGAGACCAAGGAGAACATCCCGGACTTCGTGGCCGGGGTGAAGGAGGGCAACGAGCGCCTGATGGGCTTCGGCCACCGGGTCTACAAGAACTACGACCCGCGGGCCAAGATCATCAAGTCGGCCACCGACGACGTGTTCGAGGCCACCGGCGCCAAGAGCCCCCTGCTGGACATCGCCACCGAGTTGGAGAAGATCGCGCTGGAGGACGACTACTTCGTCGAGCGCAAGCTCTACCCCAACGTCGACTTCTACTCCGGCCTGATCTACGAGGCGCTGGGGATGCCGGTCGCCATGTTCCCGGTCATGTTCGCCATCCCGCGGACGTCGGGCTGGATCGCCCAGTGGCTGGAGATGGTCCAGGACCCCGAGCAGAAGATCGCTCGCCCGCGCCAGATCTACACGGGCGACCGCAGGCGCGAATACGTGCCGATCGACCAGCGCTAGCCGCGCCGCCGGCCGGCTGTGACCCCGGCCACAGAGCCGGGCGCCCGCCCGGGGTAGGTTTCAAATGTGAACCTGACTCTGGAAAACGGGCTGGACGTCGTAGTCCGGCCGATCGAGCCCGCGGACAAGGCGCTGCTGCTGTCCGGCCTGCGCCTGCTCAGCTCCGAGTCCCAGTACCGGCGCTTCCTCTCCCCCAAGCCGAGCTTCACGCGCGGCGAGCTGCGATACCTGACCGAGCTCGACGGCGTCGACCACGTCGCCCTGGTGGCCGTCGAGGCCGAGCACCCCTCCCACCTGGTGGGCGTCGCGCGCTTCGTCCGCGACCGCGAGCGCCCGGACACGGCCGAGTTCGCGATCGTCGTCGGCGACCCCTACCAGGGCCAGGGCGTCGGCCGCGCGCTCTCGCGCGCCCTCGTCGCCGAGGCCCAGCAGCGCGGCATCCACCGCTTCACCGCCACCACGCTGGCCGACAACGCGCCGGTCCAGCGCCTCATCGCCTCCATCGCCCAGGACCTCGAGCACGTCATCGCCGCAAGCGGCACCCGCCTCATCGAGGCCGAGCTGGTCGCCGCCTAACCCAGCTCACCAGTCTGAGTCACGCCCGAGCCAGGTGAGCCGTTCTAAGGGCGCGTGGATCTTGGAGACGTGCTCAAGGAAGGCGGCGAAGTCGTCGGAGGCGGCGCCGCGCTCGGTGCCGGCGCGACGTGGGCGCTCGCGGCGCTCCTTGTGGACCTTGGATTCGAAGATCTAGACGTCGCCCGCTGGGTCCAGCGCGGCGGAGGTCTCGGCGCCATCGCGGGCTTTACCGCGCTGGCGCTTCGCGGGTTGGGCGTAACCTAAGCACTGTGACCAAGCGAACGTTCCTGCCCTATCCAGTTGTGATCGCGGCGTCCGCCGTGGCAACTGTGGCCGTAGCGGCGCTTGAGGTCCGTGAGGCGCTCGCATATCTGTTAATCGGAGCGGTGGTTGCTCCAATCATCGCGATAGCGGTCGCCGTGAGCGAGCTGGGACAGGCCCGAGTCGGCCCGGCCCGCCGAGCACTAAGGAGCCTAGTAACGAGCCGAAGACGCTTGACGAGAGGGGCGACTCGCGCGGCGGACATAGAACAGCTTCGCGTCGCTCTATTTGACGCTATGGCAACCGAGGTGGAAAACCGACAACATGGGGAGGATCGCGCGTTCGAGCTCATCCTCGGCGTGACGCATGATTACCTGCGCATTCGCCGACGTGTGGAGGCAGAGCTGTTTGTCCTCGAGGCGGACCGCGCTCGGGTTTCTTCGGCTACGGCGCATGGGGATCTGCTTCACCTGGTCGCGGCGTCGATGGTTGCCGGGACGACGGAACCTTGGACCCTCAAGGGGAGTTGGGCACACCGATGGACCGTCACATCCATCGGAGCGGACCACGTCTTGGCCGTCGTGGCAGAAGAGCCACTGCGGGGACCCGAGAAGCTGGCTCTGGAGGAAGCCGCGGCGCACCTGGCGTTGCTCAGAGGTTCCGGCGGCTTGGGAGCGCGCCGGCCTCAAACTTCCTAGTCGCCCGCGGCGTAGCGGACGATCGAGGTGTCGATCAGCCACTCCACCGGTGCGCGGTCGTCGGTGTAGACGTCGCCGCCGCGCAGGCCCGGGCGCAGGTGGCGGGCCTCGTCTGTGGCCACCGCGCGCAGCTCGGGGTCCAGGCGCCGTGCCGCGGCGCGCAGCCGGGCCCCGCCCGCGCCCGGGGAGGTCGTGGCGACGAGCAGGACGTTGGTGTCCTCGATCGGGTCGCGCAGGACCGTGGGGAAGGCCGCGCGCATCGTGGCGGCCAGCACGCGCTCCAGTCGGCGCGAGTCGCGGGGGTGGCCGACGTTGAGCACCACGACGCCGCCGGGCGCCAGCTTGTCGCGCGCCAGCTCGAAGAACTCGCGTGTGGACAGGTAGAAGGGGATGTAGGGCTGGCGGTAGGTGTCCACGAAGATCGCGTCGTAGCGCGCGTCGTCCTGGCGGGCCAGGAAGGGCCGGGCGTCCTGCGCGTACGTCCGCAGCCGGGGGTTGCGCATGCCGAAGAGCCGCCGGCCGACGCCGGTCAGCGCGCGATCGATCTCCACCCCGTCGACGGCCGCGCCCGGGAAGAAGCGCGCGTAGGCGCGCGCCGTCGTCCCGGCGGCGTTGCCCAGGATCGCCACGCGCCGCGGTGGGGCGCGCAGCGCCGCGAACGGCAGCACGAGGAACCCGTCCCAGTAGTCGTTGGTCAGCACGGTGTCCGGGCGATAGACCGAATGCACCGCCTGGCCCTCGTTGAGCTCGAGCTCGCGCCGGCCGCCGGGGAACTCGGTCACGCGCGCGTACTGGTAGGGCGTCTCGCGCTCCCAGATCACCCGCGCCCCGTTCTCCCCCTTGACCGTCCCCACCGGGATCGCGATGAGGACTATCGGTACCAATGGCGCGAGCGCCCAGCGCCGGCGCAGGCCCAGCACCCCGACCACGGCCAGCGCCACCGCGAAGACGAGGAACGTCCGGCGCGTCCCCAGGAACGGGATGGTCACCAGCGCCGAGACGAACACCCCGACCAGCGACCCGAACGTCGAGATCGCGTACAGCCGCCCGGCCACCGCGCCGGACTCCTCGACGCTGCGCACCGAGAGGCGCAGTGCGTACGGAGTCACCGCGCCCAGCAGTACGACCGGCACGGCGACCAGGGCCAGCACCCCGAACAGCGATCCCAGGAACGCGCCCGCCGACAGCGCGTCGAACGCCCGCACCGACGTGCGCAGGAACGGCCCGGCGGCGAACGGGACCGCCGCCAGCAGCAGCGCCGCACCGAGCACCAGGCCGCACATCCCGCCCACGGTCGGGTTGCGGTCGGCCAGGCGCCCGCCCAGCCAGTAGCCGGCGGACAGCGCCACGAGCACCGTGGCGATCGTGTTCGCCCACACGATCGTCGACGCGCCGAAGTAGGGAGCCAGCAGCCGCGCCGCGGCGATCTCCGCGCCCAGGCTCGCCGCCCCCACGACGAACACGACCAGCGCGACGGGCGGGCGACGGGGCATGGCCGGCGAGGATACGTTCACGTCCGCTTCACGGGCTAGCTTGCGCCGCGTGACCTCCTCCGAGCTGGCCGCGCTCGACCGGGAAGTCCTCTGGCATCCCTTCACGCAGCAGCAGGGGTGGTCGGAGGAGGAGGCGCCGGTCATCGAGCGCGCCGAGGGGACCACGCTCTTCGACGTCGACGGCAACGCCTACATCGACGGCGTCTCGTCGCTGTGGTGCAACGTCCACGGGCATCGCCACCACGCGATCGACTCGGCGATCCGCCATCAGCTCGACCGCGTGGCGCACACGACGATGCTCGGGCTCTCCCACCGCCCGGCGATCGAGCTGGCGCGACGGCTGCTCGACGTGGCGCCGGACGGCCTGAGCCGCGTGTTCTTCTCCGACAACGGCTCCACGGCCACCGAGGTCGCGCTGAAGATGGCGTTCCAGTGGTGGGCGCAGGCGGGCGAGACGCAGCGCACCGGCTTCGTGACCCTGCGCGACGCCTACCACGGCGACACGGTCGGCTCGGTCTCGGTCGGCGGGATCGACCTGTTCCACTCGCTCTACCGCCCGCTGCTCTTCGACGCCTGGCAGGCCGAGCCCGGCGACGCCGCGCACATGGAGGCCCTGCTGGCCGAGCACGGCGACACCGTCGCCGCGGTGATCGTGGAGCCGCTGGTCCAGGGCGCCGCGGGGATGATCGTGCACCCGCCCGGCTACCTGCGCGCCGTGCGCGAGCTGTGCGACCGCCACGGCGTGTTCCTGATCGCCGACGAGGTGGCGACGGGGTTCGGGCGCACCGGGCGGATGTTCGCCTGCGAGCACGAGGACGTCACGCCCGACTTCCTGTGCCTGGCCAAGGGCGTCACCGGGGGCTACCTGCCGCTCGCCGCCACACTGACGACCGAGCGCGTGTACGAGGGCTTCCTCGGGCGCTTCGAGGAGCTGCGGACCTTCTTCCACGGCCACACGTACACCGGCAACCCGCTGGCCTGCGCCGCCGCGCTGGCCAGCCTGGACATCTTCGAGCGCGAGCAGACGATCCGCCGCCTCCAGGCCAAGATCGAGGTGCTGGGCACCTGGCTCGCGCGCTGGGTCGAGCCCCTGGAGACCGTGGCCGAGATCCGGCGCTGCGGCTTCATGACCGGGATTCAGCTCACGGACTTCGCGCTGGACGAGCGGATGGCCCACCGGGTGACGCTGGCCGCGCGCCGGCGCGGCGCCATCGTGCGCCCGCTCGGCGACGTCGTCGTGCTGATGCCGCCGCTGTCCATCGCCGAGGCCGACCTGCGCCGGCTGGTCGAGATCACCGCAGAAGCGATCGCAGAGGCGACCGGCGCAGCGCCCGTCTGCTCGACCAGCGCACCGCCCGCCTGGCGCGCGGACCGACCGCGCGCCCGAGCCGCCTGACGACCGCGGAGCCCGCGAGCGCCGACCCCGCCACGGCCCCCGCCGCCAGCCCGGCCGCGATGGCCGCCGCCCGGCCGTGGCCGGCCGGGATCGACTCGTAGCGCGCGCCGCGCGGCCCCACCTCGATGAAGCCGACCGGCCGCGCGTCGACGGCGCCCCCGCCCCCGCCCTCGTCGTCCCCGCCGAAGCCGAAGCCCCCGGCGATCCGCACGCGTGAGACCGGCACCACCGTGTGGTCGCCCGACGTGACGGCCCGTCCGTAGACCAGCCGGCCCCCGCCGAGGCGCGTCAGGAAGCGGCGGAGCTCACGCGGCGTCGCGGAGCCCGCCACAGGTCAACCCTCGTACGGCTCGAAGTCGCCCTTGCGCGCGCCGCACACGGGGCAGAACCAGTCGCCCGGCACGTCCTCGAACGCGGTCCCCGGCGGGATCCCGCCGTCGGGGTCGCCCTCCGCGGGGTCGTAGATGAATCCGCAGGAGGTGCACATCCACTGCTGTGTGGCGTCGGCCATCGGCGCGGAACTGTAGCGTCCGGCCCCGTGACGGAGGTTGGACGCGAGGAGCTGGAGGCGGGCGGCGAGCAGTACAACGCGGGTGCCCCGACCGTCCCGCGCCAGGCCGCCTCGGTGATCCTGCTGCGCGGCGGAGCCGACGCGCTGGAGGTGCTGCTGGTCAAGCGCAACCCGCAGGCGCGCTTCATGGGCGGCGCCTGGGTCTTCCCCGGCGGCGCCGTGGACGCCCACGAGGGCGAGGACGACGCCGCCCATCGCGTCTGCGCGCTGCGCGAGATGGAGGAGGAGGCCAGCGTGACGCTCGGCGACCCGGCGACGCTGGTCGCGTTCTCGCGCTGGATCACGCCCAAGGAGGTGCGCACGCGCTTCGACACCTGGTTCTACCTCGTCGCCGCGCCGCCCGGCGCCGACCCGCGCCCCGACGGCGAGGAGACCGTGGACGCCCGCTGGTACACCCCGGCCGGCGCGCTGGACGCCCACGCGCGCGGCGAGATCCTCCTCGTCTTCCCCACCATCAAGCACCTCGAGCAGATCGGCGGGTTCCCCAGCGCCGACGCCCTGCTCGAGCACGCGCGCGGGCAGGAGGTGCGCCCGGTCGAGCCGCGCGTGCTGATGAGCGGGGAGACCGCGCGGATCGTCCTCCCCGGGGAGCCGGGCTACGAATAGTCTTGGGCCGTGACCGCCTCGCTGCCCGATGACGTGCAGGACGTCTTCGCCCGGTTCATCACGACGGAGTACACGACGATCGACGAGCGCGGCCGTCCCATCACCTGGCCGGTCACGCCCTACTACACGCACGGCGGTGGCGCGATCGACGTGACGACCGGCGCCGGCTACCCCAAGAAGGCGCTGGACGCGCGGCGCAACCCGCGCGTGGCGCTGCTCTTCTCCGACCCCACCGGCAGCCGGATGACCGAGCCGCCGACGGTCCTCGTCCAGGGGACGGCCAAGGTCGACGACGCGGACTGGGAGGCCAACCGCGAGCGCTACGAGCGCGAGTCGGCCGAGAAGCTGCCCGCGAGCCAGGAGCTGACGCCGCCGGGATTCATGATGCGCTTCTTCCTCTGGTACTACGCGCGCCTGTACGTCTACGTGCGCCCGGAGCGCGTCTTCGTGTGGCGCGGCGACGGCGACCCGGAGATCCACGACTCCCACCTGGAGGAGGTCCGCTCCGGGCACGTCGAGGAGCCGGCGGAGGGGCCGCCCGCGCCGCAGGGCGGGCCCGACGCGTGGGATGAGCGGATGGACGAGCTCGGGGAGCGCTATCCCACCGCGGTGCTCAGCCTCGTCGCGCCCGACGGCTTCCCGTTCGCCGCGCGCGTGCCGATCTCGGTGGACCGCGGCGCCCACCGCGTGAAGATCGCCTCGGTGCCGGCCCAGGCGCCGATGCTGTCGGGCCCGGCCTGCCTGACCGCCCACGACCACGACGCCGAGTTCCGCTGGCAGCGCAACTTCCAGGTGCGCGGCGATCTGGTCGAACAGGACGGCGGCTGGTCGCTGATCCCCCACCGGATGGTCGGCGGCTTCGAGCTGCCGCCCACCTCGACCCTCGCGCGCTACCGCATGAACCTGGGCAAGATCCGGCGCTTCCGGCGCAACGCCAAGCGGGTCATGGGCTGATGGCCCCACCGGCCCAACAGCTCACGGTCGCCGTCACCGGGCCCACCGGCGACATCGGCAAGGCGTTCGTGAGCGCGCTGGAGCGCTCACGCTCGGTCAAGAAGGTGCTGGGGATGGCTCGCCGTCCCTTCGACCCCGCGGCCCAGGGCTGGAAGAAGACAGAGTACCGCCAGGGCGACGTCCTGGACCCCGCGGCGGTCGACGACTTCGTCAAGGGCGCGGACGTCGTCGTGCACCTGGCGTTCATCATCTTCGGCGGTCAGGACGAGACGCGCGAGGTCAACCTGCGCGGCTCGCGCAACGTGTTCGAGGCGGCCGCCGCGGCGCGCAAGACGAAGCGCCTGGTCTACGCGTCGTCCGTCGCGGCCTACGGTTTCCACGACGATCCCGACCGCCCCGAGCGCTTCACCGAGGACGTCGGGCCGCGCGGGACCGACTCGTTCTACTACTCGGCCCAGAAGGCCGAGCTCGAGGGCCTGCTCGACGACGTCCTGTCCGCGGACGGCCGCACCGAGACCTATGTCTTTCGCCCCTGCATCGTCGCCGGTCCCGGCGCGCTCATCCTGATCGAGAACCTGCCGTACGTCTCGATCTCCGAGAAGCTGCCGGGCGCGGTCCGGCGCCTGCTCGACGTGATGCCCGTGCTGCGGCCCGTGCTGCCCGACCCGGGAGTCCCGTTCCAGCTCGTGCACACCGACGACGTGGCCACCGCGCTGCGGGCCGGGGTGCTGGGGCGCGGCGAGCCGGGCGTCTACAACCTGGCCGCCGACGGGGAGCTGACGATGTCCGACCTGGCCGACGCGCTCGGCTGGTACGCCGTCCCGATCCCCGACCTGGCCGTCGACGCGACCGCGCACGTCGCGGCGCGCCTGCCCTTCCTGCCGCCCGAGGCCGACTGGCTGCAGGCCTTCCGCGTCCCCACGCTGATGGACGCGTCCAAGGCGCGCCGCAAGCTCGGGTGGCGTCCCAAGTACACGGCGCGCCAGACCCTGCGCGAGACGGTCCGCGCCGCGCGCGAGGAAGGGCTGCTCGATTGAGGGCGCGCCGACGACCCGCGCCGGGCCGATGACGCTGGGCGAGGACCCCCGCGCGCCGGGCCTGTTCGTGGGCGAGGGCGTGGAGATCGCGCGGGACGTGACGCTCGGCGCGCACGTCGTGCTGCACGACCGCGTCTCCCTGGCCGCCGGCTGCGTGGTGCAGGACGGCGCGGTGCTGGGCGTGCGCCCGGTGGGGGGCCCGGACTCCGACGAGGCGGGCCAGGGCGGTCCGCTGGTCGTCGAGACGGGCGCGGCGGTCTGCGCCCAGGCCGTCGTCTACGCGGGCGCACGGATCGGCCCCGGCTCGATCGTGGGCGACCAATGCCTGGTGCGCGAGGGCGTCGAGGTGGGCCGCGACACCGTGGTCGGGCGCGGCAGCACGCTCTCGCGCGGCGCACGCGTGGGCGATCGGGTGCGCATCCAGACCAACGTGTGGCTGTCCGCGGGCACGATCGTCGAGGACGACGTCTTCGTGGGCCCGGGCGCCACGGCGGCCGGCGACGAGCCGCGCGGCGCCACGCTGCGCCGGGCCTGTCGCGTGGGCGGGGGCGCCGTCCTGGTGGGGGGCGTGGAGGTGGGCGAGGAGGCGTTCGTGGCCGCGGGCGCCGTGGTGGAGGCCGACGTCCCGGCGCGCACCGTGGTGATGGGCTCGCCGGCGCACGCGGTGCGCGAGGTGGGCGACGACGAGCTGCTCGAGCGCTGGCGCTGATGGCCGATCCGCAGCGAAGACCTCCCGAGTCCGAGGAGCCGGTCGCGCCCGATCCGCTCGACCTGCAGCGAATAGCCGGGGACGACCCGAGCGGCCGCGCGGCGTGGATCCTGCTGGAGACCTACCGCTGGACCGTCCTGTACGGCGAGGCGCCCTACGACGAGGTGTGGGACGGCCGCGAGGGCTACCCGTCCACGCGCGACGTGGTCGAGGTGTTCGGCGGCTGGGAGGACCTGTGGGAGCTCACCGGCCTCTACGACTCCTACTACCTGCGCGCGCTGGACGCCGCAGACGAGGACTACGAGAAGTTCCTGGCCGAGCGCGACGAGCTGCGCACGGAGCGGACGGCGATGCGCCGCGAGGCGAGCAAGCTGCGCGACGAGCGCGCGAAGCTGGAGGACCGCCTGCGCGAGATGCGCCGCCAGGTGGAGAAGGCCAAGGCGAAGGGCGACGCCGCCCAGGACACCCTGGCCGCGGAGACCGCCCGCGCCGACCGAGCCGAGCGCCGCGCCGAAGCCGCCGAGTCGCAGGCCGCCCAACCCCAACCCTCGATCTCCCCCCACCCCCACGCGCCGGAGGACGACAGGGTGTCCGAGCTGCGCGAGGAGCTCGAGGCGGCCGAGCGCTTCGCCGACGCCCTCACGGAGCAGCTGCACGCCGCCCACGACGAGCTGGCCGCCCGCGATCGCGAGCTGGCCGAGCTGCGCCGGGCGCTGGGACGGGCCGGCGGCGAGGGCGCCGCGGGGGCGACCGTCCGCGAGCCCGAGCCCGCCACCGTGCTGGAGGCGGTCCGGCGCGCCGCTGAGCGCCTGCCCCACCTCGTGTTCGCGCCGCGCGCCTTCGAGAGCGCCGAGGACTCGCCCTTCGCCCGCCCCGGCCTGATCTACGAGAACCTCGAGCGCCTGGACCAGCTGTCCGCCCGCTACCGGGAGGGCGACATCGGCGAGAAGGTGTCCGACCTGGCCTTCCGGCTGGGCATGAACTGGCGCGGCGGGATCTCCGAGCGCACCCGCACCCGCTACGGCAAGGAGTACTCGTTCCTGTACGCCGGCCGCACCTGGGAGCTCGGCCCCCACCTGCGCATCGGCTCCGGCCAGGGCGCCGGCGCCATCGCCCGCATCTACCTCGCGCTGCACCCCGGCGACGCCGACGTCCCCCGCGGAGTCATAGTCGGCCACGTCGGCCGCCACCTGCCCGACTCCACGACGTAGCGCCGCTACAGCGCCCGGGCGTAGATCTCGCGGAAGTCCTCGGCGGTGGTCTCGCGGGGGTTGACGAGGGTGCAGCCGTCGCCCTCGGCGTCCTCGGCGAGCTGCTCGATGCCCGACTCCGGGACGCCGACCTCGGAGAGGCGGGTGGGCAGGCCGAGGCCCGACACGGTCGAGCGGACGTGGTCGGCCAGGACGTGGCCGATCTCCTCGCCCGGGCCGGCCACCTCCAGTCCGAGGACCTCGTTGACGTCGCGGTAGCGGTCGGCGATCTCGTCGCCGCCCGCCGCGTTCCACTCGATCGCCCAGGGCAGGTTGATGGCGTTGGCCACGCCGTGGGGCACGTCGTAGTGCGCCCCGCAGGGGTGCGACAGCGAGTGGGCGATCCCGATCGCGCCCGACGACGTGGGCATGATCGCCAGGTTGGCCGCGACCAGCATGTTGCCGCGCGCGTCCTCGTCGGAGGTGTCGGCCACCGCGCGCTCCAGGTTGTCGCGGATCAGGCGCAGCGCCATCAGGGAGTACGCGCCGGCGTGTGGGTTCCACTCCGTGGACACGTAGCCCTCGATGGCGTGCGTCATCGCGTCCATCCCGGTCGCCGCGGCGATCGGGGCCGGGAGCGTGGCCGTCGCGGCGGGGTCCAGGATGGCCAGCCGCGGATACATGGGGAAGTCGGCGACCGTGAACTTCAGGTGCGCCTCGCGGTCCCTGATGACGGCGGCGAAGGACACCTCCGACCCGGTCCCGGCCGTCGTGGGGATGGCGGCCAGCGGCGCCAGCTCCTCCGGGCGGCCGAGGCCGTCGGCGCCCCCGCGCGGCAGCCCGAAGAACCCCTCCCACTCGCGCGGCTCGCCGCCGTGGGTGAACACCACGTTCGCCGCCTTGGCCGTGTCCATCACCGAGCCACCGCCCACGGCCAGGAACGAGTCGGCGCCCTCGGAGCGCCCCGCCTCCGCGCAGGCCGACACCACGGCGGCGTCGGAGTCCGGCGGCACGCCGTCGTAGACGCCCGCCACCTCCAGGCCGCCATCGCGCACGCCGTCGCAGACGCGGTCGACCAGCCCCGTCCCGCGCACCACCTCGTCGGTGACGACGAGCACGCGCGTTGCGCCCTCCTTGGCGAACTCGAACCCGGCGCCCTCCAGCAGGCCCCGCCCCGCCACCACGCGCGTCGGCGCGACGAACTGCCAGAAGTCCTTGAACTCCAAGACGCCTACGCGACCTCGACGAGGTCCGTGCGCCCCTGCGACTCCAGCTGCGCCCGGTAGCGCGGGAACACCGGCTTGACCAGCGGCACCAGCTTGAGGATCTTGGCCACCGGGCCCTTCGCCTTCATCTGCCCCCGCGCCAGCGCCACCGTGACGTTGACCTTCCCGAGCCAGAAGCGGTGGGCGGTGTCGGCCTCCATGCTCATCGTCACCTCGGGCTCCAGGGTCGTCGGGCCGAGGTCGACCTGCCCGGCCTGGTCGTCGAGCATCTTCACCGTGATCGTCGACTCGGGCTCGCGGAACTGGTACTGGACGACCGTGTTGGCCTTCTGGAACTTGGCGAACAGCTCGTCGTCGTCGCGCAGGTCCTCGAACAGCTTCCCGATCGTGTCGTAGACCTCTTGCTCGTTCTTGAAGTAGCCCAACTCAGCCTCTCCTCGGTGGTGGTCGACCGGCCGCCAGACTAGTCACTGGCCGCCCTTCTCGTCGGCGATCACGTGCAGGGCCGCGTTGATGAGAGCCAGGTGAGTGAAGGCCTGCGGGTAGTTGCCCAGGTGGCGCCCGCTGTCGGCCTCCAGCTCCTCGCCGTAGAGCAGCAGCGGCGAGCCGACGGCCAGCAGCCGCTCACACAGCGCGGACGCCCGCGCCTTCTCCCCGATCTCCGACAGCGCGGACACGAGCCAGAACGAGCAGATCAGGAACGTGCCCTCCTCGCCGTGCAGGCCGTCGTCGGTCTCCTCGGTGCGGTAGCGCAGGATCAGCCCGTGCTCGCTGAGGTCCTTTGCGATCGCCAGCACGGTGGCGCGCACGCGGTCGTCGTCGGGCGGGAGGAAGCGCACCAGGGGCACGAGCAGGGTGGACGCGTCCAGCGCGTCGGTCTCGTAGTGCTGGCGGAACACCCCGTCGCGCACCGCGTTCTCCAGGATGTCCTGGCGGATCTCCGTCGCGACGTCGCCCCAGGCGCGCTCGCGATCCGCGTCGCCGCGCAGCTTCGCCAGGTGCGAAGCGCGGTCCATCGCGACCCAGCACATGAGCTTGGAGGAGGTGTAGTGGCGGGGCGCGCCGCGCGCCTCCCATATCCCCTGGTCGGGCTCGCGCCAGACCCGCGCGGCATTGTCGGCCTGGTCGCACAGGACCGGCCACAGGTTCTGCGGGATGTAGCCGCCCTCCTTGGTGTGCAGGAACATCGAGTCCAGCACCGCCCCGTAGACGTCGTTCTGGCGCTGGTCGTAGGCCCCGTTGCCGATGCGCACGGGGCGGGCGCCCTCGTAGCCGGACAGGTGGTCCAGCGTGCGCTCCGTCAGGTCGCGCTCGCCGTCGATCCCGTACATGATCTGCAGCGAGCCGTCCTCGTTGCGGGCCAGGTCGGCGACGTACTGCATGAAGTCGTCGGCCTCCCAGTCCAGCTCCAGGGCGTGCAGCGCCCACAGGGTGAAGGTGGCGTCGCGCATCCAGGAGTAGCGGTAGTCCCAGTTGCGCTCGCCGCCGGGGGTCTCGGGCAGCGAGGTGGTCAGCGCGGCGACCAGCGCGCCCGTGGGGGCGTACGTCAGCCCCTTGAGGGTCAGCGCGGAGCGCTGGAGGTGGTTGCGCCAGCGGTGGTCGGGGAACGTGCCGGACTCCAGCCAGGAGCGCCAGAAGTGCGCGGTGCGCGCCTGGTGCTCGAACGCCTGCTCGGCCGTGGCGGGGCCGCCGCGCTCCTCGGTCCAGGACAGCGCGACGTAGCACGTCTCCCCCTCGCGCAGCTTGTGACGCGCGCGCACGCGCTGGCCCTCGATGCCCATCCGCAGGTCGCTGAGCAGGCGGAAGGTTGTGGTCCCGTCGGTGGCGTCCAGCGCGGCCGGCGCGGCGTGGTGGACCTCGGTCCAGGTCGCGTCGCCGCGGGCGTAGTCGAAGCGCGGCTCGCAGAGCGCCTCGATCATCACCTCCCCCTGCACGCAGCGCACCGTGCGCACGAGCAGGTGGTCGGCCTCGTGGTCGGTGGGCGGACGGGTGTGCTCGGCCTCCATCAGGTCGCCCTCGTGCCAGGCGCCGATCGTCAGCGCGTCGTGGACCTCCGCCCACCCGTGGGGCGTCATCCACGTGGTCTCCAGGACCATCGTGCCGGGCTCGTAGCGGCGCGCCACCGGGTGCGCCTCGCCGTAGGGGGCGACGCGGAAGCCGCCCGCGCCCCGGTCCAGCACCATCCCGAACACGGACGGCGCGTCGAAGCGCGGGATGCACAGCCACTCGACGTTCCCGTCTGGGGCCACCAGAGCGCCGGTGTGGCAGTCGGAGAGGAACGCGTAGTCCGCGATGGCGGGGAAGGCCATGGCGCGCGATCATCTCATTCCCCGACACACCGGAAACTCCGCGACTTCCGCCAGCCTCACCGGTTAGAGTTCCTGACCGAAGGTTCTCGGTGGAAGCCTCTGCCCTCCAAGCCCCCGTAGGGCTCGCGCGCATCTCTCTCAGCGCGCCGCTCCTGCGGCTGCGCTCCGACGAGCAGCTGGTGGCGCTCTTCCGGGCCGGGAACGAGGAGGCCTTCCGGGTCATCCACGACCGCTACGGGGCGCGGCTGTTCGGCTACTCGCGTCAGATGCTCTCCGGGTCGCGGCAGGACGCCGAGGACGCCGTGCAGGACGTCTTCATCCGCGCCTACGGATCGCTGCGCGCCTCCGACCGCCCGATCGCGCTGAAGGCCTGGCTGTACCGCGTCGCTCACAACCGCTGCGTGGACCAGCTCCGCCGCCCGCTCCCGCCGCCCGCCGACGTGCTCGACGTCAGCCGCACCCCGCTGTCGGACCCGCTGTCGGAGACCGAGCGCCGAGACGACCTGCGCCGCCTGGTCGAGGACGTGCGCCGGCTGCCCGAGCAGCAGCGCTCCGTGCTGTTGATGCGCGAGATGGAGGGCCTGTCCTACGCCGACCTGGCCGACGCCCTGGACGTCAGCGTCCCGGCCGTCAAGTCGCTGCTGGTCCGGGCCCGGATGGGCCTGGTCGAGGCAGCCGACGCCCGTGACACCGCGTGCTCGGAGATCCGCCACGACCTGACGCTGGCCCACGGCCGCGGCGTGCGCGCCACGGGCCGCGCCCGGCGCCACCTGCGCGACTGCGCGGGCTGCCGGGAGTACCGCCAGGACCTGCGACGCGTCCAGCGCTCCTTCGCCGCGCTGACCCCGACCGCCGCCGGCCCGCTGGGCCTGCTGGCCAAGCTGGGGATCGGCGGCGGCGGCGCGAGCGGCGCCGGCGGCGCCGCCACGGGCGGCGGCGCCGTGGCCACCGGCGGCGGCGCGGCCGCGACCGGCGGCGGTGCGGCGGCCGGAGGGACCATCGCCGGAACGAGCGCCGCGGCGATCGGCGCCACCAAGGTGGCCGCCGTCGTCTCCGCGGTCGTCGTGGCCGGGGGCGGAGCGGTGAAGGTCGAGCAGTCCCTCGTGCACGCCGCCCGGCCGGGCCCGGCCGCCGCGGCGGCGCCCGCCACCTCCGGCGCGGTCGGCGTCCGCGACGCCGCAACGCACGCCGTCGACGCGCCGGCGCAGAACCTTCCGCCCGCGGCGATCGCGCCCGACCTGGCCGCCGGCGACGCCGCCACCGGCGCCACCGGCGCGACGGCGCCGCCCACCGAACCGGCGAGCCCCTCGGCGGACACCGGCACGGAGCCCGCGACGGGCAGCGGAGGGATGGCGGCGCCGGAGGAGACCGTCGACACCGGGAGCTCCAGCGAGCCCCCCGCGACCTCGTCCCATGACGTCCTCGGGCCCGGCAACGCCGTGACGCCGCCCGTCGAGACGCGCCCGTCGGGCTCCAGCGGCACCGCCCCGCGCTCGGGCACGTCGCCCGAGCCCGGCACCACGGGCTAGCCGCCCGGCAGCCGTCCCTCCTCCTCCAGCTTCTGCAGGTGAGCGCGCAGGGTGGTGGCGGCGGCCGGCCGCAGCCCGGGCGGCGCGTCGTCCCACACGTCGTCGAGCAGCTGCGCCTCGGTGCGCAGCCCGCGGGCCAGGGCGTCGAGCAGGCGCCGCTCGCGGTCCAGGCGGTGCGCGACGTACTCGTCGAGCTTGGCGGCCGGGTCGGTGACGAGGGGGCCGTGGCCCGGGCACAGCAGCTCCAGGTCCATCTCCCGCAGCCGGCGCAGCGCCTCGAGGTAGCCGGCCAGCGCGCCCGGCGCGGGGGCGACGTAGACGCTGCCGCGCCCCAGCACCGCGTCGCCGGCGAAGAGGACCGGTCCGGCCACGAACGCCAGGTGGTCCTCGGAGTGACCCGGGGTGGCGACCGCCAGCAGCGGACCGAAGCGCTCCCCGTCGGCCAGTCCGGTGCGGTGCGCCGAGGCCACCGGCGCCGGGCCCGTCGCGGCCAGGAGGGCCTCGACGGCACCCGAGTGGTCGGCGTGCGAGTGGGTCAGCGCGATCCCGCCGAGCCCGCCGCGGGCGGCGACCTCCGCGGCCACCGCGGCGACGTGGTCCTCGAGCCCCTCGGGCCCGGGATCGACGACCCAGGCCGAGTTGCGGCCCAGGACCCACGTGTTCGTGCCCTCCAGCGTGAACGGGCCCGGGTTGTCCGCGCGCACCAGCGCGACGTCGTGGGCCGCCAGGGGATCCGCCATCGGGCGGACGCTAGCGCGAGACGATCCGGTAGACGGGGCCGCGGTGCGACACGACGTAGAGCCGGCCGCCGTTGTCCTCGCCGAACGAGTCCAGGTCGTCCACCTGCAGGCCCGTGTTCGTGGCGTCGCTCGCCCCGCCGGGGCCCAGCCGCGCCGAGCGCACGATCCCGTTGCAGTAGTCGCTGTAGAGGTAGCGGCCCGTCCAGCCGGTCAGGCCGGGATCGCGCACGACGTAGCCCCCGGTCACCGCGCAGCCCGTGTCCGTGGGGTAGGTGATCTGCGGGAAGACGAGGTTCGACGCCGGCTCGTTGGCGTTGCGGCGGCGGCCCTCCCACACGCGCCAGCCGAAGTTGCGCCCGCGCGCCGTGCCGCGCGCCGTCCAGGTGACCTCCTCGACCGCGCTCTGCCCCACGTCCCCCACGACGAGGTCGCCGGTGGAGCGGTCGAACGACCAGCGCCACGGATTGCGCAGGCCGTAGATCCAGATCTCGTCGCGCCCGCGGCGGCCCACGAACGGGTTGTCGCGCGGGACGCGGTAGCGGCGCCGGCCGGCGGCTCGGGGGTCGATGCGCAGCAGCTTGCCCAGCAGCGTGTTCAGGTTCTGCGCGTTGCCGCGCGCGCCGTGCTGGTCGCCCGCGCCACCGCCGTCCCCGAAGCCGATGTACAGCAGGCCGTCGGGACCGAACGCGATCAGCCCACCGTTGTGGTTGGGCTCGGGCTGGCGCTGGAACAGGACCAGCCGGCGCGAGGCGGGGCGCGCCCGGTCGGCGGACGCGCGCCGGAACTCCTCGATGCGCGAGTTGCCGTTGCGGTCGGTGTAGGAGACGTAGAACCGGCCGCTGCGCGGGTAGTTGGGCGCGAAGGCCATCGAGAGGAGACCCTGCTCGCCGCAGCAGGCGATGCGCCCGCTGAGGTCGAGGAACGGGCGCGGGAGCGTACGCCCGTCGCGCACCACGCGGATGCGGCCGCTCTGCTCGACCACGAACAGCCGGCGCGAGTCGCCCGGCGCGGCCGTGACGTAGACGGGCTGGTCGAAGCTGCCGACCCGCTGCAGGCCGAGGCCCGTCCCGGCGCACGCGGCCTCGGGCAGCGCCAGCACGGCGAGGGCGAGGAGGAGCAGCAGGCGCAGGCGGGATCGGGGCATCGGGGGGCTCAACACCAGGTGACGGCCGGGGTTGCGGTTCGTCACTCTGACATCAGGGGTTCGGCTAGGCTCGCCGCGTGATCATCGCGCTGGCGCTGGCGGTGGGGGCCTACTTCGTGGCGCCACCAGAACCGCAGCCTGCGCGAGATGACGCTGTCGGAGACGATGACCGCCGGCGGCCTCAAGGAGCTCGCCGACGCGGCCAGGTCGGCGGTCGGCGCGGGGTCGTTCTCCCAGCGCTGCGAGCTCGTCGGCCAGGCCCAGCCGGGGCCCCAGGGCGCGGCGAAGGCGCCGCAGAGCGACGAGCCCGCCGTCTGGTACCGGACCAAGGTCACCGAGCACTACTGGGACTGGGAGCGCGACTCCGACGGCGACCGGCGGCGCGTCGAGAAGACCCGCACCCTCGCGCAGCACGAGTCCGAGGACCCGTTCGCCGTCCAGGACGAGAGCGGCCGCGTGACCCTCGACCCCCGCGACGCCGACATCGACGAGCCGGTGAAGATCTTCGACCGCTTCGAGCGCGACCGGGGGTCGTTCTCCGGCGGCGGCAACCTCCTCGCGAGCCTGGCCCAAAGCGTCTTCGACTGGAACGACAACACCATCGGCGTCGAGCGCGAGGAGTGGATCGTGCGCCCCGGCGCGCGCCTCTACGTCCTCGGCGAGGCCTCCGACCGGACCGGCGAGCTCGCCATGGGCAAGGGAGAGGGCGGGCGCTACGTCATATCCCTGCGCTCCGAGGAGCAGCTCACGACGTCCGCCAAGCGCTGGGCGACCGCGGCGCTCGTCGCCACCGTCGTCCTCGCCACCGCCGGCCTCGGCCTGATCGTGGCCGGGATCGTCGCCGGCTGACGCGGGGCCGACCGCCTCAGCGGCGGGTCACGACGAGGACCCGCCGCGTGATTCCGGTCTCGACCGTCCCGTAGCGGTCGCGACTGCGGGTCAGGATGCGGTAGCGGCCCCGGGGCAGCAGGACGCGGTCGACCAGGGTCCACCTCGTCTGGTCGCGCGACGCGACGTAGCGCAGCCGGGCCGGAAGGAATATCGGCCGTGTGCAGGCGCGTCGCGGGCTCAGCCGGCCATGGCGGGTCAGGAAGCGGCACCGGCCGCGTTCCAGCTGGCCGACCACAACCTCGACCCGCGTTATGCGGTCCGGCCGGCAGCGGTGCGCGATCGCCGTGCCGGAGAGGTAGAGCTGGCGGATGGTCAGGCGGAGTCCCCGGCGCAGGACCTGCGAGCGCAGGGGCTGCGGGACGCAGCGAGGGGCCCCGACGGGCGGTATGACACCGAGTGGGCCGCCGCCGCCCGGCGCACCGCCGCCACCGCCACCTCCTCCGCCGCTGCCGCCGCCGCCGAGTCCGGCGCCCGGCTTGGCGGTGGGCGTCACCCCCAGGATCGCGGCCGCGTCGCCGACCGCGGCGCAGCGGTCCGCGGCCGGGCAGCTCGCGGCGCGCAGCGCCCGCGGGGTCCCGGCGCCCTGGACGTCCCAGTCGTTGCCGCCCGTCGCGGTGCTGATCACGGTGCCCAGGCCGCCGGTGGCCAGGCAATGGGTCCGGCTCGAGCAGCTCACCGCCATGAGGTCGTCGCCCACGCCGGACGGGCGCACCGACGCCTCGGTGCCGGCCCCGGTGATCCGCAACACGGTGCCACCTGAGCCCACCGCCACGCACAGCTCCGCCGCGGGGCAGCTGACCGCCGCGAGGTAGCTGCTCGTGCGGGCGTCACCCGTGGACCAGTGGTCGCCGCCGTCAGTCGTACGCAGGAGCGTCCCAAAGTTGCCCACCGCCACGCACGTCGTCGCGTCGCCGCAGTCGATCGAGCTGAGCATCCGATCCGTCCCCGAGTCGAGCTTGCGCCAGGTCTCCCCCGAGTCGGTGCTCTTGAGGATCGCGCCTCGGCTGCCGGCGGCGAAGCACGTCTGGTCGCCCGGGCAGGCCACGCCGAGCAGGTCCACGTCCGGATCGCTCGCCGGCCCGGTCTCCCGGTCGGTCCAGGTCGCCCCCCCGTCGCTCGTGGTCACCGCGGTGCGCGCGTCTCCGACGGCAACGCATGTGGAGGTGTTGGAGCAGTCGATGGCGTTGAGCTCGGGCGGCGGGACCGGCGGGTGCGCGGCCGTGGGGTCGAACCCCGGGGCGCCGGAGGTCTGGGTCGTCCAGTGGCCGCCGCCGTCGGTCGTCCGCATGACGGTGCGGAAGTTGCCTACCGCGAACCCGGTCGCGGCGTCGGGGAAGCTCACGCCGCGCAGCGTGTTCAGCCCCTCCGTGAGGCACTCCTGCTGGGCCGGCGCGAGGCAGAGGATGCGAGACAGGCCGCCGTCGGCGGCCGGGGTGCGGGTCGCCCACGCGGCGCCGCCGTCGCCCGTGCGCAGGATGCTCCCGCGCATGCCGACCGCGACGCACCGGGTCGCCGTCGGACAGCTCACGCCGCGCAGCAGGTTCGTGCTGTGGGTCGCCTGACGGGACCAGGCACCCCCGCCGTCGGTCGTGGCGTACATCGCCGCGACATCGGGCTTGTACAGCTGCGCGTTCCCGCCAGGCCCCTCTATCTCGCCGGCCAGGAAGCAGGCCTGTGCGGCGGGACATGAGGCTCCCCACAGGCTCGGGTTGCCACTCAGCTTGGAGCCCTGCGCCTCCCAGGTCGTCCCGCCGTCGGTCGTACGCTGGACGCTGCCGCCGTCGCCGACGGCCAGGCACGCCAGCGCATCCGCGCAGCTCAGCGCCCGCAGGCGCTGCGAGGACACGTTCGCCTGGATCTTCGGCGACCACGTCACGCCGCCGTCCTGGCTCTTGAGGACGACGCCCGCCTGGCCCGCCGCGTAGCAGACGGACGGGCTGGGACAGCTCACCGCGTGAAGCGCCTCGGTGGTGCCGGAGGGGTGGGGCGCCCACGCGATCCCCCCGTCCTCGCTGCGCAGGATCGTTCCGCCGTCTCCGACGGCGACGCACACGGCGACGCCCGGACAGGCGACGGCGCGCAGCGCCTGGTTACCGAGGTCGTGGCTCAGCCATGTGTTGCCGGCATCCGGCGACGCCACGATGGCGCCGCCGTCCCCGACCGCGACGCACGCCGCCGCGCTCGGACAGCTGATCCCCCTCAGGGCGGCGGCGGTCCCCGAGCGCCGGTGCGACCAGCTCTCTCCACCGTCGCTCGACGCGACGATCGCCCCGCCGTCCCCGGCCGCGAAGCAGGCGTCGGCCGTCGGACAGGCGACCGCGTTGAGGTCGTTGCCCTGCGGAAGCGGGCTCTGCCACGCGACCGAGCCGTCGGCCGCTCGCGCGCCTGTGGGCCCGTGCGCGGGTTCCGGGGCGGTCGCGCCACCCGGGTTGCCGGCGTAGCCGTTGTAGACGTCGGCGCCGAAGGAACCCGGCCCGGGGTAGTCCAGGTAGGTCCCGGCGAAGCCCAGATGCCCGTGCCCGTCGTCGCCGCCCGAGTCGATCCCGAACAAGTCCTCCATCGACCGCAGCAGCGAGTACTGGTTGTAGAACCCCGGCCCCGCGTGGGTGGCGTTGTCGGTCGGGTCGTCCAGCGTGCCGGGCCTGGCGAACGGCGAGAGCACCAGCGCGCCGGTGCGCCCGCCGCCCGGACCGCTCTCGCCCGGCATCGAGCTGTTCGGCCCCGGGATCTCGTTGCAGCAGGCGTCGGTGTGCTCGCCCGGCTCCGACGCGCCGAGGAAGGTTCCGGCCTCGTCGAAGACGATCAGGAGCATCCCGTCCTGGCGGTAGGCGGGCGAGGACATGATCATCGGGACGTACTGGCGCAGCCAGGTGTCCTCGTTGGCCGCCCGGTCCCCGTCGTGGCCGTCCGAGAAGAGGCCCGGGATGACGAAGCTGAAGTTCGGCGTCGTCGCGACGCTCTGCAGATCCGTCGCGAGCTCGCGCAACGGCACGTCGTTGCCCTGGCAGCGGGGCTGGTCGTCGACGATCGAGTGGAACCAGATCCAGGGATCGTGCTTCGGCGCGTATGCGTCGGGGTGGGTGAGGTCGAGCGGCGCGCGGGGACAGCGGCCGCCGTCTCCGGCCGTCGCGCCGTCGAGGTCCTGCATGTAGCCCTTCCAGCGCAGACCCTTGGCCTCGAGCTGGTCGGCGAGCGTCTTGACCTTCGGCGGGTAGAAGCACCCCTGTCCGACGATCTGGCCGTGCGGATCGACCGGGGCATCCGCCTGGATCTCCTTGTTGCCCGCGCAGGCGATGCCGTCGCTCTGCGAGCCGGGCGTCGGCGACTGGCCGCTGGACATCGCGACGTAGTTGGCCTGGCTGTTGTGGCCGATCCCGTAGTAGCGGGTGAGCAGGTTGCCGCGGCGGGCCAGGCTCGTGAGGTAGGGCACGCTCGCCGCGCCGAACGAGTGCTCGTCGGCGCTGCCGGTTCCCGTCGTGCCCTCGAGGGTGTCGTATCCCCAGCTCGCGTTCTCCTCGACGATCACCCAGACGTGGCGGATCGGGGGCAGGCTGGGCGCCGCCGCGCGCGCGGACCCGACGTGGCCCCCCGCGGCGACGACGAGCGCGGCGATCCCGAGCGCGAGCTGGCGTCCCATGCCTCTTGAGAACAAACCGTCCCCCCGAAACGTGACGAGAGAGGGCGGAGTCCGTTCCGCCCTCTCCGCCTCGACTCAGCTCCCTACGGGAGGGAGCACCCGTCACGCGCGGTCGTCGTCCAGTCGTTGCCGCTGCTGTTGCCGCACGCGACCAGCGGGACCGGGACGTAGGTCCCTCCGACGACCGGCACGCCCGGGTCGAAGCCGACGCAGCCGCCGCTGTTGCTGCCGCTGTGCGGAGGAGGCGGGGGCGGTCCGGGCTGGTCGGGCGGGCACGTCCCGTTGCGGGTCGCCGTCTCGAAGTTCGAGACGCCGACATAGCCGTCGCCCGAGCTGTTCCCCGGGGTCGTGCTGCCGGGATCGACGTTGTCGTTGTCGCCGTCCACGACCGCGTAGGCCTGACCGGCATGGGCGCCCAGGGGGCTGCCCGCGCCGACCTCGGCCGTACCGCCCTGCGGCTCCGCAGCGCCGGTGTTCCGGTCGACGCACGCGCCGGCCGCGACGTCGGCCGTGCCGGTGCGTCCGCCACCGCCGTCCGCGTCCGCGTAGACCACGAGCGCCGGGCCGGTCACGCCGGCGGTGTTGACCTGCTGGGTGGCGGCGTAGCCGCAGTCGTACGTGGCGAACGCCGAGCTCGGGATGGCGAGCATCGCCGCCCCCAGCACCAGCGCCGTGAGCACTGAGAACCTCTTCATATCTCCCTGCCTCCTTCGGGACCGCAGTCGCGGCCCGTCGATTTTGGGGCGTAGACGCCCCACTCCTCCACCTAATAAGCCGCAGCGGGGCGCAGGCGTGACGCCAATTACGGGTTCTTCACTACTCAGCCGCCGCAGACACGGAAGCCGAAGCTCCGCGCAGCGGTCTGCACGCGGCGGCCGTTGCGCCCGAGCGCCGCGTTGAGCCGACCGGTCGCCCGCAGGTCACCGCGCCGCAGCGCGGGCACCTCGCGGTTCAGATAGCCGACCTGGAGGCTGGACGCGCGGAGGTAGGCGGTGAACCGGGCGTCGTGCGGATCCGGCAGGGCGCGCAGCGAATCGAGGGCGCCCCGGGCGATGCGCGCCGCCTGCGCGGTCAGGTCCGCCGCCCCTGCCAGATATGAGGCGCGCGACACGCGCCGCCGCTGCGCCGCGCTGGCCAGGTCCCGCAGCCGGCGGCCGACCTTCCCGACCGCCACGTGCGAGCGCCGGCACAGACGGTCGGCCCGGGCGGTGAACGACACGCGCGCCGGGCCCGTGAGCGGCGCCCTGCCCGCCCCGCCGCCGCCGCCGCCGGCCACACGCGAGGCGTCGGTCCGGCCGGGAGACGCCGCCTCCCCACCACCGCCACACCCCGCGGCGAAGAGCACGCAAGCGCAGAGGAGCACGACGTGGACACGAAGCCCGCGCATGCCCGAACAAGCCCCGCCGAGCCTCCAACGTGACGCTCGATGAAGCGCAACGGCGTCCCCGAAGGCGTCCCGGCTTCGGCCCGCCGCCCCGGGCGCGGGCCTATACTCGGGCGCATCGGGGCGTGGCGCAGCCTGGTAGCGCGCACCGTTCGGGTCGGTGAGGTCCCCGGTTCAAATCCGGGCGCCCCGATTTAGTCTCCGGCCGGGGCCTCAGCCCTTGGGGGGCAGCGAGCGTGCGTATTCCACGCCGAGCCGCACCCAGGGCTGGAGGTCGCGCCGGGTTTGCACGCCCTCCGCGTCGACGCGCAGCCAGCCGTCGACCGGACGGCCGCGCATCTCGAACGGGCCCGCGTGGGGACGGGCGGCCAGCTCCTCGGTCGCCTCGGGCTCGACGCGCACCATCAGCCCGCCCCGGCCGCTGGCGGCGACCGCCATATTCCCCCCGACGAGGAACGCCAGGCCTCCGAACATCCGCTTCTCGTCGACGCCGGTGACGTCGGCGGTCAGCTCGCGGATGCGATTGGCCAGGTCCTCGTCGTATGCCACGCCGGCGGCGGAGCGCTAGCTCGCGTCGTCGGCCGCCGACTGCACCGCGCGGACGGCGGCCGCGGGTGAGGGCTCGGCGGGCGAGCCCTGCGGCTGGCCGCCCTGGCCGCCCGAGAGCTCGATCGGGACCTTGCGGCCGTCGGCGGGGCTCGTGCCGCCGGAGCCGGGAGTCCCGCCGGACGCCGGCGCGGTGACCGAGGGCAGCGTCACGCGCGGGGACTCGGACGAGGAGGGCCCGGTGGTGGCGGTGGAGCCGCCACCGGCCTGGGCCGTGCGGCGGGGCGCCGCCGGGGCGACCGTCTCGCGGACGGTGGGCTGGATGCCGCGGCGGGCGCGCGGCGAGGCCACGGGCCCGGGAGCGGCGGCGCGATCCAGGGCGCCGGCGCGCGCGGGGGGCGTCGCGATGGCGGCCGCGCGGGAAGCGTGCCGGACGCTGGGGCCGGCGGCTCGGTCCAGGCCGGGCACGCCGACGCCGGCCTGCTGCGTCACCGCGCCCGCGCCCGCGCCGGCCACGGCGAGCATGGCGACGGCGGCGACGCCCTTGCTCCACGCGGCGGCGAGCGGCTCTGACGCGGCCCCCAGCGTGGTCGAGGCCTGGGCGACGAAGCCGGTCCCCGAGGCGCCGGCGACGCCCCCGCCGTCCGCCCCGCGGCCGCGGGCCAGCAGCACGGGGACCGGGAAGGGCAGCAGCCCGGCGATCCGGGCCACGGCGGAGCGGCGCTCGGCGACGTCGAGGCCCAGGTGCAGCGCCTGGCGACGGCAGGAGTGGCAGGTGGTGACGTGGCGCTCCAGCCGGCGGCGGTCCCGGGTGCCGAGCATCCCCTGGGCCGCCGCGGCGATGATGGCCTGCACGCGCTGGCAGCGCCGGCCGCTGACCAGCTCGTCGTACTCCTCGGACAGCCGTCGCCGCGCGCGGAACAGGGTGCTCTCGACGGCGGCCCGGCTCATCCCCAGCCGCTCGCCGATCTCGCGGTACGACAGTCCCTCCAGCTCGCGCAGCACGAGGATCTGGTGGTGCGTCTCCGACAGGCCGCCGAACGCGCCACAGAGGTCGTCCAGGCGCTGCTTGGACTCCACGGCGTCGTCGGGCTCGGGCGACCGGCTGACCAGCCGCACGGAGTCGGCCGGGGGCAGGCCGCCCTCGGCGTCGTAGGACAGCTCCTCGGCCCGGCTGGTGCGCCGGTAGGCGTCGATGCAGGCGTTGCGCGCGATCTCGTAGATCCACGCCTTGAAGGCGATCGGCCGCTCGGTCTGGCGCATGCGGCGCAGGGCGGAGAAGAAGACCTCCTGCGTGACGTCCTCGGCGCGCGCGTGGTCCCTGACCATCCCGCGCACGTAGGCCGCGATCCGCGGGTGGTAGCGGGCGTAGAGCTCCTCGAACGCCCGGTCGTCGCCCTCGCGCACGGACGCGACGAGTCCCGGGTCCGCTTCCACGGCCAGATCGGCCACCGTTCCAATCCCGCGCATTCCCTACTCTCCTTGGTGTCCCCTGCCGGTCCCTTCCATGGCGACCGGTAGTGGAACATTACCGTTCATCTGAGACTTTGCAAGCTCGCGCACGCGTCACGGAGATCGTCTCCCACCTCGACGGCCTGCTCGAGCCGGGGCGCTTCGCCGACCACGGTCCCAACGGACTGCAGGTCCCCGGCCCCGACGAGGTGGAGACCGTCGCCACCGGCGTCTCCGCCAACCTCGAGCTGATCGAGCGCGCGCGCGACGCCGGGGCGGGACTGGTGCTCGTGCACCACGGCCTGTTCTGGGACGGCGCCCCCCTGGCGCTGTCGCCGGTCGCGGCCGGGCGGCTGCGCGCGCTGCTCGCGCACGGCGTCGCGCTGGCCGCCTACCACCTGCCGCTGGACGCCCATCCCGTCCACGGCAACAACGCCCTGATCGCCGAGGGCCTCGGCGCGACCGCCGCCGAGCCGTTCGGCGACGCGGGCGTGGCGGCGCGCTTCGAGGCGCCGATCCCGGCCGCCGAGCTGTTCGCGCGCGTGGAGCGCCTGACCGGTCGTGAGCCGCTGGTCTTCGACGCCGGTCCCGACCCGGTGCGGACGATCGCCATCGTGTCGGGCGGCGCGGCCAGCCAGCTGGACGCCGCCGTCGCCGCCGGCCTGGACGCGTTCCTCACGGGCGAGCCGCGCGAGCCCGTCATGGGCACGGCGCGCGAGGCCGGGATCCACTTCGTCGCCGCGGGCCACTACGCCACCGAGACGTTCGGGATCCGGCGCCTCGGCGACCTCGTCGCCGAGCGCTTTGGCGTGCGCCACGAGTGGATCGACGTCCCCAACCCGGTCTAGACCCGCGCAGTTTGCGCGGATCCGCTTGTGCCCGTCCGCACCAGCCGCTATACCTCCAGACTCTCGAATAGCCACCCGAGGAGAGCCCCACATATGGCGATTCACCTGACGCCCACCGAGCTTGCACGCGAAGCCGGACTCGACCGTCGAGACGTGATCGACAAGTGCATGCAGATGGGCGTCCCGATCTTCGAAGGTCGAATCGACAAGACACTCTTCATGACGAGCCTGCGCGAGCTCAAGCTCGAGGCCCGTCAGCAGCCCGCCAGCGCGTAGCCGCGCACTACACTCTCCCCTCCGATAAGGACCTCAGGAGGAGGAGAGATGGCCACAACCGCCGACGCGTCCGCGAGCCCCCCGAGCACCGGCTCCCGGACGATCGCCGACCTGTTCCCGCTGGCGGCCGAGAAGTACGCCGCGAACGTCGCCGTGCGCCACAAGGTCGACGGCGAGTGGCGCGACGTCACCTACGCGCAGGCCGGCGAGGTCGTGTCGGAGATCGGCCGCGGGCTGATCGCCCTGGGCATCGAGGCGGGCGACCGCGTCTGCATCCTGTGCGGCACGCGGCCGGAGTGGACCTACGCGGACTTCGCCATCTCCACCGCGGGCGCGACCGTGGTCCCGATCTATCCCACCAACTCGCCGGACGAGTGCGCCTGGGTGGCCGGCAACTCGGAGGCCCGCGCGATCGTCTGCGAGAACGCCGAGCAGGTGGCCAAGGTCGTCGCCGTCCGCGACCAGCTGCCCAACCTCCAGCACCTCGTCGTGATCGATCCCGAGGGCGACGTCGCCGACGCGGTCTCACTCGACGACGTCCGCGCCCAGGGGCGGGAGATCGAGCCGGCCAAGCTCGACGAGCGCACCGCCGCGGTGACGCCCGACGACGCCTTCACCTTCATCTACACGTCCGGCACGACCGGCCCGCCCAAGGGCTGCGTGCTCTCGCACGGCAACTACCGCAGCGTGTTGGACATGTGCGAGAGCCTGGGCCTGTTCGAGGAGGGCGACACCGCCTACCTCTTCCTTCCCCTGGCCCACGCCTTCGCGCTGCTGATCGAGCTGATCTGGCTCGACAGCGGCGGGACCATCGCGTACTTCGGCGGCGACACCAAGCAGATCGTCCCCGAGCTGTCCGAGGTCCATCCGACCTACCTCCCGTCCGTGCCGCGGATCTTCGAGAAGATCTACACGCTGGCCACCGGCGCCATCAAGGCCCAGATGTCCGACGAGGAGTTCCGCGGGATGGTGGACCTCGGGGTCAAGGTGCGCGACGCCGACGTCCACGGCCAGGAGGTCCCGGCCGAGCTGCGCCAGAAGTTCGACGCGCTCGACGAGCAGGTGTTCAAGAACGTCCGCGCGATCTTCGGCGGGCGCATCCGCCAGGCCGTGACCGGGGCCGCACCCATCGCCCCGGACATCCTCGAGTTCTTCTACGCGGCCGGCGTGCCGGTGCTGGAGGGCTTCGGGATGACCGAGACCGCGACGGTGGCGACGTACTCCACGATCGAGGAGCACAAGTTCGGGACGGTGGGCAAGCCGCTGCCGGGCTGCGAGTGCAAGATCGCCGACGACGGCGAGCTGCTGATCCGCGGCGCGAACATCTTCAAGGGCTACTACAAGGACGCCGAGAAGAGCTTCGGGACGATCGAGGACGGCTGGCTGCACACCGGTGACCTCGGGTCGATCGACGAGGACGGCTACGTGTCGATCGTCGGGCGCAAGAAGGACATCATCATCACCGCGGGCGGCAAGAACATCACGCCCGCGCTGATCGAGAACGACCTCAAGCAGAACCGCTGGGTCTCCCAGGCGGTCATGCACGGAGACCGCCGGCCCTACCCCGTGGTCCTGATCACCCTGGACCCGGAGGAGGCGCCCGCGCTGATCGCCGAGCTGGGCCTGGAGGGCGAGGACGCCAACCCGGCCAAGCTCCACGAGAACGCGAAGGTGCGCGAGCTGATCGGCCGCGTCGTGGACGACGTGAACTCGCGCTACGCCCAGGTCGAGCAGGTCAAGAAGTTCCACATCCTGGACCACGACCTCTCGCAGGAGACCGGCGAGCTGACGCCCACGCTCAAGGTCAAGCGCAACGTCGTCAACGAGAAGTACCAGGACATCTTCGACCGGCTGTACGAGAGCTAGACCGGAACTCCCCTGAAGACGGACCCCACGGATACAGGCGGCCTCTTCACGGGGCGACGCCCGGGCACGAGGCCCGTCAAGTACCGCGGCCTTCCGCAGTCGGGGGGGCCGGGACGCCAGCGGGTCGACCGCGCCCTCGCCGCGGCCCTCCTGGTGCTGATGGTCTTCATCAACCTGCTGTTCTGGGGGCCGCTGCCGATCGCCTGGCTGTGGGTCGGCTCGCAGGTCGACTACGCCACCGGCTCGACCTTCCTGGGGATCGTCGTCGCCTTCATAGGGCTCCTGTTCTCGCTGCTGATCGGGCTGATCCTGATGCGCCAGGTCGACCTGCTGTGGATCCTGGCCCGCCGGGCCAGCGGCATCGACCAGCGCGAGGGGACCGTGGCCCGCGTGTTCGCGGTCAGCGCGGCGATCGGGGGGACGCTGTTCTTCCTGTGGCTGATCCTGATCCAGGGCCCCGGATCGAGCCTGGGCCCCGCGAACGGCCCGTAGCCCGTGGGGCTCCTGGACTACTACCGCCAGTTCGAGGGGCTCTCCGAGGAGGAGATCTCCTCGCAGCTGCGCGAGCGCTCCGCCGAGCGCCGCCGCCGCGCCCTGGCGCGCATCGACCCCCTGGACCTGAGCACCACCACCTGGCACGAGCTGCCCCATCCCGACGTCGTCTCGGCGATCACCTTCCAGGCGCGGCGCGGGCTGAACCGGCCGGCCGACCCGCAGGCGCTGGAGCTGCGCCGCGAGCTGGGTCGCCGCTACGGCCTGGAGCCCGAGCGCGTCGCCGTCGGCAATGGCGCGTCGACCCTGCTGCGCGTGGCGGCGCGCCTGCTCATGGGCGAGGGCGACGAGCTGGTCACGCCGTGGCCCTCCTATCCGCTCTACCCCCTGATGGCCCGCGCCGCCGGCGGACGCGCCGTGCCGGTCCCGGGCCACGACGTCGACTCGCTGTTCGCGGCGGTGGGCGAGCGCACGCGCATCGTGGCGGTGTGCAACCCCAACGACCCCAACGGGGCCTATCTCCCCGCCGCCGAGCTGCGCCGCCTGCTCGAGCGCCTGCCCGACCACGTCACGGTGCTGCTCGACGAGGCGCTGGTCGACTTCGTCGAGGCCGAGCCCCCGACCGCCTCGCTGGAGCTGCTCGACGACTTCCCCCGCCTGCTGGTCTTCCGGACGTTCTCCAAGGCCTATGGCCTGGCCGGGATGCGCTGCGGCTACGTGCTCGGCGGCCCCGGCTCGGAGAGCCTGCTCGAGCAGATCGGCCCGCCGCTCGGCGTGAGCGACCTGGCGCAGGCGGGCGCGCTGGAGGCGCTGCGCAAGCTGGGCCGCCAGGTCGAGTCGCGGCGCGACGCCGTGGCCGCCGAGCGCGCGCGCCTGCTGGAGACCCTGGCCGGGCTGCCGGTGGACGCGGCGCCGTCGCAGGCCAACGTCCTGTGGCTGCGCGCGCCCGCCCTGGCAGACGGGGAGCTGTCCGAGCGCCTGCGGCGCAGCGCCGTCATCGTGCACCCCGGGCTGGAGTGGGGCGAGCCCGACCACGTCCGCGCGACGATCCAGTCGCCGCCGGCGACGGACCGCCTGATCGACGCCCTGCGCAAGGCGACCGGAGCGGTCTAGGACTCGTCGGCGCTCTGCCTCAGGAGCGCCCCGGTGGTCTGCTCGAGGATCTTGCGCCAGGCGCGGGTGCGCTCCTTCTCGGCGGCGAAGTGCTTGACCACCTTGCGCACCCGCGTCTGGGAGATCTCGATGCCGTGGCGCTCGCAGACCTCGCGGAAGTGGTCGTAGTCCTGGGCCAGCTTGAGCGTGACCGACTGGAACCCGTGTCGGGCGATGTCCACGCGCGAGGAGAAGTTCAGGATGCTGGTCTGGAACATCAGCTCGTCGTTGGGCTCGGGCTCGATCAGCACGATGTCCACGCCGGGGTAGCGGTCCTCCCACTGGCGCGCCATCTCGTGCAGGCGCTGGTAGGCCAGCAGCTTGAACGTCTGGTAGCCGATCTGGGGGAAGCCCATGTCCGACACGCGGCGGACCCGCGACCCGGTGAGCGTGGAGACGCGCTTCTTGAAGTCGTTGACGTAGGGGACCAGCGGGTTGACGACGATCACGAACTTCGCGCCCGCCTCGACCGCGATGTCCACGTTGGTCGTGGAGACGATCCCGCCGTCCACCAGCTCGCGGTCCTTGATCTGCACCGGCTTGTAGACCATGGGCAGCGCGGTGGACGCGCGCACGGCGGAGGAGATCGGCACGTCGTCCCAGCCCTCGGCGCCGAACACGATCCGCTCGCAGGTGTCCAGGTCCGTGGCCGCCAGGTAGAGCTCGTTCTCCAGCAACCGGAAGTCGTCGGAGCGGTCGGGGTCGCTGAGCACCGTGCGCATGTAGCGCTCGACGCCCGAGCCGGAGTACAGGCCCGAGGGCAGGATCTCAGCCAGGCCGGTGACCACGTCGACCGCCGAGAACTGCGGCCCGACGACGCCGAGCAGCGTCCGGGCCAGGCTGGCCGCCCGGAACGGCAGGCGCAGCGCGCTGGAGGCGAACTCCGGGAAGTTGGGCCGCAGCAGCTGGTCGAGGTCGACGTCGCGGAAGGGCGAGGGCACCTGGCGGTTGACCACGCGCATCATCTCCTCCGGCGTGACGCCGTTGGCGGTGAGCGCGGCCACGAACGAGCCGGCGCTCGTGCCCACGTAGACGTCGAACTGGTTGACCGTGCGGTTGACCGAGAGCAGGTCCAGCGCGCGCAGGGCGCCGATCTCGTACACGCCGCCGGTGAATCCGCCGCCGCCCAGGACCAGGGCGGTGCGCGAGCGCCGGCGCCGGCGCGCGGCCGCGGGCGCCTTGCCCTTGGCCTGGCTGTCGAGCTTGACGACCTTGCCCATTTCGCCCGGGAGTCTAAAGAGGCGCGACTCGTATCTCTGCTAGGTGTTCCGGGCTCAGTGCGACGCTCGCTCGCCGGCCTCATCGTCCTGCTCGCCCTGCCCGCCTCCGCCACGGCGGGCACGGAGTCCCAGCTGCGCGCGTCCCTGGACCGCGCGATGAACTCGGCCGGGTCCAGCTCGGGCGCCCTGGTCGTCGACCTGTCTGACGGCAGGACGCTGTACTCGCGCGCGCCGGACACCTTCCGGATCCCCGCCTCCAACGAGAAGCTCTACACGACGTCCACCGCCCTGGCGCGCTTCGGCCCCACCGGGCGGCTGGCCACGCGCGTCCTGGGCGACGGCGAGCTCGGCGACGACGGCACGTACACCGGCAACCTCTACCTGCGCGGGGGCGGCGACCCCACCTTCGGCAGCCGGACGTTCACCCGCCGGGCCTACGGGACCGGGACCACCGTGACCGAGCTCGCCGCCGCGGTCGCCGCGGCCGGGGTCCAGCGCGTCACGGGGACGCTGTACGGCGACGAGTCGCTGTTCGACTCGCTGCGCGGCGGGCCGGAGAGCGGCTACGCGTTCTCGATCTACATCGGTGCTCCGCTGAGCGCCCTGGCCTTCGACCGCGGCCTGGCCAACCAGCAGGGCTCGGCCATCCAGCGCCGGCCCGCACGCTTCGCCGCCGAGCGCCTGCGCCGCGCCCTGTCGGTGGAGGGCGTGAGCGTCGCCCGCGGCGTCGGCGAGCGCGCCACGCCGCCGGGCGCCAGCCTGGTCGCCGAGGCGCGCTCTCCCGCCATGGCCACCCTGGCTCGCCTGACCAACGTCCCCTCGGACAACTTCTTCGCCGAGACGCTGCTCAAGGACCTCGGCGCGCGGGCCCGCGGGCGCGGCACCACCGCGGGCGGCGCGGCCAGCGCGATGGCCTACTGGAGGGAGAACGGCGTCGCGCCGCGCATCGCCGACGGCTCCGGTCTCTCCCGGCGCAACCGCACGACGCCGCGCCAGATCGTCGGCGTGCTCGACCACATGGACCGCACGCAGGAGCTGGCCGTCGCCTTCCGCGGGTCGCTGGCCGTGGCATGCCGCAGCGGGACGCTGGCCGGGCGCATGTGCGGGACGCCTGCCGCCGGACGCTGCCGCGCCAAGACCGGGACGCTGTCCAACGTGTCGGCCCTCTCGGGCTACTGCGACGTGGGCGGCGAGCGGGTCGTCGCCTTCTCGATCATCATGAACAACGTCAGCGTGGGCGGGGCGCGGTCGCTGCAGGACCGGATGGGCGCCGCGGTCGCGAGCTACGCGCCGAGCAGCGTCAGCAGGGCGGGCTCGTCGATGACGTCGACGCCCAGGCGCTGAGCCTTCTCCAGCTTGGACCCCGGCGTCTCGCCGGCCACCACGTAGTCCGTCTTCTTCGACACCGACGTCGTGACGCGGCCGCCCGCGCCGAGGATGCGCTGTGTCGCGTCCTCGCGGGTCAGCGTGGGCAGCGTGCCCGTGAGCACGAACGTCTTGTCGGCCAGCGGCCCCTCCCCCGGCGGCGCCCCCTCCTGCTCGAGGCGCAGGCCGGCCCGGCGCAGGCGCTCCACGAGCTCGCGCATCGCCGGCTCGCCCAGCGCACCGGCCACGATCTGCGCCACCACCGGCCCGACGCCGGGCGTGGCGGCGATCTCCTCCGGCGACGCCGCCATCAGCGCGTCGATCGAGCGGAAGCGCTGGGCCAGGTTGCGGGCGTTGACCTCCCCGACGCTCTCGATCCCCAGCGCCCACAGGACGGCCGAGAACGGCCGCTCGCGCGAGCCATGGATCCCGTCCACCAGGTTGCGCGCCGACAGCTCGGCGAATCCCTCCAGCCCGGCCAGCTGGTCGGGAGCGAGATCGAACAGGTCGGCCGCGTTGGCGACCAGACCGGCGCGCATGAGCTGGGACACGCGCTCCTCGCCCAGGCCCTCGATGTCCATCGCCCCGCGCGAGGCGAAGTGCTTGAGCAGCTGCCACTGGCGCCCCCGGCAGTCGGGATTGGGGCAGCGGGTGAAGACCTCGCCCTCGCGCTTCACGGTCGGCGTGGCGCAGACCGGGCACTTGGCCGGAGGCTTCGGGCGCCGTGCGCGCCCCTTGCGCCCCACCGCGTCTGGCGCCGGGGAGACGACCTGGGGGATGACGTCCCCGGCGCGCATGACGATGACGTCGTCGCCCGGGCGCACGTCCTTGCGGGCCAGGTCCTCCTCGTTGTGCAGCGTGGCCATCTTCACGGTCACCCCACTCACCCCGACGGGCTCGAGCTCGGCGAACGGGACGAGGTGGCCGGTGCGGCCGACGTTCCAGTGGACCTGGCGCAGCTGCGTCACCGCGGTCATCGGCGCGAACTTCCAGGCCACCGCGCCGCGCGGTTCGCGCCCCACCACGCCCAGGCGGCGCTGGAGCTCGTGGTCGTCGACCTTCACGACCACGCCGTCGATCTCGTAGTCCAGCTGGTCGCGGCGCTCCTCCCAGCTGGTGCAGACGTCCATCACCTCGTCGACGTCGTGCGCCCTGCGCACGTCGGGGTTGACGGGGAAGCGCCGCTCGCGCATCCAGTCCAGCGCCTCGGAGTGGCGCTCGAAGCGGATCCCCTCCGTCGCGCCCACGCCGTACACCCACAGCGACAGGGGCCGCGAGGCCGCGATCGCCGGGTCGAGCTGGCGGATCGCCCCCGCCGCCGCGTTGCGCGGGTTCATGTACGTCCGCTCCCCCTCGGCCGCACGGCGCTCGTTGAGCTCGGTGAAGCCGGCCAGCGGCATGTAGACCTCGCCGCGCACCTCCAGCAGGGGCGGCGCGTCGTCGATCGACAGGGGCACGGCCTGGATCGTGCGCAGGTTCTGGGTGACGTCCTCGCCCACGCGCCCGTCGCCGCGCGTGGCCCCGCGCTCCAGGATCCCGTCGCGGTAGACCAGCGAGATGGCCAGCCCGTCGATCTTGGGCTCGCACACGTAGTCGAAGCGGTCCTGCTCGATCCCCTCGCGCGCCAGGTGGTTGCGCATCCGCTCCACCCACGCCCGCAGCTCCGCCTCGCCGCGCGCGTTGGCCAGGGACAGCATCGGCTGGAGGTGCTCGACGGTCTGGAACTTCTCCAGCGGGCGCCCACCCACGCGCTGCGTCGGGGAGTCGGGCGAGCGCAGCTCGGGGTGCGCCGCCTCCAGGCCGCGCAGCTCGTCGAGCAGCGCGTCGTAGACGTCGTCGCCGACCTCCGGATCGTCGAGGACGTAGTAGCGGTGGTTGTGGTGTTCGAGCTCCCGCCGAAGCTCCGCGGCGCGCTCCGCGCTCACTCGACCTCGTGCGCGGCCGGCTCGACCAGGCGGGCCAGGTCGTACATGGAGAGGGCGTCCAGCCCGGCGCGGTCGAAGAGATCGAAGTGAATTGGCGTCACCGCGATGTACCCCGCGGCGACGGCGGCCAGGTCCGTGCCGTCCTCCTCCTCGTAGGAGATGTCGCCGCCGTAGATGTGGAACAGGCGCCGGTTCTCGCCCTCCTCGTCCTGGAGGCGCAGCCGGTCGCGGTACACGCGCTTGCCCAGGCTGGTCAGCTCGACGCCCTCGGGAGCCGAGCCCGGCGCGTTGATGTTGAGCAGGGTCCCCTCGGGCAGCGGCACCTCGTCGATCTCCCCGACCAGGCGCGCGGTGAACCGCGCCGCGGCCGTGAAGTCGAACTCGCGGCCCAGGCGGAAGTCCATCTCGCCGGCCTGCGACTGCTGGGAGACCGCGACGGCGGGCAGCCCGAGCACGATCCCCTCCAGCGCGGCCGCCACCGTCCCGGAGTACGTGATGTCGTCGCCGAGGTTGGAGCCGTGGTTGATGCCCGAGACGACGAGGTCGGCGGTGAAGCCGTCGATCAGCCCCAGCTTGGCGAAGCGCACGCAGTCCACCGGGGTGCCGTCGGTGGCGTAGCCCACCGTGCCGTCCCCGAAGTCGACCTCCTCCACCCACAGCGGCCGGCGCGTCGTGATTCCGCGGCCCACGGCCGAGCGGTTGGAGTCCGGCGCGATCGTGGCCAGCTCCACGCCCGGAACCTCCAGCAGCGCCCGGCGCAGAGCCTGGAGGCCGTCGGCCTGGATGCCGTCGTCGTTGGTCAGCAGAACCTTCATCTATGCCTACAGGTTAGTCCGGCAAACGCCGATATCTTCGGAGTGACCTCGCGGCTCACCCGCTCTCCCTGGCCGTTCGCGGTGGTCGGGTTGTGCCTGATCGCGCTGGCCGCGCTCGCGGCGCACTCCGTCGGAATCCTGGGCGGCGGCGGCTGGGACACGTTCTTCTCGCAGTGGGTCTACGACGGCGTGATGTTCGGCGCGGCCGCCCTCTGCCTGGCCCGCGCGGCGATCGTGCCGGCGGACCGGGGCGCGTGGCTCGCCATCGGGCTGGGCGTGCTGTCCTACTTCGCCGGCGAGGTCTACTGGAGCCTGCGCCTGACCGGCCTGGCCGACCCGCCCTATCCCTCCCTCGCCGACGCGCTGTACCTCGGCTTCTACCCGCTGTCCTATGTGGGCCTCGTCCTGCTCGTCCGGGGCCGGATGCGGCACTTCCCGGCCAGCCTGTGGCTGGACGGGATCGTCGGCGCGCTGGCCATCGCGGCGGTCGGCGCCACGTTCGTGATCCAGCCGGTGCTCGACGCGACTCACGGCTCGGTGGCCGTCGTCGTCACCAACCTCGCCTACCCCCTGGGCGACCTGCTCCTGGTGACCGTGATCGTCGCCATGCTCTCGCTGACCGGCTGGCGCTCGCGCCCCCTCGTCCTCCTCGCCGCCGGGTTCGCCATCGCCAGCGTGGCCGACTCCATCTTCCTGGTCCAGACCGCCCGCGGCGGCTACGTGGAGGGCGGTCTGCTCGACACGATCTGGCCGCTGGGCATGGTGACCCTGGCCACGGCGGCGTGGCTGCGTCCGCCGGCCCGCGAGGAGATGCGCATCGACGGCTGGGGCATGATGGTCGTGCCCGCCACGATGGCGGCGGTCGCCTTCGGCCTGCTCGTCTACGACATGCAGGCCGACGTCACGCTCCCGGCCCGCGCCCTCACCTTCGCCGCCCTGCTCGCGATCTTCGTCCGGGCCGGGCTGGCCTTCGGCGAGAACATCCGCCTGCTTTCGGCCAGCCGCCACGAGGCCATGACCGACGCCCTGACCGGCCTGCGCAACCGCCGCGGCCTGATGCTCGACCTGGCCGAGGAGCGCGACGCCATCGCCGCCGGGGAGCGCCGGATCCTCGCCCTCTACGACCTCGACGGCTTCAAGTCCTACAACGACACCTTCGGCCACCCCGCCGGGGACACGCTGCTGGCGCGCCTGGGCTCGCGCCTGGACCGGGCCGCCGCCCCCTACGGCACCGCCTACCGGATGGGCGGCGACGAGTTCTGCGTGCTGCTGCGCGACGGCGGCGAGCGCGACGAGGCGCTGCGCGCCACCTCCGCCGCGCTGTCCGACAGCGGCGAGGGCTTCGAGATCACCAGCTCGCACGGCATCGTCACCCTGCCCGACGACACGCCCGAGCCGCCGGCCGCCCTGCAGCTGGCCGACCAGCGGATGTACGCGCACAAGGACGGCCGCCGCGCTTCGGCTCGCCGTCAGGCCCGCGACGTGCTGCTGCGCGCCCTCCAGGAGCGCCAGCCGGCATTGAGCGAGCACCTGCGGTCCGTCACCGAGTACGCCGTCGCGGTCGGGCGCGCCATGGGGCTGGACACCGAGGACCTCGACGTGCTGGCCCGCGCGGGGGAGCTGCACGACATCGGCAAGATGGCCATCCCCGACGCGATCCTGCAGAAGCCCGGCCCGCTGGACGGCGACGAGCGCGCCTTCCTCTCGCGCCATCCGGCGATCGGCGACCGCATCCTCGGCGCCGCTCCGGCTCTGCGCCCCGTCGCCCGCATCGTCCGCGCCAGCCACGAGCGCCTGGACGGCAGCGGCTACCCCGACGGCCTGGCGGGCGAGCGCATCCCCCTGGGCTCGCGGATCATCGCCGTGTGCGACGCCTACGACGCGATGGTGTCCGACCGTGCCTACCGCAGCGCCCTGACGCACGAGCAGGCGCTGGAGCGCCTGCGCGAGGAGGCCGGCGACCGCTTCGATCCCGACGTCGTCGGCGCCTTCGCCGCCGTCATCCGTAGCGCACGGACGCCAGATACAGACCCTGCGCCGGTGCCGTAGCCGCGGCCTCGGAGCGCGGGCGGCCCTCCAGCAGCGCGGCGAAGTCCTCCGGGGAGCGGCGCCCGCACGCCACCTCGAGCATCGTCGCCACCAGCACGCGGTTCATGTGGCGCAGGAAGGCGTCCGCCTCGATCCAGAGCTCCAGGACGTCGCCGCGCGCCTCCCAGCGCGCGTCCAGGACCGTGCGGTGGAAGAAGACGTGCTTGGTCTGCGTCGGCGTGAACGCCGTGAAGTCGTGCTGCCCGCGCACCGCCCGCGCGCACGCGTCCAGCGCCCCGCGGTCCACCGGGTGCGGCCACCACAGCGCCCGCCCCGCCTCGAACGGGCTGGGCGCGGGTCGCGCCAGCACCCGGTAGCAGTAGGTCCGCGAGACCGCGTCGTGGCGCGCGTCGAACCCGTCGGGCGCCTCCGCGCACTCGCGCACGGCGATCTCGTCGGGCAGCAGCCCGTTCAGGGAGCCCACCGCCACCGGCTCGCCCGCGTAGGAGGCCACCTGCCCCCAGGCGTGCACACCCCGGTCGGTGCGTCCCGCGCACCGCACCGTCGCCTCGCGGCGCAGCGCGGTGGACAGCGCCCGCTCGACCTCCTCCTGCACCGTCCGCTGCCCGTCCTGCCGCGCCCACCCCGCGAACGGGGTCCCGTCGTATTCGAGGACGAGGCGGGAGGTCAGACGAGCTCGAGGTAGACCATCTCGGTGGAGTCGCTCCGCCGAGGGCCCAGCTTGAGGATGCGCGTGTAGCCGCCCGGGCGGTCGGCGTAGCGGGGCGCGACCTCCTCGAACAGCTTGTGCACGACGAACTTGTCCTGACCCAGCTCCGACAGCGCCAGGCGGCGGGCGTGGAGGTCGCCGCGCTTGGCCAGCGTGATCAGCTTCTCGACCTCGGGCTTGACCGCCTTGGCCTTGGCCTCGGTGGTCTGGATCCGCTCGTGGTCGATCACCTCCTTGCAGAGGTTGCGCAGCAGCGCCTTGCGGTGCGAGGCGCTGCGCGAGAGCTTGTGCCGGGTCTTCTGGTGGCGCATCTCAGTCGTCGCGCAGGTCCAGCCCTCGCGCCTGGAGCGTCTCCACGACCTCGTCGATCGACTTCTTGCCGAAGTTCGGGATCGCGGCCAGCTCGCCCTCGCTCTTGCCCACGAGATCGCCGACCGTCTGGATGCCGGCCCGCTTGAGGCAGTTGTACGAGCGCACGCCCAGCTCGAGCTCCTCGATGAGGATCTCGTCCATGCCGCCCGCGCTGCGGGGCGCCGCGGCCACGCCGGCCGGCTGGCCCGCGGCGCCGCCGTCGAGGACGCCCGGCATCGCGCCGCGCAGCTCCTCGATGCGGTCCTCATCCGTGAAGATCGCCAGGTGCGAGATGAGGATCTCGGCCGCCTCGCGCAGGGCCTCCTGCGGGTCCTTGGAGCCGTCCGTCTCGATGTCCAGCGTGAGCTTGTCGTAGTCGGTGCGCTGCCCGACGCGCGCCTGGTCGACCTCATAGGCGACGCGGCGCACGGGCGAGAAGATCGAGTCGATGGGGATGACGCCGATCGGCTGGTCCGGCGACTTGTTCTCCTCGGCCGGCGTGTAGCCACGACCGCGCCCGATGGTCAGGTACAGCTCGAGCTTGGTCTTCTTCTCGAGGGTGGCGATCGGAGCGGAGGGGTTGAGGATCTCCACCCCGGCGGGCAGGTCGATGTCCTTGGCGGTCACTTCACCGGGGCCGGTGACCACGAGCGGAGCCTCGACCTCGGAGGCGTCGGAGTGCATGCGGCACACCACGCCCTTGAGGTTGAGCACGATGTCGGTCACGTCTTCCTTGACGCCCTTGATGGTCGAGAACTCGTGGGCCACGCCCTCGATGCGCACGCTGGTGACGGCGGCGCCGCCCAGCGAGGAGAGCAGCACTCGGCGCAGCGAGTTGCCGAAGGTGTAGCCGAAGCCGCGGTCCAGCGGCTCGATCGTGAACGAGCCGCGGTTCTCCTCGACGTTCTCAGCGGTGATCCTGGGGATCTGGAAGTCAAGCACTGGGGGAGTCCTTCGGTTGAGATTCGTTACTTGGAGTACAGCTCGACGATGAGCTGCTCCTGCACCGGAGCGGCGATCTCCTTGCGCTCCGGCTTGCGCAGCATCTTCGCGGTCAGACCGTCATGGTCCGCCTGGAGCCAGGCCGGGATCTGCCCGGTCAGCTCGGTGGCGTCCCGGATGACGGGCTCGACGGGCGTGCCCGCCTTCACCGCGATCACGTCGCCGGGCCGCACCTGGTAGCTGGGGATGTCGACGCGCCGTCCGTTCACGGTCCAGTGACCGTGGCGGAGCATCTGCCGGCCCTGCCGGCGCGAGGCGGCGAAGCCCAGCCGCACCAGGACGTTGTCCAGCCGGCACTCCAGGAGAGTCAGGAGGTTCTCGCCGGTGATCCCGGCCTGACGGCTGGCCTTGTGGTAGTAGATCCGGAACTGCTTCTCCTGCACGCCGTAGTAGCGCCGCGCCTTCTGCTTCTCGCGCAGCTGCACGCGGTACTCGCTCTGCTTCTGGCGGCCGCGTCCGTGGTCGCCCGGCGGGTAGGAGCGGCGCTCGACGCCGCACTTGTCCGTGAGGCAGCGCTCGCCCTTGAGGAACAGCTTCTGACCCTCGCGGCGGCACTGCTTGCACTGCGGAGACGTGTCGCGGCCCATGCTCAGACCCTCCGCCGCTTGCGGGGGCGGCACCCGTTGTGGGCCTGGGGGGTGACGTCGCGCACCGAGCTCACCTCGAGGCCGGCGGCCTGGAGGGAGCGGATGGCGGTCTCGCGGCCCGAGCCCGGGCCCTTGACGTAGACGTCGACCTTCTGGAGGCCGTGCTCCATGCCCTTGCGCGCGGCCGCGTCGGCGGTCACCTGCGCGGCGAACGGCGTGGACTTGCGCGAGCCCTTGAAGCCGGCGCCGCCGGCGGACTCCCACGCGATCACGGCGCCCTCGCGGTCGGTCAGCGTGACGATCGTGTTGTTGAAAGACGTCTTGATGTGGGCCTGGCCCACGGCGATGTTCTTGCGGGCCTTGCGGCGGCCCGTGCGGGGACGGCGAGGAGCGGCGGGCATTACTTCTTCCCCGCCTTCTTCTTGCCGGCCACCTGCATGCGGCGCGGGCCCTTGCGCGTGCGGGCGTTGGTCTTGGTCCGCTGGCCGCGAACGGGCAGGCCGCGCCGGTGGCGCAGGCCGCGGTAGCAGCCGATCTCCATCAGCCGCTTGACGTTCTGGGAGCGCTCGCGGCGCAGGTCGCCCTCGACCGTGAGGTTCTCGACGGCGTCGCGCAGCTTGACGACCTCGTCCTCGGTCAGGTCGCGGACCTTGCGGTCCGGCTCGACCCCGACCTGGGTCAGGAGCTGGTTGCTCGTCGAGCGGCCGATGCCGAACACGTAGGTCAGGCCGACCTCGACGCGCTTGTTCAGGGGGATGTTGACTCCGGCGATACGTGCCATGCCGCTACCCCGTCAGCCCTGACGCTGCTTGTGACGGGGGTTTTGACAGATCACCAAGACCGCGCCGTGGCGGCGGATGATCTTGCACTTCTCGCACATGGGCTTGACCGACGGTCGTACCTTCATGATCCCCTTCGAATAGTCCGGCGGCGAGGCTCTGGCCGCCGTTTCGGCGGCCGCTACCTCGTCGCGGAAGCTGCAACCAGCAAGAAACACGCCCCAGGGAGACTTCCCCTTCGAGCGCGAACCAGTGATGGTAGCAAAGCGCTACGCGGCGGCTCGGTCGGCCGCCTTGTGCCACGGGGTCAGGATCCGGGGCCCGTCGGCGGTCACGGCGACCGTGAATTCGAAGTGGGCGGCCAGCGACCCATCCTGGCTGTAGATGGCCCAGTGGTCGTCGGCCATCCGCACCGCGTGGCGGCCCGCGGTGACCATCGGCTCGACGGCCAGGACCATCCCCTCCTCCAGCTCCGGGCCGCGCCCGGGCTCGCCGAAGTTGGGGATCTGCGGGTCCTCGTGCATGTCGCGCCCGATGCCGTGGCCGACCAGCGAGCGCACGACCGAGAACCCGTCGGCCTCCACGTGGGACTGGACGGCGTGGGAGACGTCCCCCAGGCGGTTGCCCGGCCGGCACTGCTCCACCGCGGCGAACAGCGCCCCCTCGGTGGAGCGCAGAAGGCGGGTGGCGATCGGCGAGACCGGGCCCACCGGGAAGGTGCGGGCGGCGTCGGCCACCCACCCGTCGTGGATCACGCCGACGTCCACCGAGAGCACGTCTCCGCGCGAGAGCCTGTAGGGGCCGGGGATGCCGTGGACGACCATCGAGTTCGGCGAGGCGCAGATGGACCCCGGGAAGCCCCGGTAGCCCTTGAACGCCGGCTCGGCGTCCTGCGATCGGATGAACTTCTCGGCCGCCTCGTCGAGCTCGGCGGTGGTGACGCCGGGGCGGATCTTGCCCTGGAGGAGGTTGAGCGTCTTGACCAGGATCGCCCCGGCCGCGGCCATGCGGTCGATCTCCTCGGGCGACTTGACGATGATCACAGCGACTCCTCGAGCTTGAGCGTGGCCAGGGTGGCGCGGATGTGGTCATGGACCTCGGCCGGGCTGCGGGTCCCGTCGAAGCGCCGCAGCAGCCCCTTGTCCTCGTAGTAGCCGATGACCGGCTCGGTCTGCTCGTGGTAGACGTCGAGGCGGTGGCGGACGGTGTCGGGCTTGTCGTCGTCGCGCTGCACCAGTCGGGCCCCGTCCTGGTCACACACGTCCTCGTGCTTGGGTGGGTCGAACTCCACGTGGTAGACGTGCTGCTCGTTCTTGACGCACTGGCGCCGGCCGGAGATGCGCCGCACGACATCCTCGTCGGGCGTGTCGATGAGCAGGGCGGCGGTGAGGCTGCGCCCCACCCGCTCGAGCTCGGCGTCCAGCGCCTTGGCCTGCTCGGTCGTGCGCGGGAAGCCGTCGAGGATGAAGCCGTCCTTGGTGTCGTCGCGCTGGAGGCGCTCGACGGCCACGCCGATGATCACGTCGTCGGGCACGAGGTCGCCGTTGTTCATGTACTTGGCGGCCTCCTGGCCCAGCGGCGTGCCCTCCTTGACCGCGGTGCGCAGCATCTCCCCCGTGGCGATGTAGGGCAGGCGGAAGTCGTCCACCAGCCGCTGCGCCTGGGTTCCCTTCCCCGCCCCCGGCGGGCCCAGCAGGATCAGGTTGAGCTCAGACACGGCCGGCCCGAGCCTACTTCAGGAAGCCCTCGTAGTTGCGCATCATCAGCTGCGCCTCGAGCTGCTTCATGGTGTCCAGGGCGACGCCGATCACGATGAGGATCGACGTGCCCCCGAAGAAGAAGTTGGCGCTGGTCTGGTTGATCAGGATCGTCGGCAGCGCCGCGACCGCGGCCAGGAACAGCGCGCCCGGGAACGTCAGGCGGGCCAGGATGCGATCGAGGAACTCGGCCGTCGGCCGGCCCGGTCTCACCCCCGGTATGAACCCCCCGTACTTCTTGAGGTTGTCGGCCTGGTCGACCGGGTTGAACGTGACCGCCGTGTAGAAGTAGGTGAAGAGGATGATGAACACGGTCTCGCCGATGATGTAGGCCCAGCCGTTCGGCGAGAAGAACGCGGCCAGGTCCCGCGACCACGGCGAGTTGAGCAGCTGTCCGAGCGTCGGCGGGAAGGCCATGATCGAGGCGGCGAAGATCACCGGGATCACGCCGGCCATGTTCACGCGCAGCGGCAGGTAGGTCTGGCCGCCCCCCGACATCCGCCGCCCGATCACCCGCTTGGCGTACTGGACGGGTATGCGCCGCTGGCCCTCCTGGACGAAGACGATCGCCGCGATCACCGCCAGGGCGACGAAGGGCATCATCACCTTGAAGATCGGATCGGGGTTCTGCCACCAGGACTGCACCCCGTTGGGGATGCCCGCGGCGATCGAGGAGAAGATCATCAGCGAGATCCCGTTGCCGATGCCGCGCTGCGTGATCAGCTCGCCCAGCCACATCAGCAGGACCGTGCCGGCGGTCAGCGAGATGACGATCATGAAGACGGTGGGGCCGTTGAAGTTCTTGACCACCGGGCTGCCGGCGCTGGTCCCGAAGGACTTGAACAGGAACACGTAGCCCACGGACTGCGCCAGCGCCAGGCCGACGGTGAGGTAGCGCGTGTACTGGGTGATGCGCGCCTGGCCGACCTCGCCCTCCTTGGAGAGCTTCTCCAGCGTGGGCACCACGACCGTGAGGAGCTGCAGGATGATCGAGGCCGTGATGTAGGGCATGATCCCCAGCGCGAAGATGGCCACCCGCTGGAGCCCTCCGCCCGAGAACAGGTTGAGGAACCCCAGGATGTTGGAGCCGGAGAAGTTCTTCTGGATGTCCTGGACCGCCTGCGTCTCGATCCCCGGCACGGGGATGTGCGAGCCCAGCCGGTAGATCGCCAGCATCCCCGCCGTGAAGGCGAGCTTGCGGCGGATCTCGGGGACGGTGAAGGCGCTGGCGATCGTGCGCAGCATCGCCGTCCCCTAGGCGGCTGCGCCGTCGATCAGCTGGCAGGTCCCGCCCGCGGCCTCGATGCGCTCGCGCGCCGCGACGCTGAACCCGTGGGCGTGGACGGTCAGCGGCTTGGAGATCTCGCCGCGCGCCAGCACCTTGACCGGCACGTCGCGCTTCTTGGCCAGGCCCTTCTCGCGCAGGGTGTCCGGCGTGACCTCGGCGCCCTTGTCGAAGCGCTCCTCGAGGTCGGCCAGGTTGACCGGCTGCGTGTGGGTCCGGAACGGCTCGAAGGGCATGGACTTCTTCATGTGCGGGCCGCGCAGCTTGCGCATCCGCATGTGGATCGGGTTCTGCCCGCCCTCGAAGTTGACGCGCTCCTTGGCGCCGGAGCGCGAGCCCGCGCCCTTCTGCCCGCGGCCGGAGGTCTTGCCGGTGCCCGACCCCTCGCCGCGGCCCACGCGCTTGCGCGGCTTGCGCGAGCCGCGCGGCGGCTTGAGGTTGTGCAGTCCGACGCGCTCAGCCATCGACGTCCACCAGGTGTCGCACCTTGTGGATCATCCCGCGCAGCTGCGGCGAGTCGTCGCGCTCCACGGCGTGGTTGATCTTGCGCAGTCCCAGGGAACGCAGCGTGTCGCGCTGGCCGCGGTCGGCGCCGTTGGAGGAGCGGCGCTGGGTGATCGTCACCTTGCTCACGCCGGGGTCTCCTCCGCGGCGGGAGCCTCCACCTGCCCGGTCTCCTTCTCCCGGCCGTCCAGGCCGAGGACCTGGTCGACGCTCAGGCCGCGCAGCTCGGCGACCTCCTCGGGCCGGCGCAGTCCCTGGAGCCCGGCCACCGTGGCCTTGACCAGGTTGATCGGGTTCTGGGAGCCCAGGCTCTTGGACAGGATGTCGTGGATCCCGGCCAGCTCCAGCACTGCGCGCACCCCGCCGCCGGCGATGACGCCGGTACCGGGCGAGGCGGGCTTGAGCAGCACCTCGCCGGAGCCGAAGCGCCCGACGGTGCGGTGGGTGATCGTCGAGCCGTGCATGGGGACGCGGAACAGGCTCTTCTTGGCCCGCTCGACGCCCTTCTGGATCGCGACGGGGACCTCGTTGGCCTTGCCGTAGCCCACGCCGACCGTGCCGTTCTCGTCGCCCACCACGACGAGCGCGGTGAAGGAGAAGCGCCGGCCGCCCTTGACGACCTTGGCCACGCGGTTGATCTCGACCACGCGTTCCTGGAGGTCGAGGCCGGCGGGGCCGGTGGAGCGGTCTAGTGCCATGGCGGCTGAGGGTAGCGAGTCACAGCGCCAGCCCGCCCTCGCGCGCGCCGTCGGCGAGGGCCTTCACGCGGCCGTGATAGCGGTAGCCGCCGCGGTCGAACACGGCGCGCTCCACCCCGGCCGTCTTGGCGCGCTCGGCCAGCAGGCCGCCGGCCCGGGTGGCCTGCTCCATGCGGGCCAGAGCCCTGAGCGGGTCCTCGGTCCAGGCCACCGCGGCCAGCGTGCGCCCGGCGTCGTCGTCGATGAGCTGGGCGGCGATCCCGCGGTTGGAGCGAAAGACGGCCAGGCGCGGGCGGGCGGCGGTGCCGCGCACCTTGGCCCGCACGCGGCGGCGCCGGCGCAGGCGCCGCTGGGGCTTGGTCTTGACGGTCATGCGCGCTTGCCCACCTTGCGGGCGACGTACTCGCCCTCGTAGCGGATGCCCTTGCCCTTGTAGGGCTCCGGCGGGCGCTGCTTGCGGATGTTGGCGGCGACCTCGCCGACGAGCTGCTTGTTGATGCCGCGCACGATCACGCGCGTGGGCTGGGGCACCTCGAACTCGATGCCCTGCGGCGCCTTCACGGGCACGGGATGTGAGTACCCGAGCGACAGCTCGAGGTCTGAGCCCTTCTTCTGGGCGCGGTAGCCGACGCCCTGGATATCCAGCGTCTTCTCGTAGCCCGCAGTGACGCCCTGGACCATGTTGAACACCAGCGAGCGGGTCAGCCCGTGCAGGGCCCGGTGCTCGCCGCGGTCGGTGGGCCGCGTGACGACGAGCTGCTCCTCCTCCTGCGCCACCGTGATGTCGCGGTGGATGCGCTCGGAGAGCTCGCCCTTGGGGCCGTTCACGCGCACGACGCCGGGCTCGATGGCCACGGTGACGCCGCTGGGGACGGGGATGGGCTGCTTGCCGATGCGGGACATCGGGCTACCAGACCTCCGCCACCAGCTCGCCGCCGATGCCCTTGCGGCGCGCGTCGTGGCCGGTCATCACGCCCTGGGACGTGGAGATGATCGTGGTGCCCATGCCGCCCTGGATCTTGGGGATGTGGCGGGCGTCGACGTACATGCGCCGGCCCGGGCGCGAGACGCGGCGCAGGCCGGCGATGACGGGCTTGCGGTCCTCGGTGTAGCGCAGGCCCACGCGGACGCGCTCGCCGGCGCGCCGGGGCTCGGGCGGCTGGACCTCGAAGCTCTCGATGTAGCCCTGCTCCTTGAGGATGCGCGCGATCTCCTTGGACAGGCTGGAGGACGGCACCTCGACGGCGTCGTGCTGGGCCTGGAGGCCGTTGCGGATCCGCGTGAGGAAGTCGGCTGTGGGGTCGGTCTGACTCATCGTTGGTTACCAGCTGCTCTTGGTCATCCCCGGGATGTAGCCCTCGTGAGCGAGCTCGCGCAGGCAGATCCGGCAGACGCCGAACTTGCGGTACACCGCGCGGGCGCGACCGCAACGCCGGCAGCGCGTGTAGCCGCGGGTCTTGTACTTCGGGGGGCGCGACTGCTTGACGCGCTGTGAGGTCTTGGCCATCTACTCCTGTCTCTCTTCCGGTGTGGGCTCCTCGTCGGTGTTCGCCGCTGCCTCGCCCTCTTCCGCCGGGGTCTCCGGCTCGGGCTTGGCGTAGGCCTCGGGGTTCTCCTCCTTGAGCTGCTCGAGCGCGGCCTGCTCGGCCTCGGCCCGGGCGCGCGCCTCCTCCTTGCGCTGCTCCTCCTCGGCGGCCTCCTCATCCTCGGCGCTCGGGCCGCCGGGACGTCCGTCCCTGGAGAATGGCATGCCGAACGCCTCGAGCAGGGCGAAGGCCTCCTCGTCGGTCTGGGCCGTGGTGGTGATCGTGACGTCCAGGCCGCGGACCTGGTCGATCGAGTCGTAGTCGATCTCGGGGAAGATGATCTGCTCGCGGATGCCGATCGTGTAGTTGCCGCGGCCGTCGAACGAGCGCGGGTTCAGGCCGCGGAAGTCGCGGATCCGGGGGATCGCCACGGACATCAGGCGGTCCAGGAACTCGTACGCGCGGTCGCGCCGCAGCGTGGCGGCGACGCCCACGGGCATCCCCTCGCGCAGCTTGAAGTTGGCGATCGACTTGCGGGCGGCGCGGACGTTGGGCTTCTGGCCGGCGATCGTGGCCAGCTGCTGCTGAGCGGCCTCCAGCATGTTGGAGTCCTGCTTGGCGTCGCCCACGCCCATGTTCACGACGATCTTCTCGATCCGCGGCGCCTGCATCGGCGTCGAGTACTTGAACCGCTTGACCAGCTGCGGCCGGATCTCCGACTCATAGCGCTCCTTCAGGCGGGCCTGGGCCATCAGTCGATCCTCGCTCCGCTGCGCTTGGCGACGCGGCGGCGGGTGCCGTCCTCGTCGCGCTCTAGGCGCACGCGCGTGGGCTTGTTCTCCTTGGGGTCGATGAGGGCCACGTTGGAGATGTGGATGCCGCCCTCCTTCTCGACCACGCCGCCCACCTGCTCGGCGCGCTGGGCGCCCTGGACCTGCTGGGGGCGGATGTGCTTCTTGACGATGTTCGCGCCCTCGACGAACACGCGCTGGCGCTTGGGGTCGACGCGCAGGACGCGGCCGGTCTTGCCGCGGTCCTTGCCGCCGATCACGATGACGTTGTCGTCCTTGCGGATCTTGGGCCGGCCGGACATGTCAGAGCACCTCCGGGGCGAGCGACACGATCTTCATGAAGTTGCGATCGCGCAGCTCGCGGGCGACCGGACCGAAGATGCGCGTGCCGCGCGGGTTGTCCTGGTCGTCGATCAGCACGGCGGCGTTCTCGTCGAAGGCGATGTAGGTGCCGTCGTCGCGCCCGAACTCCTTGCGGGTGCGCACGACGACGGCCTTGACGACCTCGCCCTTCTTGACCGAGCCCTGCGGGTTGGCCTGCTTGACGGTCGCGGTGATCACGTCGCCGACGCCGGCGTAGCGCCGGCGCGACCCGCCCCGGACGCGGATGCACAGGATCTCGCGGGCGCCGGTGTTGTCGGCGACGCGCAGGCGGCTCTCGTTCTGGATCACTTCGCGCGCTCCAGGACCTCGACGAGCCGCCAGCGCTTGGTGCGCGAGAGCGGACGGCTCTCGATCACGCGGACGGTGTCGCCGATGTTGGCGTCGTTGCTCTCGTCGTGCGCGTGCAGCGTGGAGCTGCTGCGGATGACCTTGTCGTAGCGGCGATGGCGCCGGGCGAGGTCGACGCGGACGGTGATCGTCTTGTCGGCGCGGTCGGAGACCACGACGCCCTGACGGACCTTCGGGCGCCCGTGCGGGCGCTCGACGGGGGGCGGCCCCTCGGTCGCCGGCTCCGCGGCCCGCCGTGCCCGCGCCTTCTCGCGTGACTTGACGCGGTAGCGCCGGCGCTCGGCCGCCTTGGCCGCGCGCGCCGCGCGCCGCTCGGACTGCCGGTCCTCCGGAGCGCGCTCCGGTCGGCCCTCGGTATGGACGGACCGGGCCCGCTTGCGCGCCGCCTTCGGCGACAGCGCCTCCGCCGGCTCCGACGGCCCCGTGTCCGCGGCCGCCGCCTCGACGCCGTCCGGCTCCTCGGCCGGGGCCTCCTCCTCGGGAGCGACCTCCGGCTCCGGCGCAGCCTCCTCCGGCGCGGCCTCTTCGGCCGGCGCCTCTTCGACCTCCGGCGCGGCCGCTTCAGCCGGCGCCTCTTCGGCCTCCGGCGCGGCCGCTTCGGCCTCCGGGGTGGCTTCGGCCTCCGGCGCGGCCTCTTCGGCCGGCGGGGTCGGGGTCTCTTCGGTTGTCTCGTTCTCTTCTTCGGCCATCAGCTCTTGCTCAGTTCGGCTTGGACGTCGATTCCGCGCTCGCGCGCGATGGTCAGGGCGCGGGCCAGCTCGCGCTTGGCCGCGCCCACTCCGGCGGTGTTCTCCAGCTCTCCCGTCGCCAGGCGGAAGCGCAGCCCGAAAACCTCCTGGCGAGTCGTGGAGATGTGCTCCGCCAGCTGGTCGTCGGTCATGTCGCGTACCTCACCCGCGCGGGGCATCAGAACTGCCCCTCCCGCGCCACGAACTTGGTCTTGACGGGCAGCTTGTGGCCGGCCAGGCGCATGGCCTCGCGGGCCAGGTCCTCGGGAACGCCGGCCAGCTCGAACATGACGCGGCCCGGCTTGACCACGGCGACCCAGCCCTCCGGGTTGCCCTTGCCCGAGCCCATGCGGGTCTCGGCGGGCTTCTGGGTGAACGGCTTGTCCGGGTAGAGGTTGATCCACACCTTCCCGCCGCGCTTGATGTAGCGGGTCATGGCGATTCGGGCGGCCTCGATCTGGCGGTTGGTGATCCAGCCGCGCTCGATGGCCTTCAGCCCGTAGTCGCCGAACTGCACGTTGGTCTGACCGCGGGAGTTCCCCGCCATCCGGCCGCGGTGCTGCTTGCGGTGCTTGACGCGCTTGGGAGACAGCATCAGCGGCCACCTCCGCCGGGGCGCGGACCGCCGCCGCCACCACCACCGCGGGGGCCGCCACCGCCGCCGCCACGACCGCCGCCGCCGCCGGGACCGGGACCGCGGCCACCGCCACCGCCGGGACCACGGCCACCGCCGCCACCGCCGCCGCCACGACCGCCGCCGCCGCCGAAGCCGCCGCCACCTCGGCCGCCGCCGCCGCCGGGACCGCCACCGCGACCGCCGCCGCCACCGCCGCCACGACCGCCGCCGCCGAACCCGCCGCGGCCACCGCCGCCGCCGCCCCGGCCGTCGCGCCCGCCGCGCCCGCCCCGCCCGCCGCGGTCGTCGCGACCGCGGTCGCCGGGCAGCGGCGCGTTGATGTCGGTGAGGTCGGCGCCGGTGTAGCCCTCGGGCATGATCTCGCCCTTGTTGATCCAGCACTTGACGCCGATGCGCCCGAAGGTCGTGCGCGCCTCGTAGAAGCCGTAGTCGATGTCCGCCCGCAGGGTGTGCAGCGGGACGCGACCGTCGGAGTAACCCTCGGTCCGCGCCATCTCCGCGCCGCCCAGGCGACCGGACACCTGCACCCGCACGCCCTTGGCGCCGGAGCGCATCGCCGAGGTCAGCGCGCGCTTCATCGCGCGCCGGAAGGCCACGCGGTTCTGGAGCTGCTCGCCGATCGACTGCGCGACGAGGTTCGCGTCCAGCTCGGGACGCTTGATCTCGTGGATGTTGACCTTGATCTGCTTGCGCGTCATCCGGTGCAGGTCCTTGCGCAGCGCGTCGACCTCGCTCCCGGACTTGCCGATCACGATGCCCGGCCGGGCCGTGTGGATGTTCACCTCGACCTCGTTGGCGTCCTTGCGGATCGTGATGTCCGACAGGCCGGCGTGGGCCAGCTTCCAGTGGATGTGCGCGCGGATCCGGACGTCCTCGTCGAGGTAGTCCGCGAAGTTGCGCTCGTTGAACCAGTTCGACTTCCAGTCGTGGATGTAGCCCACGCGGAGCGACTCGGGATGGACCTTCTGACCCATTAGTGCGTTCAGTCCTCCTTCGGCGTGAGCGTGATCGTCAGGTGCGAGGTGCGCTTGCGGATCCGCGTGGCGCGCCCCATGGCGCGCGGGCGGAAGCGCTTGAGCGTGGGGCCCTCGTCGGCGAAGGCCTCCTTGACGCGCAGGTCGTCGCCGACCAGCTCGTGGTTGTGCTCGGCGGTGGCGACCGCCGATTCCAGCAGCTTCTCCCAGTCGCGCGCCACCGCGCGGGGGGCGTAGCGCAGGATCGCGCGCGCCTCGTCGACGTCCTTGCCGCGAATGTGGTCACAGACCAGCCGCGCCTTGCGCGCGGACGAGCGCACGTACTTCGCGTGCGCGCGCACGACCGGCGGAGCCGTGACCGTGTCGGTCCCGCCGCGCTTGCGCGCGGGCGCCGGCTTCGACGGCTCGTCCGCCTTCGGCTTGGCGCGACGGCGAGCGGGCTTCTTGGCCGGAGCGTCCTTCGCCGAAGGCTCCTCGGCGGCGGCCTCGTTGGCGGCCGGAGCGGCGTCGGCATCGTCGGCGGGAGCGTCGGCGGCGGCCGCCTCGGCGGGCGCCTTCTGCGCGGCGGGCTTCTTCGCGCGCGAGCGGGTCCGCTTGGGCTTCTCCGCGGGGGCGTCGTCGCCCGTCGCGTCGTCGCCGGCGCCGGCGTCTTCGGCGGTGGCCTCAGCGGCCGCGGCCTTCTCCGCCGCGGGCTTCGCCTTCGCGCGGGCACGCCGGCGCTTGGGCTTCTCGGCGGTCTCTTCGGTCTTGTCGTCTTCTGGGCTCATCGCATCTTGGCCGCGCCGGCGTGGCCGCGGAACTTGCGGGTGGGGGCGAACTCGCCGAGCTTGTGCCCGACCATCGCCTCGGTCACGAACACGGGGACGTGCTTCTGCCCGTCGTGGACGGCGATCGTGTGGCCGACCATGTCGGGGAAGATCGTCGAGGTCCGCGACCACGTCTTGACCATCGACTTGTTGCCGGAGGAGTTCATCGCCTCGATGCGTGCCATCAGGCGGTCCTCGACCCACGGCCCCTTCTTGCTGGAACGGCTCACGCGCTACCTGCCCTTCTTGCCGCGACGGCGGCCACGGACGATGTACGGATCGGACGACTTGCGCTTCTTGCGCGTCCGGTAGCCCAGGGTAGGGACACCCCACGGGGTGACCGGATGGCGCCCCGCCGTGGTCGAGCCCTCACCGCCGCCGTGGGGGTGGTCGACCGGGTTCATGGCGGTGCCGCGCGTCTGCGGGCGCACGCCCATGTGGCGCTTGCGCCCCGCCTTGCCCACCTTGACGTTCTGATGGTCGGCGTTGCCGATCGTCCCGATCGTGGCGCGGCACTCGGCGCGCACCAGGCGCATCTCGCCGGACGGCAGGCGCAGCGTCGCCATGTCCCCCTCCTTCGCCATCAGCTGGATCGCCGTGCCGGCGGCCCGGCCCATCTGGCCGCCGCGCCCCGGCTGGAGCTCGACGTTGTGGACGATCGTGCCCACCGGCATGTTGGCCAGCGGCAGCGAGTTGCCCACGGTGATCTCCACGCGCTCACCCGACGCCACGGTCGCGCCGACCGCCAGGCGCTGCGGCGCCAGGATGTAGCGCTTCTCGCCGTCGGCGTAGTGCAGCAGCGCGATGTAGGAGGACCGGTTGGGGTCGTACTCGATCGCCGCCACCTTCGCGGGGACGTCGTCCTTGCGCCGCTTGAAGTCGATGCGCCGGTACAGGCGCTTGGCGCCGCCACCGCGGTGGCGCGACGTCTTGCGCCCGTGGGCGTTGCGCCCGCCGGACTTCTTCATCCCCTCGACGAGGCTCTTCTCCGGCTCGTCCTTGGTGATCTCCGCGAAGTCGGGATACGTGGAGAAGCGCCGGCCGGGGCTGGTGGGCTTGGGCTTGCGGATGGCCATCAGGCAGCGCCCTCGAGCCCGGCGAAGATCGGGATCTCCTGGCCCTCGCCGATCTGCACGATCGCCTTCTTCCACTGGCGCGTGCGTCCGGTGGTCAGGCCGCGCCGCTTGGGCTTGGACTTGACCGACATCGTGCGCACGTCGCGCACGTCGACTCCCCAGATCTCCTGCACGGCCTGGCGGATCTGGGTCTTGTGGGCGTCGGGGTGGACGCGGAAGACGTACTTGCCCGCCAGGGCGAGCGCGTAGCTCTTCTCCGTGACGACGGGACGGATGATGACCTGGCGAGCGTCCATCAGGCCGGGGCCTCCTCGGCGTCGGCGGCGGGAGCCTGCTCGCCCTTCGCCAGCCCGGTCAGGGTGGCCAGCGCGGCCTCGGAGACGACCAGCGACGCCGCGCCGACGATGTCCGTCACGCCCACGGAGTGCGCGGGCAGCACGGAGACGCGGGCCAGGTTGCGGAAGGACTTCAGCGCGACCGCCTCGTCGTCGCCCAGGGCCACCAGGACGGGAAGGTCGCCGCCCCACTTGGCCAGCGCCTGGGCGGCCTGCTTGGCCGAGGGCGCGTCGAAGCCCGGCGCGTCCACCGCGGCGATCGAGCCGCGGCCGGCGTGCAGGGACAGCGCGCTGCGCAGCGCGGCCCGGCGCGCCTTGCGGTTGACCTTGAAGGTGTAGCGACGCGGCGAGGGGCCGAACACCGTGCCGCCGCCGACCCAGATCGGGGAGCGGATGGAGCCCGCGCGAGCGCGGCCCGTGCCCTTCTGGCGCCAGGGCTTGGCGCCACCGCCGCGGACCTTGCCGCGCGTGCGGGTGGACGCGGTGCCCTGACGGCGCGCGGCCTGCTCGGCGCGAACGCACTCGTGAACGAGCGCCTCGTTCCAGGCGGCCTCGAAGGCCTCGGGGTCGAGGTCCACGCCGCCCTGCTTGTGCAGCCAGGGGGCCTTAGCCATGCCTGGCACCTCCACGGTCGTGCTCGTGCGAGCGAAAACCGAGACTGGCAAGGACGCAGGGAGGGTGCAATGGCAGCGCCATTGCCCCGAGCGAGGACGCAGCCGGGCGAAGGTTTGCAGCCGCGCGAGTGCGGGCGTGGGGGTGACAGGTATGGCTACGCATCGGTGCGCACCTCCACGGTCCCGTTCTTCGGGCCCGGCACCGAGCCGCGCAGCAGCAGCAGGTTCTCGCCGGGGATGACCTCGACGACCTCCAGGCCCTTCTGGGTGACGCGCTTGCCGCCCATGCGGCCCGGTCCCTTGATCCCCTTGAACACGCGCGAGGGCGTGGCCGAGGCGCCGATGGAGCCCGGCGCCCGCACGTTGTGGGAGCCGTGCGTGACGGGGCCGCGGGAGAAGTTGTGGCGCTTGATCGTGCCCTGGAAGCCCTTGCCCTTGGAGACGCCCGACACCTTCACCGTCTGACCCGGCTCGAAGACGTCGCAGCGGACCTCGTCGCCCACCTGCAGCTCGCCCGCCTCGTCGCGGAACTCGCACACGTGGCGCACCGGCGGCGCGCCCGCCTTCTTGAGGTGACCCAGCTCGGCGCGCGTCAGCTTGCGCTCGCGCACCGCGCCGAAGCCGAGCTGGACGGCGTCGTAGCCGTCGCGCTCCTCCGTGCGGATGGCCGTGACGTGACACGGACCCGCCTCGAGCACCGTGACGCGCTCGACACGGCCGTCGTCCATGAAGCGCTGGGTCATTCCGAGCTTGCGAGCGAGGATCGCGGGCACGTCACGTCCTCCTCAGCCGGCCAGCCTGATCTCGATGTCCACGCCCGCCGGCAGATGGTCGAGCCGCTGGAGCGAGTCGACCGTCTTCGGCGTCGGCTGATGGATGTCGATCAGTCGCTTGTGGGTCCGGATCTCGAAGTGCTCCTGGGAGTCCTTGTCCTTGAACGGGGAGCGGATCACGGCGTACACGTTCTTCTCGGTGGGCAGGGGCACCGGTCCGGAGACGCTCGCGCCGGTGCGCGTCGCGGTCTCCACGATCTCCTTGGCCGCCGTCTCGATCGCCGAGTGGTCGTAGCTCTTGAGACGGATGCGGATCTTGTTCTGGGTCAGTGATGCCATGCGTGTATGCGTTGCCCTTGCTGCGTGAGAGAGGCGGATCCCGTTACTGCGCGGGACCCGCCCCGGTGGTCGTATCTGACGATTGAACTGCTTACTGAACGACTTCGGTCACGACCCCCGAGCCGACCGTGCGGCCGCCCTCGCGGATCGCGAAGCGAAGGCCCTGGTCCATGGCGATGGGCTGGATCAGCTCCACCTCCATCTGCACGTTGTCCCCGGGCATGACCATCTCCGTGCCCTCGGGGAGGTTGGCCACCCCGGTCACGTCGGTGGTCCGGAAGTAGAACTGCGGCCGGTACCCCGTGAAGAACGGGGTGTGGCGTCCGCCCTCTTCCTTCTTGAGGACGTAGACCTCGGCCTTGAACTTCGTGTGCGGCGTGATCGAACCGGGCTTGCACAGCACCTGACCGCGCTCGATCTCCTCGCGCTTGGTGCCGCGCAGCAGGCAGCCGACGTTGTCGCCCGCCTGGCCCTGGTCGAGGATCTTGCGGAACATCTCGACCCCGGTCACCACGGTGTTCGTGGTGTCCGTGATCCCGACGATCTCGACCGTGTCGCCGGTGTTGACGACGCCCTGCTCGATGCGGCCGGTCGCGACGGTGCCGCGGCCGGTGATCGAGAAGACGTCCTCGACCGGCATGAGGAACGGCTTGTCGAGGTCGCGAATGGGCTCCGGGATGTAGGAGTCCAGCGCCGCGGCCAGCTCGACGATCTTGTTCTTGGCGTCCTCGTCGCCCTCCAGCGCCTTGAGCGCGGAGCCGGTGACGAACGGGACGTCGTCGCCGGGGAAGTCGTACTCGTTGAGGAGGTCGCGGACCTCGACCTCGACGAGCTCGAGGAGCTCGGGGTCGTCGACCATGTCGGCCTTATTGAGGAACACGACGATGTAGGGCACGCCGACCTGGCGGGCGAGCAGGATGTGCTCGCGCGTCTGGGGCATGGGGCCGTCGGCCGCCGAGACCACGAGGATCGCGCCGTCCATCTGCGCGGCGCCGGTGATCATGTTCTTCACGTAGTCGGCGTGGCCGGGGCAGTCGACGTGGGCGTAGTGCCGGTTGTCGGTCTGGTACTCGACGTGCGACGTGGCGATGGTGATCCCGCGCTCCTTCTCCTCCGGAGCGTTGTCGATCTCCTCGAAGCTCTTGGCCTCGCCGCCCTGCTTCTCGGCCAGCACCTGGGTGATGGCTGCCGTAAGCGTCGTCTTGCCGTGGTCGATGTGACCGATGGTGCCGACGTTTACGTGCGGCTTGTCCCGCTCGAACTTCTCCTTCGCCACTTTGCTTGCTCCTTGGGGTTGAGAACTTTGGAAATCTAGCCGTTATGCCGGGACGGGCGCGCCCTGGCGGTGCTCGACGATCTTCTCCGCGATGTTCGTGGGGACCTCGTCGTAGCGCTCGAACTGCATCGTGTAGGTCGCGCGACCCTGGGTGACCGTCCGCAGGTCGGTGGCGTAGCCGAACATCTCGGCCAGGGGCGCGAACGCCGTCACCACCATCGCGTTGCCCCGGGGCTCCTGCCCCTGGACCTGGCCGCGGCGGCGCATGAGGTCGCCGATCACGTCGCCCACGAACTCCTCGGGCGTGACGACCTCGACCGAGAAGATCGGCTCGAGCAGGACGGGCTTGGCCCGCTTGACCGCCTCCTGGAGCGCGATCGAGCCGGCCACCTTGAACGCGATCTCCGAGGAGTCCACGTCGTGGTACTTGCCGTCCACGAGCGTCACGCGTACGTCGACGATGGGATAGCCGGCCTTGACGCCGTTGCCCAGCGCCTCCTCCACGCCCTTCTCCACCGCGGGGATGAACTCGGTGGGGATCGCGCCGCCCCGGATCTTGTTGACGAAGTCGAAGCCCTCGCCCGGGGCCGGCTCGAGGTCGATCCGCACGACGCCGAACTGGCCCGAGCCGCCCGTCTGGCGGACGAACTTGCCCTCCACCTTGCGGGCCTCCCCGCGCACCGTCTCGCGGTAGGACACCTGGGGTCGGCCCACGTTCGCGTCCACGTTGAATTCCCTCAGCATGCGGTCGACCAGCACCTCGAGGTGCAGCTCGCCCATGCCGGAGATCTCGGTCTGGCCGCTCTCGTCGTTGGTCTGGACCTGGAACGTCGGGTCCTCCTCGGCCAGGCGGCCCAGGGCGACGGACATCTTCTCCTGGTCGGCCTTGGTCTTGGGCTCGATGGCCACCTTGATGACCGGCTCGGGGAAGGTGATCGTCTCGAGCTTGATCGGCGCGTCGGGGGCGGCCAGCGTGTCGCCGGTCGTGACCTGCTTGATGCCCACGCCGGCGGCGATGTCGCCGGCGGCGATCTCCTCGACCTCCTCGCGGTGGTTGGCGTGCATCATCAGGATGCGGCCGATCCGCTCGGTGCGACCGGTGGAGACGTTCAGGACGCGCGACCCGGCGCTCAGCTTGCCGGAGTAGACGCGGAAGTAGGTGAGCTTGCCGACGTAGGGGTCGGCCATGATCTTGAACGCGAGGGCGGCGAAGGGCTCGGAGTCGTCGGCGTGCCGGACGGCCGGGCGGCCCTCCTCCTCGCCCCGGACCGGCTCGATCCCCTCGACGGGCGGGACCTCGAGCGGGCTGGGCAGGTAGGCGATGACCGCGTCGAGCAGCGGCTGGACGCCCTTGTTCTTGAACGAGCTGCCGCACAGGACCGGCGTGAGCTTGATCTCCAGGGTCGCCTTGCGGATGGCCTCCTTGAGCCGCGCCTCGGGGACCTCGGCCTCCTCGAGGATCAGCTCGACGAGCCCGTCGTCGTAGTGGGAGACCTCCTCGAGCAGGTGCTCGCGGGCGGCCGCCGCGACGTCGCGGTGGTCGTCGGGGATGTCGACGACGTTGACCTTGGTGCCCAGGTCGTCCTCGTAGAGGACCGCCTTGTTGGCCACCAGGTCGATGATCCCGCGGAAGTCGCCCTCCGCGCCGATCGGCACCTGGATGGGGACGGGGTGCGCGCCCAGGCGGTCGATCATGGTCTGGACGCCCTGCTCGAAGTTGGCGCCGACCCGGTCCATCTTGTTGATGTAGGCGATGCGGGGGACCTTGTACTTGTCCGCCTGGCGCCAGACCGTCTCGGACTGCGGCTCGACGCCGGCCACGGAGTCGAACAGGGCGATGGCGCCGTCGAGCACGCGCAGGGAACGCTCCACCTCGACCGTGAAGTCGACGTGGCCCGGCGTGTCGATGATGTTGATGCGGTGGTCCTCCCACTCGCAGGTGGTGGCGGCGCTGGTGATCGTGATCCCGCGCTCCTGCTCCTGCTCCATCCAGTCCATGGTCGCGGCGCCCTCGTGGACCTCACCCATCTTGTGGGTGCGGCCGGTGTAGTAGAGGATGCGCTCGGTCGTCGTCGTCTTACCGGCGTCGATGTGCGCCATGATCCCGATGTTCCGGGTCTTCTCCAATGGAAATCTGCGTGCCATATCCGTGTCTCGAGCTGAAGCCTTTCGGGCAAAAAAACGGGCCCCTCGGGCCCGTGTGCGGAGCGGGAGTCCGGAGCGCGCGCACGTGAACGCACAGCCCCCCGGAAGGACATCCCAGGATAGCAAGGATCGTGGGGCTTCCCGCCCGGCCGTCACGGGCGCGGAACTCCTCGCGGTCGCGCTCGCGCTGGCCGCGTTCGCGGGAGCCGTCCTGCTCGTCCTGTCGGACTTCCTGACGCTGTTCGAGGTCCACACCGCGGCCGGTGTCACCGTGCCCGGCGGCTCGGTCAAGGGCCACGAGAACCACTCCTACGCCATGGTCCTGCTCGGCCTCGCAGCCCTGCCGATGGCCTACGGCGCCACGCGCGGCGGCTCGCGCCCGGCGATGGCCGGCCTCGCCGTGCTCGGCGGCATCGCGATCATCCTCGCCCTCGCCTTCGACCTGGCCGACGCGACGGGCACCAACACCCTCGCCCGGACCTTCGAGAACGCGAAGGGCAGCCCTCGAGCCGGCTTCTACACCGAGACCCTCGGAGCGGTCCTGCTCCTCTTCTCGGGAGTCGGCGGCCTGATCCTCAGCGCGCCGGGCCGGACGCCCAACCGGCGAGGCCGAGCGCGTTCCTCAGAAGGACGCAGGCGAAGCGAATAGCAGCGCTATTCGCGAGCCGAGGACGCCCTGAGGGGCGCGCTCGGACCGCCGGTTTACCAGCGGTAGTGGGCGAAGGCCTTGTTGGCCTGCGCCATGCGGTAGATGTCGTCCTTGCGCTTGTAGGCGTTGCCCTGCTGGGACTGGGCGTCCAGGAGCTCGTTGGCCAGGCGCTGGGCCATGGTCTTCTCGCGGCGCTGACGGGCGAAGGTGACGAGCCAGCGGACCGCGAGGGTGCGGGCGCGGCGCTGGGGAACCTCGACGGGCACCTGGTAGGTGGCGCCGCCGACGCGGCGCGAGCGGACCTCGAGGACGGGGGTCAGCGCCTTGACGGACTCCTCGAGCGCCTCGACGGGGTCCTTGCCGCTCTTCTCGCCCAGGATGGCCAGGGCGTCGTAGACGATGCGCTCGGCGGTGGACTTCTTGCCGTCCAGCATCACCTTGTTGATGACCTGCTGGACCAGGCGGTTGCGGTGGATCGCGTCGGGCTCGGGCGTCCGGACGTCTGCGCGGTTGCGGCGCATCCGCTACTTCTTGACGCCGTACTGCGAGCGGGCCTTCTTGCGGTCGCTGACGCCGGCGGCGTCCAGCGTCCCGCGCACGACCTTGTAGCGCACGCCCGGCAGGTCCTTGACGCGGCCGCCGCGGACGAGCACGACCGAGTGCTCCTGCAGGTTGTGGCCCTCGCCCGGGATGTAGGCCGTGACCTCCATCTGGTTGGTCAGCCGGATGCGGGCGACCTTGCGCAGGGCGGAGTTCGGCTTCTTCGGGGTGACCGTGTACACGCGGGTGCACACGCCCCGGCGCTGGGGAGCGGCGACGCGCTGCTTGCGCCCCTTCCCGGACTTCAGGCCCGGGGTGGCGAGCTTCTTGGACGGCGGCTTGCGGCCCTTGCGCACGAGTTGGCTGGTGGTCGGCATGCGGCCCGCGATGATAGACAAACTGCGCGGGCGGGCTAGGCCGGGGCGCCGGCGGCCTCGGCCGCGCGCACGGGCGCGGGGGTGAGGAAGGCCGCGACGCAGACCATCGCGAAGGCGGCGACCTGGACGATCACGCCGATGGCGTCGCCGGGCATGGGGTCGCCGAACACGATGATCCCGCCCGCGATGCACGAGACGTTGGCCGCGCTGCCGGTGGTGGCGATGACGGGGACCGCCTCGCCGTCCTGCAACCCGCGGGCCGAGGCGTAGAAGGCGGCGACCGAAGCCAGCGCGGCCAGGAGCAGCCACGGGGACATCAGGCCGAGGACGCCCGCGTCGCCGACCAGACCGGTGAGGGCCTTGATCGCGATGTCCGAGACGCCGAACAGCACGCCGGACGCCGCGCCGAGCATGACGCCGTGGTGCTCCTCGGGGCCGCCGAGGCGCTTGCCCATGATGAGCAGGGCGCCGAGGCCGACCAGGCCGCCCTCGAAGGCGATCATGGCCGAGGCGGAGAAGTGGGAGTGCGAGCCGGCGCTCGCGGGGAGCGTGACGCCCAGGGCGATGAGGCCCGCGGCGGTGCACGCCACGCCGACCCACTGGCGGGGGCCGACGTCGAAGCCGAAGAGGCGGTCGGCCATCACGGCCAGCAGCACGACGCCGCCGGACAGGACGGCCTGGACCATGGAGAGCGGCGCCATCGCCAGCGCGGCCACGTGGAAGATCCACGCGCCGACCGCGACGGCCATGCCGATCGCGAACCACTTGGAGGCGAACAGACCCTTGGCGGTCCGCAGCGGGTGGCGGACGTCGACCGTGGGAGCAGCGCACGCGCCCCGGTGCTTGTACAGGAAGCCGAGGTTCGTGGCGAAGGCGCACGCGAGCGCCAGCAGGATGCCGATCTCTAGGGTCATGGAAGTAGAAGTGAACTGCGGGGCCAAACGTGACCGCGCTGGTCCGTACCCCTATCGGCGCGGTCTGCAACCGCCTTGACGGCGGGCATCGATGGAAACAGGCTAACGGGTCTCGCGCAGCGCGGTTCCGTTACAGATGTCACTTGAAACTCCCTGCAAATAGACACATTCCGCTGCTGCTCGTCGATGTCGACGGGGTCATCTCGCTGTTTGGCTTCGACCTGGACGCCCGTCCAGACGGGAGCTTCCAAAACGTGGACGGCATCCACCATTACCTTTCGGCCACGGCGGGCGAGCACCTGCGCCGGCTGGGCGACAGCTTCGAGATGGTCTGGTGCACGGGATGGGAGGAGCGGGCCAACGAGTACCTGCCCCATGCTCTCGCCCTACCCGGTCCCTATCCCTTCCTCACCTTCACCGGATCGCCGGGCGGCGGATCGCGCCACTGGAAGCTCGACGCGATCGACGCCCACGCGGGCCCCGACCGCCCCGTCGCCTGGATCGACGACGACCACGGCGACTGCGAGGACTGGGCGCGAGACCGCCCCGGCCCCACCCTCCTCGTCACATCCGACCCGGCGATCGGCATAACCGCCGCCCACGTGGAGGAGCTCCTCCGGTGGGCGGCGGGTCTGCGCGAAAGCGGCTAGCCGGCTACTTCTTGCCGTTGCCGGAGTCGTCGGGCACGTCGAGGGACGCGAGCTCCTCGGCGAAGCCGTCGCCGGCGTCGTCGCCGCCGCCGATCTCCGAGAGGACCTCGAGGTCGGACTCGAACGACGCGCCGAAGCCCTGGAGGCTCTCGCCGGAGTCCAGCCCCAGCTCGGCCGCCAGCTCGTCCTGGTCGAGCAGGCCGACGTCGTCGATGGCCCGGGGGAGCGGCTCGGACGGCTCGATCTCGATCCGCCGGTAGCGCTTGAGCCCCGTGGCGGCCGGGATGAGCTTGCCGATGATCACGTTCTCCTTGAGGCCGTTGAGCCGGTCGATCTTGCCCTCCAGCG
>JAWVFQ010000025.1:0-91016 GCA_033856025.1 Solirubrobacteraceae bacterium | reverse complement strand
GCAACCCGGACGGCCGGCATGTCTTGCACCACTCTCTGCACCGAATCGTGGATCGACTGCCTCTCTCACGAGCGTCGCTAGTGCACAGCGAATCGCACCGCGCGCCGTCACCTGAAACGCCTCGCGTAGCAGTTGGCGAGCGCCTGCGGCTGGCTGTCAACCTCCGCCACTACCTGGGCGGGCAGATGGGTGGAATGGACATCTACGTGCGCAACGTGGTGAAGGGATTGGCGGCGGGCACGAAGACGGTCCGGCCGGCGCTGACCATCTTCACCGTGGAGAGTCAGGTCGAGTCGCTGCGTGCGCTCGCGCCGGAGGCCGATTTTCGAGTCGAGCCGGATCACCGCTCCGGCCTGACGCTCGCGTCGGAGTTCGACTCGAAGGCCCACGAGGTGCTCTTCTGCCCGCTGCTGATCCTCGACCCGATGCCTGCGGACATCCCAAGCGCGGTCATGGTGCCCGACCTCCAGCACGAGTTCTTTCCTCAGTTTTTGGACGCGCGGATGCTGGAGCTTCGCCGGCGCACGTACAGGGTGTCCGCGGCCAGGGCGAGCAGGGTCTTCACCCTGTCCGAGTTCAGCAAGCGCACCCTGGTCGACCTCTACGGACTCGAACCCGAGAAGGTCGTGATCACCTACCTCGATGTGGACGAGGACTTTCGCCGTGGCCTCCCGATTGCGCCGTCTCCGGCTTTCAGCGAGCTCGCCCTGCCCGACGACTACCTGCTGTATCCAGCGTCGTTCCTTCGCCACAAGAACCACACGGCATTGCTTCGAGCACTGAAGATCCTGCTCGGAACCGCGCATCCGACGTTGGGCCTCGTACTGACGGGGCCAGGTCCGATCGAAGCTCGGGTGACCGACGAGATCGCGAAGCTGGAGCTGGAGAAGCGAGTGCGGTTGATCGGGTTTCAGCCCAGGGACGTCCACGTCGAGCTGTACCGGCACGCGCGAGCTCTCCTATTCCCGTCTCGGTTCGAGGGATTCGGTCTGCCGCTGCTCGAGGCGTTTCACGCGCAAACGCCGGTCATCTCGTCGCGGGTTGCCGCCTGTCCGGAGATCGCCGGTGACGCCGCTGTCTACTTCGACGAAAACGACCCGGCGGACATCGCCGCCGCCGTCGACCGCGTGCTCACAGACCGAGAGCTCGAAGCTGATCTGATCGAGCGCGGTAGGAAGCGCGCCGAGCAGTTCTCGTGGGAGAAGACGATCGAAATGACGCTGAAATCGCTGGAGACGCTGGCCGCCGGACGCTGACCGCGACGCCCGCGAGGCCACATGGCGGCCACGTCCTAGGAGTCGGCGCCCGTCCGTGCACCTCGCAACAAACACCCGGGATGGGCCGGGCAGGGGTCGAACCTGCGTCCTGCGGATTATGAGTCCGCTGCTCTGACCAGCTGAGCTACCGGCCCGTCGCGGGGACCGTAGCGGGCGCAGACACATCAGACTTGTGTGTTTCCGGCGCGGTGCGCTGGGTAGGCGGTGGGCTCCCCCTACCAAGGAGAATGCATGGCAACTCAGGACCTCACGCGCACCGGCTCGGCCGGCGCGTCCGGCCGCGGCGGGCTCGCCCGCCGCCTGGCCACCGAGACGAAGGCCGCTTTCAAGACCACCGAGTTCTACGTGATGATCGTGGTGCTGATCGGCATCCTCATCGCGGGCAACGTGGTCGAGATCGCCGAGGGCGGCGTGGACTACTTCCGGGCCGACAAGGTGTGGCTCTACATCACGATCCTCGCCTCCGCCTACATGGTCAGCCGCGGCCTGGCGAAGTCGGGCAGCCGCGATCCCTACTGGGACGACAGCGGCCAGAACCACGTGCGCGACGGCGGCAACGGCGTCGAGCGCCCCGGCTCCTAGCCGTACCCCGAGGCTCCCGGGCGGTCCGCGGCTAGCCCGCGACCGCCCGGTCGAGCCCCTGGCGGAGCTCGTCCAGGGACACCGGGCCCTCGAACTCCGCCGCGATCCGGCCGCTCCGGGCGATCATGAAGGTCCAGGGCTCGCTGGGCAGGTGCCAGGCGCGGAACTGCGGCCGGTAGCCCTTCTCCACCTTGTTCTGGTTGTAGACCTCCATGTGGATGAACTCGGCCCTGCCGGCGGACTGGGCCTTGAGCTCCTCCAGCTCGTCCACGATCGGGCCGCACACGCGCGACTTGCACAGCGCGGGCGTGGCGAACGTCAGGACCACCGGCTTGCGGCCCAGCACGTCGGCCAGGTTGGCGTCGTGCATCGTCCCCGGCGGGATGCGCGTATCGATCTCGGAGATGTCGCGCACGTCGCGCCGGGTCGGCGTGTCCACCTTGATGGCCGGCTCCCCCACCCGCGGCGGGCCGCCCTGGCCCCCCGAGACCTGGAAGGCGATGGCCGAGGAGGCCACCAGGCGCCCGTCCAGGCGGGCCAGCGCGATCATCACGTGGCGCCCGGCCTTGGCGATCGGCACGTCGGCCACGTAGACCGCCTTGGCCGAGTCGGGGTCCAGCGAAGCGGTCTTGGACCGGTAGGCCGGGCTGACCTCCAGCGACTCGCTGCGCGCCGGGAACGGGCCGCGCAGGTTGGTCTGCTGGGCCGACGCCGTGTAGATGGCCACCTGCGCGCCGTTCATCTGCTTGCCGGCCTGGTCGATCAGGGCGAAGCCGAAGCGGTTGTGGGCGCCCGGGTACAGGAGCGACACGCCCGGGGCCAGCTGCGGGCCCTGCCGCACGCCCCGGATCAGGTCGCCCAGCGTCGCCTTGCCCGTGACGGACGGGAAGTCCTCGGGGCGCGCGGAGGGCGCGGGACCGGCGCTGGCGCCGTCGCCGCCACCGCCACCGCACCCGGCGGCGAGACCGGTCAGCGCGAGGACGAGAACGAGGAGGAGCAGCGGACGGAGGCGCATGCGAAGGCGAAAGGGTAGGGATCGCGTCCTCCCGGCCGCGCCGGGCGCAACCTGATTGGATACCGGCCTCCATGGCCGACCGTGCCGCGATCGTGACGGGCGCCTCCAGCGGCATCGGGTTGGCGCTCGCCCGGATGCTGGCTGACGAGGGCCACGGGTTGACCGTCGCCTCGCGCACCCCGGAGAAGATCGAGGCGGCCGCCGGGCAGCTGCGTGAGGCCGGCGCCGACGTCGAGGTCGTCGCCGGCAACATGGCCGACGAGGAGACGATCCAGGAGGTCGTCTCCAAGCACCGCGACCGCTTCGGCCGGCTCGACGTGCTCGTCAACAACGCCGGCGTGGGAATCGGGAGCGCCGTCGCCGACACCCAGACCAAGCGCCTGGACATCCAGCTCGACGTCAACCTGCGCTCCTACATCCTCTTCTACCGCGAATGCGCCGACCTGCTGCGCGCCGCGGGCGCCGAGCACCGAAACGCGCTGGTCGTCAACACGGCGTCGATCGCCGGCAAGAGCGGGCAGGGCTGGCTGTCTGTCTACTCGGCCACGAAGTTCGGCGTGGTCGGGTTCACGCAGGCGATGAACAAGGAGCTCGGCTCGGAGGGGATCAAGTCCTGCGCGCTGTGCCCCGGGTTCGTGGACACCGCGATGACGGACTTCGTCAAGGAGCAGGTGGACGCCGAGGAGATGATCCGTCCCGAGGACATCTCCGAGATGGTGCGCGCGCTGCTGCACCTGAGCCCGGCCTGCGTGGTGCCGGAGATCGTCTTCCAGCGTCCCGACGAGGTGCTCTAGACCAGCTCGGGCTCGCGGGCCGCTTCGCGGTCCGCGGCCTCGGCGGCCAGGCGGTCGCGCTCGGCCTCGACGATGGCCAGGGCGCGCTCGTAGACGTCGCCCCCGCGCAGCCGCCGCCGGAAGGTTCCGTGCTCGGCCGCGTTGCGCTCCATGCCGGCGCGGTGCGCCACGATCACCTGCTGGAGCTCGGGCAGCCCCTCGGCCAGAAGGCTGGACTCCAGGTGGGCGACGAGGATGCGCAGCTCGCGCTCGGTGGCGCGGCGGGCGCGCTTGGCCATGGTGAAGCGGTCCCAGGTGTGGGCGAAGGACACGAGGCTCGTGCGACCGCCGCAGCGGTGCGCCGCGAGCATCGGGCAGACCCCGCCGTCGCGCGTCGTGTAGGCGCCGACGATGATGTCGTTGCCCTTCACCCCGTGGAGCATGGCCACGCGCGTGTCGACCGGCAGGCAGTCGATGGCCCTCCGGAGGTCTTCGATGGCGTAGCGTCTGCGTCGCATTACGATGCGCCTCTCCCGCGAGGAGCGCGAAACGCGAGCGTAGGGTACCGCGTCGGACGGGACAAGGATCCACCTTCCTCTGAAAGGAACGTTGCGATGAAGCTCGGGGTCAACGTCGGTTACTGGGGGCTCGGGCTCACCGCGCAGCAGCAGCTCTCGATCGTGCAGGAGGCCGAGCGCATCGGCTACGAGTCGGTGTGGGCGGCCGAGGCCTACGGCTCGGACACCGCGACCGTCCTGGCCTGGCTGGCCGCCGGGACGGAGAAGATCGACGTCTGCTCGGGCATCTTCCAGATCCCGGGACGCAGCGCCGGCATGACCGCCATGACGGCGGCGACGCTGGACCAGCTCTCGGGCGGGCGCTTCCGCCTGGGCCTGGGGACGAGCGGCCCGCAGGTCTCCGAGGGCTGGCACGGAGTGCGCTTCGCCAAGCAGCTCCAGCGCACCCGCGAGTACGTCGAGGTCGTGCGGATGATGCTGCGCCGCGAGCGCGTGGAGTACCACGGCGAGACGATCGAGCTGCCCCTCCCCGACGGGCCGGGCAAGCCGCTGAAGCTGACCATCTCCCCCGTCCAGGAGGAGATCCCGATCTACATCGCCGCGATCGGGCCCAAGAACGTCGCCCAGACCGCCGAGATCGCCGACGGCTGGCTGCCGATCTTCTTCTCGCCGGAGCACGTCCAGGAGTTCCTCCCGCTGCTCGAGGAGGGCGCCGCCCGGGCCGGGCGCTCGCTGGACGACTTCGACATCGCCCCCACGGTCAACGTGCTCATCACCGAGGACATCGAGGCGGCCCGCGACGCCATGCGCCCGGTCCTGGCGCTCTACGTCGGCGGGATGGGCTCGCGCGACAAGAACTTCTACAACCAGCTCATGCAGCGCTACGGCTTCGAGGCCGCGGCCAAGGAGGTCCAGGACCTCTACCTCGACGGAAAGAAGGAGGAGGCCGCCGCCGCGCTCCCGGACGAGCTGATCGACACGGTCACGCTGGTCGGCCCGCCCGACGCCGTGCGCGACCGCCTGGCGGTCTACGCCCAGGCCGGCGTGGGCACGCTGAGCGTCAGCCCGATGGCGTTCGACGCCGAGACACGGCTGGAGCAGCTGCGGCTGGTGGCGGAGTTGGCCGAGGCCGCGGCGGCCGTCTAGGCCACCGACGCGCCGGACTCCAGCCCGCGCAGCAGCGCCTCGACCACCGCGGGGTCGAGCTGCCCACCCGCGGCCGCGCGCAGCTCCTCGCGCACGCGCGCCTCGCCGAGGGCGGGGCGCCAGGGCCGGTGCGCGCGCATCGCCGTGTAGGCGATCGCGGCGTGCAGGATCCGCGAGGTCAGCGGGATGTCCTCCCCCGCCAGGCCGTCGGGATATCCGCTGCCGTCGTGGCGCTCGTGGGCGTGGCGCAGCGTGCGGGCGACCTGGCCGAGTCGCGGGATCGGGCGCAGCAGGCGCTCGGCGATTATCGGGTGCTCGCGGACGACGAGCAGCTCGTCGGGGGACAACGACGTCGGGCGCAGGGGCAGGCCGGCGGGCACGCCGAGCATCCCCACCCGATGTAGGAGCGCGGCCTGGCGCAGGGTCTCCAGCTCGGCCGGCGGCAGTCCCATCACACGGGCGGTGGCCAGGGCCAGCTCGGCGACGCGGGTGGCGTCGGCGTCGGCCGCCGCCAGGTCGGCCAGGCGGGCCAGCTCGGCCGGGTCGGCGCGCTTCAGCGAGGCGCGCAGCGTCGCCGCGGCGAGGGCGCGCGCCACCTGGGCGGCCATGGCGAGCGCGAGGCGCCGGCGCTCGAGGCCGCCGTCGGAGGCGGGGCGCGCCGCGGCGGCGAGGACGCCGTCCACGTTGCCCTCGTGCGAGACCGGGACCAGGAGGCGTCCGTCCCCGTTGCCGGCCACGTGGTTGGTCCGGATGACCTCGGCCACCTCGTCGGTCGTGACCGGCACGGCGTGGTCGCCGGGCGCGCGCGAGTGGCGGCCCCGGGCCACCAGCTGGGGACGGCCCGAGCGCGGGTCGCGGCGCCACAGCTCGACCGCGGACGCGTCGAGCGCCTCGGCGACGTGGGCCACCGCGATCTGGACCACGGCGGCCTCGTCGTCGGCCAGCGCCAGCGCGCGGGAGAAGTCCGACAGGGCGGCCAGGCGGGGATCGGACGGGCGGTGGCGCTCGACGGCGCGCGCCGAACGGGTCCGCGCCCAGGGGCCGCCGCGCGCCTCCGGCTCGCCGTTGCCCGTTCCGGCCGGCCACGGGGCGGGCTCGGACTCGGCGTGCCGCGGGCTCGGGACCGGGCTGGGGACCGGCGCGGCGGCCCGCGCGTGCGGCGCGGGCGGCCACACCTGCGGCGGGCGCCGCCGGCCCTTGGCCTCGCGCAGCGCGCGGTCGGCCAGGGCGAGCAGGCCCTCGGCGGTCCGCTCGGGCGATCCGAAGGTGGCCCAGCCGGCGCTGGCGGCCAGCGACTCCTCCAGCCCGTGGCCTCCCGCCGTGGCCACGGCGTCCACCAGGCGGCGGGCGAGCTCAGCGGTCTCGGCCTCCCCCGCCGCGACCGCGATCACGCCGAACTCGTCGCCGCCCTGCCGGCACAGGACGTCCTCCTCGCGCAGCTGACCCTCCAGGGCGCGCGCCACCCGGCGCAGGGTCTCGTCGCCCGCCTGGTGGCCGAGGTGGTCGTTGATCGCCTTGAAGCCGTCGAGGTCGAGCACGATCAGGGAGAACGGCTGGTCGTGGCGACGGGCCCGGGCGGCCTCGCTCTGGAGGGCGCGCCAGAAGCGCCGGTAGTTGCCGATGCCGGTCAGCTCGTCGGACTCGGCGATGCGCAGCGCCTCGGCCTCGCGCTCCTCCAGCGCGCGGCGGTCCCGGCGCAGGGCGCCGACCGCCACCTGGGTGACGACCGCGAAGGCGATGGCGGGCAGCAGGCCGGCCAGAGCTATTTTCCCGAAGGCCCCGGCGTGGTGGCGCTCGTAGACCAACGGCGCGAGAAACGCCATTAGGGCCGCCAGCCCGACCCCGAGCGCCCGTGCGCGACCCTGGAAGACGGCGGCGTGCAGGACGGGGAGCAGGAAGTAGGCCGGATAGAGACTCTGGGCGCCGTCGGTCTGGGCGACGAGCGCCGCGACGATGCCCACCGCGAGGAGCTCGGCCGCGAAGGCGAGGCTCTCCGAGGCGCGCCCCAGGCGGTCCAGCGCCACGAGTCCGGCCGCTGCGACGGCGCTCAGTCCGGCCAGGGCGAGGATTCCAGGCCGGTGCGAGGCGTTGCCGTGGAAGAAGGCGGGCGGCACGAGCAGCACCGCGCCCACGGCGTAGAGCGCCGCGGCGGAGCGGGTTGCCCAGCGGACGTCGAGGGGCCTCATCCCCGCCCCTTATCCTCGCGCCCGCGCGCGCCCGCTCGGGACCGTCCGTTCCCATGTACCGACATCCTCAGTGACACAACACGACGAAGCCATACAAACTCACGCTTCCCGTCTCCTGCTCGGAGCATTCGGAGATCCGGGTCATGCGTTCCCGATGATCGCGCTCGGCGAACGCCTCGCGGCCCGGGGTCACGCCGTGACCCTCCAGACGTGGGAACGCTGGCGCGAGCCGATACAGGCGGTCGGGATGGAATTCGCCGCCGCCCCGGAGTACGACGTCTTCCCCACCAAGGGCCGGGCGCTGCGGCCCTACGAGGCGGCCGTGCGGGCGGCGCGCGAGATGGCGCCGCTGGTGGACGAGCTCTCCCCCGCCGCGGTGGTGGCCGACATCCTCACCCTGGCGCCCGCGCTGGCGGGCGAGGTGGCCGGGCGGCCGGTGGCCACCCTGGTCCCCCACGTATTCCCGCCCGGAGCGGCGGGGTTCCCCCCGTACTCGCTGGGAGCGCGCCTGCCCCGGACGCGGTTGGGTCGCGCCGCCTGGGGACGCCTGGAGCGGGTGACCGAGGGCGGCCTGCGCCAGGGCCGCGACGAGCTCAACGAGACGCGCCGGCGACTGGGACTGCAGCCGGTCGGCCACGTGCACGGCGGCATCTCGCGGGAGCTGTGCCTGGTGTCCACGTTCCCCCAGCTGGAGTACCCGCGCGCCTGGCCGCCCTGGGCGCGCGTGATCGGGCCGCTGATGTGGGAGCCGCCGTTCGGCGAGGTCGAGCTGCCGCCGGGCGAGGCTCCGCTCGTGCTCGTGGCTCCGTCGACGTCCCAGGACCCCGAGCAGCGCCTGCTGCGGGCCGCGCTGCGCGGGCTGGCCCGCGCGCCCGTCCGCGTCATCGCGACGACCAACCGCCGGCCCGCGCCCGCCCCGATCCCCGTGCCCGGCAACGCCCGGCTGGTGGACTGGCTGTCCTACTCGCGCACGATGCCGCGCTGCGATGTCGTCGTGTGCCACGGCGGCCACGGGACGGTCGTCCGCGCGCTGGCCGCCGGCTGCTCGGTCGTCGCGGTCCCCGCCGCCGGCGACATGAACGAGAACGCCGCCCGGATCTCCTGGGCCGGCCTGGGCACCCGAGTCCCCAACCGCCTCGCCACCCCCCGGGCCATCCGCCTGGCCGTCGAGCGCTGCCTCACCGACCCCGCGATCGCCCACCGAGCCGGCGCCCTGGCCACCTGGCTGCAGGCCAACGACCCAGCCGACCGCGCCGCCGATGCGGTGGAGGAACTGGCTCTAAACTCTGTCGCCTCCGGTCCGGGGTAGCTCAATCGGCAGAGCATTCGGCTGTTAACCGAAGGGTTGTGGGTTCGAGTCCCACCCCCGGAGCTTCTAGGTGGTCAGGCGAGCCGTCGGCGACGGTGGCAGCGGGGGGTTGCTGTGGAGGCGCTGGATCTCCCGGCGGTACTCCCAGAACTCGTAGAGGGCGATCTGGATCGTCGCCGCGGCCGGAATGGCGAGGAGGGCTCCGGGGATCCCGAACAGGGTGCTTCCGAAGAGGACCGCCACGAGCACGACGAAGGGCTGGACGTTCACGGCGCGCGCCTGGATCCGGGGCTGGATGACCGTGTTCTCGATCTGCTGGTAGCCGATCGCCCACACGGTCCAGATGATCGTGTCGACCGGGAAGTCGTTGAACACGGTCACGAGGCCGACGAACACGGCCGCGATGGTCGCGCCGACCAGCGGGATGAGGTCGAAGAAGAACACGACGACCGCGAGCGCGCCCGCGAACGGGACGCCGAGGATCGTCAGCACGGCGTACGTCAGCACCCCGGCGATCGTGGCCTGGACCATCATCCCCGCCACGTAGGCGCCCACCGCCCGCGCCGCCCGGTCCAGGGCGCGGCGCAATCGCTTCTCCCGGTCGGGAGGCTGGAGGCTCAGCAACGCCTCCACCCACTCCCTTCCGCGGCTGACCATGAAGATGGACAGGATCAGGATCGTCACCGCGGCGAAGATCGAGCTGACCAGGCCCGAGCCCAGCTTGGCCAGCGTGCCCGCGGCTCCGCCCAGCTTGGTCGGCAGCTTGGCCGCCTGCTCCTGGAGCTTCTCCGTGATCTTGTAGTCCTGGTCCAGCTTGTGCAGGCGCTTGTTCTTGGACACCTGCGACTGGAGGTCGTTGACGTAGGACGGGACGTTGTCCGCCAGGTCGTTGACCGCGTTGACGATGGAGGGGACGAGGATCGCGCCCAGCGCCACCGGCATCAGGAACAGCGCCAGGTAGGAGAACGCGATGGCCAGTCCCCGCCGCAGGTGGCGGTTGAGGTAGTTCACCGGCCCCGACATGGCCACGGCCAGGAACAGGGCGATGACCAGCCAGCCGATCGGCCGGCGCAGCAGGTACGCGACGTACAGCGCCAGCAGGACGCCGACGACGATGAGGACCGCGCGCAGGATGACGCGCCCGATGGGCTGGGGGGCCGCCACGCCGCCATCCTGGCGGGGGCCCCGGACGGCAAGCCCGGCTACTCGGCCGGCGCCGAGCCCGCCATCGCGGCGTCGACCGCATCGTCGAGCTGGGACTTGCGCTCGGACTTCTCGCGGGCCAGCGTGTCCAGGTCGCTCGGCTGCTTCTCGCGCGCGACCGCCATGGCGCGCTCGATGCGGGCGAGGTCGAGCTGGAGGAGCTGCACCCGCAGCGTCTGCTCGGAGGCCGGCGCCCGCGTGGCGCGCAGCATCAGCTGCGCCAGCAGCGAGGACAGCTCGTGGTCGTCGGGCGAGACGCTCTCGATCGGGTTGGCCAGGTGGTCGCGCAGATGGGCGGCGGCGCGGCGCGCCGGCGCGCTCGTGAAGTGCTCGTCCAGGTCGACGTCGCGCAGGGCGGACCCGCCCGCGGCGGGGAGGGCGATGCATTGGGCCAGGAAGGTGAGCTCGATCTCCTCGCGGCGATCGCGCCTGGCCGGCCTGGCCGGCCGCGGGTCGGCCTCCGTCCGGGAGCCGCCGGGCGGGTCGGCCGGGGCCACGACCAGCAGCGACTCGAGGTCCTTCGACAGCGCGAGCCGGCTGGACACCAGCTGGCGCAGGTCCTCGCGCTCCGGCGTGGGCTCCATGGCGCCGATCACCCGGCGCGCCGCCTCGAACGCCTGGTTGCGGCCCTCGATCGCGTCGAGGTCGGCCGTGGCCAGGATCCGCTCGATCTGGAACGTGGCCAGCGGGATCGCGCCGTCGATGCGCGCGCGCATGGCGTCGGCGCCCTCGGCGGCCAGGAGGTCGGCCGGGTCGGTCCCGCCCGGCAGCTGGACGACGTCGAAGCGCGCGCGCCCCTGCGCCGTCACGAGGTGGGCGGCGCGCAGCATCGCCTCCTGCCCCGACGCGTCGGCGTCCAGCGCCAGGTGCAGCCGTCCCTCGGCCCCGACCAGGCGGCCCAGCTCGCGGATCTGGTCCTCGGTCAGCGCCGTGCCCATCATCCCCACGACGTTCTCGATCCCGGCCTGGTGCAACGCGATCACGTCCGTGTAGCCCTCCACCAGCAGCACGGCCTGGGTCCGTGCCGCGGCGGCGCGCGCCAGGTCGGCCGCGAAGAGCTGGCGGCCCTTGTGGAACAGCTCGCCCTCCGGCGAGTTCAGGTACTTCGGACGATGGTCGTCGCGCAGCGCCCGCCCGGCCAGGCCCACCACGCGGCCGCGATGGTCGGCCAGCGGGAACATCAGGCGCCCGCGGAACGGGTCGTACACGCCGGGGTTCTGACGACCGCGCTTGACCAGCCCCGCCGCCAGCAGCTCGGACTCGGAGAAGCCGCCCCTGCGCCAGCGCTTGACCATGTGGTCCCACGGCTTGGGCGCGTAGCCGACGCGAAAGCGCCGCAGCGTCTCCTCCTGAAGCCCCCGGCCGACCAGGTAGGCGCGGGCCTCGGCCGCCTCGCCCGAGTCCCACAGGTAGCGCGAGTAGTACTCGGCCGTGCGTTCCAGGAGCCCCTGGAGGCGCTCGCGGCGCTCGCGGCGCGCGGCGGCCTGCGGATCCTCGGCCTCGCGCTCGAGCTCGACGCCGTAGCGGTCGGCCAGCAGCTCCAGCGCCCCGCCGAAGTCCAGCCCCTCCGTCTCCTGGACGAAGCGGAACACGTCCCCGCCCACCCCGCACCCGAAGCAGTGGTAGACCTTCTTGACCGGGTCGATCCCGAAGGACGGGGTGCGCTCCTCGTGGAACGGGCACAGCCCCTCGTAGCGGTTGGCACCCCCGCGGCGCAGCTCCGAGCGCGCCGACACCAGGTCGACCATGTCCACCGCCTCGCGGACCCGCTCGCGCGACTCGTCGGTGTAGCGCGCCATCAGGGCGCGAAGGAGCGCGGGACAGCCAGCGCCTCGAACTCGCGGATGCAGAAGCCGTCGGTCATCCCGGCCAGGTAGTCCGTCACACGCTCGGCCGGCGAGGCGCCCTCGATGCCCGCCGGAGGGGCGACGACGTAGTGGTCGAACAGCGTGCGCACCACCTGCTCGATGCGCGCATGCTCGCGTCGCGCCTCGGGCGCCAGGTAGACCCGGTCGAACATGAAGGTGCGCAGCCGGTCCATCGCGCCGCCGATCTCCTCGCCCTGGACGATCGCCCCCGCCGCCGCGGAGTGCTCGACCAGGTCGTGGACCAGCGCGTCGATGCGCCGTGAGCCCGTGTCGCCCAGCACGGCGATCTCGTCCGCCGGGAGGTCGCCAGCGGAGATCACGCCGGCGCGCAGCGCGTCGTCGATGTCGTGGTTGATGTAGGCGATGCGGTCGACCAGCCGCACGATGGCGCCCTCCAGCGTGGCCGGCTGGGGCGCGCGGCCGGAGTGGCAGAGGATCCCGTCGCGCACCGCCTCGCACAGGTTCAGCGCCTCGAGCACGTCGACCACCCGCAGCGAGTGCTCGTAGTGGCGAAAGCCCGTCCCGAAGCGCTCGCGCAGGCACTGGTCCAGCACCGCCTCGCCGATGTGCCCGAAGGGCGGGTGCCCGAGGTCGTGACCCAGGCCGATCGCCTCGACGAGGTCCTCGTTGAGCCGCAGCGCCCGCGCCACCGTGCGCGAGACCTGCGTGACCTCCAGGGTGTGGGTCAGCCGGGTGCGGTAGTGGTCGCCCTGCGGCGCCACGAAGACCTGCGTCTTGGCCTTCAGGCGCCGGAACGCCTTGGAGTGCACGATCCGGTCGCGGTCGCGCTGGAAGGGCGTGCGCAGCCCGCAGTCGTCCTGGGGCCGGGCCCGGACCGCCGGGTAGGAGCGCGCGGCCAGGGGCGACAGCGCCTCCTCGGCCTCGCGCACGCGCGCCTCGAAGCCCGCGGCCACGGTCTCGGTCATCAGGCCGTCTTCCATGGCCCGATTGTCGCTCACAGCGCGGCGTCGAGACGGCGCTGCGCGCGTTCGAGCGCGTAGAGGGAGACGTCGGCCGCCCCCTGGCTCCCGTGCTTGTACTCGAACGGGTTGTCCAGGTCGCGGATCAGGCGGTTCATGTAGAGCAGCAGGAACGCGATCACCGCGACGAAGAAGACGCCCTCGCCGATCGGGTCCAGCTTGGTCAGCAGCAGCGCGAACACGAGCAGCCGCGCGCTGACGTCGGCCACCACGTAGCCGGCGGTGACGAAGCTCGTGGCGCGGATCCCGTCCATCCGGACGATGGCCCGCCGGACGTTGGACTGCTCGGCCTTCAGCCGGTTGATGAACGTCGCCTCGTCGACCTCCCCGAGGGCGACGTAGGCCGGGTTCAGCCCGCGCACCGCATCCAGCGCGTCGTCCACCGTGGCCCGGTGCTCCATCCACGCCCGCACGGTCACCGCGATCGCGCCCGCCGCGGCGATGCAGCGGTCCGCCGGACGCGGGTCGTCGACGCGCTCGCGGACGATCAGGCACTCGTCGGCGATCGACTCCAGCGCGGAGGCCAGCTCGCCCGGCAGCCGCTCGGCCTCCTTGAAGTCGGCGAGCGTCCCGGCGAGCAGGAAGCCGAGCAAAAAGACGTTCGCGGCGACGATCCCCGACAGCAGCGCGTTGAGGTCGATCGGCTCGAGGTCCAGGAGCGAGAAGGCCGCCTTCGCCGTCGCCGCCGCGAGGACCCAGGGCAGGACCTTGATGAGCATCTGCGAGCTGGCCAGATAGCGCAGCGCGCGCTCGCGCACCTGGTTCACCGCGCCGCCTCCGCCTGGGCCGCGGCCACGCGCGCCACCGGCACGCGGTAGGGCGAGCAGGAGACGTAGTCCAGGCCGGAGTCGGCGAAGAAGGCGATCGACTCGGGGTCTCCCCCGTGCTCGCCGCACACGCCGAGCTTGAGCTCGGGCTTGGTCTTGCGCCCGAGCCAGGCGCCCATGCGCACCAGCTGGCCCACCCCGGGCTCGTCGATCGTCTCGAACGGGGAGCGGTCCAGGATCTGCATGTCGATGTAGCGCCCGAGGATCTTGCCCTCGATGTCGTCGCGCGAGAACCCCAGAGCGGTCTGCGTCAGGTCGTTGGTCCCGAAGGAGAAGAAGTCGGCGTGGTGCGCGATGGCGTCGGCGAGGAAGCAGGCGCGCGGTAGCTCGATCATCGTCCCCACGCTGTAGTCCTCGCCCTCGCGCATGCCCGCTCCCTCCGCGACCTCGACCACGAGCTCGCGCATCAGCTCCAGCTCCATCTCGTAGTCGACCAAGGGGACCATTATCTCCACGTGCGGGGCGTCGCCCGTGCGCTCGCGCACCGCGCGCGCGGCGCGCACGATCGCGGTGACCTGCATGTCGGAGATCTCCGGGTACAGGATCCCCAGCCGCACGCCGCGCGTGCCGAGCATCGGGTTCGTCTCGGCCAGGGCGCTCACCCGCTCCAGCGTGCGCTCGAGCTCGGGGAGGTCGTCGGAGTCCTCGATCCGCGCGCGCTCCACGGCCTGCTGGACGTCGGCGGGGCTGGGCAGGAACTCGTGCAGCGGCGGGTCCAGGAGGCGGATCGTCACGGGCAGCCCCTCCATCGCCTCGAACAGGCCCTCGAAGTCCTCCTGCTGGAGGGGGAGCAGCTCGGCCAGGGCGGCGCGACGCTCGTCCTTGTCCGCGGCCAGGATCATCGCGCGCATCTTCGGCGCGCGATCGGCGGCCAGGAACATGTGCTCGGTGCGGCACAGGCCGATGCCCTCGGCCCCGAACCCGCGGGCGCGCCGGGCGTCGGCGGGCGTGTCGGCGTTGGCCCGCACGCCGAGGACGCGCACCTCGTCGGCCCAGGCCAGGACCGTGCGGAACTCGGGCGTGATCTCGGGCTCGATGAGCGGGACGTCGTCCACGGTGATCGCGCCGGTGGTCCCGTCGATGGCGATGCGGTCGCCCTCGCCGAGCGTCGTCCCGTTCACGCTCAGGGTCCCCGCCGCGGGGTCGATGTCCAGCGCGCTGGCTCCGCACACGCAGGGACGTCCCATCCCGCGCGCGACGAGGGCGGCGTGGGATGCCTTGCCGCCCTCGCTGGTCAGGATCCCCCGCGCCGCGTCGAACCCGGCGACGTCCTCGGCCTCGGTGAACGGGCGCACGAGCACGACCTCGCGGCCCTCCCCCGCCGCCCGCACCGCGGCCTGCGCGGTGAAGACGATCTCGCCCTTGGCCGCGCCCGGGCTGGCCGCGACGCCGCGCGCCAGCACGGCGTAGTCGACCTGGGGGTCGAAGGTGGGATGCAGCAGGGCGTCCAGCGACGCGGCGTCGATCGTGAGCAGCGCCCGCGGTTTGTCGAGGAGGCCCTCGTTGACGGCGTCCACCGCGAAGCGCACGGCGGCCTGGGCCGGGCGCTTGGCGTTGCGGGTCTGCAGCAGGTAGAGGCGCCCCTCCTCGATCGTGAACTCCGTGTCCTGCATGTCGCCGTAGTGACGCTCGAGCCGGTGCAGGATGTCCATCAGCTCGCGGTGGGCGTCCGGCAGGACGTCGGCCAGACGGTCGATGTCCAGCGTGTTGCGCACGCCGCTGACCACGTCCTCGCCCTGGGCGTCGATGAGGAAGTCGCCGGACGGCTCGGGCGCGCCGGTCACCTCGTCGCGGCTGAACGCGACGCCAGAGCCGGAGGTCTCCCCCTTGTTGCCGAACACCATCTGCTGGACGTTGACCGCGGTCCCCCAGTCGTCGGGTATGCGGCTCAGGCGCCGGTAGGCCACCGCGCGGTCGCCCGTCCAGCTGTCGAAGACGGCGCGGATGGCGTGGCGCAGCTGCTCGCGCGGCTCGTCGGGGAACTCGTCGCCGGTCTCCTCGCGGTAGACGGCGCGGAAGGTCTCGGTGAGCCGGCGCAGCGCGTCGACGTCGAGCTCGGTGTCCAGCTCCACGCCGCGCTCGCGCTTGGCGGACGCGATCTCGGTCTCGTAGCGCTCGCCGGCGATCCCGCGCACGACGTTGCCGAACATCTGCACGAAGCGCCGGAAGGAGTCCCAGGCGAAGCGCTCGTTGCGCGTCGCGCGGGCCAGCCCCTCCACGGAGCGCGCGTTGAGCCCCAGGTTGAGGATCGTGTCGAGCATCCCCGGCATCGACTCGCGGGCGCCGGAGCGCACGGAGACCAGCAGCGGGTCCTCCGGATCGCCCAGGCGCTTGCCCGTGCTCTCCTCCAGCCGGGCCAGCGCCTCGTCGACCTGCGCGTCGAGCCCGTCGGGCTCCGACCCCTCGCGCATGTAGGCCACGCACGCCTCGGTGGTGATCGTGAAGCCGGCTGGGACCCGGTCGGCCCCCAGGACGCGCGTCATCTCGGCGAGGTTCGCGCCCTTGCCCCCCAGGAGGTCTCGCTGCTCCGCCGATCCCTCGGCGAAGTCATAGACGTACTTCGTCAAGCGGGCGATTCTATGGCCCGCCGCGCCCGGCGGCTGACGCGACCGTCCGGGTGCCTGGCCAGGACGCAGGGGGTGGGACAGTGCTCCGCACGGCCCACCCCCGAGGACGCCGCCAGGCGCCCGGACGGACCGTCACGCCGCCGGGCGCCAGCGAACGTGGGCGTGGTGCTCCAGGGTCTCGCCTATGGCTCGCTCGGCCTGGCGCAGGACGCGGTCGTCGCCGGCGGGGGCGTCGGCCAGGGAGCGGCCGAGGGCCTCGACGAGGAAGTCGTGGGCGGCGGCGTCCAGGGGGAAGGCCGAGGCCTCGCAGGCGGCGCAGACCACTCCCCCGGCCGCGCCGGAGAAGCCCACCAGGTGCTCACGCTCGCCGCAGGCGGCGCAGGCGTCCAGGTGCGGCGCCAGACCGGCCGCGAGCAGGAGCTTGATCCGGAAGGCCAGCTGGTTGGCGCGGCCCGCCCGAGCGGCGTCGGAGTCCAGGAGCGCCAGCTGCTTGCCCAGCAGGTGGAAGACCGCCGGGTTGGGGTCGCCGTCCTCGAACAGCCGAGCCACGGCGTCGCAGGCGCGGGCGGCGGAGTCCAGGGCGCCGTGGTCCTCGCGCAGGCGCGGATAGCCGGCCACGGTCTCGGCGGCGGTCACCGTCAGCAGGTCGCCGCGGCCCTCGTAGAGGACCAGCCGCAGGCGGAAGAACGGCTCCAGGCGACCGCCGAAGCGGCTGCGCGCCTTGCGCGCGCCCTTGGCGATCGCCGCGACCCGACCGCGGCCGGGGGTATACAGGTGCAGCACGCGGTCGCCCTCGCCATATCGGATGGAGCGCAGGACGATCGCCTCGGTCTTCAGCGAGCCCGACATAGCTACACTTTCTGAAGTATGAAGAAGGTCATCGTCTACACCACGGACCCCTGCGGCCGGTGCGGGAACGCCAAGGCGATCCTCGAGCGCTACGGCGCCGAGTACGAGGAGGTCAATCTGGCAAAGGACCCGGACGGCCGGGCCCAGCTGGCCGAGCGCACGGGCCTCATGACCTTCCCCCAGATCGTGGTCGGCGGGACGACGATCGGCGGCCTGGACGACCTGCGCGCCGCCGACGAGCGCGGCGAGCTGGCCGCGCTGCTCGCGGCCTAGAGCGGCGGGTGGCTGGGCGGTGGTCGAGGCCGTCGTCTTCGATCTCGACGGCCTGCTGCTGGACTCCGAGCACGCCTGGGCCGCGGCGAAGGAGCGCCTGACGCGCGAGCGCGGCGGGCGCTGGAAGGACGAGGCGGTCGGCGCGATGCTCGGGATGAGCTCGCCGGAGTGGGCGGCGTACATGCGGGAGTCGCTCGGCGTGCCGCTCTCCGCCGAGGAGATCTCCCGCGAGGTCGTGCGCCTGATGGTCGAGGGCTACTCGCGCGAGCTGCCGCTGCTGCCGGGGGCGGACGAGGCCGTCGAGCGGATCTCCGCCCGCTGGCCGCTCGGGCTCGCGTCCTCTTCCAACCGCGAGATCATCGACCACGTCCTGGAGGCCGCCGGCTGGGCGGAGCGCTTCGCCGTGACGGTGTCCTCGGAGGAGGTGGCGCGGGGGAAGCCGGCGCCGGACGTGTACGTGGAGGCGCTGTCGCGTTTGGGCGTCGCGGCCTCGGACGCGGTCGCGGTGGAGGACTCGGGGCCGGGGATCGCGTCCGCGAGCGCCGCCGGCCTCGGCGTGGTGGCGATCCCCAACGCCGACTTCCCGCCGGAGCCCGAGCTCCTCGCCCGGGCCGACGTGGTGCTCGACTCGCTCGCCGCTCTCGACCCGGCCGCCATAACGGCGGCCGGTCAGGGGTGAGCGCCGGGCCACACTGGCGTCGCTGAAGCGTTCTGGGGGTCCTGGCCCCCACTTCGCTTCAGTGAAGCGTTTTGCCGGTCCTGGCCGGCATTTCGGTTCAGCCGGCGCGCGGACGGCGCGGCCGGGGCTGGCAGCTCTCGCAGACGTAGGTGCCGCGGCCGGCGGCCACGAGCTTGCGGATCGGGGTTCCGCACGCGGGGCAGGGCTCGCCGGCGCGGCGGTGGACGAGGAACTCGTCCTGGAAGGAGCCGCGGACCCCGTCGGGGTCGCGGTAGTCGTCGATGGACGCGCCGTCGGCGGCGATCCCCGCGGTCAGGGCGTCGCGGACCGCGCCGTGGACGGCCTCCCACTGGGCGCGGGACAGGCGGCGCGCCTGGCGCAGCGGGTGCACCCGGGCGCGGAAGAGCGCCTCGTCGGCGTAGATGTTGCCCACCCCGGCCACGCGGCGCTGGTCGAGCAGGAACGCCTTGACCGGGGCACGCGAGGTGCGGCCGATCGTCCGCATGGATTCCGCCGTGAACGCGTCGTCGAACGGCTCGGGACCGAGGCGCGCGGCGAAGAAGGCGTCGAGCTCGGCGCGCGAGCGCGCCAGCTCGCCGGTGCCGAAGCGCCGCGGATCGTCGTAGACCAGGCGATGGCCGTCGTCGAGGTCGATTCGCACCCGGGCGTGCGCCGGCTCGACGGGTGGGTCGTGGAGGATCGCGCCGGTCATCCGCAGGTGCTGGGCCAGGCAGGCGCCGTCGTGCAGCTCCCAGACCAGGTACTTGCCGCGCCGCCCCAGCCGCTCCACCCGCCGCCCGGTCAGCGCCGCCTCCATCTGCGCCGGGGTGAGCGGGCGCGTCCAGCGCGGGTCGGACACCGATACGCGCGCGAAGACCCGTCCCTCCACCCGCGGAGCCAGCCGGCGCCGGATCGTCTCGACCTCCGGAAGCTCAGGCACCGCCGAAGACACCTCCTCGATGCCCTTCAACGAAGCTCTCGCCCGGAAGATCGGGCGCGACGCGACCCGCGAGCCAGTCCAGCACAGACGCGCCGACGTCGGCCAGCGCCCCGTCGTGGCGCCGCCCGCCGTGCCCCGCGAAGGCGGCCAGCAGGGGCGCGTACTCGCGCGTGTGGTCCGTCCCCGGCGTGGTGGGGTCGCATCCGTGGTCGGCCGTCAGGACGAGCAGGTCGTCGGGGCGCAGACGCTCCAGCCAGCGCCCCGCCGCCGCGTCGATGAGCCGCAGCGCGAGCTCGAAGCCCGGAACATCCTTGCGATGGCCGTAGACCTGGTCGGTCTCCACGAGGTTCACGAAGGCCAGGCCACCGTCGAGCCCGTCGAACAGCCGGTCCGTCGACTCGATGGCGATCGCGTTGGTGGGCCCCGGGTGCGCGTGGTCCACCCCCACGCCCGCGAACAGCTGGGACACCTTGCCCACGGCGTGGACGGGCACCCCGGCGTCCCCCAGCGCCTCCAGGTACGAGCGTCCCGGCGGCGGCACCGAGAAGTCCCGGCGCCCGTGCGTGCGGGTGAACGCGCCCGGCGGCCCCTGGAACGGCCGCGCGATGACCCGCCCGACCGCGTGCTCCCCGCTCATGACCTCGCGGACCGCGGCGCACGCGTCGTAGAGCGACTCCTGGCTGACCACGTCGACGTGCGCCGCCACCTGCAGCACGGAGTCCACCGACGTGTAGACGATGAGGTCGCCGGTGCGCAGGTGCTCCTCGCCGAAGCGCACGATCGCCTCCACGCCGTTGGCCGTGGCGTTGCAGAGGATCCCGCGACCGGTCGCGGCGGTGAGGCGCTCCACGATCTCGGGCCCGAACCCGCCCGGGAAGGTGGGGAGAGGCTCCCGCGGCACCACGCCCATGAGCTCCCAGTGGCCGGTGGTCGAGTCCTTGCCGCTCCCCAGCGGCCGCAGGCGGCCGTGCAGCACCGGGTCGCGCGCCGGCGCGACGCCCTCCAGCGGCCGCACCGAGCCCAGCCCCAGCCGCTCCAGCACCGGCAGCTCCAGCCCGTCCACGGCCTCGGCGAGATGGCCGAGCGTGTCGGCGTCGGCGTCGCCGTAGTCCGCCGCGTCGGGGAGCGCCCCGATCCCGCACGCGTCCAGGACGACGACGAACGCGCGCCGGCTCACGAGCGCCGGGGCGCCTCCGGCGGCAGCAGGCGCACCGAGCGCAGGACCGGGCCGAACACGCTGCGGTCCACCTGGGCGAACTCGCCCGGCGGCGCGTAGGCGTCGACCACGACCTCGCCGCCGTAGGCGTACAGGTGGGTGGAGCGCACCTTGCGCCGCGCCAGGCCGACCTTCTCCAGCGCCACGAGCTCCACGGCGGGAACCCCGCGCAGGCGCAGCGTCCGGGAGCTCAGCACCCGCAGGGTGCGGTCTCGCGCCCGGGCCGCCGCGACGAGGGCGCTGCGGGCGCGCAGCAGCTCACCCGGGTTGCGGGGAAGCATCTCCTGGCGCGGGTAGCGCCAGATGTTCAGCGAGACCTGCCCGGAGTTCACCGAGGCGATCTGCGGCGGCTTGGGCTGCTCGCGCGGCCAGTTGGCGGGCTGCAGGAAGCGCACCCCGTAGCGCGGCAGCTTCACGTCCAGGCCGAAGACCGGGTCGGCGGCCTGCCCGGCGCGGGGCGGGTGCTGGCGCTCGTTTCCGCAGGCGGCCAGCGAGGCCGCCGGCAGGACGGCCAACAGGACGATCGTCAGGCGGCGCACGGCCGCCGATTCTGTCAGGCGGGCGGCGGCTTGGACCGCGAGGCGCGCGGATGGGCCTCGAAGTAGACGTCGCGCAGCCGTTCGGCTGACAGGTGGGTGTAGATCTGCGTGGTGGCGATGTCGGCGTGTCCGAGCATCTCCTGGACAGAGCGCAGGTCGCACCCGCCGGCCAGCAGGTGCGTGGCGAACGTGTGGCGCAGCGTGTGCGGGCTCATCTTGTCCGCAAGCCCGGCGGTCCGCGCGTGGCGCTGGACGATCTTGTAGAGGCCCTGGCGCGTCAGCCCGCCGCCGCGGTGGTTGACGAACAGGCGGCTCTCGTCGCGCGCTCCCACCAGCCGCGGCCGGGCGCGCGCCACGTACGTGCGCAGCGCACCCACCGCCTGGCGACCGATCGGCACCAACCGCTCCTTGTCGCCCTTGCCCCGGGCCCGCAGCAGCCCCGCCTCGAGGTCGACGTCGCCCAGCTCCAGGCCGACGGCCTCCGAGGCGCGCAGGCCACACGCGTACATCACCTCGAGCAGCGCGCGGTCGCGCAGCGCCGCCGGCTCGGTGCCCGACGGGGCTCCCAGCAGTTGTTGAACTTCTCCCCGCGTCAGCACGTGTGGCAGGCGCTGGGAGCGCTTGGGCGCGCGCAGCTCCGCGGTGGGATCGCGCTCGAGGACCTCCTCCCGGCGCAGGTGGCGATAGAAGGAGCGCAGGCAGGCCACCTTGCGCTGCACGGTGGCGGGCGCCACGGCCGGGCGCCCCGGGCCGCCGCTGGCCAGCTCGGTGACGAACTTGCGCAGGTCGCGCGCGCCGACGTCCAGCGCGCCGAGCTTCTCGCGGTCCAGGAAGGCGGAGAACTGCATGAGGTCGGAGCGATAGGCCTCCAGGGTGTTGCGCGAGAGACCGCGTTCCAACTCCAGGTAGGCGAGGAAGTCCAGCAGCAACTCGCCGAACGGGCGGACCGCGGGATGGCTCTGGGCGGTGGCCATGCCAGGAAGGTTCGGCCCCCGCGGCCCCCATCCTTGGCTTGCAATCGGCCGTTCAGGGAAAAAAGGCCCACGAGACGGTCCAAACCCGAAAGGATCGGCTCTCCGTCCGAGGAAGGAGCTTCATGACCACAAGCAACATGCGGCGAGCCGGGCTCGCCAGCGGGGCCGTGCTGGCCCTGGCGTTCGGCGCTGCCGCCTGCGGCAGCAACAACAAGAGCAGCGGTGGCGGGGGCGGCGGGAAGATCGCCTTCCTGCTCCCGGAGTCCAAGACCGCTCGCTACGAGTCCCAGGACCGGCCTCTCTTCACCAAGAAGGTCAAGGAGCTGTGCTCGGGATGCGAGATCGTCTACAGCAACGCGGACCAGGACGCGGCCAAGCAGCAGCAGCAGGCCGAGGCGGCGCTGACCAAGGGCGTCAAGGTGCTGGTGCTCGACCCGGTCGACGCGGCCTCCGCGGGCGCGATCGTGGCGCGGGCCAAGCAGTCCAAGGTCCCGGTCGTCAGCTATGACCGGCTGATCACGAACGCGGACATCGACTACTACGTCCAGTTCGACAGCCGCAAGGTGGGCAAGCTCCAGGGTCAGAGCCTGGCCGACAAGCTCAAGCAGGACGGCAAGGCCACGGGTCCGATCGTGATGATCAACGGGGCCCCGACCGACAACAACGCCAAGCTGTTCAAGTCGGGCGCGTCGACGACGCTGACGGCCGCGGGCGTGAAGATCGCCAAGCAGTACGACACCCCGGACTGGAGCGCGGACAAGGCCCAGAACGAGATGCAGCAGGCGATCACCGCTGTGGGCCAGACCGGGTTCAATGGCGTCCTCGCGGCGAACGACGGCGTCGGTGGCGGAGCCATCGCGGCCATGAAGGGAGCCGGCATCGATCCCAAGACCCGGCCGACGACGGGCCAGGACGCCGAGCTGGCCGCCATCCAGCGGATCCTGACCGGCGAGCAGTACATGACCGTCTACAAGCCGGTCAAGCCGCTGGCCGACACGGCGGCGGAGATCGCGGTGAAGCTCGCCAAGGGACAGACGGTCCCGGCCAGCCTCACCCCGACGAAGGAGGACAACGGCACCAAGCAGGTCCCGACGTCGACGCACGACATCGTCGCGGTGACCAAGGCCAACGTGAAGGACACCGTCATCAAGGACGGGTTCTGGACCGCGCAGCAGGTCTGCACCGGCGCGTACGCGGCCGCGTGCAGGACGGCGGGCATTTCGTAGACAGCGGGTGGAGGGCCGGCGGCGCACTCGCGCCGCCGGCAGCTGCCCCGGGGGGAAAGGAGCGCCAGGCGACATGAACACCAACGGGGCCCTCCTCGCGTTGCGCGGGGTGAGCAAGAGCTTCGGTGCCGTGCAGGCGCTCACCGACGTGGACTTCGAGGTCCGCCCGGGCGAGGTCGTCGCGCTGGTGGGCGACAACGGCGCCGGGAAGTCCACGCTGGTCAAGGCGATCGCCGGGATCCACGCGGTGGACGACGGTGAGGTCCTCTTCGAGGGTCAGCCCGTGAAGATCACGACGCCGGCGGACGCCAGCGCGCTGGGGATCGCCACCGTCTACCAGGACCTCGCGCTGTGCGACAACCTCGACGTCGTGGAGAACCTCTTCCTGGGTCGCGAGGAGCTGGCGTCCGGGCCGGGCGCGATCGCGCGCCAGCTGGACGAGACGGACATGGAGCAGCGCTCGCACGAGCTCCTGGAGAACCTCGCCGTCACGATCACCGACGTGCGCGCCGAGGTGGGCGCGATGTCGGGGGGCCAGCGCCAGCAGGTGGCGATCGCGCGCTCGCTGCTGGGCGAGCCCAAGGTCGTCATGCTCGACGAGCCCACCGCCGCGCTGGGAGTGCGCCAGACCGCGATGGTGCTCGGCCTGGTCAAGCGCCTCAAGGAGCGCGGCCTGGGCGTCGTGATGATCACCCACAACCTGGCCGACGCATTCGAGGTGGCCGACCGCGTCTACGTCCTGCGGCTCGGTCGCGAGGCGGGCAACTACCCCGTCGCGGAGACATCCCGCGAGGACATCGTCGGAGCCATCACCGGTGCGACAGGAGGCCAGTCATGAGCGCGCAGCCCGAGGCCCTACCGCCCGCCGGCGGCGTCGACTCCGAAGCCGAGGCCAGCCCGTTCAGCCTCCGCACGTTCCTGCGGCGCTTCGCGCGCGGCGACCTCGCCGAGGTCCGGGTCATCCTCTCCATCGCGCTCATCTGGCTGATCTTCCAGTCCCAGGAGAGCCGGTTCCTCACCGCGGTCAACCTGACCAACCTGGTCCTCCAGATCACGGCTGTCGGGCTGATCTCCGTCGGGATCGTCTACGTCCTGCTGCTCGGCGAGATCGACCTGTCGGTCGGCGCCGTGAGCGGCGTCTGCGCGGCGATCATGGCCGTGCAGAACGTCAAGCACGGCTGGAGCCCGTACGTCGCGATCGCCGTCGCGATCGCGGCCGGCGCGGCGATCGGGTGCGCGCAGGGCTTCCTGTTCACCCGGTTCGGGATACCGTCGTTCGTCGTCACCCTCGCCGGACTGCTGATCTGGCAGGGCGCGCTGCTCAAGGTGCTCGGCGAGACCGGGACCGTCAACATCTCCGACCCCAAGATCACCGGCCTGACCGGGACCTTCTACTCGGACTCGGTGGGGTGGATCATCGCGGTCGTCGCGATAGCCGCCTTCGTGGCGGTCAACGTCAACGCGCGCCGCAAGCGCGCGTCGGCCGGGCTTCCCGCGCCGCCGCTGGCCTCGCTGGGGATCAAGCTCGTGGTCGTGGCGGCGGCGATCATCGCCGCGGTCGCGGTCCTGAACTCCGACCGCGGCGTGCCCCTGGCCGCGCTGATCCTCGTCGCGTTCGTGATCGTCCTCCAGTACGTCGCGACCCGGACGCGCTTCGGGCGCCACGTCTACGCGGTCGGCGGGAACGCCGAGGCGGCGCGGCGCGCGGGCATCAACGTGAACCGGATCCGGATCGCCGTGTTCATGATTGCGGGGACGATGGCCGCGATCGGCGGGATCATGGGCGCGTCGCGCCTGCTCGCCGTCAACCAGTCCACGGGCGGCAGCGACCTGCTGCTCCTGGCCATCGCGGGCCCGGTCATCGCCGGCACCTCGTTGTTCGGGGGCCGCGGGACCGTGTGGAGCGCGCTGCTCGGCGCCATGGTCATCGGGTCGATCTCCAACGGGATGGACCTGCTGGCCCTGGAATCCTCGGTCAAGTTCATGGTGACCGGCGGCGTCCTGCTGGCCGCGGTGATCGTGGACGCCCTGGCCCGCCAGCAGCGGCAGGCCGCGGGAAGGGTCTAGAGCCGGTCGCGCTCGCGCAGCCGCGCGAGCGCGATCAGCGTCTTGGAGTCGGTGGTCTGCTCGATCGCCTCGGCGAGGCGGTCGCGGGGCCACCGCACGATCTCGATGCGCTCGTCCGGGTCGGGCTCGAACCCGGGGACGTCGCGCAGGCCGGTGGCGGTGTAGATCGCCACGCTCTCGTCGGTGAAGCCGGGGCTGGTGTGGAAGGTGACGAGGTGCTCCCAGTGCTCGGCGCGCTGGCCGATCTCCTCCTCCAGCTCGCGCCGCGCGGTGTCGATCGGCGCCTCGCCGGGCTCGTCTAGCTTGCCCGCGGGGATCTCCAGGAGGTCCGGCACGCCTATGGCCTCGCGCGGCTGGCGCACGAGCCACACGCTGTCGTCGTCCGTGGCCACGATCCCCACGGCGCCGGGGTGGCCGACCACCTCGCGCTCGACGATCTGGCCGTCGGCCTCGCGCCAGCGCTCGTGGCGCACGGTGGCGATGCGGCCCTGGTGGACGACCTCGCACCCGATGCGCTCGAAGCTCATTCCCGGCCGTCCCCGAGCAGGCGCTCCAGCACGACCACGTCGCGCCACTCGCCCTCCAGGCGGCCGTGGCGGCGGTGGGTTCCGACCTCGGCGAAGCCGCAGGCGCGGCTGATGGCCAGGCTAGCCAGGTTGCCGGGGAAGATCTTGCCGACGAGCTTGTGGCGCCCGTCGCCCTCGGCCGCATCGCACAGCGCTTCGAGCAGCCGGCGGCCGATGCCGGCGCCCTGCGCGCGCCCGGCCACGTAGATGGCGAACTCGCCCACGCCGGCGTAGGCGGGAACGTCGCTGTAGTCGCTCACCGCCGCCCAGCCCACGACGTCCCCGTCGCGCTCGGCCACGAGGAAGGGCCCGCGCCGGCGCAGCCACGCCGCCACCGTTCCTGGCTCGGGCGGGCGCGTGACGAACGTCGCCCCCCGCCCCTCGATGCCCTCGGCGTAGATCGCCGCGATGGCCTCCGCGTCGCCCTCGGCGGCGGGTCGAATGGAGATCACGCCATCTCTCCGAGCACCGTCCCCGCCGCCAGTGCGGCGGCGAAGAACTCGGGGTCCTCCTGGAGCGTGCGGCCCATGGTCTTCGCCGGCAGGCCGCTGGCGGCGTATCCGGGCAGGTCCACGCCCACGCCGCGGAAGTCGTGGCGCTCGTCGTCGGGCAGCTCGGGGTCGGTGCCCTTGGGCAGGGCCACGATCGCGCGGCCGAGCAGGAGGCGCAGCACGATGAGCGTGTGGTGGGAGATGCCGCGGTGACGCTCGCGGGGATCGCCGGAGGACATCCGCGCCACGAGCACGGTCGGACAGCCCAGCGTCATCGCCGCGTGAGCGGTGTCCAGAGCGGCCATCCCGCCGTGGCCCAGCGCCGAGGCCGAGCCGAGGATCCCCGGGCCGGGCCCGCACACTGCCACGTCCCAGCCGTCGTCATGCAGGCCGTGGTGGAGCGCGCCGGCCACGGTGATGGCCTCGCGCTCGCCTCCGTAGGCCGGGCCGGCGCTGACGTGGACCGCGAGCAGGCCCCGCTCGCGCAGCTCGCCGACCGCGCGCGACATGGCGCCCGGGAGCGCTCCGCCCGGCGTCTGGACGTAGCCCACCCGTGCGCCGGGGCGCGCCTGGCCGACGGCCCAGGCCAGGGGTGCCAGCTGGCCGTGCAGACCGAACACGCCGACGGGCTTGGCCAGCGGCACGGCGAGCTCCGGCCCCTCCACGGGATGCACGGCGTGCTGGAGGCTCGTGTAGTTGAGCTTCATCACGTGCGCACCCTCGGCGCCCGCGCCACCGAGGCCCCGCGTGAGGTTGACGTGCACGACGTCGAACCCGCCCGAGCCGAGACCCAGGTCCACGGCGGCCGTGTTGACGACGACCTCGTCGCCCGGTTCGCTCTCCCCCACGAGCCCGACGTCGGCCGCCGCGGCCCGCTCGGCGCCGTCCACGTCGACCATGAGCCGCTGCCAGCCCTCGGCGGACGACTCCACCGAGACCACGCGCCCCCGCCGCAGCGTCAGCACGCGCGCCCTCGCACATGGGGTGGGCCCTCTAAATCACCCATGAGGTGACTAAACGTGACCACCCCCCTCGATCCCCCTCCTGACCCGCCGCCGTTCACGACGCCAGCGCCTCGCGGACCGCTCCGGGCAGACGCAGCGCCACGTCCAGCATGTCCTCCAGCGCCGAGGCCGCGACCGACTCATCGGGCTGGTGGTTCGCCCGCGTCCCGTTGGCCAGGTTGGTCACCGGCAGGCCGGCGGCGTGGAAGACGTTGGCGTCGGAGCCGCCGCCCGTGACGATGCGCCGCGGCTCGAAGCCGCTCGCGCGAAGAGCCCCCTCGGCCGCCACGACCCCCGGCGCGGTGCCGCGCTCGCGGTAGCCGCGGAACAGGGCCTCGACCTGCACGTCGACGTCGCACTCGTGGGCGTTGGCGCCGTCGTGGACGCGGTCGACCATGTCGGTCACCGAGGCCTCGACCTTCGCGTCGTCCAGCGAGCGCGTCTCGGCCTCGATGCGGCAGCGGTCGGGGACGACGTTCAGCGACGCGCTGCCGCCCTCGATCCGGCCCACGTTGGCCGTGGTCTCGGGGTCCAGCCGTCCCAGCCGCATCGCCGCCACCGCCGCGGCGGCCGCGGCCACCGCGTTGTGCCCGTCCTCGGGGCGGATGCCCGCGTGCGCGCTCGCGCCGTGGAAGTCGGCGTCCAGGCGGAAGTACGACGGCGACGCCATCACCACCTCCCCGATCGGCGACGCGTGGTCGAAGACGTATCCGCAGTCGGCGCGAAGCCGCGAGCGGTCGAACGCCTTGGCGCCGCGCAGCGCGTTCTCCTCGCAGACCGTGAACAGCAGCTCCAGGCCGGCCTCGCCGCCGCCCGCGCGCGCCACCTCCAGCATCACCGCGATCGCCGCCTTGTTGTCGGCGCCGAGGATCCCGTCGTGGGCGTTGCGCCACACCCCCTCCTCCAGAACGGGCTCGATCGGCGCCTGCGGGACCACCGTGTCCAGGTGCGCGCACAGCAGCACGACCGGGGCGCCCTCCGGTCCGGGGACCCGCGCCAGCAGGTTGCCGCACTCCGACCCGGCCTCCGGGCCGGCGCCGTCCTCCTGCACCTCGAGCCCCATGTCGCGCAGCTCGGCTGCCACGCGGTCGGCGCACTCGCGCTCGTGCCCGAACGGCGACGCGATCCGGCACAGCTGCGCGAAGAGGTCGTTGACCCGGCGGCGCTGCGCCTCGGTCGCGGTCACTCGGCGCGGCTGACCGACGGCTCGCCCTCGGGCGCGGCGCCGCGGGCGCGCTCGGCGGCGGCGCGCACGAACTCGCGGAACAGCGGGGCGGGACGGTCGGGGCGCGACTTGAACTCGGGGTGGTACTGGGACGCCACGAAGAAGGGATGCGCGTCGCGCGGCAGCTCGACGACCTCGACCAGCCGCTCGTCCGGCGACGTGCCCGAGAACCGCATCCCGGCCGCCTCCAGGCGCTTGCGCAGCATGTTGTTGACCTCGAAGCGATGGCGGTGGCGCTCGTAGACCACGGCCTCCCCATAGATGTCGCGAACCCGCGTGTCGTCGTGGAGCTTGATCGGGTCGGCGCCCAGGCGCATCGTCCCGCCCATGTCCGCGATCTCCTTCTGCTCGGGCAGCAGATCGATGACGGCGTAGGGCGTCTCGGGGTCGAACTCGGTGGAGTTGGCGCCGTCCATGTCGGCGACGTGGCGGGCGAACTCGCAGACCGCGATCTGCATCCCCAGGCAGATGCCCAGGTAGGGGATCCCGCGCTCGCGGGCCACCGCGGCGGCGGCGATCTTGCCCTCGATGCCGCGCCCGCCGAAGCCGCCGGGGATGAGGATGCCGTCGGCCTCCCCCAGCCGCTCGGCGGCCGTCGCGGGATCTAGCTTCTCGGAGTCCACCCAGTCGATCTCCACGCGCGCGCCGTGCATGAACCCGGAGTGGCGCAGCGCCTCGACCACCGACAGGTAGGCGTCCTCGAGCTGCACGTACTTGCCGACCAGCGCGATCTTCACGGGATGCTCGGCCTCGTCGGCGCGCTGCGTGAGCTCCTCCCACGACGACAGGTCGGGCGCCGGCGCCTCGGTGCGGAAGTGCTCCAGGACGAAGTCGTCGACGCCCTCCTCGCGGAAGACGAGCGGGACCTTGTAGATGTTGTCCACGTCGCGCGCGGACACGATCGCCTCCTCGGGCAGGGAGGCGAACAGCGCGATCTTGCGCCGGATCTCGCTGGACAGGCTGCCCTCGGACCGGCAGACCACCATGTCGGGCGCGATGCCGATGCGCCGCAGCTCGTTGACGGAGTGCTGCGTCGGCTTGGTCTTGAGCTCGCCCGCGTGGCCGATGTACGGGACCAGCGTCAGGTGGATGAACATGCAGCTCGCTCGGCCCACGTCGACGGGGAACTGGCGGATCGCCTCCAGGAACGGCAGCGACTCGATGTCGCCCACCGTGCCGCCGATCTCCGTGATCACGAAGTCCACGTCGCCGGAGTCGGCCACGAGCTGGATGCGGTTCTTGATCTCGTCCGTGATGTGGGGGACGACCTGCACCGTGCCGCCGAGGTAGTCGCCGCGGCGCTCCTTGCGGATGACCGAGTTGTAGACGGCGCCCGCGGTGACGTTCGACGCGCGGCTGGTGTTGGCGTCGGTGAAGCGCTCGTAGTGGCCCAGGTCGAGGTCGGCCTCGGCGCCGTCCTCGGTCACGAAGACCTCGCCGTGCTGGTAGGGCGACATCGTCCCCGGGTCGACGTTGATGTACGGGTCGAACTTCTGGAGCTGGACGTTCAGGCCCCGCGCGACCAGCAGGCGGCCGATCGAGGCGGCCGCGATGCCCTTCCCCAGAGAGGAGACGACGCCGCCGGTGACGAAGATGAAACGGGTCTGCGGGCGACTGTCGGGGCTCATGCAGGTCTGCCCAGCGAGTCTAGCTGGCGCACCAGCGGAGTCCGCTCCACCCACGAAGAGATCGACCGAAATTCCCCGTAGATCGTGATCGCCAGGACGATCGCGAGCGCGATCGCCTGCCCCAGGGTGTCCAGGGTGAGCACGATCCACAGCCCGGCCAGCGCGCCGACGAGGTTGGACCCGGTGTCGCCGAGCATCGCGCGCTCGCGCAGGTCGAACGCCCCGACGACCACCGCCGCGCCGGCGAACAGCCCCAGCGCCCACAGCGGGTCGAGGTCGCCGCTGCCGATCGTCAGTCCGGCCCCCAGCAGCACGAACGCCTTGACCGAGCGCCCGGGCCGCAGGTCGAGCAGGTTGAACAGGTTGGTGCACAGGACCAGGACCGCCGCCGCCAGGAGGTACTCGCCGTCGCCGTAGCCCAGGCCCGACAGCGCGTACAGCGCCAGCCCCAGCGAGCCGGCCGCCTTCAGGGCGCCGGTCGAGATCCCGCCGCGCAGGACGGCGGCGCCGTGCCCCCGCCAGCCGCGCGGCGCGCCGCCCAGCGCGTCGTCGAGCAGGCCGAGGAACGCCACCCCGAGCCCGTACACGGCGATCGTGCGCAGCTCGGGGCGCAGGACGTCGTCGGCGACCCCCAGCTCCTGAAGGAGCGCCAGCGGCCCGGCGGCGATTGCGGCGGCGGCGACCACGATCGTGCCGGCGGGGAACGGCAGCGTGGCGCCGCGGAAGTTCTCCATGGCCAGCCGGCTCTCCCCCAGCGTGCGCAGCATGGGCGGGGCGACGAGAAGCGCCACCGCGGCGGAGAGGATCAGCGGCAGGGCCGGCACGGGCGCAGCGTAGACGCGCGCGCGGCCGTCACGGCGTCTGGACCTCGTTTCCCTGGCCGAGCGGCCAAGGGCTGTCGCCCGAGGACGGGCTCTGCTCGAAAGGCACGGGGCCCGACCGGTCTCGCAGATACCGGTTGCGCATCGTCCGGTCATACGGTGAGATTGCGCTATGCAGTCAGCACTTTCCGATCAAACGCCTGGCCTAGCCGACCGGCTCAGGGATGCTCACGGCAAGGACCGCCGACTCGATCCTGCCGACTTCTATGCGTCGTGGTTTCGCGCGCCCACGAGCAGCTCTTACTTCTTCCTCTTCAAGAAGAATCTTACGGTCACCAACTTGCAGTTCGCCGAACTGGTCGCCCTGCTGCGTACCCATACATCCTTCCGCGATGGCCGCGAACCGCGCCCGAGCTTGCACTTCGTCTCCACGAGCGATTTCAAGGACAAGACGCGGCGTCTTCTCACCGCACTGGGCGGGCGCTCCAAGAAGTCGACCCAAGACGACGTGTGGGCCCGATGCAACCTGTTCGAGGAGCTGTGGGGGGACCTCTACGAGCGCACCGTCGCGCTGGACGCGTTCTATGGCTCGTGCGTCGCGTTCTTCCCACCGGCCTTGTCGCTCGATCTGCGAGCGGTGTGCGCCGAGTCGGGCTACATCCACTCATGCGGCCCGAGCGTATGGGTTCGTAAGGTCCGCAAGGCTCGCAATGGGGAGGAACTTCTAAAGGGTGTCCGGAGCCACATTGGCAGCGACCCGGCGAAGCGCACATTCTTCGCCGTCTACTCCCACGAGGACTTCACGGGATTCGATCGCGAGCAGGCGAGCGAACTCAGGCATGGTCTCGATGACGTCAAGGTATGGGTGGAGAAGTACTGGATCGGAGGCGACCGCCTCGTCTCAGTCCTGCAGCGGATCGACAGGGAGATGGGCGAGGACGTCGAGGTCGCAGGAGCTGGGGACTATCGAATTTCTCGAAAGGCTGTCGAAGCTGACCCGAACATCGATCCCACGCGCAGCCTGTGGCTGCTCGTCGACCGCGGCGTTCACCCAAGCGGTCGTCGCCCCACCTCGGAGCGTTACTACATCTGCTACGAGCAGCTATGGAAGAACGAGAACCCATTTCATGGTTTCGACGAGAACAAGCCCGCCTGGCGTGCCCACACGACGCTGCCGCACACCCTCACAGCGGCGATGCTCAACATCACGCGGCCCTACCAGCCCCCTGGAGCCGTCCAACATCTCATGGACCCCTTTGTCGGTAGCGGGACCACGTTGCTCGAGGCGGCCAAGTACCCGAACATCCGACCTGCAGGTGCGGACATCGACCCCCTCGCGCCGAGGCTAATCGGGGACAACTTCGCGTTCTTCTGCATGTCAGCGGAGCAGCTGGACGCCATCCACCAACACCTCAAGCACGTCGTAGTCTTCCTCGAGGGCGAGGAGCGCCCAGAGCTCAGGAACGCCCGGCAGGCCCTCGTCGACGAGACAGAGCGGCGGCGGCTGCTCAGCGACACGGCTGCCAACCGCCATGCAAAGGAGACGTATACCTGGGCGGAAGGCCTGGTCGCCGGGATCGCCGGGAACCCCAGCGCGGAACTGACTCTCGACGACCGCCAACTAGGAGACCTCGAGGCGCGCGATGATTTTGTTGAACGTCTCTATTTCTACATCGCGCTACGCGCCGTCCGACGAAGCGTAGGAGCACGTCAGAGTGATGCATCACGGTCGTATCGCGCCGCCTGGATCAGCGAGGCTCGAGTGCTACTGCGCCAGATCGAGCACCTCGCCGGACGCACACGACAGGTAACGCGCGGCGATGACGGGCAGTGGCGCTGGTTTCACGGCGCCTACTCAAACGAGTGCGCAATCAGCCCGGCGCTTCTGGCTGCCGCTGCCGAGAAGGCGAAGACGGGCGTCGAGGTGCTCGATGCGCTTGAGAGCAATCGCTCTGAGGCAGTCGACCTGTACATCACGGACCCGCCCTACGGATTCAACACCGACGACGACCCGCACACCCTCGCGCAGCTCTACCGTCACATCGTGCAGCACGCGTTCGAGGCCCTGAGAGATGGCGGCCAGCTTGTCCTGGCGCTGCCCGACCAGTCCTTCGTGGGGCGAGAGCCGGCTTTCTTCGCGCACCGCAACTTCGTGCAACAACTAATCGCTTCGGTCTCGCACGAGACGGGGCGCGAGCTGCTCGGTAGCGCCGAGGTCCTTCCCTCGGAGCCGGATGTCTACAAGGCGCCTTACTACTGGGAGTCCGATAGGGCCCTGCGTCGAGCCGTCCTTCACTATCGGGTGGGCAGAACCGGGGTCGGTGTGCGGAACGCGTCCAACCCAGCCGGAGAGTAGTCACGGCGTCGCGGCGGCGGTGGGCAGCAGCGCCTGGGCGCTGTCCTTCTCGCCGTAGGCGCCGTCGGCGCCCAGCAGCACGAAGACCAGCGCGGCTTTGCCCGGGAGCGCGTCCACGTTGTCCACGCTGGCCAGGTGGTGGTCGCGGTACCAGCCGATCTGGGAGGGATCGGTGTCGCGCTCCTCGACGCCCACGACCCGCGCGCGGGAGTCGGCGGTGAGCCCGGTGGCGAGCCCGTCCTCGAAGGCCGTGGTGTTGGCGGCGTCCTGGCCCTCCGACTTGCGGGGAGCGTGGAACACCACCACGCCGTCCAGCGAGTCCAGGCGTCCGCTGAACGAGCTCAGCACGCTGCGGCGGTAGCGCTGCGCCGCCTTGCCGCCGCGAATCAGCGCCCCGCCGACCGCGCGGCCCAGCTTGCCGTAGTCGCTCGTGGCCGGCGGGTTGCCGGCTCCCTTGACCGCGGCGGCCGCGGACTCGGGGGGCGGCTCGCCCACCACCGCGACGCCGCTCAGCCGCGCGCCGGTGCCCTCCAGCGACTTGCGCACCTCGCGGATCGTGCTGTTGGGCAGGTCGCCCAGTCCGACCAGGCCGACGCGTCGCCCGCTCAGCCGGCCCTCGACGAGCAGCGGGTAGAGCGCGTCCTCGAACGACGCGCGGTCGTTCAGCTCCCGCCTCAGCTCGGCCGATCGCGCGTTGGCCTTGCGCACGTCCGAGCGCAGCGAGTCGCGAACGTTGCGCTCGGCGCTGGACACGAGGCCCTGGTCGCCGATCGCCACGCCCAGCAGCAGCCCGATCATCAGGGCGAGCAGGACGGCGACCAGCGAGAGCGCGTGGTAGCGGAAGTCGAACACGTGCGGCGGGGAGCCTAGCCTTCGGCGCTAGAGGTCCATGCCCAGCAGCACGCGCAGCTTGAGCCAGAGCAGGTCGGCGACCTCGCGCAGGCCGGGCGTGGCGAGCACCACCGCGATGAGGACGATGATGCCCATCGCCAGGACGAGGGCGACCGGGGCGGACCCCGGCTGGGGACGGTAGAGCCGGCTCACGCCCTTGGCGTCGACCAGGATCTCGCCGATGCGCAGCCGGGTGAGGAAGGTGGAGGACATGCCCTGGCGGTTCTTGTCCAGGAACTCGACCAGGTTGAAGTGCGAGCCGACCGAGACGATGAGCGACGCGCCCTTCTCGGCGGCGATCAACATAGCCACGTCCTGGCTGGTCGCGGGCGCGGGGACGATCTTGAAGGGCAGCCCGAGGCGCTCGACCGCCTCGCGGCCGGGCGCGCGCCCGTCGGGATAGGCGTGGACGACCAGCTCGGCGCCGCTGCGCAGCGCGCCCTCGGTGGCCGAGTCCATGTCCCCCACGATCATGTCCGGCTTGAAGCCCTCCTCGATGAGCGCGTCGGCCCCGCCGTCCACGCCGACCAGCACGGGGCGGGTGTCGCGGACGTAGGGGCGCAGCGCCCGGATGTCGCGCTTGTGGTCCACCCCGCGCACGACGACGAGCGCCGTGCGGTCGCGGAACTCGGTGGCGAACTGGGGCAGCTCGAGCTTGCCCGCCAGCAGCTCGCGCTCCTGGACCATGTGCTGGACGGTGTTCTGCGCGAACGCCTCGAGCGCCTCGCCGATCTCCCGGCGGCGCTGGTCGGTGAGGTCCTGGACCGTCTTGGGGTCCTGGACCTCACCGCGCGCCACCACCTCGCCGTGGCGCAGCACCTCGCCCTGGCGCACGACGATGGGGTCGCCGTCCTCCAGGACGTCGAACAGCGGCGCGCCGGGTGCGTCGACGAGGTGGATGCCCGCCTGCACGAGCAGCAGCGGCCCGGCGTTGGGGTAGCTGCCGCTCGTCGAGGGAGCGCAGTTGACCACGCACTCGACGCCGCAGGCGATGAGGTCCTCCGCGGACACGCGGTCCACGTCGAGGTGATCGATGATCGCGATGTCGCCGCGGCGCAGCCGCTTGACCAAGCGCTTCGTCCGCTTGCCCAGCCGCGCGATGCCGGCCACCTCGCGTCCGGCGGCAGCCAAGCTCGCCGCGGGATCGCCTGTCCCGGAGACGGCCACACCCGCAGTCTACGCTGGGCGCGCCGGGGAGCTAGGCGGCTCGCAACAGCTCCCGCGCGTGCTTGCGCGCACCGGCGTCGTCGCCGTCGGCGCCGAGCATGCGGACGAGCTCCTCGACGACCCCGGCTCCGGTGACCTCCTCGACCGTGGCGAGCGCGGGGTCGGCGGAGGTGTCCTTCTCGATGCGGAAGTGCCGGTCGGCCAGCGAGGCCACCTGTGGCAGGTGGGTGATGCAGAGCACACGGCGACCGCGGGACAACGCGCGCAGCCGCTCGCCCACCGCCCGGGCGGTGTGACCGCCGATCCCCGCGTCGACCTCGTCGAAGACGAGCAGGGGCGCCGCGCCGGCGGGCGCCGCCCCCTCGTCCTCACCCGCGAGCGGGCCGCTCTCGGCCGCGACGCCGGTCAGGGCGAGCATCACGCGGGAGAGCTCGCCGCCCGAGGCGATCTCGCGCAGGGGCGCGGCGGGGACGCCCGGGTTGGGCGCGATCAGCAGCTCGACCGACTCGGCCCCGGTCGGGCCGGGGGCGTCGCGGTCGGCCAGCGCGACCTCGAACTCGGCGCCCTCCATCGCCAGCTCGGCCAGCCGCTCGCGGACCGCCTCGGCCAGGCGCGGCGCCGCCTCGCGCCGCGCGTCGCCCAGCGCGCCCGCCAGCTCGCCCAGCTCGGCCTCCGCCTCGCCCAGGGTCGCCTCGGCCTCGCCGATCGCCTCCTCGGCTCCCGCCAGCTCGTCGCGTCGCGCCCGGCAGCGCTCGGCGTGCTCGAGGACCGCGGCGATGGTGCCGCCGTGCTTGCGCCGCAGCCGGTCCAGGACCGCCAGGCGCTCCTCCACCTCCTCCAGGCACCCGGGCGCGCCCTCGACCTCCTGCTCATAGGAGCGCAGCTCGGCCCCGGCGTCCTCCAGCTCCAGCTGCGCGGCGCGCAGCCGCTCGGCCAGGGCGTCCAGCCGAGCGTCCACGCCGGACAGCGCGTCCAGCGAACCCAGCGCCTCGGCGAGCAGCGCGGCCGCGCCCGGCCCACCCGCCGCGAGGGCACTGTCGCCGGATGACCCGCCGCCCTCCGGCGTCACCGCCTCGGCGCCCGCCAGCGCGGCGGCGCGCAGGCCCTCCAGGTGCCGCAGCCGGTCGCGCTCGGCCGTCAGCTCGCGCTCCTCCGCCTCGTCGGGCCCGGCGGCCTCGATCTCGTCGAGCTCGAACAGCAGCAGGTCGAGCTCGCGGTCGCGCGACCCCGCCCGCTCGCGCAGGGCCTCCAGCGCGCCCCGGGCCTCGCGCGCCCGGCCCCAGGCCGCCGCGTACGCCTCGCGGCGCGCCGCCTGCGCCGGTCCGCAGAACCCGTCCAGGACGTCGAGCTGAGCCGAGGCGAGCGTGAGCTTGCGGTGCTCGTGCTGGCCGTAGAAGGCGAGCAGCCCCGACGCCAGGTCGCGCAGCTCGGCCACGCCGGCCGCGCGCCCGTTCACATACGCGCGCGTGCGGCCCTCGGCGCTCACCCGGCGAGCCAGAACGAGCTCCTCCGCGTCGGCGGGCAGGCGCTCGCCCAGCTGCGCGCGCAGCGCGTCCGACAGCTCGAAGGCTCCCTCCACCCACGCCTCGCGTGCGCCCGGGCGCACGATGCCGCTGCGCGCCCGGCCGCCCAGCAGCAGGTCCAGCGCGTGCGCGAGCACCGTCTTCCCCGCGCCGGTCTCGCCGGTCAGGACGTTGAGCCCCGGGACCAGGCGCAGCTCGGCCCGCTCCAGGAGCAGGAGGTTCTCCACGCGCAGCTCGTTGAGCATGGCCCCGGTCTACCAGCGCCGCCCGACGGACCCGGCCCCCCACGTGCGCTGTGTGCGCGTTTCGGCACAGAACGCGTCCCATCTGTGGGAGGGTCCTCTCCATGGGGCGCGTGTACGAGGCGACCTGCGGACGGGGGTTCGCCGCGCTGTACGACCGGATGCTCGCCGGGGCCGAGGACGCCGGGCTGCGCGACCGCCGCCGCGACCTCGTGAGTCAGGCCTCCGGCGCCACCCTGGAGCTCGGCGCGGGCACCGGCCTCAACCTCGAGCTCTACCCCGACGCCGTCACGGACCTGGTCCTCACCGAGCCCAGCCCCCACATGGCCCGGCGCCTGCGCGAACGCGCGGCGAGCGCGTCCGGGCGCCGCGTCGAGGTGGTCGAGTCCCCGGCCGAGCGCCTCCCGTTCCCCGACGACAGCTTCGACACCGTCGTCGCGACGCTGGTCCTGTGCACGGTCGCCGACCCCGAGCGCACGCTGGCCGAGGTCGATCGCGTGCTGCGGCCCGGCGGGCGGTTCCTCTTCCTCGAGCACGTCCGCGCGAACGATCCCCGCCTCGCCCGCTGGCAGGACCGTCTCCACGGCCCCTGGCGATTCCTGGGCGCCGGCTGCAACTGCAACCGCGACACGCCCGGGACCCTGGACGCGTCCGCCCTGACCGTCGAGCACCTCGAGCGCGGCGAGCTCCCCAAGAGCCCGCCGATCGTCCGGCCGCTCGTGGCCGGCCGCGCCGCGGCCCGCCCGAGCGCCTAGAACGCCAGCCGGCCGAACTTCTCGCGCAGGCGGTGGTAGAAGGTCGCGTCCGGCAGCTGGGCCAGGACGGCCTGTGCGTCGACGAAGCGCAGGTCCAGCGCGTCGCCGGGCGCCAGCTCGCACGCCAGCCGCCCGTCGACGGTGACGTCCGCCGACTCCTCGCGCGAGCGGTTGGACACCGTCAGGACGTCGTTGGGCGCCACGACCAGCGTGCGCGCGGTCAGCGAGTGCGGCGCCACGAACGAGACGACGAAGCCCTCCACGCCCCACGCCATCACCGGGCCGCCGTTGGCCAGGTTGTAGCCGGTGGACCCCGCGGGAGTGGCCACGACCAGTCCGTCGCAGCGCACGCGGCCGACCTCGTCCTCGCCGATGGCGTACGCCAGGTCGGCCACGCGCAGCCCCTGCTTGCGGTGGAAGGAGATGTCGTTGATCGCGCGATGCTCCTCGTCGCCGAGCCGCACCACGATCGCCGGCAGGTGCATGCGGTCGAACTCGTCGCGCAGCGCGAGGCGCAGACCGTCCTCCAGGCGGTCCGGGTCGACGGTGGCGAGGAAGCCGACCTCGCCGAAGTTCACCGCGAACACCGGCGTTTCGGTCCCCGCGAAGCGCCGCAGGGCGGTGAGGATCGTGCCGTCCCCGCCCAGGACCAGGCAGAGGTCCGCCGGGCCATCGGGCGCCGACGCCTCGCAGCCGTGCTTGGCCGCCTCGTCGGCGTCGAAGTGCAGCACGGCGCCGGCCTCGTCGGCCAGCCGGCGCAGGACGACGAGCGCATCGGAGATCTGCTCGGGACGCCGGTGGGTGAGGACGACGACGTCCATCAGGGCTCCACCTCGCGCGCCGCGGCCTCGAGGTCCTCGCGCGCGCCCGTCCGGCCCGGCTCGGCCAGCCAGGCGAACGTCTCGAGGTTCCCCTTGGGACCGGGCAGCCCGGATGACGCGAAGCCCATGACGGCGGCGCCGTGCGCGCGGGCCGCCTCGCCCACCGAGATCAGAGCGGCACGGCGCACCGCGGGGTCGCGGACCACGCCGCCCCGGCCCACGTGCTCGCGCCCCGCCTCGAACTGCGGCTTGACCAGCACGAGGGCGTCGTAGCGGGGGGCGGCGGCGCTCAGGACGGCGGGCAGGACCTTGGCCGCCGCGATGAACGCCACGTCCATGACGAGCAGGTCGGGAGCGTAGGGCAGGTCTGCGGGGTCCAGTCCCCGCGCGTTGACGCGCTCGACCACGGTCACGCGCGCGTCGTTGCGCAGGCCCCAGTCCAGCTCGCCGTAGGCCACGTCCAGCGCGACGACGTGGTCCGCGCCGCGCTGGAGCAGGACGTCGGTGAACCCGCCCGTGGAGGCGCCGACGTCCAGGGCGCGGCGCCCGGCCGGGTCGACCCCGGTGGCGTCGAGCGCGTTGGCCAGCTTGCGTCCGCCGCGCGAGACGAACTCGGGGGCGTCGTCGACCGCCAGGGGCTCGTCCTCGGCGACCAGCTGCCCGGGCTTCTCCGCGCGCCGGCCGTCCGCCCCGAGGCGGACCTCGCCGGCCAGTACCGACGCCGCCGCCCGGCTGCGAGAGGCGAACACACCGCGCCGCGCCAGGAGCGTGTCGAGCCGCACCTTGGTCGCCATCGCCGGAACGCTACCTTCCACGGTCATGGTGAAGCGACTGCCCCTCCTGCTGGCCCGTGGCCGTGCGGTCCCGTGGCTCACCGTGGCCAGCGTGGCCGCGGAGGTCGCGCGAGAGGGCAAGAAGCGCTGGGACCGGCTGAGCCAGCGCGACCAGCAGGACCTCGTCCGGATCCTGCGCAAGCTCCCGGGCGGCCCCTCCGCGATCACCGCCCAGGACCGCGCCCGGCTGCGGACCATCGTGGGCAAGGTCGCGACCCTCGGCTAGGCGCCCCGCGGCGCCGGGGCAGTGTGCCCGGAGTCACAGACGTTGACTGGCCAGTCAGCCAGGATGGACGTCGTTATGACCGCACTGCGCCTCATCTCCCTCCCCACCCACGCCGCGTTCGAGCTGGCGGGCGGGCTGGCCCTCATGGCCGCTCCGTTCGTCTTCGGGTTCACGGCCGCGGGCCTGGTGGCGGCGGTCGTCGTCGGCGCCCTCGTCGTCGGGCTGGCCCTCTCGGCCGCCACGGCGGACGGCTCCGGCCTCCCCATCGCCGCCCACTTCGCGTTCGACCGCGGGATGGCCCTCGGGCTCCTCGGCGCGGCGCTGGTGCTCGGCCTCGCCGGCGACCAGGTGGCCGCCGCCGTCTTCGCCGCGTTCGCGCTGGTTCAGGCGGCCCTCAACATCACGACTCGCTACTCGGCGAGGGCGTGACGAGAACTTCCCTCATCGATCCAAGCCCCATCACATAGCAACATCTCTCCTCCCCAGAAACGGCCCGCCTAGGCGGGCCGTTTCGCTTTCCGGACGCCCGCCTCGGCGGGCCGTTTCTTTTAGGGAGTCCCGGCCAGGGCGTCGCGGGGGTCGAGGACGGCGGCCTCGATGCGGCGGGCGATCGCCTCGCCGGTGAAGCCGACCTCCTCGTGCAGAAGCGCGGGCTTGCCGTGGGTGACGTAGCGGTCGGGGAGGCCGACGCGCAGAATCCGGGGGGTCGGGCCGGTCTCGGAGAGGCCCTCCCACACGGCCGAGCCGAAGCCGCCCATGAGGACGCCCTCCTCCACCGTCACGAGCAGGTCGTGCTCCGCGGCCAGCTGGGCCATGAGCGCGGTGTCCAGCGGCTTGGCGAAGCGGGCGTCGGCTACGGTGACGTCGAGGCCGCGCTGGGCCAGCAGCTCGGCGGCCTCCAGTCCCTTGCCCACGCCGGTCCCGTAGCCCACGATGGCCACCCGCTCGCCCTCGCGCAGGACCTCGCCGGTGCCGATCTCGATCGCCTCGGGCTCGGACGGGAGGGGCACGCCCCGGCCCTCCCCGCGCGGGTAGCGCAGGGCGATCGGGCCGGCGTCGTGGGTCACGGCGGTGCGCAGCATGCGGGTCAGCATCGCCTCGTCGCGCGGGGCCATGAGGACCATGTTCGGCAGCGGGCGCAGATAGGCGATGTCGAAGGCGCCGTGGTGCGTGGGCCCGTCGTCGCCCACCAGCCCGGCCCGGTCCATGGCGAAGACCACGTTGAGCGATTGCAGGCACACGTCGTGGACGATCTGGTCGAACGCGCGCTGGAGGAAGGTGGAGTAGATGGCGCACACGGGCTTGGCGCCCTGCAGGGCCAGGCCGGCGGCGAACAGCACCGCGTTCTGCTCGGCGATCCCCACGTCGAAGTAGCGCTCCGGGAGCTCCTTCTCGAGGATGTTCAGGCCGGTGCCGGAGTTCATCGCGGCGGTGATCCCGACCACCCGCGCGTCGCGGCGGCACTCGGCCACCAGGGCCTCGCCGAAGACCTGCGTGTACTGGGGCGGGGCCGGCTTGGCCACGCGGCGCGATGCCGCGGCCTTGACGGCGGCCGGCGCGCCGTTGGCGATGGACTTGGGCTTGGCGGCGTGCCATTTCTCCATGCCCTCGAGGTCGCCCTCCTCCGCGGGCGCGAACCCCTTGCCCTTCACCGTGGCCACGTGCACGACGACCGGGCGCTCGGCCGCCAGCGCCTCGCGCAGCGCCTCGCGGGTGGCGTGGACGTCGTGGCCGTCGACGACGCCCATGTAGGCGAAGTCCAGCTCCTCCCACCACAGCCCGGGGGCCCAGAACGCCTTGATCGACTCCTTGAAGTGCGGGCCGAACTGCTCGAAGCGCGCGCCGATGGCCCCGGGGAGCTTGGTCAGTCCGCCCTCCACGCCCTCGCGCGCCTTCCACAGCTTCGGGTTCAGGCGCACGCGGTTGAAGTAGCGCGACAGCGCTCCCACGTTGGGCGCGATCGACATGCCGTTGTCGTTGAGGATCACCACGAGCGGCGTGCCCAGGCCGCCGGCCAGATGGACGGCCTCGAAGGCGACGCCGCCGGTCATGGCTCCGTCGCCGATCACCGCGACGACCCGGCCGTCCTCGCCGTGGCCCTGGCGCATGGCCTCCTTGAGACCGACGGCGTAGCCGATCGAGGTCGAGGCGTGGCCCGCGCCCATGATGTCGTGCTCGGACTCCGGGATGGAGAGGAAGGGCGCGAGGCCGCCGTACTTGCGGATGGTGTCCAGGCGCCGCGCGCGCCCGGTGAGGACCTTGTGCGGGTAGGCCTGGTGGCCCACGTCCCACAGGACCTTGTCGCGCGGGCTCTCCAGGACGGAGTGGATCGCCACCGCCAGCTCGCACGTGCCCAGGTTGGCCCCGAAGTGGCCGCCGATCTCGCCGATCGTGTCGATGATGAGCTCGCGGACCTCCTGGGCCACCTGCTGGAGCTCGTCGTCGGAGAGCCCGTGAAGGTCGGCGGGGCCGTCGATGCGGTCGAGGAGGCGGGTCATGAGGTGCGGGTGTAGATGAAGTCGGCGACCTGCTCGAGGTCGGGCGCGCCCTGGGGCGCCGCCTGAGCCAGCCTGGCCCGGGCGCTCGCGTGCGACTCGCGGGCCAGGTCGCGCGCTCCGTCCAGACCGAACTCGGTCACGTAGGTTCGCTTTCCGTGGCGCTCGTCGGAGTGCGCGGTCTTGCCCAGGGCGGCTTCGGTTCCGGTGACGTCGAGGATGTCGTCCACGATCTGAAAGAGCACGCCGAGCTCGGCGGCGAATTCGCGGTAGGCCAGTGTAGGTGGTCCGGTCGCACCGTCCAGAAGCAGTACGCACTCGATGGACGCTCCGATCAGTCGTCCGGTCTTCAGTGCGTGCAGCTCGCGCAGGCCGTCGGGGCCGGGCGGGGCGCTGTCCGCGACGTCCATGTACTGCCCTCCCACCATGCCGCTGACGCCGGTGGCGGCGGCCAGCTCGCGCACGGCCGAGAGGATCTTGGCCGGCTCGCCCGCCTGCTCGGTGAGGACGAGGCGGAAGGCCTCGGCGTAGAGGCCGTCGCCGGCCAGGATCGCCACGTCCTCGCCGTACTCCACGTGGCAGGTGGGACGGCCGCGGCGCAGGTCGTCGTCGTCCATCGGGGGGAGGTCGTCGTGGATCAGCGAGTAGGTGTGGATCAGCTCGACCGCGGCGGCCAGCGGCATGACGGTCTCGGGGTCGCGGCCGATCGCCTTCGCGGTGGCCAGGGCCAGCACCGGGCGGATCCGCTTGCCGCCGGCCAGCAGGCTGTAGCGCATGGCCTCCTCCAGCCCCGCGACCGCGGGCTCGGGCGCGAAGCGCAGCGACTCCAGGTAGCGCTCGACCGCGAGCCGCAGCTCGTCGGGATAGGCCGCGCTCGCCATCTAGAGGAGGCTGTCCTGCCCGGGCGCGGGCTCGGCCGCGCGGGCGCGGCGATCGAGCTCGGTCGCGGCGCGGGAGGCGAGCCGGGCGCAGTCGTCGACCAGCTGCGCCGCGGCGTCCGGGTCCAGGTCGCCGGCGCGCAGGCGCTCGGCGGCCGTCTGGAGGTCGGTGGCGAGGGCGTCGAGGTCGGGCTGGTCGGTCATCGCGTGGAGGGATTCTGCCGCAGCTCCTCCAGCACGGCGCCCAGGATGCCGTTGACGAAGCCCGGCGCCTGGGCGCTGCAGAAGGTCTTGGCGGTCTCCACCGCCTCCTCGATGGCGCCCTCGGCGGGGATCGGCTGCTCGCCGGGAACCTCGTCGGGGTGCAGGATCTCGAAGAGCGCCGTGCGCAGGATGGCGCGCTCCAGGGGGGCGATGCGGTCGAGCGCCCAGCCCTGGGCGTGGCGCTCGATGAGCACGTCGAGCTCCTCGCGGTGGTCGTCCACGGCCTGGGCCAGCGCCTTCGTGAACGTGTGGGCGTCGCGCGGGAGCGCCGCCTCGATCTCCTGCCCCGTGGCGTCGTGCTGGTAGAGGGCGAACACCGCCGCCCGCCGCTGGTCGCGCCGTCGCACGACCGTTGTCTTACCGCAAACGGGCCGGCGAACCCAGCGCGGCTCCATGCATAGGATCGATTCCGCTACTTACCAGTGTGGGCTGCCTATTCTGCTTCCGGATCCCGAGGGGAACTTTCGTGGATGTCGCCGTTATCGGCTTCGTGCTTTTCGAGCTCCGTAGCGCGACGCTCCCACCCCTCGATGACGGACTGACCATCAAGCACCCCCTGTAGGCCGTGCCGAACTCGCCGCAGGGGGGCGCGCAAGCTTCGGCTCAACTTTGACGCATCGCCCAGCTGCACGGCGAGTCCGCCAAGAGATTCAATCGCGGGGCCCGAGTTTGCGTGGAGCTGGTGTATGCCGCCGAGGAACTCGTCCGCCTCTTCGCGCGCGGATTCGTCAGCATCGGCTTGCTCAAGCAGCGTCAGGACGACGGGGTCGATGGTCACAAGATCCTTGGCGTACGACTGGCCGAGCCGCTCAATCCTCCCAGCCGGGCCGTCAAGCGCCTTCGCGAAACGCATCGTCACCGCAAGGCGCCCGGCAGCACCACCCCCCCGCGTATCGCTTTCATTCATCTCGCGCGCTGCGGCGTCCGCGAGCTTCCCTAGCTCATCGATCTCGCGTGTAAGTTCCTCCATCGTCTTCGCCCAGCGCGGAACGGCCTCTTCGGCATCGACCATGCGCTCGAGTAGGCCTGGCCCCTCATCTTCGTCGCCGGGCCCGGACCCCGACTCCGAGGTTCGCTCGGGCGGAACCTCTGTGGACTGTTTCGTTACCTCATCGACAATCTCCGCGATGCGGCGAGCAAGGCGATTGACTGCTCGACGGTATTCAGCCGATGATTGGTCGACTAGGCGGATGTCGCGTAGATCCTCCCACTGCCTTGCCGCAACGATCGCCATCGCCTCGTCGGTCGGATCGTGCTCGAGCTCGGGCACGGCCACGTAGTAGACGGGGAGTAGAAGCTGCTCAAGCTGGCTACGCCTCGCTTGGCTGATGAAGTTCACGAGCTCGCGCCGACATTCCTGGCTTTGGAAGTACGCCGGCGTCACGATGGGAATGAAGAACGTTGTGCCCGCTATCGCCTGGTCAATCCTGTCGCGCCACGCTTCACCCCATGGGATCGAGTCTCGGTCCAGGAAGAGCTCAAGATCCGCGCCGCTGACTAGCACGTACTCGGCTCGCAAGTCGGTCGCGAGCTGCGTGATTCGTGCGCCGTCGTGCTCGTCGTCCGCGTGGACGTAGCTCCAAAAGCCTGCCGCTTCGCCGGCCACTCAAGGCACGATAAACGATCGCAGGAGCTAAACCGCCTCGCAGGCGAGCGGCTTAGGTTCAAGCCCGGGACACGTATTCGCCCGACCGGGTGTCGACGCGGATCGTCTCGCCGGCCTCGATGAAGAGGGGCACGGCGATCGTCGCGCCGGTCTCCAGCGTGGCGGGCTTGTTGCCCCCGCCGGAGGCGGTGTCGCCCTTGACGCCGGGCTCGGTCTCGGCAATCTCGAGGTTGACGGCGCTGGGGAGCTGGAGGTCGGACGGCTGGTCGTCGATGAACAGGACGTCCACCTCGTCGGAGGGCTTGAGCCAGCGCAGCGGGTCGGCGAGCGTCGTCTCCGGGATCGTCATCTGCTCGTAGGACTGCGTGTCCATGAAGTGGGCGTCGGACCCGTCGGCGTAGAGGAACTGCATCTTGCGCGCCTCGGTCCGGACGGGCCGGAACTTCTCCCCGGCCCGGAAGGTCCGGTCGATCACGGCCCCGTCCGAGGCCCGGCGCAGCTTCGTGCGCACGAACGCCCCGCCCTTGCCGGGCTTGACGTGCTGGAACTCGACGATCTTGAAGATGACCCCGTCGACCTCGATATGGCTGCCGTTGCGGAACTGGTTGGTGCTGATCACGGCGAGGAAGGGTAGCCGTGCCTGCTAGCCCGACCCGCGGGCCGCGGCGAGCGCCTCGTCGTGCGTGGCGAACTCGCGGCCGTCGGCCATGCGCCCGTCGCGGACGTGCATGGCGATCGAGAAGTCGATCTGGGTCGAGACGCCGGACCGGCTGGTGCCGGACACCCGCATGTCGACCACGACCGCCTCGCCGGCCTGGATGACGTCTCTCGCCTCGACGCGGATCTCATCGAAGACCTCGAGCCACTCCTCGTAGTAGCGGCGCAGGCGGTCGCGGCCGTGCATCGGGCCGACGTCGTCCGGCGCGCCGGGGATCGCGCGCCACTCGATGTCGGGGTCCCAGATGTCGCGGTGCCAGCGATCGATCATCTCGGGATCCCAGAGGGTCTCCCCCTCCCCGTACCAATCCCGGACCTGCTCGGCGTCGCTGGGCATCGCCGCGCGAGGCTAGCGGCCGGCGCGGATCACGCGGCGACCGAGGCGATGACCTCGACGGCCCGGTCGTAGTGCTCCGCGCTCAGGCGGATGTGGGACTGCTGGCTCATGGAGCGCGCGGCGACGCCGATCGCCTCCACCGGCGGCGCGTTCTCCAGCCGCGGGATCACGAGCAGCGGCTCGACGTCCACCGTCCACGGCCAGCGCGCTGAGACCGGGTGCTCGTCCGTCGGGTCGCCGATCACCTCGACCACGGCGCAGATCCGGCGCCACACCGAGGCGTAGTAGACGAGGCGGTCGCCGGGCTCCATCCGCGGCCGGCGCGGGAAGCCCGTGCGCTCCAGCCGCCGCAGACCCCAACCCTCGTCCAGCCAGGCGTCGCCGAGCGGGGACGCGGCCGTCCCCAGGGCCTTGAGCCAGTGCGTCCGCGCGGGAATGCGCGGATTATGGGCTAGGTTCGCGGCGTGGACCCCGACGCCGAGAGCTTCGAGCGCCCCGCCGCGGCCTACGACCGCTTCGTGGGCCGCTACGGCCCGGCGCTGGCACGCGAGCTGGTGGACTTCGCACACCCGGCCGGGCGCGCGCTGGACGTGGGCTGCGGCCCGGGGGCGCTGACCGCCGAGCTCGCGGCGCGCCTCGGTCCGGGTGACGTCGCGGCCATCGACCGCTCCGAGACGTTCGCGGGCGCGTGCCGCGAACGCCTGCCGGGGGTGGACGTGCACGTGGCTTCGGCGGAGGACCTGCCGTTCGCGGACGATCACTTCGACGCCGTGCTCTCGCAGCTCGTCGTGAACTTCCTGCCCGACGCCGCCGCGGGCCTCGCCGAGATGCGCCGCGTCGCCCGGCCCGGCGCCGTGATCGCCGCGTGCGTGTGGGACTACGCCGGGGAGATGACGATGCTGCGCGCGTTCTGGGACGCCGTGCACGACACCGACCCCGCCGCCGCGGCCAAGCTCGACGAGGGCGCGCGCATGCCGTACTCCCGGCCCGAGCCCCTGGCGCGCCTATGGCGCTCGGCCGGCCTGGGAGACGTGGCGACACAGGCCCTCGTGGTCCACGCGCGCTACGACGGCTTCGCGGACTTCTGGGAGCCGTTCACGGCGGGCATCGGGCCCGCCGGCGCCTACTGCGCGTCGCTGGACGCGCCGGCGCGGGCGCGCCTCAGAGACGCCTGCCACGCCCGGCTCGGCGAGCCGGACGGACCGTTCGAGCTGTCGGCGCGGGCGTGGGCCGTACGCGGGACGGCGCCGTGATCCACGAGCGCTTTCCCGAGACGCGCGCCACGCTCCCGCGCGTGGTGCTGTGCGACCTGCCCACTCCCGTCCGCCGTCTCGACGGCCTGGGGGTCGACGACGTCTGGGTCAAGGACGACTCGCGCTCGGCGCCGCTCTGGGGCGGCAACAAGCCGCGCAAGCTGGAGTGGACGCTGGCCGACGCGCGCGAGCGGGGACGCGACACGGTGCTGACCTTCGGCGGGCTGGCCACGAACCACGGACTGGCGACCGCGCTGTATGCCCCCCAGCTCGGGATCCGCTGCGTCCTGGCGCTGGTCGACCAGCCGCGCGACGCGCACGTCGACGCGCAGCTGGAGCGCATCCGCGCCAGCGGCGCGCGCGTCCACCTGACGCACACGACGCGGCGCACGCTCCTTGCCCTCCCCTACCTGATGGCCCGCTACCGGCGCCCGTACCTGCTTCCCGCCGGTGGCTCGTCGCCGGTCGGAGCGCTGGGGTTCGTGGAGGCGGCGCTGGAGCTGGGCGAGCAGGTGCGCGCCGGCGAGCTCCCGGAGCCGGCGCAGATCGTCCTGGCGCTGGGGTCCGGCGGGAGCGCGGCGGGACTCGTGGCCGGCCTGCCGCTGGCCGGGCTGCGCACCCGCGTGCGGGCCGTGCTGGTCAACGACAAGCTCAAGCTCGACCCGGGCCGGCTCCTGCGGCTGGCCCGCCGGACGCGCGCACGGCTGGGCGACCCCAAGGCGCCGCTGGCCGAACTGGAAGTGGTGGAGGGCTGGATGGGCGCCGGCTACGGCCACGCCACGCCCGAGGGCGAGGCGGCGATCCGCCGCGCCCACGACGCCGCCGGCCTCGAGCTCGAGCCGGTCTACACCGGCAAGGCGCTGGCGGCGCTGCTCGGCGGCGGGATCCCGGACGGCGAGGGACCCGTCCTGTACTGGCATACGCACAGCGCCGTCGCGCCCGCGGGATGAGCCGCGCGACGGAGCCGGTCTTCTTCTCGTCGCCGGAGGAGCTGCGCGCCTGGCTGGAGGAGCACCACGAGTCGGCGAGCGAGCTCGTCGTCGGCTTCCACCGCGCCGGGACCGGCCGCCCGACCCTGACCTGGAACGAGACGGTCGACGAGGTGCTGTGCTTCGGCTGGATCGACGGACAGGTCCGGCGAATCGACGACACGCGCTTCAGCCGCCGCCTGACCCCGCGGCGCGCGCGCAGCATCTGGAGCGCCAAGAACGTCGCGCGCGCGGACGAGCTGATCGCGGAGGGCCGCATGCGCCCGGCCGGCCTGCGCGCGTTCGAGGCACGCACCGAGGCGCGGACCGGCATCTACGCCCACGAGCGCGCCGAGCCCGCCCGGCTGCCGGCGGCCGCGGAGAAGCGGCTGCGCGGGGACCGGCGAGCCTGGGAGTTCTGGAGCGCCCAGCCGCCGTCGTACCGCCGTACGGCCGCGCACTGGGTCACGAGCGCCAAGCGCCCGGAGACACGCGAGCGCCGCCTGTCCCAGCTGATTGAGGACTCGCGCGCCGGGCTGCGGGTCAAGCCGCTGAGGCCGCCGCGCTAGCGGATGTAGACCGGCGTCCCGATCCGCACCCAGACGTACAGCTTGATCACGTCGCGCGGGTACATCCGGATGCACCCGTGCGAGGCGGCCGTCCCGATCGACCACGGGTTGTTCGTCCCGTGGAAGCCGACGGACGACGTGACCCCGATCCAGCGCGCGACCAGCGGGTTGCCGGCCGAGCCGCCGGGGATCGTCTGGCCGGCCTGGCTGCCCGCCCACGACGAGTTCGGGACCGACCACGCCGGGTTGACCACCTTCGAGCGCACGTGGAACAGCCCCGTCGGCGTCGGCCAGGCCGGCTGCCCGGTGGCGACGGGGTAGGAGCGGACCTGGCGCAGGTGGTTGAACACCCGCGCGCGCTGACCGGAGCGCGAGACGGTCACGATGGGGCCGGTGATCGTGCGCAGGCGGCGCTGGTTCACCCGCGGGCGCACCCGCCGCGTGTACGCCCGCACGAGCCGGGCCGCGGTCCACGAGCGCAGGGTCGCGGCGATCCTGTCCTCCAGGAACGCAGGGTGGACCAGCGTGCGCCCGTCGCGCGGGCGCGAGGCGCGCAGGGCACGGACGCTGAACAGCACGTGCGAGTTGACCGGCGAGACCCACACGCCGTCCTGCACGCGCCGGCGCAGTCCCGGGGCGGCGCTGCGGCGCAGCGTCGGGACCACGGAGACGTTGCGCCCGGGCGCCGCCCGCAGCGCACGCGCGACCAGCAGGTCGACCTTCACCGACACCCCGGCGTCGCGCGGGAGGATCGAGAACCGCCGCGCGCCCACGGCGACGACGAGGCGCCGGCCCAGCGGGCGGGCGATCTGCTCGGTCAGAACCTCCGTGAGCTGCTCGCGCGTCAGGCCGCCGACGGCGACGCCGCCCACGGTCACGCCGTCCGCGGCCACCGGCTCCCCCGCCGGGGGCGCCGGCGCCGGGGTCTGCGCGCCGGCGGGCGCGGCGAGGAGTGCGGCGGCCGCGACGACGAGCACCACTCCTCTCAAGGGATCTCCTCCGGTACCGCGCCGCCCAGAACGTCCTCGCGCCCGTAGTGGCCGACAGCGTCGAACCAGCGCTTGGCGTGCAGGCCCGCCCGCAGGTCGCAGTCCGCGACCACGATCCCCTCCTCGCCGTACAGCGGGCCCGCGACGACCTCGCCCCACGTCGGCTCCACGATCGCCGCGCCGCCCCGGCCGAACACCTCCTGGTCGGGCAACTCCAGCGGGAAGTCGTCGGGGAACGCCGAGCGCGGGATGTACTGGGGCGCGGAGACCACGAACGCACCCGACTCGATCGCCACGTGGCGCATCGTGGCCAGCCAGCCGTCGGAGTCGTCGGCCGTCGGCGCGACCCAGATCTGCGGCCCGCCGCGGTAGACCGCGTAGCGGGCCAGCGGCATCCGGTTCTCCCAGCAGATCAGCCCACCGACCCGGCCCAGCGGAGTCTCGACGGGCAGCAGGTCGTCCCCCGCCCCCACGCCGTGGAACAGCCGCTCGTGCATGGTCGGCATCAGCTTGCGATGGCGGTGGAGCAGCCCCTTCGGGCCGAGGATCAGCAGCGTGTTGTAGAGCGACCCGGGACGGTCGGACTCGCGCTCGTTGACGCCGATCGCGCAGTGCAGGCCCAGCTCGCGGCATGCCGCCGTCAGCCGGTCGACGAGCGGGCCGGGGACGTCAACCGAGGACTCCCACATGCGCTCCCAAAGCTCGTCGGAGCCGCCGAACGCCGCCGCGCGCTTCGCCCAGGCGTTGGATGGATACAGCGACACGAACGTCTCGGGGAGCACGGCCAGCTGCACGCCGTCGGCCGCGGCGCGTCCCAGCCACTCGATCGCCCGGTCCACCGACGCGTCGGCATCGAGGATCGCGGGCGTCGCCTGGATCGCCGCGACGCGCACCGTCTCGAAGCTCGGCATGCGGCCGAGGATACGGGCGCCGGGCCGCGCTTACGAGGCGCGGGACGGTTCTCCCAGCCGAGCGAGCCGGATCGCCCGCACGCGATCCGCGATGCCCTCCGCGCCGAACGCCGCCGCCAGCGCGAGCGGGCCCAGCGCGGCGACGGCGTAGCGCCAGTCGTACTCGTGAGCCAGGACGGGAGCGACCGCGAGCGTGGCGCCGACCGCGGTGGCCAGCACCGCGCCGCGCCGCCGGCGTCCGCTCGCCGCCAGCGGGCCGGCGAGGGCCAGCGCGATCAGCAGCACCATCGGGACGCCGGTCAGGCGCGTCGCGCCCTCGTAGCGCCGCAGGCCCTCCATCGGACCCTTGTAGAGCCCCGGGGTCGAGTACAGGCGCGCGACGACGGCCGCCGTCCCGGGCTCGTTCCCCCGCGACCACTCCGAGCGCGTGAGCAGGTGCTCCTGGTAGTCGTCGGCGGAGACGCCGGCGCCGCCGTTCCCGATCGCCGGGTTCGGGTTCAGCGGGAAGTTGGGGTCGACGAACCGCACCAGGTCGCGCCCCACGGCGCTCAGGTAGTCGAGCGGCTGGGACAGGATCGCCCGGCGGTAGAACGCCGACGTCCGGCGCGCCGCGCCCGGCGGCTGGACGTCGCGGTCGACGCGGCCGAAGGCGCGCACGATGGCCGACTCGGGGCTGAACACCCACCAGCCCGGGCCGAAGCGGTCGCGCCGGGGCACCGTGGGGCACAGTGCGCGCGTACCCCTGGGCGGGGTGAAGCGCCCGCAGTCGGCGAACGGGGCCACCCGGCCGTAGGCCAGGTAGTAGTCGTGGCGCGAGAACGCGTAGGCGCCGGTCTCGCTGTGGGCCCACACGAGGTTCCCGGCGAGCAGCGCCACGCCCGCGAGCGCGGTCGCCCCGGCGGCGGCCACCCGGCGCCGCGCCGGCGCCGGCAGCGCCCAGGCCAGCCACGCCGCCAGGACCGGAAGCAGGGCGATGCCGACCGTCCGCACGGCGCCGGCCCCCGCCACGAGCAGCCCCGCGGCGCCGGCCAGCGCGATCTGTGCCCGTGGGCCTCCCGCGCCACCGGCCGCGAGCGCCGCGGCCAGCAGGCCGGCACAGACGAGGAAGCCGAACAGGCTCTCGGTGAGGATCGCGTGCTCGAACCACATCGTCGCGCCGTGCAGCAGGAGCACCGCGGCGGGCAGCAGGGCCGCCCAGCGCCCGAGCCCGAGCCGGCGTCCCGCGAGGTAGGCGAAGCCGGCCGAGGCGACCCCCATCGCGTGCTGGAGCAGGGTCGTCGCCGAGAGGCTGGAGGACAGCGAGCGGGCTCCGGCGAGGAACAGCGGGTACCCGACCGGGCGCAGCGAGTCGTTGAAGAAGCCCTCGGACGAGTTCGTCAGGTAGACGTAGCTGTCGGAGAACCCGAGGAAGGCCGGGCGCCAGCGCAGCATGAGCCACAACCGCAGCGCGACCCCCGCCAGCGCCAACACGGCCAGGACGGCCAGGTCCGGCCGCCGCGCCACAGCCCGCCCCGCGGCCCTCATCCGACCGTCGTGAGCTCCTTGGGATGCGAGCTGAGGATCTCCGGCGCGTTCTCGGTCACGACCACCAGGTCCTCGATGCGCACCCCGAAGCGGCCGGGCAGGTAGATCCCTGGCTCGACGGTCACGATGCTGCCGGCCCGCAGCTCGTCCTCGGCGGTCTTGGCCAGGCGGGGCTCCTCGTGGACCTCCAGGCCCACCCCATGACCCAGGCCGTGGCCGAAGCGCTCGCCGTGGCCGGCCTCCTCCACGACCGCGCGCGCGGCGGCGTCGGCGTCGCGGCCGGGCACTCCGGCGCGGACCGCGTCCAGGCCCGCCAGCTGAGCTCGGCGCACGACCTCGTAGACCTCGCGCGCCTCGTCGCCGATCTCGCCCGTGGCGAAGGTGCGAGTGCCGTCCGAGCAGTAGCCGTCCACGCGCGCGCCCCAGTCCACGACCACCAGCGTGTCGCGCGGGATCCCGGCGTCACGCGGCTCGGCGTGGGGCAGCGCGCCGTGCGGGCCGGCCGCGACGATCGAGGGGAAGCTCGGCCCCTGCGCGCCGCGCCGGCGCATCTCGTCCTCCAGCGCCAGCGCGAACTCGCGCTCGGTGCGTCCCGTCAGGCCGCCCTCCAGCGCCGCGGACAGCGCCTCGTCGGCCAGCGCCGCGGCGGCGCGGACCGCCGCCAGCTCCCGCGCGTCCTTGACCGCGCGCAGCGACTCCACCAGCCCCCCGGCGGCAACGAGGGACACCTCCTCGCCCAGCGCCTCGGCGAGGCGGCCGTGGTCGCGCACGGACACGTGGGCGTCGTCGAAGCCCAGGCGCAGCGGACGACGGTCCGGCAGCGCGCCCGCCACGTCGCCCAGCAGGTCGCGGCGGCCCTCGACTCGTTCCCAGCCCTCCCCCACCTCGTCCGCGGCACGCTCGACGTAGCGAAAGTCGGTGACGAAAACGTGGCGCCCGTCGCCCACCACCGCGAGGCCGTTGGTCCCGGTGAAGCCGGTGAGCCAGCGCAGGTTGGCGGGCTCGCGGACCAGCAGGGCGTCGAGCTCGCGCTCCGCCGCGAGCGCGCCGAGCCGGTCGGCGCGGCCGGTCACGACCCCGCGAGCTCCGTGCGCAGGCGCTCCAGCGCCTCCCGGTAGCCCTCCACCCCCCGCCCCGACACGCTGGCGATGCACAGGTCGCCGATCACCGACGTGCGCCGCCACGCCTCGCGGACGTTGACATCGGACAGGTGGACCTCGACCGCCGGGAGCCCGGAGAGCTCCAGCGCGTCGTGGATCGCCCACGAGTAGTGCGTCCAGGCGCCGGGGTTGAGGACGATCCCGTCCGCCAGGCCCTCGAGCTTGTGCAGGCGCTCGACGAACTCGCCCTCGTGGTTGGTCTGGAAGAGCTGGACGACGAGCCCCAGGTCGCGCGCGTACTGCGAGATGTGCTGCTCGAGCTGCGTGAAGCTCATCCCGCCGTACTGCTGCGGGTCGCGCCGGGCCAGCTCGCCCAGGTTGACGCCGTGCATGACCTCGACTCGATTGCGCATCAGTCGATTAAATCCCTCACGGCGGCGGCGACCTCGCCCTCGGGGATGGGGACGCCCTCCCGCACGTCGCCGGGCGCCTCGACGATCACGAAGGGGACGGGGCCGTCAGCCCGGCGCTTCTTGTCGCGGCGCACCGCCTCGACCACTGCGGCCGGGTCGACGCCCTCCAGACGCGTCGGCAGGCCGTGGGCGGCGAGCAGCTCGGCCACCTGGGCGCGCAGCTCGTCGCGTTCGGACAGGCGCAGCGCGGCCAGGAGGCCCAGGCCGACGGCGGGCCCGTGCGCGTAGGGACCGCCGTAGCCGGCGGCCGTCTCGATCGCATGGCCGACGGTGTGGCCGAGGTTGAGGACCTGGCGGCGTCCCGCGTCGCGCTCGTCCTGCGCCACGATGCCCAGCTTCACCCGCGCGCAGGCGAGGATCACGTCGGGCTGCGCGGCACCGCCCGCGCCGTCGCGGACCCGCTCCCACAGCGGACCGCCGGCGATGAGCGCCGTCTTGAGCACCTCGGCGTAGCCGGCGGAGAGCTCGGCCTCGGGCAGGGTGAGCAGGGCGGCCGGATCGACCAGGACCGCCGCGGGCTGGTGGAACGCGCCCACGTAGTTCTTGGCCTCGGGGAGGTCGACCCCGGTCTTGCCCCCGTAGGCCGCGTCGACCTGGGCGACCAGCGTCGTGGGGACCTGCACCACCCGGACGCCGCGCTGGTAGGTGGCGGCGCAGAATCCCGCCAGATCGCCCACCACGCCGCCGCCGAGCGCGACGACGAGGTCGTCGCGCGTGGCGCCCTGCTGCGCCAGCGAGCGCCAGACCAGCTCGGCCGAGGCGATCTCCTTGGCCCCCTCGCCGGGGTCGAGCAGCGTGAAGCCCACCACCGGCTCGAGATGGCGGCCGTGCAGCGGCCAGACGTTGCGGTCGCTCACCGCGAACCGCCGTCCGGCGACCGGGAACCATCCGGTCTCCAGGAGCGCCGGCCCGGCCAGGACCGGGTAGTCGCCCGAGGCGCTGTGCGCCCACACCATCCGGGTCCCCGCCGGGGCGTCGGCCAGCGCGGCCAGGAAGGGCAGGGCGGCGCGCACGATCTCGGGGTCCGACGCGGGGAGGATGGCGTTCGCCGCGCGCTCGTAGGCCGGCAGACGCTCGGCGTGCAGGGCTTCGAAGGCCGCGCGGTCGCGAGCCAGGGGCCGGCCGCCGGACCTCGTGGCGCGCGACCACGCCGTCTCGGGGTCGACCTCCAGCCACACGACGGTGTGGTCCTCCAGCGCCGCGCGCACGCGCGCCGAGCCCAGCGCGCCCCCGCCGAGCGCCACCGGGGCGCCCTGAGCGCCGGCCAGCGAGTCGACCACGACCTGCTCCTCGCGCGCCCGGAACTCGGGCTCGCCGGCCCGGTCGAAGAACTCCTCCAGCGAGTCGTCGAGCTCCCAGGCCAGGCGCTCGTCGGTGTCGATCGCCTGGACGCCCAGCGCCTCGGCCGCCGCGCGCGCCGCGGTCGACTTCCCGGCGCCCATGAAGCCGGTGAAGACGAGTGAGGGCTTCAACTTCGCCAATCGATGCGCTGCTTGTAGGCGGTGAGCGCGCCGAGCACGTCGTCGATGTGGTCGCCGCCGAACTTCTCGCGGTAGGCGGAGGCCAGGACGAGCGCGACCATCGCCTCCCCCACGACGCCCGCGGCGGGCACGGTCGTGGAGTCCGTGCGCTCGCGCAGCGCGGGCGCCGGCTCCTTGGTGGAGATGTCGACCGAGCGCAGCGGCTTGGTCAGCGTCGGCAGCGGCTTCATGGCGCCCACCACGACCAGCGGCTCGCCCGTGGTCATGCCGCCCTCCACGCCGCCGGCGCGGTTGGACTCGCGGAAGTAGCCGCGCTCGGAGGTCCAGAAGATCTCGTCGTGCACCTCGGACCCCGGGCGTCCCGCCATCTCGAAGCCCGGCCCCACCGACACGCCCTTCATGGCGTGGATGGACAGGATCGCCTGGCCCAGGCGGCCGTCCAGGCGCTCCTCCCAGGAGACGTGGGAGCCCAGCCCGGGGACGGCTCCGAACGCGCGCACCTCGAAGATCCCGCCCAGCGACTCGTTGGCCTTGCGCAGGCGGTTGATCTCCTCGACCATCGCCGCGCTGACCTCGGGGTCCAGGCAGCGCACCGGCGAGTCGTCGACGCCGTCGAAGTCCGCCAGCGCCAGGTCGTCGCGCTCGGGCGCGCGGACCGAGCCGATCTGCACGACGTGCGAGCGCACCTCCACGCCCAGCGCGCGCAGGAACGCCTTGGCCAGCCCGCCGCCGGCCACGCGCGCGGCCGTCTCGCGCGCGCTGGCGCGCTCGAGCACGTTGCGCACGTCGGAGTGCCCGAACTTCATCGTGCCCACGAGGTCGGCGTGGCCCGGGCGCGGCAGGTGCACCTCGGGCACGTCCGCCTCCACGGGCCAGGGGTTCATCCGCTCCTCCCAGTTGTCGTAGTCGCGGTTGACCACCTGCAGCGCCACCGGGCTGCCCAGCGTCCGCCCGTGGCGCAGCCCCGCGGTCACCACGGCGGCATCCTTCTCGATCTTCATCCGCCCGCCGCGACCGTGGCCGAGCTGGCGACGCGCGAGGTCGCGGTCGAGATCGGCGGGAACCAGCTCGAGGCCCGCGGGCAGGCCCTCGACGATGCACGTCAGGCCGGGCCCGTGGGACTCGCCGGCGGTGATGAGGCGCAGCGCCATGGGCGCCACAGCCTAAAGGCGCGGGGAGCCGCTACCCGAGGACGTCGACGACGTCGAGCTGGTACTGGACGACCTTGCCGTTGGACTTCGTCACGTCGAAGAACTCGGTGTCGCCCGGGTGCAGGAACAGCTGGGCGCAGACGTCCTTGCTCGGCTGGCAGTTGCCGTCGCCCTGCGGCACGGCGTCGGAGGAGACGATGAACTCCACCTTCTTGGTGCCGTGCACCTCGACGAAGACCAGCGTCGGGTTGGTGGTCGAGGGCAGCGCCTGCCCCGCGGACAGGACGCGCACCTTGCGCGTGCCGTCGGTCGGGCCGAAGCGCACCTTCAGGCGCGGCTCGCCGCTCGACGCGGGCGTCTTGGGGGTGCTGGAAGGGGGCGAGGTCGTCCCCGTGCTGGGCGCCGTGGTGGCGCCGCCGCTGGAGCCGCTCGTGCCGCCGCCGACGGCCGTCGCGCCGGTCGAGGCGGTCGCGGTCGAGGCGCCGGTCGAGGTCGTGGACGCCTTGGCCGGCACGTGCTGCTGGGCGAAGGGGTTCTTGGTCGACCCCAGCACCGGGCCCGAGGGCCGGGCGGAGGCGATCGACGCCGGGTCGGCGACCAGCGGCGCGGGGCCGGCGTTGGCCACGACCGAGGGCGCCGCCTTGGGCTCCGCGGCCGGCTTGAGCAGCAGGACGGGGATGGCTACGAGGGCGAGCACCAGCGCCACGGCCACCGGCCACAGGCGCTTCTCGACGAGGTCGGCCCACACGGAGCGCACGAAGCTCACGGGGTCACCGCCGCGGCGGGAGCCGGAGTGGACGAGCCGCTCGTCCCGGCGCTGACCGGAGTGACGCCGGTCGCGGTGGGGCCCTGCGGCGAGGCGCCGTTGAACAGGCCCTGGGAGGCGGGAAGCAGGTACGCCGTGGCGGCGATCGACGCCTTCATCGCCGGGAAGCCGTTGGCCGCCGCGGTCAGCGCGATGCCGTCCACCAGCAGCAGCCGCCCGCGGACCCTCACGCTGCGCCGCGTGGGCTTGATGTAGCGCTCGAGGCGGGTGAGGAAGTCCGACAGCTTGAAGAAGCTGCCCTCGAAGGAGAAGGAGAACGGCATCGTGTTCAGCCCGGCCGGGCCGACGACCGCGCCCGGGGGCAGGGCCGCCGTCGCGGTCTGCGTGGCCGCCGCGGGCGAGCCCGTGGTGCCCGTGGCGGGCGCCGCGGCCGCGCCCGTGCCCGACGAGCCCGGGGACGAGGAAGAGGACGAGGAGGCCGACGTGCCCGACGCGGCCGCGCCGCTCTGGCCGCTGGCGCTCTGGCCGTCGCCGCTCTTGGAGCCGCCCTGGTCGGACGTCGCCGCCGCGGCGGCCGCCGCGTTGGGCGGCGCGGGCGCCGAGGCGTTCGAGCCCGAGGTGAGCTTGACGCTGCGGAAGTCGACCCCGGTGGCCTGCGCCGTGGTGTCCAGCTGGTAGACCAGCCCGGGGATGTCGTCGTCGGTCGGGACGGCCTTGCCCAGCTTGGCCACCGTCGCGTAGTTGGCCGCGTACGTGGCGCGCGCCGCGCGGCCGGCGGCCAGGGCGGTGCGCGCCGCGTCCAGCTTCTGCTGGGCCTGGGCGACCTGGTCGCGCAGCTGCGCGGCCTCCTGGCGCTTGGGCTTCAGGGCGAGCATGTAGAACGCGGCCAGCCCGATCAGGGCGACGACCACGCCGATCGTGATGCGATCGCGGCGGGTCACTTGACCTGTCCCGTCGGAGTCGTGGTGGGCGCGGCGGCCGAGGCGTCGGGCGCCGTGGTCAGTTCCTTCGGTGCCTTGAAGAAGACGACCATCTGGAACTGCGGGAAGCGGGAGCTGCCGTTGCGGCAATCGGTCTGCGAGGCGCCGCCGCCGTTGTCGGCGCTGGCGGCCGCGGACTTCTCGGACGCGGCCAGCGAGACGCGCTCGACGCCGTTGAGCGTGCGCAGGCGCGCCATGACGCGCGACACCGCGGCCTGGCTCTCGGTGCAGCCGACCATCTCGACGGCGGGCAGCGCCAGCGAGCTGCGCAGCGACCCGGTGCCCGAGTCGCCGGCGCCCTCCAGCGTCACGCCCGGCTTGACGGTGCCGACCAGCGAGGTCAGCCACACGTCGCCCGGCATGGCGCGCGAGAGCTCGTGCATGACGCGCTCCCAGTCGAAGCGGCTCTTGGCCAGGTCGGACACGGTCTGCACCCGCGCCTGGCTCAGGCCGGCGAAGTCGGCGTAGGGCTTGAACGCGGCCGCCTGCTGCTCCAGGCTCGTGGCCTCCTGCTGGGTGTTGGCCAGCTTGGAGCGGTTCGACGTCACGCTGTTCGCGTTGACCACGTAGAGGCCCACGACGACCACGAGCGCGGCGAGCACGCCCAGGACGACGTACGCGCCCGTGGCCGAGCCGTCGCCGCCACGGCGATGGTCGACCGGAAGAAGATTGACGGCCCTCATGCCCCCGCCTCCCCGGCGGACAGGCCGGCGGCGACGGTGACGCGCGCGGGATCGACCCCGTGCAGCGCGCCCGGCTGCGCCTCGGCGACCACGCCGGACTCGACCGGCACGGTGACGCCGGAGCCCAGCTGGCTGACGAAGCCCGGGATGGACACGGCGGGACCGGTGATCACGGCGCGCCCCACGGTCACGGAGGCGCCCTGCCCGGCGTAGAAGTCCAGGGAGTTGCGGATCTCGTCGACGATGCGGTCCGCTCCGGCGGCCAGCACGGAGCGGGCCTCCGAGACGATCTCCGGATCGCCCTCGACGGTGTCGACGGGCGACTCCAGGCCGACGTGGCCGAGCCACTGCTCGGAGTGCTCGAGGGTGAGCCCGCGCCGCTCGGACAGCTCGGCGACCATCGTGTCGACGCCGACGGCGGCGACGCGGGTGAAGTGGCAGGCCGACCCGGCGGCGATGGCCAGGTTGGTCATCCCGGCGACGTTGACGTAGAGCGTTCCGGCGACGACCTCGCCGGGCGCGGTGGCGAAGTCGGTGCCGCCGCCCAGCGCGCGGATCATGGCGAAGGCGGAGAGGTCGATGCCCTCGGGACGCAGGCCGGCGCCGCGCACGGCCTCGACCAGCCGGTCGATCATGTCCCGGCGCGCGGCGACGAGCACGACCCGCAGCCGGTCGCCCTGCGGGGTCTCGACGCGGCCCAGGGGCTGGTAGTCGAGGACAGCCTGATCGAGCGGCATCGGGATGTTGTCCTGCGCCTGGAAGCGCACGACGGCATCCAGCTCGCGGGGGTCGTCCACGGGGGGCAGCTCGATGAGGCGCACGACGATGCGCTGGTTGGCGACGCCCAGGCGCACGCGGCGACCCAGCTTGTGGGCCGCGAAGAAGTCCTTCAGGGCGGCGGACAGGCCCTCGACGTCGGTGACCTCGCCGTCGCGCATGAGGCCGGGGGGCAAAGCGCCCACGGCGGCCCGCTGCACGGCGACACGGCCGTTGACGGTCGCCTCGGCGGCGGAGACGTGGCTGGGCTCGATGTCGAGCCCGACGATGGTGCGGTTGCGCTTGCTTGCCATGTGGAGGGGGGGTTGTGATCGGGGCCCGGACGCCGGTGCGCCCGACGCCCCACGCATCGACCATTCGTCCGCCGGGCTTGAGCCCCGCAGCGCGAATTTGGCCTCTCCACGCCCGATCTACAGGAAGGTGTCGCGGTACCAGTCGAGGATCTCGGGGCCCACGAACAGCCCTACGAGCGCGCCCAGGGCCAGGAACGGCCCGAACGGCACGGCCGTCTTGCGCCCCTCGGCCGCCCCCCGGCGGGCCATGATCCCCGCCCCGACGAGCGTGCCGGAGAGCAGCGCCGCCAGGAGCGCCGGAGCCACCTCGAGCCCGAGGTACAGGCCCAGCGTCCCGGCCAGCTTGACGTCGCCCATGCCCATGCCGCTCGGGTAGGCCACGGCGGCCAGCAGGAAGAAGCCCCCCGCGGCGACGCCGGCGATCAGGTGCTCGGGCAGCTCGCCGGGGTCGGTCGCCGCCAGGATGGCGATCGCCGCGACGGCGGAGGGCAGCAGGATCCGGTTGAGGATCAGCCGGTGGTCGAGGTCGATGAACGTCACGGGGACGAGCGTGAGGACGAGCGCCAGCCCCAGCAGCGCGTCCTCGTCGGCGCCCTTGACCAGCACCACGGCGACGAACAGGCCGGCGGTCAGCGCCTCCACGAGCGGGTAGCGCGCGGAGATCGGCGCGCCGCAGTCGCGGCAGCGCCCGCGCAGCAGCAGCCAGGAGACCACGGGGACGTTGTCCCACGGCCGCACCGGGTGGCCGCAGTGCGGGCACCGCGAGGCCGGGCGCATCAGCGACTCCCCGGCGGGGAGCCGCGCGATCACGACGTTGAGGAAGGACCCGAGGGCCAGGCCGCTCAGGGCCGCGAGGGCGATTCCCATGGCGCGCGCAGCCTAGTCCCCGCACCGGCCGCGAAACGCGGCGAGGCGGGCCCGCGGGCCCGCCTCGCGAAGCGTCACGGCTGGATCGGCGCCGCTACCACGTTCCGCCGGTCGCGCAGCCGCCCTTGGTGTTGGGCCGCGTGCACGTCCGGGAGATCGACGACCCGTCGGCCGCCTTCTCGATCGTGAACGTGTTGGTCGAGTCCGAGGTCGCCACGACCGTGAAGCCGCTGGCGCCGTTGGTGGCGACCGTGGTGTTCGAGATGCCGCCCGAGTCCAGCTCGGAGCCGGCCGCGGTGGTGCAGCTGGCGTACGTCTGAGTCGTCGCGTAGCAGGACTCCACCTGGGAGACCATGTTGCGGGCGTTCGACTTGGCGGAGGAGTCCTGCCCCTTGGCGCGCTGGCCGAGGAACGTCGGCAGCGCGATCGCGGCAAGGATGCCGATGATCAGGATGACGACGAGGAGCTCGATGAGGGTGAACCCCTTCTCGTCCTCGATGCGGTTGCGGAGCTTGGTGATCATGAAGATTTCCTCCTGGGCCTGGTTTAGAGCCAGGATCGGCTCGATCGCCCGCGAACACCACCCGCCGCCGATGCACCTGGACAAAAGTTCGGGGCGGGCCCGAAGGCCCGCCCCGAAGACGCTACGTGTGGATGTTCCGACGGACTACCAGGTGCCGCCGGTCGCGCAGCCGCCCTTGGTGTTCGGACGGGTGCACGTGCGGCTGATGGTGGAGCCGTCAGCCGACTTCTGAATCGTGAACGTGTTGGTCGAGTCCGACGTGCCGACGACCGTGAAGCCGCTGGCGCCGTTGACGGCGACCGTGGTGTTCGAGATGCCACCGGCGTCCAGCTCGGAGCCGGCCGCGGTGGTGCAGCTGGCGTACGTCTGGGTCGTCGCGTAGCAGGACTCGACCTGCGACACCATGTTGCGCGCGTTCGACTTCGCCGAGGAGTCCTGCCCCTTGGCCCGCTGACCCAGGAACGTGGGCAGCGCGATCGCGGCAAGGATGCCGATGATGAGGATGACGACGAGGAGCTCGATGAGCGTGAAGCCCTTCTCCTCCTCGATACGCCTACGGATCTTGTGCAGCATGTATGTCCTCCTTGGACCTGGATGGCCTGGTACTGCTTTGGCCAGATCCTTGGTCTCCATGCCGCCGGAGATCTTGCGAACGAACCCTGGTGGCAGCCCGGCTTCCTCTTGGTGGGAGGACCGTGGCTTTGCGTCCCGCCTTCACAGACGGTTTGCCTTTGGCACCTTGGTTCTGGCTTGACCACCCCATCGGCAGGGCGGCGCCAGACCTTGACGCCAGAAGCGCAATTTCCTGCATTTCCGGCATCCGACGTTCGTCCACCCGGGCACCTCTAGGCTGTTGCGGTGCTTCGCCGCCGCCTGCTCGTGCTCGCCGCAGTGCTGCTCGCGACCGGGGCGATCGCCGCGGCGCTGACGCCCCGCGAGCTGCGCAAGGGGACCGCCACGACGCCCACCTCCGCCGCCCCGGCTCCTCCGCGCGCCCCGGGCGGGGGCACCGCCGCGGGAACCGCGGAGGACGTGCGGGTCGTGGACGCGTCGGCGCCGCGCCCGGCCGTGGTGCGGGCCCGCCCGGGGCAGCTGCTGCGCCTGCGCGTGCGGGCGACCGCGCCCGACGAGGTGGAGCTGGTCGGACTCGATCGCTTCGCGTCCGTGGATAGCTTCACGCCGGCCCGGTTCGACTTCTTCCCCCAGCGGGGCGGGACGTTCCCGATCCGCCTCGTCGGCGCGCGCCGCGACGTGGGCCGCCTGGTGGTCGACGCCCCGCCGCTGTGAGCCCGAGCCGGAGCTAGCGGCGCAGCAGGAAGGCGCGGAACACGCGGGTGGAGGCGCCCTGGCCGCGGACGGTGCCGCGGACCAGCAGCGTCGCGGTGCTCGAGGTGCGCAGGACCCGCCGTGCCGCGGGCACGAGGCGCACGCGCACCGAACGCACGCCCGAGCGGTGCAGGACGATGGTGGCGCGGGCCACGACGACGCGCCGGCCTCCGGGCCGCGGCAGCTCGACGCGGATGCGGCAGGTCGACGCGCGATTGGCCCGGCAGCCCACGCGCAGGCCGCGCGAGACGACCGCGCTCAGGCGCTGGAGCGGCGTTCCGGTGACGCTGGCGACGAAGGCGGCGGTGGGGTTGGATCCCCCACCCGCGCCGCCGCCGTTGGTGGCGCCGGTGCCGCCGGGGGTGGTCGTGCCGCCCGATCCCGCCGGGTGCGAGGCGGTGCCGACGACCAGGCTGCGCGTCGCCGTGGCCACGCCGCCGTCGTTGTCGGTCACCCGCACGCCGATGGCGAAGCGCCCGGCGTTGGGATAGGTGTGCACGTGCGTGGGGACGGTCTTGGTCGTCGTCTCGTAGGAGCCGTTGCCGTCGAGGTCCCAGTCGTAGCGGACGACCGCTCCGTCCGCGTCCCCGGACCCGCCCGCGTCCATGGTCACGGCCTGCCCGGCCGTGGTCGGCGCGGGGGTGACGGCGAGCGCCGCCGTCGGCGCCAGGTTGCGCGCCACCACGGGGATGTCCAGGACGGTCTGGGCGCCCGCGTCGTCGGTCACCCGCAGCTTGGTGTCAAAGGTCCCGCCGGCGTCGTAGACCCGGCTGGTCGAGCCGGTGGTACCGGTGTCCGTCTCGAACGAGCCGTCCCCGTCGAGGTCCCACTCGTAGCGGGCGATCGACCCGTCGGGGTCGGAGGAGGCGGATGCGTCGAAGGCGACGGCGCGGTGCAGCGAGGTCGGGTTGGCGGTCGCCGTGTAGGCCGCGACGGGCGCCTGCGTGACGGTCACGACCAGGGTCGTCGTGTCCGTCCCGCCCTGGTCGTCGGTGACGCGCAGGCCCACGGTGACCGAGCCGGAGGCGCCGAAGGTGTGGTCGACGTCCGCGATGCCCGCGGTGTCGGTCTCGTAGGTCCCGTTTCCGTCGAGGTCCCACTCGTGCTTGACGATCTGGCCGTCGTCGTCCGTGGAGCCGGCGGCGCTGAACGTGGCGACCCGGCCGACCACGGCCGGCGAGGGACCCGTGAACGACGCGCTGGGCGGCCGGTTGCGCACGACCACGTCGAGGTTGGCCACGTCGGTCGCGCCGTCCACGTCGGTCACGCGCACGCGCACGGTCTTGGTGCCGGACGTCGCCCACTGGGCGAGGGTCGCGCCGGTGGTGCCGGTGTCGCGCTCGAAGTTGCCGTCGCCGTCGACGTCCCACTCGAAGCGCGCGATGGCCTCGCCATCGGGATCCACCGAGTCCATGGCGTCCAGCGTCACCGAGTCGCCCGTCAGGGGCGACGCCGGGCTGGCGTCCAGCGCGGCCACGGGGGGCTGCGTGACGCTGAGGCTGACCGTGGAGATGCTCTGGTTGCCCTCGTCGTCGGTCACGCGCAGGCGGATGGCGCGATTGCCGCGCGTGGCGAAGGTGTGGGAGAGCGTGGGCGTCGTGCCGCCGTCGACCTCGAAGTCGGTTCCGCCGTCGAGGTCCCACTCGTACTTGGCGATCGTCCCGTCGGGATCGGTGGACTCCGACGCGTCGAACTGCACCGCGCTGCCGGGGAGCACGGGGTTCGGCGTGGCCGTGAACGTGGCGATCGGCCGGCCGCTGCACACGGCGCTGCTGAGGTCGATGCCCCAGGAGTTCAGCTGCCCGGTGTGGGTCCCCTGCTGGTCGGTGACGCGCAGCTTCCACGTCCCCTGCTGGATGCGTCCCGCGAGCTTGGACAGCGGCTCCTCGGGGCGGTAGGTCCCGGTGAAGGGCGCGGACGCGCCGGCGACGGAGTCCGTGGCGGAGTCCGAGAAGGTGGTGTTGGTGAAGTCCTGGCCGTTGTCGCCGCGCGAGTTGACGAGCACGACCGACGTGCCGCCGGGCGAGACCAGCTCGATCTTCACGTCGCCCGTGCGCGAGTGCTGGAGCGAGCCGATGTGCACGGCGACGCCCTTCACGCGCCCGGGCGCGTTGATCTGGAGGTCGGAGCTCGCGGTGGTCAGGTCGGGCACGGTGACGGGCACGTCGGCGCTCTCGCGGGCCAGGCTCGGGCCCACGGCGCCGGTGGGCACCGTGAACGGCACCTGCGCGTTGCCCTGGTCGGTGGTGACGCCCAGGACGAAGTTGAGGCTGACCCCGCAGTCCGCGGCGGCCGAGAGCGTCCCGGTGAAGGCGCTCTGGTTGTCGGACTCCCCGCCCGCGGCCATGTTGGGGTAGCCCGAGACGGAGTTGGCCAGCGTCACCAGCGGCGCGCCGGCGTCGGGGACGAAGCGCCGGCCGCCCTCGACGACCACGCCCGAGTCGTAGTCCAGCGAGCCGACGACGTGGGTCAGCTGCGGCGCCACGTCGGCGTGGCGGATGCGCTCCGTCAGGGAGAAGGACTCGCCGGGGGCCACGAGGCCGTCGCCGTTGCCGCCCAGCTCGGCCATGGTGGCCTGCACGTGCTGCACGCCGACCGCGGCGTGCGCCGTGGCGGGCCCGATGCAGGCGGCCAGCCCGACGGCGGTGACCGCGGCGGCCCGAATGCGGAGAGTCAGGGACATCGCCCACCCCGCATCGGCAGAAGGCGCGGATGTTTGTAGTCCCCCTCCGGCGCACCGATCGTCCGTCCAGTCCCGCCGTCCGCGCCGGTGAGCCCACGCTCAAGGAAGACGGTGCCACGTGCCGATATCGCACGGAGCCCATGCGCCTCCCCCTCCGCCTGTCGCACCTCAACGTCCTCAGCCAGCGAGGTGGGGTGCTCATCGAGGTGATGTTCGCCGCCGCCGCGCTCGCGACGGTCAGCACGGCCGTGTACTCCGGGGTCGACGGCAGCGTCAAGACCGCCACCAAGAACCGCGTGCGCTCGATCGCCGCCACCCTGGCCGAGCAGGACCAGGAGCGGCTGCGCTCCTTCAAGGCGACCGACCTGTCCAACCTGCGCGAGACCCGCACCGTGACCGTGCGCGGCGTGCCCTACCAGGTGACGTCGCAGACCACCTGGGTGCGCGACTCCAGCGGCACCGTCAGCTGCACCAACGACACGAGCCAGGCCAGCTACCTCAAGCTGCTCTCCACCGTCTCGCCGACCGGCGGTCGCATCGGGCCGACGGTGAGCTCGACCAGCCTCCTGGCGCCCCCCACGGGCACCTTCGCCGCGGGCTTCGGCACGCTGGCGGTGCAGATCGTGGACCGCAACGGCAACCCGCGTCCCGGCCTGGCCGTGAACCTCAGCGGCACCTCGGCGTCGCTGAGCGACACCACCAACTCGGCCGGCTGCGCGGTGTTCGGGATGGTCTCGGCGGACAACCACACGATCACAGTGGGCGCCACCGGGCTCGTGGACCGCGAAGGGGACACGACCATCAGCCAGGGCGTGGACGTGGTGGACGGCGCCACGACCCTGACGACCATCGAGCTCGAGCAGCCGGCGGCGATCAACGTCGCCTTCGACACCAAGGTCGGCAGCGCGGCGGCCGTCGCGGCGTCCGCCCGGGCGGCCACCGTGGCCAACCCGGGCCTGCCGTCGCCGGGGCGCAAGTCGATCACGCTGACCACGGCGCCCACGTCGCCGAACACGATCGCCTTCTCCACGCTGTACCCGTTCAACGGCGGCTACGGCGTGTTCGCGGGCGACTGCGCGGCCAACGACCCGACGAGCTACATCACGAACTACTACACGAGCAACCCGGGGCTGGTGAACGTCACGCCGGGCGGCACCTTCTCGGTGACCGTGCGGGAGCCCTCGATCAACCTGTCGGTGCGCAACAGCTCCAACGCGGTGCTGACCAACGCGCGCGTCTTCGTCACGCCGCTGGACTCCGGCTGCGGCTCCACGTATCCGATGCAGCTGACCAACTCCTCGGGCGCCCTCCCCCAGCCCGGCTACCCCTTCGGGCGCTACCTCGTGTGCGCCGACAACGGCAGCGGCAACCGCCGCCAAGTCGCGACCATCACCAACACCGCCCCGGCCGGGACGGCGACGACCACCATGTCGCTCACCACCACGGGGGTGTGCGCATGAGCGCGCGCCGTCAGGAGGGCTTCACCATCGTCGAGCTGCTCGTCGGGATGATCGTCGGGCTGATCGTCGTGTTCGCGGCGTTCGCCATCCTGGAGCGGGCCTACACGGCCAACAAGGAGGCCAGCGACCGCTCCGACGCCTCGCAGCGCGGGCGCCTGGCCATGGACAAGGTCGTCCAGACCCTGCGCTCGCAGGTGTGCATCGGCGCCCAGCGCGCGTCGCTCACCGCGGCCGACGCCAACAGCGTGACGCTGCTGGTCGACCTCAGCGGCGGGGTGCGCGCGCCCGAGCGCCGCACGATCGCCTACACGCCCGCCACCCGGACGCTCAGCGAGTCGGTCTACGCCGGGTCCGGCACGTTCCCCAACTACACCTATCCGGCGACGCCCACCACGTCGCGCACGCTGCTGACCAACGCCGGCCCCGCGGACGGCAACCCGATCTTCCGCTACTACGCGCTGGACGTCGGCGGCCGCGGCGCCAACACCCTGCTGGCCACTCCCCTCTCCAGCGCCGACCTCGCGCGGACCTCGCGCATCTCGATCGGGTTCCTGTCGCGGCCCGAGCTCTCCACGAGCGACCGCTTCGGCACGACGCTGCAGGACGACGTGTTCGTGCGCAGCGCCGACCCGGCGAACCCGGCGGGAGGCCTGTCGTGCCTGTGATGTCCCGCCTGCGCCAGGAGACCGGCGGCTTCGCGATGATCGTCGTGATGGGCGTGATGATGGTGGGCGGCCTGCTGGTCGCCGCCGCCTTCGCCGCCTCCAACGGCGACATCTCGCTCGCCCGCCTGGACCAGGACCGGCGCAACGCCTACGCGGCGGCCGAGGCCGGCCTGAACGTCTACACCTACCACCTGAGCCAGGACAACGGCTACTGGGCGCGCTGCACCAACGTGCCGCCGCCCAGCGCCACCGAGCCCAGCGCGGTCAACAACGCCTGGAACGGCGTGGGGACCGACCCGCGCAGCTGGCGCGCGCTGCCCGGCTCCACCGCCCAGTGGTCGGTCGAGCTCATGCCGGCCAACGGGTACGCCCAGTGCTCGGAGTCCCAGGCGCAGCCGTCCATGATCGACCAGTCGACCGGCACGTTCCGGATCCGCTCCACCGGCCGCGTCGGCAAGGCCAAGCGCAGCATCGTGGGCACGTTCCGCCGGCGCTCGTTCATCGACTACATCTACTTCACCGACTTCGAGACGGCCGACCCGGCCACCTACGGCAGCGCCAGCCAGGTGGCGTGGGCGAGCGCGAACTGCTCCAAGTGGTACCGCCAGGGTCGCTCCTCGTCGTGCACGCGCATCCAGTTCGCCACCGACGACGTGGTGGCCGGACCGTTCCACACCAACGACGACATCCTGACCTGCGGGACCCCGACGTTCGGGCGCTCCCCCGCGGACGTGGTCGAGGTCTCGGCCCCCGACCCGGGCTACCGGACCAACTGCGGCGCCATCGTGCCCGACTTCCAGGGCACCTGGACGACCTCGGCCCCGACGCTGACACTCCCGCCGTCCAACGCGACGCTGAACTCGATCGCCGGCGTGCGCTTCACCGGGACGACCAAGATCGTCCTCAACGGCGCGAACATGACCGTGACCGGGCCGACCGGCGCGGTGTCCACCGTGCCGGTCCCGGCCAACGGCGTCGTCTACGTCCAGAGCGGCAGCTGCGGTTCCAGCGGCTACAACATCACGCAGACCTACAACACCCCGAGCGGCTGCGGGGACGCCTGGGTGCGCGGTACTACGTCGCAGAACATCACCATCGCGGCCGACAACGACGTGATCATCAACGGCGACGTGCGGCGCTCCGGCGACGTCCTGGTCGGGCTGATCGCCAACAACTTCGTGCGGATCTACCACCCGGTGACGCGTACGCAGAGCGACATCGACAACGGCGACTGCACGAACGCCACCGGCACGCTGACCAACGTCACCGTGGACGCGGCCATCCTGGCCCTCCAGCACAGCTTCATCGTGGACAACTACTACTGCGGCGCGAAGCTGGGGACGCTGGCCGTCAACGGCGCCATCGCCCAGAAGTTCCGCGGAGCCGTCGGCGTGTCGGGCTCCAACAACTCCGGCTACACCAAGTCCTACAACTACGACGACCGGCTGCGCTACCGCGAGCCCCCGTCGTTCCTGGACCCGGTGCACGTCGCCTGGCGCGTCGTGCGCCAGACCGAGCAGCTCCCGCCCCGCTAGGGGGAGCGCTTCAGTCAGCCGGCGGCGAATCGCCCCCCTGCTTCCAGTGCGCCTGGGCGTCGTGCTCGGGGATGAACCGCCCGCTCCCCTCGCACCACGGGCAGTCGACCTCGCTCGGCTCGCCACCGAGGTTGGAGATCACCTTCCCGCCACCACGGCACGCGCGGCACTCCGCGGGATCCAGCGTGTCATCGGCCGCCATGCGCGGCGAGACTAGCGCCTTGGGGGTAGGCGAACGGGGCGGTCAGGGCGACCCCGACACTTCCTGGGGGCACCGCTCAGCCGTGTCCACCCGTAAGGACGGCGGCGTCTACGGCTTCGGGACGCGACCGTTTATCAGGCTGCCGGTCATGGTCCCCCATCTGGAAAGACCCATATCGGGTCTGCCACCGCCCCGCAACCGCCTCGGCTAGGGGTCCGAAACGAGCCGCTAGTGGTCGGCTTCGAGACGCCGACCCAGGCCCTTCTCTTCGTCGCTGCCCCGCTTCAACTCGCGGATTCGTCCGGCGACCTCCTTCCACGACTTGCTGCGCTTTCCGCCGGCGAGCGACGACGCGGCTCGGAGCAATGCGTCCTTGACCTCGATATCCCCGAGCTGGCGCTCCATGACGATGAGATCCGTGACCCACGCCCCCCGCTGCTGGAGCGCAAGGAAGTCCAGGCGTCCAAGGAGCTGAGCAAGCTCTGCGACTGGTCCGGGCGGGTAGCTCGCCGTGGCGTGCTGCAACGCCTGCATCAGCAGGACGCCGAGCTGGCGCATCTGGGCTTCGTCCAGCCGGCGGCGTTCGTCAATGGCGAGTCGGACATATTCGAGCTGGCTGGCCAGTTGGCCGCTATCTGCCGCGAGACGCTCGAACACTCGCGAGATCAGCTCACCGGCGTGACCCTCGAACTCGGGCTGACCGAGGAGTACATCGAGGGCCGGCCTCCACTCGCCCTCGTCGTCAAGGACCGCCTGGACGAGAATCGTTGCGCGTCGATCCTTCTGCTGGCTACTCAGCGCGGACGGCGCGATCTCGGCGATGGCCGTAAGAAGGTCCGGATGACTATCCAAAGGTTGCACGTCGCCGGCCGAGAGAAGGCGATCAACGATGGGTTCTCGCTTCGCCTTCGTCAAGAGCCGGGAGGACTGGCGAAGTATTTCGGCTCCCCGCCCGTATCGACCTTGTTCGAGCGCACGCGTCATGGCGCGCAATGCAATGTCTTGCTGCTGTTCGCGCGGGAACTTCGAGACCGCGCCCTTAGCCTGCTCCGCGAGGGCGGGATCGCCACTTTCTCCGGAGACATAGAGCGCGAGCTGCTCGTGCCCCGCTTCGACGAATGGAGGATTGATGCTCTCGCTGCGCGACGCCACCCAGCGAATAGCCGCCGCCGGATCCTCTGCGAAAAACCGCTCAACGAACGGCGCCCCGTACTGCTCGCGGGCCTCATCCGTTCCGGCATCGAGTAGCGCTCCTGCAAAGTCCATGAGCGACGACCGGACGCCTGCCGGCGCCGCCGCCCACTGATCATTCAGGTCCGCCATCGGCTGCTGGAACGAGGTTCTGGGCACGTCAAAACTGCGCAGGGCTTCCGCCGCGTCCTCGGCCAGTTCATTGAAAGCTGTTTCCCCCTCCTCTGCGGCCAGCTCGGCGATGAGAGCCTTGGTTACTACCTCGCCCATCTTCTGGACGTGGGCGTGAGACGGCTCGTCGCGGGCGAGTAGCACCGACTTCGCGACCCGATACGTGGGCTCCTCCGCATCAATCGAGGGCTGCCCATCAAGCGTGGCCAAGGCATCTAGCAAGACGTCATCCGGTAGAAGCGAACCGTCAGACTCGGCGATGTCTAGGTAGGAACCGAAGTCACGGCGGACGCCCTCGCTCTTAAACGCCCGCGAGAGTTGCGAGCGTCGCGTCTCGTCAATACTTCCCAAGCGTGAAGCCAGAGCTTCGCTGATCGAAGCTCGCCCTTCGCCAGCCCCTTCCTCGGTCTGTTCAAAGCGGATAAGGAGCGCGGCTACGACTTCGTTGAACGCTTGGTTGGAGAGGTCAGACGCTGCTTCAAGAAGAGGCTCCGGGCGCAGTTCGCTGAGGCGTTCTCTTAGAGGAGGGTGCCGGAGAGCTTCCTCTACGATCCCCGCCGCCTGGGGACGGAGTTCGGGCGCCTCGATCGCGCTTCGCACGATGTTCGCGGCGCCACCCGCGTAATTGCGAATGATGGTCTCGCGTAGCCGCTCTGGAATAGCGCCGAGATACTCGTCGCGCTTCGCATCCACATCAGGATCCTCAAACAGCTCTTTAAGAGCATCCCGCCGCGCCTCCTCTAATGCCTCCACGAACTCCTGGTACCGAGGAAGGTCCAGCTCACGTCGCGTCTGCTTGAGCGTGATGTACGGGCGCAGGTTCGTCGCCCGAATGGACTCGGTGTTACGGAGGAAGACCTGCCACCGCGAGTAGGCCAGATCCTCCTCCTGCTGGCCCTGCCCACTCCGAGCGCCTTCGTGCCAGGTGGCAAGTCTGCGCGGGTCTTCCTTCAGATCCGCAAACTCCGTCGGCCATTCCTCTTCGATGATGGCCAGCTTGGCGACGACCAGCAGCTCGGGCTTCGCCTGGATCCGCTTCGCCCGATAGCGTCGATCGAGGAGCTGGAGCCGCAGCTCAAGCCCGTTAATGAACTGCTTGATTCGACGGGGGTTGTGCTTGAGCGCGGTTGCGACAAGTTCGACTAGCTGACTGGCATCGGAGTCGTCCAAGTCGTGCGCGGCAATGAACGGCGCTAGCTGGGCCTGCGCAAAGTCTCGAATGTCCTCGTCAAGAACCTCGGTTAGGCGCAGCGTCCCGTTGAAGAACTTGCGAAGGTACTCATCGACGGCTTCGCGTACCTCAGCCGGAATTGACGGGCGCTCAGGCGAGCCAGCATCTCCTTCCACCACCTCAAGGCTTCTCTCCCCTCCTGACGAGGCCAGCTCTTGCGCGACAAGATGTCGGCGGAGAGCGCTGTCGTCCGCGGCGATAACGAAGATCAATTGCTTTCCGGCTCTGGTTGGCTCAAGAAAAGTCTTGATGGTGGCCAGGAGTTCCGTGACACGCTCTGGCGAGCATCGGTCGAGGTTGTCGATCCCAATCACCAGGCGATCGACGGCAAGGCCATTGCGCAGTAGCTCCTCGAAGCTCGCTGCGAACTCGTCCGAGTCCTCGATCCGCTTCCTCGCGATCTGAACCTGGTCAATCCGCACCGTTTGGCCGAGTGCCGAGAACATGAAGGCGACCGCGCCACTCAACACCGCCAGCAACACCTTCTTGCCCTCCGCGCCTGTAACGCCGACGCCAAGGAAGGGCAGGCCAACCAGCAGAACCAAAGCGAGCGCACCCACTAGCACCGCGTGGTAGAGGGCCTTGGGGATGGGTCGCCAGTCGAAGCTGAGTGTAGGCCGGAGGTTGGTTACGTCCGCGTCGAAGCGCTCAAGGAACCCCTTGAGCTTGAAGCCCTTTTTGAGTCGCTTGGCGGTGTCTAGCTGCTCACCCACATCTCGCACAAAGGCCCGGCGAAGCGGATCGCCCTCGTACTTCCACACGTCGAATACGACGGCAGCCACTCCGTCCTCTGCATTCAGGCGATTGGCCGTCTCGTGCAGGATGCTCGACTTCCCCGCTCCCCACGGCCCGAACAGCCCCAACGTGAAGGGGGCGGGGACCTCAGCTACTACGCCGCAAAGCGCTTGGGCATAGTCGGCGTGCCCGAAGAAGTCGGCTTCCTCTGTGAGAGGCTGGACCGAATCCGGCCGATAAGGGACCGCGTCAGTCATTAAGGCCGATTATCGTCCGAGCAGGAGACGCAAGACGCTTTTCCGGCAACAGAGCGTCCAACCCGGCCGAGGGATCTATCTGTACCGGGGCTTGACGCCCAGCTTGCGACCGTCCCTCCGCAGCCGGATTGCCGCCGCTAAGAGAGCGGGGGCGTCGCTGCCGGGGTCGCAGAGGGGCAACTCGTGCTGCGCACATAGCGGCGGCACGGCGTCCTCGCTCTCTTCTTCGACAACGCCCATGATCTCAGCCAAGCGGGGAGTCTGGCGTATGAGAACAACCTCACCGTCAGTCGGACAAACCTTGACGACAAGAGACGGGTCTTCGGGCACGAGCTCGCTCACGAGGAATCCGCTAGGGCGACGTGCGAACCCTATTCCTTGGTCGATGGAACCCGCATTCCCCGTCGATCAGCTGGTACGTGAGGGACAGCGCGCTGGAGGCGAAACCGACCCGGGCACCCCTTAGCCCAACGAGGGCGTGACTGGGCGGCGGAGAAAGCCGCCGACTTGCGGCTAGGTGGTGAGGCCTGAACCAGAGGACAGGTTCGAGAGCACCCCGCGCCCTACTTGATGTTGTCGTACACCTTGAACATCGGCAGGTACATCGAGATCACGATGAACCCGACCATGCCGCCGACGATGATGATCATCGCGGGCTCGAGGATCGAGGTGATGGCCTTGACGGCGGCCTCGACCTCCATCTCGTAGAAGTCGGCGACCTTGGAGAGCATGGTGTCCAGGGCGCCGGTCTCCTCGCCCACGGCGATCATGTCGACCACCATCGCGGGGAACACCGGGACGTTCTTGAGCGGGGCGGCGATCGTGCCGCCGCGCTTGACGCTCTCGGTCACGTCGGCCATGGACCGCTCGACCATGGCGTTGCCCGCGGTCTGGCCGGTGATCTCGATCGCGGCGAGGATCGGCACGCCCGAGGAGACGAGCGCGGAGAACGTGCGCGACCAGCGCGCGAGCGCGATCTTCTGGACCGTGTCGCCGATCTTCATCGGCACGCGCAGCTTGAAGCGGTCCCACTGCGGCCGGCCCCAGGAGGACTTCTTCCACGAGATGAAGCTCCAGACGGTGCCGCCGAAGACGGCCAGGCAGAGGTACCAGCGGCCGGTGAGGAAGTCCGAGGCGCCGACCGTGAGCTGGGTCAGCGCGGGCAGCTTGCCGTCGAACTCGGCGAAGATCTTGGCGAACACCGGCACGATGAAGGCGACGAGCGCGAGCATGACGACCGAGGCGAACGTCACGACGACCGCCGGGTAGACCATCGCCGCCTTGACCTGTCGGCGCAGCGCGTCCTCCTTCTCCAGCTGGTCGGCGATGCGCATGAGCGACTCCTCGAGCAGGCCGCCGGTCTCCCCCGCCCGGATCATCGACACGAACAGCGGCCCGAAGACCTTGGGATGGCGCGCCAGCGACTCGGACAGCGGGAGGCCCGCCTCGACGTCCTTGCGCACGCCGACGAGCGTCTCGCGCAGCAGCTTGCCCTCGGTCTGCGCCTCGAGCACGTTCAGCGCCCGGAGAATCGTCATGCCCGCCGAGATCATCGTCGAGAGCTGACGGGTCATGATCGAGAGCTCGCGCAGCTTGACCCGCTGGAGGAACTCCAGGTTGATCTCCTTGGACTTCGACTTGGAGTCGATGTTCAGGACGATCAGCCCGCGCTCCTTGAGCTGCTGGGTGACGGCCTGCTTGGAGTCGGCCTCGACCTCCCCGCGCGCCGGAGCGCCCGTGAGGTCCATCGCCTTGAAGACGTAGGTCTCCATCGTCGGCTAGGCGGCCATCACGGCCCCGCCGCTGAGCAGGCGGCGCAGCTCGTCGGGTTCGTTGGAGCGCGACTCGGCGAGCTGGCGGGTGATCTTGCCGGCCCGCACGAGCTCCACCAGCGAGGAGTCCATCGTCTGCATCCCCGCCGAGGCGCTGGTCTGCAGCACGGAGTAGATCTGGTGGGTCTTGCCCTCGCGGATCAGGTTGCGGATGGCCGGCGTGGGCACGAGGACCTCCGCGGCCAGCACGCGGCCCGAGCCGTCGGCCGTGGGCAGAAGCGTCTGGGTGACGATCCCCTGCAGCGCCACCGACAGCTGCACGCGGACCTGGTGCTGCTGGTGGGGCGGGAAGACGTCGATGATGCGGTCGATCGTCTGCGGCGTGTCCTGCGTGTGCAGGGTTGCGAAGACGAGGTGGCCGGTCTCGGCCGCGGTCAGCGCGGTGGAGATCGTCTCCAGGTCGCGCATCTCGCCGACCAGGATCACGTCGGGGTCCTGGCGCAGCGCGCCGCGCAGGGCGGCGGAGAACGACGTGGCGTCGGAGCCCAGCTCGCGCTGGTTGACCAGGCACTTCTTGTGCTGGTGGAGGAACTCGATCGGGTCCTCCACGGTCATGATGTGCTCCTCGCGCGTCTCGTTGATCTCGTTGATCATCGCCGCGAGCGTCGTGGACTTCCCCGAGCCGGTCGGGCCCGTGCACAGCACGAACCCGCGCGGCTTGCGCGTCAGCTCGTGCACGACGGGCGGCAGGCCCAGCTCGTCGATGCCGCTGATCTGGGCGGGGATCTGGCGCAGGGCGGCGCCGATCGCGCCGCGCTGGAAGTAGGCGTTGACGCGGAAGCGAGCCCGGTTGGGAATCGCGTAGGCGAGGTCGACCTGCCAGTCCGTCTCCAGGCGCTGGCGCTGGTCGTTGGAGAGGATCGAGTAGACGATCTCCCGCGTGTCGGCGGGCGTGAGGACCGGGAAGTCGAGGGGGATGAGCCGCCCCCGAACGCGTACGGTCGGCGGCGCGCCCGCCGTGATGTGCAGGTCGGAGGCGCGGCGCTCGAGTACCTCGAGGATGACGTCTGCGAAGTCGAAGTTCATGCTTTCGGAGGGGTCGGGGACAAGGGGGTCTGGGTCCTTATCGGCAGGTCAGCCGGAATCCGAGACCCGTGCAACCTCGGCGATGGACGTGCGGCCCAGGCGGACCTTCTCCAGCCCGTCGTCGCGCAGGCGGCGCATGCCCTGCTCCACCGCCACCGCGGCGATGCGGTCGGCCGAGGCGCGCTCGATGATCAGCTCGCGGATCTCGGTCGAGATCTTCATGACCTCGTAGAGGCCGGTGCGGCCCTTGTAGCCGCTGTGCCCGCAGCGCCCGCAGCCCGCGGGGTCGTAGGCCTCGAGGTCGAAGTTCGCCGTGAAGCCGTTCTCGCGCAGCACCTGGGCGGGGATCAGCGTGCGCTTCTTGCAGGTGGGACACAGGGTGCGCGCCAGGCGCTGGGCCACCACGCAGTCGATCGCGCTGGCCACGAGGAAGGGCTCGATGCCCATCTCCAGCAGGCGCGTGACGGCCGTGGGCGCGTCGTTGGTGTGCAGCGTGGAGAGGACGAGGTGGCCGGTGAGCGCGGACTCCACGGCGATCTTGGCCGTCTCGGAGTCGCGGATCTCCCCCACCATGATCACGTCGGGGTCGGCGCGCATCATCGACCGCAGGCCGGTGGCGAACGTCAGGCCCGCCTTGGGATTGACCTGGACCTGGGTGATCCCCTCCACCTGGTACTCGACGGGGTCCTCGATCGTGATGATGTTCTTCTCGGGCGTGTTTATGGCCTGGAGCGCGGCGTAGAGCGTGGTGCTCTTTCCCGAGCCGGTCGGTCCCGTGGCCAGGACGGCCCCGTGCGCCTGGTGGAAGCTGCTCTCGTAGCCGGCGCGCTCCTCGTCCCCCATGCCGAGCTTGTCGAGGTCGACGACCGCGGACTCCTTGTCCAGGATGCGCATGACCACGGACTCGCCGTGCACGCTGGGCAGCGTCACGACGCGGACGTCGATGTGGCGGTTCTCGATGCTCAGGCCGACGCGGCCGTCCTGGGGCAGGCGCCGCTCGGAGATGTCGAGGTCGGCCATGATCTTGATCCGCGACACCACGCCGCGGACCATCCGTCGCGGCACCGTGGCCGAGCTGGCCAGCACGCCGTCCACGCGGAAGCGCACGCGCATCTCGTCGCCGGCGGGCTCGAAGTGGATGTCCGAGGCACCCTGCTCGACGGCCTGGGCGACGATGGAGTGCACGAGCTTGATGACCGGCGCGTCGTCGGCCGACTCGCGCAGGTCGACGACCTCGGCGGGGCCCTCGGCCTCGGCTTCCTCGACCACGTCGTGGACGACGTCGTCCAGGCGGTTCAGACGGGCGATGAGCGCGGCGACGTCCTCGCGCGAGGCCACGGCGGGGCGCACCTCCAGCCCCGTCATGATCGCGATGTCGTCGACGGCGAGCACGTTGCTGGGGTCCACCATGGCCACCAGCACCATGCGATCGTTGACGAAGGAGATGGGCACGGCCTCGTAGCGCTTGGCGGCGGCGGCGTTGATCAGATTGGCCGCGCCCATGTCGACGGGGAGGACGTTGAGGTCGAGGTGGTCCAGGCCGTAGCGCTCGGCGACGGCCCGGGCCAGCTGGTCGGAGGTGAGCGCCCCCTCCTCCAGGAGGATCTGCTCCGGCGTGCGCCCCGCGCTGCGCGCGGCCTCGATGGCCGCGTCCACCGGTCCGCGCTCGACGAGCCCCATCTCGACCAGGACCTCCGTCAGGAAGCGCCCCGAGCCGCCACGGCGGGTCGGGGACGTGATGCCCGTGGGCTTCTCGGTTTGCGCGGGCTGACGCGCGAGGGCGCCCTCGCTGGGGGGAGGCCCGTCGCCGACGGGTCGCAGATGTGGCCGGTTCTCGGAGTCCATGGCAGACGACGCAGTGCTACCTCGTCGTGTATCGGGCTCGGGGCGCGAGAACTGAAGCTCAGCCGCGCACGGCCGCACGCATGTCCTGCAGCGGCGCCGGCACGCCGGTCCAGAGTTCGAAGCTCAGCGCGCCCTGGCGGACCAGGATCTCCAGGCCGTCCACGGTGCGGGCGCCGTTCGCGCGTGCCTGGGCGATCAGGGGTGTCTCGTCGTCGCCGTAGGCGAGGTCCACGACCGTGGCCCACTCGCCGGGCGGGAGGTCGTGGCCGGAGGGGATGCAGCTGACCAGGAGGTCTCCACCGATCTCGTTGGCGGCCGCCCGGACGCCCATCTCCTCCGCGAGGGCCTCGGCCCGCTCCGGCGTGCGGTTCCACACCTCGACGTCGGCTCCGGCCTCCCTCAGCGCCCAGACGACCGCGCGGGCGCTGCCGCCGGCGCCCAGGACGGTGGCGCGCACACCGCTGGGGTCCTCCTCCAGCGCGGCCAGGAAGCCGGGCGCGTCGGTGTTGTCGGCCAGGATCGCCCGGCCGTCGAAGGTCAGGGTGTTGGCGGCCCCGATGGCCTGGGCGGTGAGCGTCGGCTCGGTGGCCAGGCCCAGCGCCGCCCGCTTGTGGGGGATCGTGACGTTGGCTCCGGCGAAGCCGGCGTTGCCCAGCGCGCGGGTCGTCTCCTCGAACAGCTCGGGCGGGACGGGCAGCGCCTGGTAGCGCCAGTCCGTCAGGCCCGTGGCCGCGTAGGCGGCCTGGTGCATAGCGGGCGAGCGGCTGTGGGCGACGGGCCAGCCCAGCACGCCCGCGCGCCGGGTCAGCACTTGACCGGCGAGCCGCCCTGTCGCTGGCGTGCCTGCTCGTAGCGCTGCACGGCGCGCTGGAACTCGGCGTCGGTGCGCTGGAACGCGTGCTCGCCGTTGCCGCACGGCTTGACGACGAAGTAGAGGTAGCTCGTGTGCGCGGGCCTGGCGGCGGCGCGCAGCGACGCCAGGCCGGGGTTGCCGATCGGGGTGGGCGGCAGGCCCTGGTGCAGGCGGGTGTTGTAGGGCGTGTCGCGCTCGAGCTCGGACATCCGCAGCGGGCGCTGCCAGTTGTCGAGCTGGTAGCGGATCGTGGCGTCGATGCCCAGCGGGATCCCCTGCTTGAGGCGGTTGTAGATCACCGACGCGATCAGCGGGCGGTCCTTGGCCACGCTGGCCTCGCGCTCGATCATCGACGCGATCGTCAGCACGTCGTAGGGCGTGAGCTTCTTGGTCCGGGCGTAGGCGAGGTTGACCGTCGCGAACTGCTTGCGGAAGTTGGCCAGCTGCTTGGTCACGAGGTCGGAGACCGGAGCGCCCTGGCGGACCTTGTAGGTCGCCGGGAACAGCAGGCCCTCCTTGGAGTGCACGCTGCGCTTGGCGCCGAACTGCTGCGGGGTGACGGTCTTGGCCCGGCGGGTCGCGGCGGCGTAGGAGCCCTGGAGCGAGGTCTTGCGCAGGAGCCGGTTGGCCTCGGTGATCGTGCGCCCCTCGGTGATCGTGATGTCGGTCGTCTTGGGCGGCGGCGGGCCCTGGCTCAGCGCGGCCAGGGCGCCGCCGTAGGACGTGTCCTTCTTGAGCGTGTAGTTGCCCGGCTTGATGTCGCCGGTGCCCTTGAGCTTGGCGCGCAGCTTGAAGAAGAACGCGCTGGAGACCACCCCCCGCTTGGCCAGGATGTCGCCGGCCTGGCTGACGCCGGTGCCGCGCGGGATGACGACGGAGACGGGCTCGCCTGCGCTCCCGTGGAAGGGCTGGAACAGGGAGAGGGCGATCCAGGCGACGGCCAGGACGCCGATCACCGCGGCCAGGAGGACCGCGAGCGGCCAGCGGCGGGTCCGGGGCGGGCGCGGCGGCCTGGGCCGGGGCGAGCCGCGGCGGGGGCGGATGCCCCGCCGGGGCGGCGGCGCGTCGAGGGCCGACCAGTCCTCGGAGACCTGGTCGTCGAAGAGCGCGGACGGCGCCTCGGTGGCGGGGACGCGGCCGACTCGGGTGGGGGCGCCGTCTCGGGCGCCGTCTACAGCCGGGTCCAGGGGCGGGCGGGGCGGTACGGGCGGCGCGACCGGCGGGCGCATCTCCGAGGGAGCCGCCGCGGGGTGGGCCGTGTCCGGCAACGACGCCGGCGAGGGGGGCGCGGCGCCCTGAGGCGAGGCGACGCCCGCCCGGGCCGTGACCGGTTCCCGGACCGGCCGCTCCACCGGCGCCGTCCCGTCCGCGGGCACGGGGCTCGCCGGCCCCGCGCCGCCCGCCGGCGAGAACGGCTCCGGTGAGGGAGGCGGTGCCTGCGGGGTCGTGTCCGGCGGGAGAGCCGCCTCCGGCGGGGTCGTGTCCGCAGGTGGAGCCGCCTCCGGCGGGGGCGGCGTGGGTTCCGGGGCGGTCGGCTGGCTTCGGGGGGATGCCGGGGGCGCCGGTGTCTCCGGGATCTGGGCCGGTGGGGTTTCGAGGGGCGGGGGTACCGCGGCTTCGGGTGCGCGGCCGTCGCGGGATGCGCGCCGGGCTTCGCGTTCGGCGCGGGCGCGCTCGCGCTCCTCGGGCGTGCGGTCGCTTTGGGGCGGCGGTTTACGGTCGAACAGGCCCATGCGGTGCAGGCGGGCGGGGCGAGACGGTTGCCTCCACGGTTGCCGCCCGGAGCCGGGAAGGGTACCTACCCGCCTTCGCGTCCGGTCCCACCACGTGCCTGGCGCGCGGCCAGCCACGCCTCGAGCAGGTGCGCCGCCGCGCGCGAGTCCTCGCTCGCCGCGCCCCCGGTGCGGCGCGCCTGCGCGGTGGTCAGACGCTCGTCGTAGAGCTCCACGGGGACCGCCACCGCCGTCCGCAGCCGCTCCGCGAACGCCCGCGCCTCCTTGGTCTGTGCCGACTCGTCACCGGCCAGCGTCAGCGGGAGGCCGACCACGACGGCCTCGACGCCGCGGTCGCGCACGAGGTCGGCAATGGCTCCGACGCCGGTGTCGGAGTCCGGGCGAACGACGGCATCGAGGGGAGTCGCCAACGTCCCCGTCGGATCGCTCAGCGCCACCCCGCACCGCGCGGCGCCGTAGTCGAGCGCGAGAGCCCTCATCTCGAGGATCGCGTGACGTTAAGCACCGCATAGGGGCTTAACGTCACCGGATTCACCGCTCGACGGCCGCGGCGATCGTGGCGCGGGCGGCGGTGAGGGCCTCGGCGGTCTTGGACGGGTCGCGTCCGCCGGCTCGGGCCATGGTGTCGCGGCCCCCGCCGCCTCCGCCCGTCACCTCGGCGGCGGCCTTGACGATCGCGCCCGCCTTGACGCCGCGCTCGACCAGGGACGGGGGGACGGCGGCGACGAACGAGACCTTCCCGTCGCCCGGCGCCGCCAGGAGGATCGCCGCGTCGGGGTGCTTCGCCTTGAGCTGGTCCATCGTCTTCAGCAGCGCCTTCTCGTCGCCCGCGGGGACCTCGGCGATGACGGCGGCGACGCCTTCGATCTCCTCGCTGGCGTAGTCGTCGACCGACACCGTCGGCGCGGGCGCGCTCGCCTTCGCCGACGCCGTCTCGCGCAGCTTCTCCACCGCGTCCACCACCCGCTCGGGCTGGGTGCGAAGCACGCCCGCCGCCTGGCGCAGCACCGCGTCGTGGCGGCGCAGCAGCTCGACCGCGACGGGGCCGGTGACGGCCTCGATGCGCCGGACGTTGGCGGCGTTCGACGTCTCGGACATCACGTGGAACACGCCGATCTCGGCGGTCGAGCGCACGTGCGTCCCGCCGCACAGCTCGCGCGAGAAGGAGCCCTCCCCCACCTCGACCATCCGCACCACGTCGCCGTACTTCTCGCCGAACAGCGCCATCGCGCCGAGCGCGCGCGCCTCGTCCAGCGTCGTGGTCAGCGCGCGCACCGGCTGGTTGGACAGGATCCACTCGTTGACGCGGTCCTCGACGGCGCGCAGCTCCTCGGCGCTCAGCGCGCCGCCGTGGGTGAAGTCGAAGCGCAGCTTGTCCGGCCCCACGTAGGACCCGGCCTGGCGGACGTGCGTACCCAGCCGCTCACGCAGCGCCGCGTGCAGGAGGTGCGTCGCCGTGTGGTTGGCCTCGGTCGCGTGCCGAGCCCGCGAGTCGACGCGCGCCACGACGCGCGAGCCCTCGGAGAGCGAGCCCGCCTCGACCTCCAAGGCGACGGCCTGGTCCTCGCCGATCCGGAAGACCTCCGCGACGCGCGCCCGACAGCCGCCGTCCTCGCACTCGACCACGCCCACGTCGGAGATCTGCCCCCCGCCCGCCGCGTAGAACGGCGACTCCACGAGCTTGGCGAGCACGCGCCCGGGCGACTCCTCACCGGAGCCGTTGGCCGGCGCAACCGCACCGATCGTCGTCGTCTGCTCGACCGTCGCGTAGCCGGTGAACTCCGTGGCGAACCCAGTGGACTCCGCGAACGTGCGCACCCGCTCGCGCGAGCCGTCACCCTCGTTCATCGCCACGGCCGAGCGCGCCCGCATCCGCTGGCGCTCCATGAGCGTCTCGAAGCCGGACTCGTCCACGCCCAGGCCGGCCTCGGCGGCGAGCTCTCGGGTCAGGTCGAAGGGGAAGCCGTACGTGTCGTGCAGCTGGAAGGCGGCGTCGGCGCCGATGCCCTCCAGCCCGTCCTCGCGCGCCCGCGCCACGATCTCGTCGAGCAGGCGCGTGCCGGTCTCCAGCGTGCGCCCGAACGCCTCCTCCTCCGCGCCCACCCAGCGCACGATCGCCTCGCGCTGCTCGTGCAGCTCGGCGTACTCGCCGCCCATGATCTCGATGACCCGCTGCGAGAAGCGCGGGAGGAACCCGGGCTCCAGCCCGATGCGCCGGCCCTGGAGGACCGCTCGGCGCATGACCCGGCGCAGGATGTACCCACGGTCCTCGTTGGACGGGACGACGCCGTCGGCGATGAGGAAGGTCATGCCGCGCGAGTGGTCGGCCAGGACGCGCAGCGCGCGCGTGGTCCTCTCGTCCTGGCCCATCCGCCGGCCCGAGAGCTCCTCGCCCAGCTGGACGAGGGGCAGGAACTGGTCGGTCTCGTACACCGACGGGACGTCCTGGAGGATCGCCGCCATGCGGTTCAGCCCGAGGCCCGTGTCGATGTTCTGGGACGGCAGCGGCGTGAGCGTCCCCGGCGGGTCCTGGTTGAACTGCATGAACACCAGGTTCCAGAACTCCAGGTAGCGCTCGGTGTCGTCGCCGGGGCGCTCGTCGTCGCCGCCGAACTCCGGTCCGCGGTCGAGGTAGAGCTCCGAGCACGGACCGCACGGACCGCTCGGGCCGGCCTGCCAGAAGTTGTCCTGGCTGCCCAGCTGGACGATGCGCTCGTCGGGGACGCCGACCGCGCGCCACGCCTCGATCGCCTCCTCGTCGGGGCCCAGGCCCAGCGCCTCGTCGCCCCGGTGGACGGTGACCCAGATGTCCTGCTCGCGCAGACCGAACCCCTCGCGCGACAGCTCCCACGCGAACTCGACCGCACCCGGCTTGAAGTAGTCCCCGACCGAGAAGTTGCCGAGCATCTCGAAGAAGGTCAGGTGGCGCGCGGTCGTCCCGACGTTCTCGATGTCGGTGGTGCGAAAGACCTTCTGGCAGGTCGCCAGCCGGTTGTGCGGCGGCGTCTCGCGGCCCAGGAAGTACGGCTTGAGCGGATGCATCCCCGCCGTCGTGAGCAGGACGGAGGGGTCGTAGTCGGCGGGCACCAGCGGCGCGGAGGGCAGGCGCAGGTGGTCGCGGGCGACGAAGAAGTCCAGGAAGGTGCTGCGGATCTCGTCCGAGGTCACGCGCGGGAGTCTAGGAGGGCCGCGTCAGCCGGCGATCGTGGCGTGGCCGACGATCAGGTCGCCGTCGAGGAGCACGGCGGTCTGGCCTGGCGCCGCGCCCAGCACGGGCTCGGAGAGGTGCAGCCGCAGGCGGGGGTGCCGCCCCGCCCCGGGCTCCCCCTCGATGCCGCCGTTCAGCGGCTTGGAGCGGTAACGCAACTTCACGCCGTCGACGCGAGCGCCGTCACGCAGGAGGACCGCGCCCCGCACATCCACGGTCGACTTGCCCAGCGCCTCGCGCGGACCCACCACCACCCGGTTCGCGCGGGCGTCGGTCTCCAGCACGTAGAGCGGCGCGGTGGCGGCGACGCCGAGGCCCTTGCGCTGACCGACCGTGTAGCCGTGGTGGCCGCGGTGGCGACCGAGGACGCGGCCGCGGCGGTCCACGATGTCCCCCGGGCGCTCGCGCGGACCGCCGTGGCGGCGCAGGAACGCGGCACGGTCGGTCCCGGCCAGGAAGCAGAGGTCCTGGGAGTCGGGCTGGGAGGCGACGGGCAGGCCGGCCCGCGCCGCCAGCTCGCGCACGCGGGGCTTGGTGAGCTCGCCGAGCGGGAAGCGCATCCTCGCCAGGGCGTCCGGCGAGAGGGCGGCGAGCATGTAGGACTGGTCCTTGGCGGGATCGGCGGCGGCGCGCAGGAGAACACCCTCTCCGTCGTCCGCGACGCGCGCGTAGTGGCCGGTGGCCAGCGCCGGCGCGCCGAGGCGCCGCGCGAAGTCGAGCATCGCGTCCAGGCGGACGTGGCCGTTGCAGCGGATGCACGGGTTCGGCGTCAGGCCGGCGGCGTGGTCCTCGACGAACGGGTCCACGACCCCGGCCCGGAACTCCTCGCGCAGGTCCAGGGTGAGGTGCGCCATGCCCATGCGGTGGGCCAGGCCCCGCGCGCCGCGGACCGCCGCCGCGGAGCAGCACGACCGCTCGCCGTCGTTCTCCGGGTCGGCCCAGAGCTCGAGCGTGACGGCGACCACCGGAAACGACGCATCGAGGGCGGCCCCGGCCGGAGACCGCTCTCCGCCCGCGCACAGCAGCGCCGCGACCGCGCTGTCCACTCCTCCGCTCATCGCCACCAGCGTGCGCCCGGCCACCGCCTTGGCCGCGCCGTCCTCGCGCACCGCCGCGCCCAGGGCCCGGGCGAGGGCGTCGGCCGCGAGCTCCGCGGCGTGGCGCTTGCCGGGATGCAGCCCGCCCAGCTCGGCTGAGATCTCGTCGGGTCCGACCCGCGCGGCTTCGAGCACCGACGCCCTCTCGACCAGCGCCACCGCCGCGCTGCCCGCGGCCAGCGCCGCGCCGCAGCCGTGAGCGTCGAACGACGCCGCGGCCACGCGATCTACCTCGACGGCCACGCTGATCCGCACGAGATCGCCACACGCGGCACCGCCCGCCGCGCCGGAATGCCCGCCGCGCACCGGCTCCCCGCGCCCGACCGGCGCCTCGAGATGTCCCTGGAAACCCATGGCCGGCGAGTCTAGAGCCGACACGGTTGCACTTCGCCGCCATATAGACGGGAAAAGACAACCGCTTCGCGGGACTCCTGACCGGCCGCCGGTCGGCGGCGCTCAGCGGCCGCGGAGGCGGGTGCGGCGGGTGACCGACACCGTGTGGCCCTCGCGGTCGACCGCCGAGACCTCGACGGTCAGCGGCACCCAGCCGCGTGCCCGGCGGAGGGCGCCGAGGGCGGCGGGTGTCAGTGTCGCGTGCACCATCGCCCGGCCGCCCGTCACCGCCGCGCGGCCCGAGCCGATCTCGACCGGCCCGCGCAGCACGCGCACGGTGCAGTCGCGCACGTCGGTCCCGGCGGCGCGGCAGCCGGCGAGGATCCGCCCGCGCCGGACCTTGGAGTGCGAGCCCATGATCGCCCGGACCGACAGCGCCCGGCGCGGCGGGCCAACCCAGATCGGCGTGGACACGGTCTCCACGGCCGTGCCACGCATGACCTGGAGGCGGTAGCGACCGGGACCCATCGCGGGCAGCGACACGCTCGCCTCGGGACCCGACACCGGCGTGCGGCTGATCACGTCGCGCCCGCGCAGGACCTGCAGCTCGTACGGCCCGCCGCTCCCCGCGTTGAGCACCCGCGCCGAGAGGTCCACGGAGGGCGCGTCCACCGTGTCCCCCATGATCGCCACGGGCCGCCCCGCCGCGCCGGGCACCCGCGCCTCCAGCCGCACGTCGGGCCCGCCGTTGCCGAACAGCTTCACGTAGGTGTGGCCCGCCTCGACCGCGCGCTGCACGCCCCGCTCGGACAGCTCGTCCGCGTACACGACCGTCGTCGCCTGGCCGATCGGCGTCTGGGTCACGGGGTTGGGCGCGCGCCCCGCGTTGTGGGAGTCGCTGGAGCCCAGAGCCGCCACGTGGTGGCCCATGTCCAGGGCGTCCTCCCACATCGAGATCGCGGTGAGGACGAACGGCGACGGCCCGGGGTCGCCCGCCACCGCGTTGGCCCCCGCCGGCCCGGTCGCCACCTCGAAGCCGTCCACCAGGTCGTACTGCGTCTCGGCGGGCGTGTAGTCCCACGGGCAGCCGCGACACAGCCCCGCGAAGCCCGGGACGCTCGACGGGAAGATCGTCGGGTGGTTGATCTGCGTGAACCCGCCCGCCCGCTTGATGTCGGCCAGGATCGCCGCCGCCGGCCGCGGGCCGCGCAGCCGCGTCAGCGCGCCGGTCGCCGCCCGCTCGTACACCGGCCCGGTCCGGTAGTCCACGAAGCGGTGGCCGGCGTCGTTGTGCATGTGCCCGCGGTACGTGATGACCTCCGACGAGCGCAGGATCGCCTTGCCCGGATAGCGGGCCTGGTGGCGGCCCACCTCGCCCCAGCCCGTGTCCGTGACGTAGTCGGAGAGGTTGACGAAGTCCAGCCCGGCGCCGCCCTGCGACAGCGGCCGGAAGGCGTAGTCGAACACCTCGGTCATCGTCGCGTCGCCCAGCGCCGAGTGCTCGGCGTGGACGTGGAAGTCGCCCGCGTACCACCCCGCCCCGGGGCGCGCGGGCCGCGGGTCGTACGCCGCCGGCCGGTAGGGCTCGTTCGCGAACGCGGGGTCGCGCGAGAGCTCGACCTCCACCCGCCACGCAACGCCGTCGGGGTCGCCCTCGGCCGGCGAGACGACCGCCGCCACGCCCAGCTCGGCCGCCCACGTCCCGGCCGGGATCGGCCCGGGCCGGTAGCCGCGGGTCGTCTTGCCGGGGACCACGCCCTTCGGGGCGGCGCGGTACTGCGCCTCGGTCGAGAAGCCCTCCGGCGAGACGGTCACATCGGGATGGCTGGAGCCGCCCCACCCCCGGAACTCCTCTCGCCCCCACAGCGCCGCGCCGGCCGCCCGCGGCTGGTAGAGCCCGAGGTCGAGCGTGTGGCGCAGCTGCTGGTCGACGGGCGGCGGCGGCTGGTCGAAGCAGTACTTCACGCGCACAGCGGTGGTCCCAGCGGGCACGTCGAAGGGGACCATCACGTAGGACCCCTGGACCGCGTTGGCGAACCGGCCCGTGATCACCTGGTCCGCCTTGATCGCCGCGCCCGGACAGCTCGCGGGAGCCCCCGGCTCGCCGGCGCGCAGCTGGGTGTCGCGCCCGGCGGGCGCCAGGCACAGGAACGCCGCCGCCGCGACCGACACCGCGTGGAATCTCACCCCCACGCAGGCGAGGATACGGCCGCCGCGCCGAGCGGGCGACGCCTACTCGCCGTACGGGTCGGAGTCCGCCGTCTCGTCGGGCTCGCCGACGGGACGGTTCAGGGCGTGGTGCGGGTCGCGGTCGAGATCGGGCGGCACGCCGGCGCCCGGCTCATGGACCGGGCCGGGGTCCGGCCCGCCCTCGCGCTCCTTGCGCTCCAGCGGCCGGTTCGCGGCCTCGGCCGGGTCCGGCGGGCGCTCGTGGTGGTCCTCGTTCTCGCGGTGGGAACGCCTGATTCGCTCGGCCATGACCCGGACCTACCCGGGGCGCACGCCGCCTACACCGGCTCGGCCACGGGGACGGGCTCGTCGATCCCGGCCTCCGGCGTCACGAGGATCGCCCCCTCACCCGAGGCGTAGGCCTCCTCGCCGTGCTGGGTGACGTCCATGCCCAGCGACTCCTCGAGCTCCGTCGCGCGCAGCGGCATGACCAGCCCGATCAGCTTGAGCAGGGCGAACGTCATCCCGAACGCGTACAGCGGCGTGGCCAGCGCGGCCAGCGCCTGCCACTTCAGCTGCGACGCGTTGCCGTAGAGCAGCCCGTCGGAGATCGCGTTCCAGTTGTGCTGGGCGAAGAACCCGATGAACAGGATCCCCGTGAACCCGGCCATCCCGTGCGCGGCCAGGACGTCAAGCGTCTCGTCCACCCGCGTGCGCGGGCGCCACACAATGATGAAGTAGCAGGGCAGCGTCCCCGCGGCCCCGAGCAGCATCGCCCAGCCCGGGCTGATGAACCCGCCCGCGGGCGTGATCAGCACGCAGCCGACGATGATCGCCGTGGCCGCGCCGATCGCGGTGACGCGACGGTCGCGGATGAGGTCCAGCGCGAACCACGCGACCAGGCTGGCGGCCGGGCACAGCAGCGTGTTGGTGAACGCGAGCACGCTGTTCTGGCCCGTGGAGAACCCGCTGCCGCCGTTGAACCCGAACCAGCCGAACCACAGCAGCCCCGCCCCGAGCAGGACGAGGACGGAGTTGTGGGGCAGCAGCGCCTGGCGCCCCCAGTCCTTGCGCGCGCCCACCACCAGCGCCGCGGCCAGCGCCGAGAACCCGGACGCCATCTCCACCGCGATCCCGCCGGCGAAGTCCAGCGTCCCGCCCTCCATGAGCCAGCCGCCGCCGAAGCCCCAGTGCGCCAGGACGGAGTACACGAGCACCGACCACAGCGCGGCGAACACCAGGAAGGCGCCGAAGCGCATCCGCTCCACCACCGCGCCCGAGATCAGGGCCACGGTGATGATGCAGAACGTCGCCTGGAAGGCGAAGAACACGAGGTGCGGGATCGTGGTCCCCGGGCGCGGCGTGAACGTCACGTCGTGCAGGAAGGCGTTGTTGAGGCCGCCGATCAGGTCGCCGGTCCCATCGAAGGCCAGCGAGTACCCGACCGCCGTCCAGGTCACGGCCGCGACGGCGATCGCCGCCAGGCACATCATGAAGGTGTTCAGCGTGTTCTTGGAGCGCACGAGGCCGGCGTAGAACAGGCCCAGCGCCGGCGTCATCATCAGCACGAGCGCCGTGGCGACCAGCATCCACGCGGTGTCGCCCGAGTCGACCTGGGCGGGCATCAGGCCCCGACCGGCGTCACGGCGCGGTCGTCGGACTCGCCGGTGCGGATGCGCACCACGCGCTCCAGCGGCACGACGAAGATCTTGCCGTCGCCCACCTCGCCGGTCCGGGCCCCGTCGCACAGCGCGTCGATGGTCGGCTGCACGAAGTCGTCGGAGACGGCGATCTCGAAGCGCACCTTCTCCGCCAGCCCCATCTTCACGGTCGTGCCGCGGTACGTCTCCACGCGGTCCAGCTCGCCGCCGTGTCCCTGCACGCGGCTCAGCGAGACGCCGCGGACCTCGGCCCGGTACAGGGCCTCCAGTACGTCGTTTGCCCTCTCCGGGCGCACGATGCCGACCACGAGCTTCATGTCCTGTCCTCCTCCTCCGGGGGCTCGGTGCGATCCTCAAACGCACCGCCCGCGGCTTCCTTCTCCGCCCGTACAAGATTTGCCCGGGGCGTTTGTCCACGGGGCGAAACCGCTAAGGCCCGGCCCCGCAAGTGCCGAAACGGGTGGGGATGGACCACGTCTCGCGTCCCATGCAGGCTCTCCTGCTGGCCACGGTCGCCTTTGCGGCGCTGTGGTTCGTCGCGCTGCGCCCCAAGGCGCCCGCGAGCTCCCCGCCCCAGCCGGCGGCGCCCACGCACGCCGCCACTCCGGCCGGGCACCCGAAGTCCGCCATCCCCGGCGGCCTGGGCCGCGCGGTGGACAAGGCGCACGCCGCCAAGACCCAGGGCGACGCCGCGGCCGCCGCGGCCTCCGCCCAGACCGCCACCACGGCCAAGCCCGCGCCGGCCACCGCCGCCGCCCCGAAGCCCACCGTCGTCGCCTCCGCCAAGCCGGCTCCCGCCGCCAAGCCCCGCCCCGCTCGCGGCGGCCCCGCCCGCGTCCAGCGCGAGCTGGCTCGCGGCCACGTGGTCGTCCTGCTCTTCTACGCCCCCGGCTCGCCCGACGACGGCCTCGTCCGCGGCGAGGTCTCCGGCGTCTCGCGCCACGGCGGCCGGGTGTACGTCAAGTCGGTCCGCGTCGCGCGGCTCTCGCGCTACCAGGACGTCCTGCGCGGCATCCAGGTCCTGCAGACCCCCACCGTGGTGGTCCTGCGCCAGGGCCGCGACCCCGTGCTGATGGCCGGATACACCGACCGCACCGAGGTCGACAAGGCCGCCGCCGCACTGCTCCGCCGCCGCTGAGGGCGGCCCGCCTCCCGGTCAGCGACGCCGGACCGTGAGCCCCAGGTCCCTGAGCTGGCGCTCCTCAACCGGCGCGGGTGCTCCGGTCAGGGGGTCCGCCCCCGTGGCGGTCTTGGGGAAGGCGATGCTCTCGCGGATGTTGACCTCGCGCAGCGTGCGCCAACCGGCCACGATCGAGACGATACGGTCCAGCCCGAGCGCGATCCCGCCCAGCGGCGGCGCGCCGTAGCGCAGGGCGTCCAGCAGGAAGCCGAAGCGTTCCTGGGCGTCGTCGGGCCCGATCCCGATCAGCTCGAACACGCGGCGCTGGGTCTCGAGGTCGTTGATGCGGATGGAGCCGCCGCCCAGCTCGAAGCCGTCGAGCACGAGGTCGTAGGCGCGCGAGCGCAGCGACCCCGGGTCGCCGACGTCGCCCTCCGGCGCGGTGAACGGGTGGTGCAGCGGGTCCCAGCGGTTCTCGCGCTCGTTGCGCTCGAACATCGGGAAGTCGACGATCCAGTGGATGTCGTGGCGGCCCTCCTCCACCAGCGCGAAGCGCTCGGCCAGCTCCAGTCGCAGCTGACCCAGGACCGTCGCGGCCGTGCGCGGGTCGTCGGCCACGAGCAGCAGCAGGTCGCCGGGGCTCGCGTCGAGCTTGGCCGCGACGCCCGCGCGTTCCTCGTCGGAGAGGAACTTGGCGATCGGCGAGCGCCAGCCACCATCCTCCTCCATGAACGCCCAGACGAGACCCTTGGCCCCCAGGCGCTGGGCCAGCTCGGTCAGGCCGTCGAGCTCCGAACGCGCCACCTCCCGCGTGCCCGCGTTGATGGCGCGCACCACGCCACCCGAGGCCAGGGCGCCGGAGAAGACCTTGAACTCGCTGGCGGCCAGCGCCTCCCCCACGTCCGCGATCTCCATCCCGAAGCGGGTGTCGGGGCGGTCGACGCCGTAGCGCCCGATCGCGTCGTCGTAGGGCATGCGCGGCCAGGGCGGGGCGGCGACCTGGAACCCGGCGGCCTGGAAGACGGTGTGCATGACCGCCTCGGTCGTGCCGATGACGTCCTCCTCGTCCACGAAGGACATCTCCAGGTCGAGCTGGGTGAACTCGGGCTGGCGGTCGGCGCGCTGGTCCTCGTCGCGGAAGCAGCGGGCGATCTGAAAATAGCGGTCCATGCCCGAGACCATCAGCAACTGCTTGAGCTGCTGCGGCGATTGCGGCAGGGCGTAGAACTCGCCCGGGTAGAGGCGGCTCGGGACGAGGTAGTCGCGCGCGCCCTCCGGCGTGCTCTTGATCATGATCGGCGTCTCGATCTCGACGAAGCCGCGCGCCGAGAGGAAGTCGCGGATGTAGCGGACGATGTTGTGGCGCAGCATGAGGCGGCGCTGCATCACCGGGCGGCGCAGGTCGAGATAGCGATAGGTCAGGCGGATCGACTCGTCCACGTCGATGTCGTCGCGGATGGGGAAGGGCGGGGTGTCGGCGCGGGTGAGGATGGCGGCCTGCTGGGCGTCCACCTC
>JAWVFQ010000024.1:0-6511 GCA_033856025.1 Solirubrobacteraceae bacterium | reverse complement strand
CTCGACGGCAAGCAGGGCGACGACGAGCTCGACGGCGGCGCCGGCAACGACACGCTGGGCGGCGGCGTCGGCGACGACGTGGTCGACGGCGGGGCCGGCAACGACCGCCTCGTCCGCGATCCGGGCGACGACGACATCGACGCCGGGGCGGGCGACGACTTCATCGACGCGCGCGACAACGCCGCCGACCGCATCGACTGCGGCGACGGCGAGGACACCGTGATCGTCGACAACGCCGAGGACGGCGTGTTCGACTGCGAGAACGTGCAGTTCCCCTCGTAGGGGAGCTAGTCCCGCCCGAAAGCCTGGTTGGCCTGGTCGTGCTGGGTCTCGACGGACGGCGGGGCCGGCGCGGCCGCCGGGACCCTTGACTTGGCCACGGCGACCTGGCGCTGGCCCTCGTCCAGCGCGGCGTTGACGCGGGCCAGGCGCTCGGGCGAGTCGGCCTCCGCCAGCAGCCGCTCGACGCGGTCGTAGGCGTCCAGCGCGCCCTGGTAGGCCGTCTGCCCCGCCGGGTCGTTGGCGAAGGTGCCGCCCTCGGCGTCGAGCTCGCGGATGCGGTCGCCGAGCTCTACGAGGCGGTCCTGCGTGTCCGCGCGCGTGTCCACGACCGCCTCGCGCCGGCGCCGCGACGCCCGCCAGAGCCACCGGGCGAGCGCGAACGCGCCGAAGAGGAAGGGCAGCGCGATGATGCCGCCGACGACCCACAGGATCACCGCGAGCGTGTCGAAGAAGCCCTTGGTGGCATGGACGACCTCCGGCGGGGCGGAGCCGCTCGTGTCGCCGCTGGGACCGGGATCGACGCCCGAGATCCCGTCGACGGCCCGGATCAGCTGCTGCTCCAGGGAGTCGTCGCGCGCGAACGCGCGCCGGACCGCGGCGACCGCGAGCTGAGGGCGGTCGTAGGACGTCGTCAGCCAGGCGTTGTCCGCGGCGATCACCATCAGCGTCCCCCGGGTCTGAAGGTGCTGGTCGATCGCGTCGGCCAGGCCGCGGACGCCGCCCTGCGCGCCCGCCGTGGCCGTGGTGACCACCGCGATCTTGATCCGGCCCAGGTCCTTCGCGACGATCTCCAACCGCACGTGCCCGGCCTCGGCCGGCGTGAGCGTCGGCTTCGCGTCGGGGTCGGCGAAGACGGGGTCGTTGCGCAGCGCGTTGGCCAGGCCCTCGGGCGTCTGCGCCGGCGCGGCGGCGGCGGAGCCGGCCGGAACCGCGCCCACGCAGGCGGTCACGACGAGTACGGAGAGCGCCCGGCGCATGGTCCGCGCAGTATCTCGCGCCCGTACGATGCACGAGCGGGCGGTTAGCTCAGCTGGTCAGAGCGCCTGCCTTACAAGCAGGAGGTCGCTGGTTCGAGCCCAGCACCGCCCATGGCCGAGGAGGCCCGTTACGACCTGGATCTACGCGGTCCCGCCGCGGCCGGAGGCTAGAGGCCGTTCAGGAAGCGCTGGCGCTCGGCTCGCGTAAGCCCGCGGCGGACCAGGCGTTGCGCCGCGGCCAGGACGTCGTCGGTCGAGCCGCACACGTCGCAGGCGAACGTGCGCGCGGTTTCGTCGGTCCCCGTGGTGAGGATGCGCCGCCCGCCGCGGTCGAACGCCACGGCGCGGACCGGCCCGAGGTGGCCCCCCATGACGGCCAGCCGCTGGCCGCTGCGCACGTCCCACAGCGCGGCCGTGCCGTCGGCGCTCGCCGTCGCGACCTCGCGGCCGTCGGGGCTGAAGCGCGCGCCCGTCACGCTCGCGACGTGCCCGCGCAGGCGTGCCAGCGGGCGGCCCGTGCGCGCGTCCCACAGGCGGGCGAGGGCGTCGGCGTTGGCGGTGACGATCAGCGCTCCGTCCGGGCTGAACGCGGCCTGGTTGACGACCGAGCGTGCGACGAGCCGGCGCAGCGGGCGCCCGCGGCGCGCGTCCCAGGTCCGGGCCGTCCCGTCGTAGGACCACGTGAGCACGGTGCGGCCGTCGGGGCTGAAGTCGGCGCCCTGGACGGCCCCCGCGGGGCCCCCGGTCGAGTTGACGTGACCGCGCACGACGGTCGTCTGGGCGAGCGTGCGCGCGTTCCACACGTGGGTGGCGCCGTCGTGCTCGGCGGTGAGGAACGCACGGCCGGACGGACTGAAGCGAGCCGCCGCCACCGGGCCGGGCGCGCCGCCGCGAACGCCCAGTCGCCGCCCCGAGCGCGCGTCCCACAAGTAAGTGCGCCCCTCCTGCGTGGCGGCGAGCAGGCGCCGCCCGTCGCGGCTCCAGTCCACCCCAGTCACGGTGTCGCGGCCGGTCGCCAGCGCCAGCGTAGCTCCCCGGCCGCGCCCGGCGCTCACCGCGACGCCGCCGGCGCCGCCGCGGGCCACGCGCGCGCCGTCGGGGCTGAAGCGGACCGCGCGCGCGGCGCGGGGCGCCCCGCCGGTGTCGCCGGCCAGCGCGACGCGCGATCCGAACAGGTCGGCGTCGCGCAGCGCGCGCACGCGCGAGATGCGGAGCGTGCGGCCCGGGGACGTCTCCCACACGCGCGCGGTGCCGTCCTCGGAGCTGGTGACCGCGCGGCGTCCGTCGCGGCTGAACACGACGCCGCCAACGCGCCCGGTGTGGCCGCTGAGGACCTCGACGGGCGCTCCGTCGCTCGCGCGCCAGACGCGGGCCGTGCCGTCGTCCGCGGCCGTGCCCACGAGGTTGCCGTCGCGGCTGAAGCGGGCGTCGAGTAGGAAGCTCTCGTGCCCGCGCAGCGTGGCCAGCGTCGCCAGCGTGGGCACGTCCCAGACCTCGCCCTCGGCCGAGCTCCCGGCGCCGACCAGGCGCCGGCTGTCGTGGCTGAAGGCGAGCTGCAGGACGCCGGCGGAGGAGAGCACGCGCCCGCGGGGACGGCCCGCCGCGCTCCACAGGTGGACTGCTGGATCGGCCTCGGACCCGGCGGCCAGCGTCCGCGCGTCCGGGGCGACCGCGACCGTGGTGACGACCCCCGGCCGCACGCGGCCCAGGGTCCCCGCGAAGCGGCGCGCACCGAGGTCCCAGCGGCGCACCGTGCCGTCCGGGTCCGCGGTCAGCGCGACGCCGCGGGCCAGCGAGAGCGAGTCGGGGTGCGCGCCGCGCGGGCCGCGGATCGCCTCCACGAGCCGCCCGTCGAGCGTCGTCCACTCGCGCAGCGTGCCGCTCGCGTCCACGGCCGCCACGTGGCGCGCCGCGGGGTCCGGCGAGGCGACCACGAGCGGCCCGCGGCGCCCGCGCAGCGTCGCCAGGAGCCGGCGGGTAGCGCTGTCGCGGACGTCGATCGTCCCGTCCTGGCCGAAGGTGACCACGCGCCGGCCGGCGTCGCTGAACACGGCCCCCCGGACGATCCCGCGGTGGCCGCGGAGCACCGCCCTGGTGCGCCCGGTGTGCGCGTCCCACAGGCGGGCGGTCCCGTCGCTGACCGCCCCGAGCAGCGTGCGCCCGTCGGGGGATAGCTGGGCGCCCGTGACGGCGCGTCGCCCGGCGCGGGCCGTGAGGCGCAGGTGGTCCTCCCCGATGGCCCGGCGCAGCGCCAGGTCAGCCTCGCGCGTGCGCTTGACCTCCAGCCCGCGCTCGGCCAGAAGCACCGCCAGCTCGGGGTCGCTGGGCAGCGCGGTGACCGACTGCGCGGCCAGGCCGCGCGACTGCGCGCCGTGCTTCTGGTCGATCGCCGCCCCGCGCTGGACGAACGCGACGACCGCCAGCACCAGCGCGACCACCAGCGCGGTCGCCACCCCGGTCAAGATCCGCCGCTGGCGTCGCGCCGTCGCGGCGCGGCTGGCCGCGATGTAGTCGCGCTGCAGCACGGTGGGGTCCGGCTCGCGCGCGTCGCGGGGCGCGGCGACCCACCCCTCGGCTCCCTGGAGGTCGCTGCCGCTCAACAGGTAACTGCGGTCGCGCCCGTGGCGATCCCACTCGCCGGCCCGCACGAGCAGCCGAGTATGGACGCGCACCGCGTCGATGTCGGTCTCCAGCGTCTCGACGAGCCTGTCCACGCCGGGCTGGAACTCCTCCTCGGTGCGCAGGAAGATCCAGTTGCGCGAGCTCAACGCCTCAGGCACCGGGACACCGTCCAGATCGCGGTGCAGCAGCGGAACGATGCGCTTGCCCTGCGCCTGCGCCTGCTCGAGCTCCTGCGCACAGACCTCCGAGTGCACCGACTCGGGGGAGAGCACAAACACCAGCGCGTCGGCCGACTCGATGCCGGTCCGCAGCTCCTCGCGCCAGTCGACGCTTGCCGGGATGTCCTCCCAGTCGACCCACACCTCCTTACCGCGGTCGCGCAGCGCCGCGTGCAGACGCTGCACGAAGGCCTTGTCACCGCGCGAGTAGGAGATGAACGCGTCCGCCATGTGCGCATCCTCATATCAGGTCGAGCCCAGGTGCCTGCGCCCGCGCGCCTAGACGCTTCGGCGCTCCACGCCGATCGCCGTCGAAACGCGCGACGGGCCCGGCGTCGCCGCCGGGCCCGTCGCCGTCAGTCCGCGCCTTCGAGGGGGGTCGAAGGCCCAGCGCGGACTACGCCTTTACGAAGGGCTTGACGGCCGCGAGCACCTGGTTCTTGCTCAACGGCTTGTCGAACCCCTCGGGGGCCGGGGGCGCCTCGTTGCGCAGCCGGATCGCCGCGGCGTGGCGAGCCTCGACCTGGACGATCGACCCGGCCGCGCCCAGGACCTCCTTGGACCGGATCGCGGGAGCGGCGCCGTTGTAGGCGCTCACGCCCGTGTCCTCCAGCGTCTGGGCCAGCCGCAGGAAGCTGCGCTCGTCGTTCACCGGGAAGGTGAACATGGGCTTCGCCGCCGGACGGCCCCCCAGCTTGCGGACCGTCGCGGTGAGCGCGTCCACGTGCTGGGACTCCTCGTCGCCGAAGCGCCTGGCCAGCGCACGCACCTCGCCGCTGAGGCCCAGCTGGGCGCCGCGCTGGTAGAACGCGGTCTCCAGGTACTCGAGCGTCAGGGCGAAGTTGACGATCTCCACGTCGCCCCCGCCCGTCTGGGCCAGCGCCTGGCTGACGTAGGGACCGACGGTGGCCGCGCCGTAGACGGTTCCGGCCGCCAGGGCTCCGCGCACGATGAACGCGCTGCGCGTGACGCCGTGGACCTCCACGGCGTCCAACTCGGGGGATGCGAGATTCGATTCCATTTCTTTCTCCTTTGCTTGCGGGGGACGGTCAGCCGACGATGAACGGCTTGACCTGGGGCAGGACCTCGGCCATCGACGCCGGCTTGGCGAAGGCGCCGTCCGGCGTCGGGGACTTGCCCAGCAGGACGTTGAGGGCCGAGGCGTGGCGCGCTTCCACGGTGTGGATCGAGAGCGCCGCGCCGAGGACCTCCTTGCTCTGGATCCTGCCCGCCTGGCCCAGGTACGCCGCGGCGCCCAGGTTCTCAACGGTGGCGGCCAGCTTCAGGACGGAACCCGCGCTGGTGAGCGGGAACTTCGTCTTCGGCTTGGCCGCCGGCGTGCCACCCAGCTTGGAGACCGTGGCGGTGAGGGCGTCGACGTGCTGGCTCTCCTGCTCGCCGAAGCGCTTGATCGTGTCCTGCTGGGCGCCCTTGAACAGGCCGCTGGCCACGACCGCGCGGTAGAAGTCGGCCTCCACGTATTCCAGCGTGAGCGCGTAGTTCACGATCGCGACGTCCCCCTTGGAGGACATGGGGGTCGTGGCAGTGGTGGCGCTGGAGCCGTTCTCGCTCTTGGACCCGCACGCGGCGAGGAAGATCGAGAACGCGCCGGCGGCGCCGGCGCCCCCCACCATCTTCAGGAAGCGCTTGCGCGACGCCGGGTCGCGCGCCAGCTCCTGGATCGCCGGCTCGGGGCCGGGGTGCTGCTGGGTCGTGGGCTGGGACATGACGAACCTCCGGATCGGGTCGATGGACTGCAACCCCATACGGGACCCGCGCCGCGTCGGATCAGCGACCGCCGATGATCCGATCTCCCCCGGGCTGCGCAATCCCTCCAACCACCGCTATCGAAGGAGACCGCCGTGCCCGGAATCGGACCCATGGAACTGATCGTCGTCCTCATCATCGCCCTCGTCGTCCTCGGCCCCAAGAAGCTCCCCGAGGTGGGTCGCTCCGTCGGTCGCGGGATGCGCGAGTTCAAGAGCTCGCTGACCGCGGACACGTCCGAGCCGGCCCCCGAGCGCCCGGCCGAGGTCGAAGCCGTCACCGGCGCGAGCCGCTGAGCACCTGCCGTGGCCGTCGCGGTCAAGAGCCTCCCGTACGACACGCGCCTGACGGTCGTCGAGCACCTCGACGAGCTGCGCTGGCGGCTCATCGTGAGCGCGGCGGCGGTGGTCGTCGCGTTCGGGTTCGCGTTCTGGCAGAACCACGCCCTGCTGGACGCGCTCAACCGGCCGCTGAGCCACGCCACGGCGCACGCCGCGGAGACCGCCACCGGGACGGCGGGGCGCGAGGCGCGCCGGGCCGCCGCGCAGCGCGGAGCGCTGCAGCAGTCGGCCGCGGCGTTCGCGCAGCTGGCGGGCTCGCGCGTCCTGACCGCCGCGGCCGGGGCCGCGGCAGCGCGCGCGAGCG
>JAWVFQ010000023.1:0-77747 GCA_033856025.1 Solirubrobacteraceae bacterium | reverse complement strand
GATCGGCTCGCGTTCCGGCGAGGTGACGAGCACGAATGTCGTGCCCTTGTCGGAGAGCAGCTTGTTGACCGCCGCGGCGCGCTCCTTGAAGGCGTCGATCATCCCGCCCAGCGCGCGGAAGAACGTCGAGAGGTCCTGCAGGAGGTCGATGCCCGTGACGCGCTTGAGCACGCTGAACACCACGCCCGTGCCGCGGCCGAAGATCTTCATGCCGAAGCCGGCGGGCTTGAGGAAGACCTGCAGCGCGCGCCCCTCGAAGAAGTTCGTGAGCCGGTCGGGCGCGTCCAGGAAGTCCATCGCGTTGCGCGACGGCGGCGTGTCGAGGACGAGCAGGTCGAAGCCCCCGTCGCGGTCGAGGTCGTAGAGCTTGGCGATCGCCGTGAACTCCTGGGAGCCCGCCACCGCCGAGGAGAGCTCCTGGTAGATGCGGTTGGAGAGCACCTCGTCGGCCGACTTCTTGTCCGGCGCGAGCTTCTCGATCAGCTCGTCGAAGGTGCGCTTGGGGTCGAGCATCATCGCCCACAGCTCGCCCTTCATCTCGATGCCGTGCCCGTCGAAGACCGCCGGGTCGACGAGCCGCGGCTCGTTCCCGAGCTCCTCGAGGCCGAGCGACGTCGCCAGGCGCTTGGCGGGGTCGATCGTCACGACGGCGACCTTCTTGCCCTCCGCCGCCATGCCCATCGCGATCGCCGCCGCGGTCGTCGTCTTGCCGACGCCGCCCGAGCCGCCGCATATGCACACGCGCTTGCCCTCGAGCATCTTGGGGACGTTCATGCCGCCAGCCTTACCCGATCGTCGAGCGCGTCAGCCAGTTGCTCGAAGACGGCGCGCTCGCCGTTGGACGCGAACACGAAGGGCAGGACGACCGGCTCGCCGTCGATCCCGGCACGCAGCCGCTCGAGCTGCTCGGCCTGGATGCGGGCGCGGCTGTGCTGGGAGAGCGCGGCGTGCAGGGCGGCGCGGGCCCGCTGGGAGGACGCCTCGCGCAACGCCTTGGCAATCGAGCGCGCCTGCCGGTCGGAGAAGCGGTCGGGGTGCACGGCGTTGACGATCACCGCGGCCGGCTCGATCCCGAGCTCGGACTGCAACAACCCGTTCAGGGTCAGCGTCTCGGCCACCGGCATCTCCTCGGCGTGGGTGACCGCGACCACGCCGGTGAAGCGCGGGTCGCGCAGCGTCTTGTCGATGGTGCGGGCCTGGCGCGCGATCGGGCCGACCCGCGCGACGTCGGCGAACGTGCCGGGGGTGTTGAGGACGCCCAGCCCGTGCCCCGTGGCCGGCGCGTCGACGATCGCGAGGTCGTAGGGCGCGGCTCCCCGCGTGCGGCGCTCGAGCTGGGCGAGCTCCCACACTTTCCCGATCGTCAGCAGCTCGCGCATGCCGGGCGTGGCGGCGGCGAAGTACTGGAACATTCGGCTCGACGTCAGCAGGTCGGCCATCGGGCGGGCGGGCATCTGGAGCCGCAGGTACTCGTTGAGCGCCTGCTGCGGATCGATCGAGATCGCGTACAGGTCGTCGGCGAGCCTGGTCTCCGCGAACCCGCCGCCGCCGTCGCCCGCGATCGCTCTCGCGAGCCTGTCCTGGCCCGCGATCTCCGCCACGATCGTGCGCAGCCCGTGCCGTGCGGCGACCAGCCCGAGGGCGGCGGCCACGGTGGACTTGCCGACGCCGCCTTTCCCCGTGACGAAGAGCAGGCGCTTGTCGAGCAGCCCCTCCATCGAAGCCGGAGGGTACCGGCGCTGAAGGATTCCCCGCTCGCCATGCGAATAGAGGCGCTGATGCCCGAGAAGCAGACAAACGGGAGCGACCCTGTGAGCGCCAAGGCCAAGGTGATCGTCTTCGCCAACCAGAAGGGCGGCGTCGCGAAGACGACGACGACCCTCAATCTCGCCGTGGCCTTCGCCGAGACGGGACACCGCGTCCTGTGCGTGGACCTCGATCCACAGGGCAACCTCACGATGTCCCAGGGCATCGACCCGGACACGCTGGAGATGTCGATGTACGACGTGCTCGTGCACGACACGTCGATCCGCGAGGTCATCCGCAAGCGCGAGATCGACATCGCCTGCTCGTCGATCGACCTGGCCGGCGCCGAGATCGCCATGTCCACCCAGATCGGCCGCGAGCGCTCCCTCCAGAAGGGGCTGGCGCCGATCAAGGAGGACTACGACTTCATCTGCATCGACACTCCGCCGAGCCTCGGACTGCTCACGATCAACGCCCTGACGGCGGCCAACAAGGTGATCGTCCCCGTGCAGTGCGAGTATCTGTCGATGCGCGGGCTGATCCAGCTGCAGAACACCCTGGCCATGATCCGAGAGAACCTCAACCCCGAGATCGAGATCGAGGGGATCTTGCCGACGCTGGTCGACTCGCGTACGGTCCACGCCAAGGAGGCGATCGAGATCCTGGAGGAGAATTTCGGGGACCGCGTCTTCGCGTCGCGGATCCGCAAGACGGTGCGCTTCGCGGAGGCTCCCGTGAAGGGAATGTCCGTGCTCAAGTACGAACCTGACGGAACCGCCGCCGCGGCGTATCGTCAGCTCGCCGAGGAGGTTCTCAATGGAAAGGGGTAAGCGGGCGAGCATGCGCGAGGGCCCACTGGCCGCGCTGTTCCGCAAGACCGAGGAGGAGGGCCTGGAGCCGGAGGCGCAGCAGCAGCCGCAGCCGCCGCCCGCGCCGCCCGATCCGGAGCCCGAGCCCACGCCGGAGCCCGTCGCCGAGGAGTCGGCGGCGGAGCATCCCGTTCCGGCGCGCGAGCGCCTGCGCCACGTCTTCTCGTCGGAGATCCCCGAGAACATCCTCGAGCGCGAGTCCGCGCCCGTGCGCACCCCCGAGCCCCCGGCGCCGCCGCCGCCCGTGGTGCGCGAGGAGGAGGGCCTCTACGCCGCGCCGCGACAGGTCGGCAGCCCGGTCCTGCGCGTGATCGGCGTCGGCGGTGCCGGCGTCAACGCGGTCAACCGCATGATCGAGGCCGAGGTCGAGGGCGTCGAGTTCATCGCCATCAACACGGACCTGCAGTCCCTCCAGCAGTCCTCGGCGCACGTCACGCTGCACATCGGCGCCGCCGTCACCCGCGGCCTGGGCTCGGGCTCCAACCCCGAGCTGGGCAAGCAGGCGGCGATGGAGGAGTACGACAAGATCAAGTCGCTCCTCAAGGGCGCGGACATGGTGTTCGTCACCGCCGGCGCCGGCGGCGGCACCGGGACCGGCGCCGCGCCCGTGGTGGCGCGCATCGCGCGGGAGCTGGGCGCGCTGACCGTCGGAATCGTGACCAAGCCGTTCGGGTTCGAGGGCTCCCGGCGCAAGGAGCAGGCCGACGAGGGCGTCGACCAGCTCGCCGCCGAGGTCGACACCCTGATCGTCGTCCCCAACAACCGGCTGCTGTCCGTGCTGGACAAGGGGACCTCGATGGTCGAGGCGTTCCGCGTGGCCGACGACGTGCTGCGCCAGGGCGTCCAGGGCATCTCGGACCTGGTGACGCTGCCGGGGCTGATCAACCTGGACTTCGCCGACGTGCGCACGATCATGGAGGAGGCCGGCAACGCCCTCCTCGGGATCGGCATGGGCACGGGCGAGCGCCGCGCGATCGAGGCGTCCGAGCAGGCCGTCGCGTCGCCGCTGCTGGAGACCAGCATGGACGGCGCCCGGTCGATCCTTCTCTCCATCACGGGCGGGCGCGATCTCAGCCTGTGGGAGGTCAACGAGGCCGCCAAGGCGGTGGCCGAGGCCGCCCACCCCGACGCCAACATCATCTTCGGCGCCATGGTCGACGAGAAGCTCGACGACGCCGTGTGGGTGACGGTCGTGGCCACCGGCTACGGCGACGCGAAGCCGCGCCGCACCCTGCAGGAGCCCGCGGGCGAGCCGCGGATCCGCCGGGCCGAGCGAGCCGAGCGCACCGATCGCCCGGCCCGGGCCGAGCGTCCGGAGCCGCCCGTCCGCACGGAGCGTCCCTCCCGGGACGAGCGCCGCAGCGGGCTGGGCGAGCTGGACGTCCCGGAGTTCGTCCCCCGCGGGTAGCCATGGGCGGCGCCATCGCCGCCGGCCATCCGGCCACGGCCCGCGCGGGGGCCGACGTCCTGCGCGCCGGCGGCAACGCCGTGGACGCGGCGATCGCCGCGGTCTGCGTGTCGCTGACCGCGGAGGCCGCCCTGACGTCCCTGGGCGGCGGCGGCTACATGCTGGTGGCGGTCCCCGGCGGCGAGGCGGTGCTGCTGGACTTCTTCGTCACCGCCCCGGGCCAGGGCGCCGACCCGGCGACGCGGGCCGAGCTGCTGCCGGTCACGGTCTCCTTCGGCGACGCGGTCCAGGTCTTCCACGTCGGCCCGGCGGCGGTCGGCGTGTACGGGGTCCCGGCCGGGCTGGCCGAGGCGGCGCGGCGCTTCGCCTCGCGGCCGCTGTCCGAGCTGGTCGCCGCGGGCGCGGCGGCGGCGCGGGAGGGTGTCGCGCTCACGGCCGAGCAGGCCTACGTCGTGGAGATCCTCACCCCGATCTACGACTCCACGCCCGACTGCCGCGCGCTGCACGAGGGGCTGGCCGTCGGCGCGGTCTTCCGCAACCCCGAGCTGGGCGACACCCTGGAGCGCCTGGGCGCGGAGGGCGCGGGGCCGTTCTACGAGGGCGACATCGCGGCCGCGGTGCTGGAGCGCCTGGAGGGCGAGGGCTCCCTGGTGACCGCGGCGGACCTGGCGGGCTACCGCGCCGAGGCGCGCGAGCCGGTGCGCGCGGGCTACCGGGGCCTGGACGTCCTGACCACGCCGCCCCCGTCCGCGGGCGGGATCCTGATCGCCCACGCGCTGTCGCGCCTGGACCGCGCGCCGGGCCCGCCGGGGGTGGAGGACATCGTGGAGGTCATGGAGGCCGCCCAGGCCGAGCGCACGCCGGAGTTCCTGGAGGGGCTGTCCGACCCCGGGTTCGTGGAGCGCTTCCGCGCCTCGCGCATGGGCTCGACGACGCACATCTCGGTGCTGGACGGCGCGGGGATGGCGTGCGGCGTGACGTGCTCCAACGGCGAGGGCAGCGCGATCCTCGTCCCGGGCACCGGCATCCACCTCAACAACGTGCTGGGCGAGCAGGACCTCAACCCGCTCGGGTTCCACGGGCACCCGCCCGGGCGCCGGCTGCCCAGCATGATGTCCCCGACCGTGGTCCAGCGCGACGGGCGCGTCGAGCTCGTGCTGGGCAGCGGCGGCTCCAACCGCATCCGCTCCGCGATCCTGCAGACGGTGGTCAACGTGGTCGACCGGGGGATGGACGTGGACGCGGCGGTGCGGGCCCCGCGCGTGCACTTCGAGGACGGCGTCGTCTACGCCGAGCCGGGAATCGATCTGGCCGTGGTCGAGGCCACGGGCCACACCGTCTCGCGCTTCCGCGCGCCCAACCTGTTCTTCGGCGGCGTCCACGCGGTCGCCGCGGGCGACCCGCCCCGGGGCGGGGGAGACCCGCGGCGCGGCGGCGCCGTCGAGGTCGTGGCGTGAGGCGGGCGGGACCCGTCGCGGCGCTCGTCGCGGCGATGGCGCTTGGCGCGGGGTGTGGCAACCGCACCTCTCCCGACCTGTTCGTGCTGGAGCGCAGCGGCACGGTCCCCGGCGCGCGGCTGACCCTGCGCGTCCAGGACGACGGCCAGGTCGGCTGCAACGGCCGCGCCCGGCGCCGGCTGCCCGACGAGCTGCTGCTCGACGCCCGCGAGATCGCCCGCGAGCTCAACCGCGTCGCGCCGCGGGCGCTGGCGCCGGGCGCCCGCTCGATCCTGACCTACCGCCTGCGCCTGGAGCGGGGCACCGTGCGCTTCAGCGACTCCTCGCGCGGCCAGACCAAGCAGATGTACCTGGCGCAGGCCTTCGCGCGCGCCGTGGCGCGGCGCGTGTGCGGGCTGCCCCGCTAGGGCATCCCGGTCAGGAGAACCGCACCTTGCCGTTCGAGCGCGCGCGCTCCTGCGCGCGTTCGGCGAAGTCCAGGCGCTTGGCCGCCGCGCGAAACAGACGGGTGAGCAGGCGCAGCCGGGCGTTCTCCGAGCGCAGGTCGAGGAGCCCCTGCTTGGCGTCCAGGCCGAAGTCGACGGTCGCGGCCATGTCGTAGGCGCCCATGGCGGACAGCTCGTCGGGGTCGGGACGGCGGTCGGTCGCCTGCTCCACGAGCTCGGCGTAGACGGCGTGGGCCGACTCCAGCGCGCCGGTGTCCGGGTCCTCGACCTTGTCGGTCAGGAACTCGACCTCGCCCGCCGGGTAGGGCAGGTGCTCCTGGCGCTCCAGCACCCGGAACGGCCGCGTCCCCCGGACGAGGATGTTCATCCGCCCGTCATCGTCGCGGTCGAGCACCTCGGACACCTCGCAGGCGCACCCCACCGTCCGCAGGCCGTCGTCGGACAGCCACACGATGCCGAACTCCGATTCGCGCTCCAGGCACTCGGCGACCATCGTCTTGTAGCGCTCCTCGAAGATGTGGAGGGGCACCGTCTCGGAGGGCAGCGCGACGATCCCCAGGGGGAAGAGCGGGAAATCGCTCGCGGTCGTGGCCATCGGCCGAAGTGTAGGAGCGCCCTGCGGCCCGGGGCTGCCGTCCGGGGGGCCGGGTGTCATTGCGGCCATGGACGAGCTGGCCGCGTACGAGCGGGGCTTCCGGCGGGCCGGGCTGCCCCTGCTGATCGAGGACTACTCGGCGCGCGAGGACGTCTTCACACGGGCGGTCCCGATCCTCAGCCTGGTCTTCCTCGCCGAGGCGCTGGGGGCGGTGGACCTCAGGTGGTCGGTCCTGGCCAACCTGGGCGCCGTCGCGGGCGGGCTGGCCATCGTCGTGGTGGCCATGGGGGCGCTGAACCGGGGGCGCGGCGTGCCGTTCCTCTCCCGGCCCCGCGAGGTGGGGCGGACCGAGCTCGTCGGCTTCGTGATCGTCCCGGCGCTGCTGCCGCTGGTCTTCGGCGGCCAGTGGCGCAGCGCGCTGGTCACCGCGGCCGGCAACCTGGCCCTGCTCGGCCTGGTCTACGCGGTGGTCGGCTACGGGCTGGCCTCGATCGTGCGCTGGGCGGCGGCGCGGTTCCTGAGCCAGCTCGTCGCGTCGTTCGACCTCCTGACTCGCGCGCTGCCCCTGCTGCTGATCTTCTCCGTGGTCCTGTTCCTCACCACCGAGATGTGGCAGGTGTTCGGCGCCGCCCCGCGGGGGTTCCTGGCCGTCATCTTCGGCTCGTTCGTCGCCATGGGGGTCGTGTTCCTGGCCGGGCGGCTGCCCCGCGAGGTGCGCCGCCTGGAGCACGACGCCGGCGCCGGCGGCCCGCCGCTGGAGCCGCGCCAGCGGCGCAACGTGGCGCTGGTCCTGTTCATCTCCCAGGGGCTCCAGGTGCTGGTGGTCGCGGCGTCGATCGGAGCGTTCTTCGCACTCTTCGGCGCACTCGCCGTGCCGGGCGACGTGCAGGGCACGTGGCTGGGCCACGCGCCCAACGACCTGTTGCGCGTCCACCTGCTCGGGGGCACGGCGATGGTCAGCGAGGAGCTGCTGCGCGTGGCCGGCGCGATCGCCGCCTTCTCCGGGCTGTACTACGCGATCGCGGTGCTGACGGACTCCACGTACCGCGAGGAGTTCCTGGAGGAGGTCACCGGCGAGATGCGCGACACCTTCGCCGCCCGCGCCCGCTACCTGGCGCTGCGCGGAGCTTCCGCCGGACCTTGACAGCGATGGTCAGTCTTTGGGAGTGTTGGAGCCCGTCGCACGGGCAGTCTTGAGGGGGCGCCTCGGCGCCCCTTCTTCGCGTCTAGGCCGGCCTGCGGGCGGCCAGCATGAGGTTGTAGAACACCTCGGGGGGCAGCCGGCGCTCGAGCAGGCCGCGGTCGATGCGCTGGAGGAGCAGGTAGCCGCGGTAGGCGTATTGGCGCCACAGCCACGGCACGCCGGCCGGCTCGGCACTGGCCTCCAGCGTGCGGTTGGCCCACCCGAACCAGGACGCCAGCAGCTCCTCGCCGCGCACCCGCACGTCGCCCATCCCGGCCCCCGCCGCGAACGCGCGCAGCTCGGATGGCGCGAAGGCGTGGACGTCGACGACGTGCTCGAGCCAGTGGTCGTCGGGCTCCCCGCCCAGCTCGCCGTGCCCGTTCGCCGCGGCGGCGCCCATCGCGGCGCGCCACAGCGGCGCCAGGCGCAGGGCGCCGCGCTTGGGGAACGAGGCCAGCCGGTCGCCGTAGCGCGACGGCTCGCCGGCGAAGGCGACCCAGCCTCCGGGGCGCAGGACGCGGTGGAACTCGGCGAAGGCGCTTCCCAGGTCGGGGATGTGGTGCAGGACGGCGTGCCCGAACACGAGGTCGAAGCTCGCGTCGGGGAGGGGGAGCGCCTCGGCGTCGGCGGCGAGCGTCTCGGCCTCCAGGCCCAGCGCGCGCGCGTTCTCGCTCAGCGTGTCGAGCATCCCCGGCGAGATGTCCATGCACACCGCCTCGCCGATCACGCCGGCCTGCATGAGGTTCAGCGAGAAGTAGCCCGTGCCCGCGCCGACCTCCAGCGCCCGGCCGAAATGCTCGGGCCGGCGGCCCAGCGCCTTGCCCAGCTTGGTCAGGACCTGCGCCTGGCCCACCGGACCGAAGTCGATGCCCCACTTGGCGTCGTAGCCCTCCGCCGCGGCGTCGTGGTAGCGGGTGTTGACGTCGCGAATCTCCTCTGCGGTGGCGGGAGCGGCCATCGGCGGCGGAACTGTAGCGTCCCCCCGCGTGCCGGAGACCTACCTGCAACGCGACCAGCCCCCGGGGGTGCCGCCGCTGGCCCTCACCGGCGAGCGCACGCTTCCCGACGTGCCGGAGGAGAACTACTGGTACCGGCGCCACCTCGTCGTCTACGACTGGATCGCCCAGCGGGTGCGGGGCCTGGACGTGGTCGACATGGCCACGGGCGAGGGCTACGGCGCGGACGTGCTGGCCCGCGCGGGAGCGCGCAGCGTGGTGGGCGTGGATGCCAACCCGGAGGCCCACGAGCACGCCCGGCTGCGCTACGGCCGCGACGGCGTGCGCTTCGACCGCGACCTGGTCCAGACCTGGGACGGCGAGGCGGACGCGGTCACGTTCCTCCAGACGATCGAGCACGTGGACGACCCGGGGGCGATCCTCGAGCGCTTCAAGGCGCTCCTGCGCCCGGGCGGCGCCGCGTACATCTCGACGCCCAACGTCCTGACGCTGGCGCCCAAGGGCGCGAAGCGCTCGGGCAATCCCTGGCACGTGCACGAGTACCGCGCCGAGGAGTTCGCGGGCCTGCTGGCCGCGCACTTCTCGTCCTTCGAGCTCTACGGCCTGTTCCACGCGCGCAAGCTGCGCGTCCACGACTGGGGCCTGCGCGCCGGCTGGGACCACGTGCACCCCCGGGCGGGCCTGACCGGCGTGTTCTACGGCTGGTTCACGCCGGCGATCTCCGTGCGCGACTTCCGCCTGCGGGCCGGGACGCCGCCGCGCCTCCAGCGCGCGCTGGACTTCGTGGCCGTGTGCCGTCCGTGACGCGGCGCCCCGCCACGGGGCCGGGCGAGCTCGCGCTCGTCCTGCACACGCACATGCCCTACGTGGAGGGCTTCGGGACCTGGCCGTTCGGTGAGGAGTGGCTGCTGGAGGCGATGGCCGGCTGCTACCTCCCGCTGCTCGACGTCCTGGAGCGCGCCACCGGTTCCGTGACGCTGTCCCTGACGCCGGTGCTGGCCGACCAGCTCGAGGCGCCGGGGATCGCCGAGCGGTTCCGCGCCTTCGTGGGGGAGGTCCGCGAGGACAGCCACGCCCGTGACATCGCCGGCCTGCGCGAGGGTGGACACGACGACCTGGCGGCGGAGCTGGAGCGCTCGCGCGAGGACTACCGGGCCGCCGTCGCCCAGCTCGACGGCCTCGGAGGCGACCTGCTGGGAGCGCTGGGGCGCCACGCCAGCTGGACGTCCTCCGCCACCCACGCCGTCCTGCCGCTGCTGGCCACCGACGCGGGCGCGCGACTTCAGATCGGGCTCGGCGTGGACTCCCACCGCGAGCGGGCCGGGGACGGCTCGGGCCCGACCCGCCGCCTCGCGGCGTGGCGCGGCGGCTTCTGGCTGCCCGAGTGCGCCCACGCGACCTGGCTGGACCCGCTCCTGGTCGAGGCCGGCGTGCGGGCCACGTGCGTCGACCTCACCGACGTCCTGGGCCCCGGCTCCGACGCTCATCTGCGGCCGCTGCACGCCGACGGCGGTCCGGTCCTCTTCCCGATCGCCCGTGACGTCGTCGAGCTCGTGTGGAGCGACGGCGGCTACCCGGCTCACGGCGCCTACCGCGACTACCACCACCACACCGTGCACCACCACCGACCCTGGAACAACGCGGGCCACGGGTACGACCGCGGGGCCGCCGCGGCGACCGCGCGCGAGCACGCGACCGACTTCGTGGGCCGCGTCCGCGAGCGGGTGGCCGGGGGAGGGCTGTGCGTGTGCGCGCTCGACACGGAGCTCCTGGGCCACTGGTGGCACGAGGGGCCGATCTGGCTGGACGCGGTGCTCGACGAGGCGGCCCGCCAGGACCTGAGCCTCACCAACCTCGACGACGCCCTCGACCGGCACGACCCCGTGGCCGTCGAGGACGCCCTGGCCGGCGGGGCGCCGGCTATGGGCCGGCCGGCCGAGCTGCCGGTCACGACCTGGGGGACTCCGCGCGACCTCTCCACCTGGTCGGGGCCTGGCGTGGCCGACCTGGCCTGGCGGGCGCGCGCGGCCGAGCTGCGGGTCGCGCGGGCCGGTGGCGCGGCGGGGACGCGCGCCCTGCGCGAGCTGCTCGCGCTCCAGGCCTCCGACTGGACGTTCATGGTCACGCGCGAGCTGGCCGGCCCGTATCCCCGGGCCCGCGCCGACGGCCATGCCGCCGCGCTGGACGAGGCCCTGCGGCTAGGCTCTGAAGCCGATCCCGTCCTGCGCAACCTCGCACCGGCGCTGACCGGGTCCGCCCTGCCCGAGCCGTGAGCAACGTCCTGATCCTGTCCTGGGAGTTCCCGCCGCTGATCGAGGGCGGGCTGGCCCGCCACGTGCGCAAGCTGACCGAGCAGCTGTCGGCCCAGGGCGTCGAGGTCCACGTCCTGTCGCGCGGCGACGAGTCGATGCCCGCCGAGGAGGACGTCGACGGCGTCCACGTCCATCGCGTCCGCGAGCCGCGCCGCCCCCGCGACCTCGGCGAGTTCGTCACCTGGGTGGAGCACATGAACGCGGACATGCTGGCCGCGGGCGTCGAGCTGGGCGACCGCCACGACTTCGACCTCGTCCACGGCCACGACTGGCTGGTCGCGGCGGCGGGCGACCACCTGGCCCGGCGCTTCCGCTGCCCGCTCGTCGTGACGATCCACGCCACCGAGTACGGCCGCCACCAGGGCTGGGTGGACAAGCACCCGCAGTCCTACATCCACGGCGTCGAGCGCTGGATGGCCAACCGCGCCGACCGCGTCATCACGTGCTCGCACTACATGCGCGAGCACGTCTGCGACATCTACGACCTCGAGGAGTCGCGCGTCAACGTCATCCCCAACGGGATCGATCCGCTCGACCTCCAGCCGGTCGACGACCTCGACCGGCTGCGCGCCCGGTTCGCGGAGCCCGACCAGCGGCTGATCGTCCTCGTCGGCCGCCTGGTCTACGAGAAGGGCTTCCAGCTGGCGCTGGAGGCGCTGCCCGGCCTGGTGGAGCGGCTGGGCGACGTGCGCTTCCTCGTCGCCGGGTCGGGGACCCACGAGGCCGAGCTGCGCCGCCAGGCGGCCGAGCTGGGCCTGGAAGAGCACGGCACCTTCCTGGGCTGGATCGGCGACGACGTCCTGCACTCGCTCTACCGGATCGCCGACCTGTGCGTGGTCCCGTCGCTCTACGAGCCGTTCGGGCTGGTGGCGCTGGAGGCGATGGCGTCGGGCTGCCCGTGCATCGTCGCCGACACCGGCGGGTTGCGCGAGATCGTCCCCGAGGACGAGCGGGTGGGGCTGCGCTTCAACGGCGGCGACGCCGAGCACCTGGAGACGATGGTCGAGCGGCTGCTCACCGACGACGCGCTGCGCGACCGCCTGGTGGCCGAGGCGTCCGAGCACGTGCTGCGCTTCGACTGGGCCGACGTGGCCCGCCAGACGGCCGAGGTCTACGCTCAGCTGGGCCGGGCGCGGGTGTGAGGCGCCGGCCGCGGGTGACGCTGCGCGCGGGCCTCGCCGCGGCCGCGCTCGCCGGCCTCCCGGCCGCCGCCTCGGCGCCCGCCGCGAACGCGGCCGACCCGCTGGCCGAGCTCAAGGCTTCGTGCGCCGTGCGGACCAGCGCCGACAAGCCGCCGCGCCGGGCGGTCCGCTACCGGATCTGCTCGGGGCCGATCGCCTCCTTCGACGGGACGAAGCTCGACGCGACGCTCACGCTGCCCGCCCACCCGGTCGGGCGGCTTCCCCTGGTGGTGTTCCTCCACGGCTTCCTGAACACCAAGCGCGAGTCGCTCAGCGAGTCGCGCGCCGGCAACGGGCCGGACCGGGGCGGCGAGGCGTACAAGACGGTGCGCTGGAACAACGTCTGGCTGGCCGACCGCGGCTATGCCGTCCTGAACTACACGGCGCGCGGGCACGAGGGCTCGGAGGGCTCCATCCAGCTGGCGTCCAAGGAGTACGAGATCCGCGACACGCGCCGCCTCACCGGCCTGCTGGCCGACGACCCGGGGCTGGGGATCGACACCCGGCGCGTGGCCGCGGTCGGCGGGTCCTACGGCGGCGGTCAGGCCTGGCTGCTGCTGACCACGCGCGACGACCAGCGCCTGCAGTACGGGGAATGGCGCAGCCCGGGCGGCCGGCTGGTGCGCCTGGCCGCGATCGTGCCCCAGTACACGTGGACGCACCTGCTCTACGCGCTGGCGCCGAGTGGTCGTCACCTGTCCTCGGGGGTCGATCCGCGGTTCGCCTCGTCTCCCTTCGGGATCCCCAAGATCACGCTGCTCGACGGGTTCCTGGCCACGCTGCGCGACCGGATAACCCCGGAGATCGCCCAGTCGCTGGCCCGCGTGAACGCCGGCGAGCCGTACGACGGCGACCCGGCGGTGGAGGACGCCAAGCGCACGTTCGCTCGCGACCGCTCGGCCTTCACGCAGGATGACTTCTTCGCGGCCCTGCACGACCGCCGCCAGCGCCGGGTGCCGGTCATCGCGCTCCAGGGCTGGACGGACCCGATCTTCCCGGTCATCGAGGTGCTGCGCATGTACCGGCGCCTGAAGGCGGCCGACCCCGGCTACCCGATCGGGATCTACATGGGCGACTTCGAGCACCTGACGGCGCAGGCCAAGGTCCCCGACCTCGTCTACGGACACGGCCTGGCCAACCGGCTGCTGGACACCCGCCTGCGCGGGCGCACGCTGGGCCCGGCCTTCGACGTGCGCGCCGCCGTGACCGACTGCGACCCCAAGCGGATGGGTCACATCGTCCGCAGCCCGACGTGGGACGGGCTGGCCACCGGCCGGCTCACGTTCTCCTGGGCGGACACCCAGGTGACCAACTCCCACGTCTCCGATCCGCGCGCCCAGGACTTCGACCCGGTCGTGCGCTCGCAGCTGCGCGGGCGCGGGTGCATCACGACGAGCGGCCCGTCGGCGCCCGGCGTGGCGTCGTGGGAGGCGCCGGTGCCGCGCGACTTCACGCAGGTCGGCCTGCCGCGCCTGACCGTCACCTACCAGGCCACGGCGCCCGACCTCGAGCTCAACAGCCGGCTGTGGGACATGGCGCCCGACGGAACGCTGACGCTCATCGACCGCGGCGCCTACCGGGCGACGAGCGCGGCCGGCACGATCGCCTACGAGCTGTTCGGCAACGCCTGGCACCTGCGCCCGGGCCACCGCATCCGCCTCGAGGTCCTCCAGGACGACGCCACCTACCTCCGTCCCGACAACTTCGCCTCCAGCGCCACGATCACCGCCGCCCGCCTCGAGATCCCGGGCCGCTAGTCCCGACGGGTCAGTCCCAGCGCAGCGTCTGCGGCGCCTCGCGCATCCGGATCACCCTGGCGGGGACGCCGCCGATGATCGCGTTGTCGGGCACCTGCTTCGTCACCACGGCGTTGGTCCCGATCACGCAGTTGTCGCCGACGGTCACGCCGCGCAGGATGCACGCGCCGTAGCCGATCCAGCAGTTGTTGCCCACGTTGACGTCGCGCTTGTAGATCCCCTGGTGGCGGATCGGGCGCTCGACCTCGACGATCCCGTGGTCGAAGTCGATCAGCATCACGCGGTCGGCCACCACGCACTCGCGACCGATCGAGATGTGCTGGAAGGCCGAGATGGTGCACTCCTGGCCCAGCACCGTCTTGGCCCCGATCGACACCTCGCCCTCGTGCACGCGCACCTTGCAGCCGTGCCCCAGCCATGACCACCGGCCCAGGTGGAGGACCGCGCCGCGGCCGATCTCCAGCTTCACGCCCGGGCCCACGAAGCACAGCCCGTCCGTGCGCAGCCGGCGGCCCCAGCGCAGCTTCAGCCACCCCAGCCGGAGGATCAGCCGGCCGTAGCTGAGGTTGAGCATCCCGTGGCGGCGCATGAAGCGCAGGAGCGTCATGGCGGCGAAGCGTATTCACGGGCCGGGCCATATCGTCCGGGCGTGCCCTCCGACCTGGCAGACCGGCTCGTGGCCGGCGACAAGCGCGCCCTGGCCCGTGCCATCTCGCTGGTGGAGGACGACGACCCGGCGGGGTGGGAGCTCGTGCGCGAGGTCTACCCGCGGACCGGGAAGGCCGCCGTGGTCGGCTTCACGGGCCCGCCGGGCGTGGGCAAGTCCACGCTTATCGGGGCGCTGACCCGCGCCGAGCGCGCCAAGGATCGCGACGTGGCGGTGCTGTCCATCGACCCCTCCTCGCCGTTCACGCACGGCGCGCTGCTGGGCGACCGCATCCGCCTCACCGAGCACTTCCTCGACCCCGGCGTGTTCATCCGCTCCATGGCCAACCGGGGCGCGCTGGGCGGGCTGTCGGAGGCGGCGCTCCAGGCGGCGCTGCTCATGGACGCAGCCGGCAAGGACGTGGTGTTCCTGGAGACCGTCGGGGTGGGGCAGGCCGAGGTGGACATCATCGACCACGCCGACACCGTCGTCCTCGTCCTCCAGCCGGGGTCGGGCGACTCGATCCAGGCGCTCAAGGCGGGGGTGATGGAGATCCCCGACGTGATCGTCGTCAACAAGGCCGAGCATCCGCTCACGGACACGATGGTCCGCGAGATCCGCGGCGTGCTCGCCCTGGCGCCGCACGAGGAGGGCCGCTGGCAGATCCCCATCGTGCGCACCGAGGCGGCCCGCGGGACCGGCGTGGAGGAGGTGGTGGAGGCGCTCGACGCCCACCGCGCCCACATCGAGGCGGAGGGGACGCTGCTGGAGCGCCGCCGGCGCAACCTGATGAACGAGGTGCTCGCGCTGGCGACGTTCCGCCTGCGGCGCGAGCTGGAGGAGTCCGTGCGCGAGGACGCCGACGTCCAGAAGCTGCTCGACCAGGTGGTCGAGCGCCGGCTGGACCCGGCCAGCGCGGCCGGGTCCATCCTGGAGCGGCGCGAGTCGTAGCCCGCGGCGGCTAGGCGGCGCCCGCGGGGGCCGGCGCCATCAGGCCGGACATGTCGGCCACGGCCCAGTGGGCCACGACCTTGCCGTCGCGGATCTGCACGAAGTCGGCCCACAGCATCTGGACCCGCTGGCCGGTCCCCGGCATCCCCATGAGGTCGCCCTCGTGTGTCCCGGTCGCGGTCGACCGGATGACGAGCCGGTCGCCCTCGGAGACCATCTCGTCGATCTCGGCGTGCATGTCCGGCATCGCGGCGTGCAGCATGCGGAAGAACTCGCGCGGGCCCTCCTTGTCGGTGGGCATCCCGGGCATCTCCTCGTGCTCGACGAAGTCGTCGGCGAGCAGCTCGTCGATCGCGTCGAGGTTGCGGCCGTTGATGACCTCGTCGAAGAAGCGCCGGCCCAGTGCCTTGTTGTCCTCGGACATTCCTGTCCCTCCAATGTTGGGGTCGGGACGACACTACGCCGGTCAGGCGCCCAGCGCACGGGCGATCACCATCTGCTGGACCTCGTCGGTCCCCTCGCCGATGGTGAGGATCTTCGCGTCGCGGTAGAACCGGCACACCGGGTACTCCTCGATGTAGCCGTAGCCGCCGTGGATCTGCACGGCCTCCTCGGTGGCGCGGACCGCCAGGCGGCCCGTCTTGAGCTTGGCCTGGGCGGCCGTGAGGCTGAAGTTGCGTCCGGCGTCCTTGAGCAGCGCGGCCTTGTACACGAGCAGGCGCGCCGCCTCGATCTCCGTGGACAGGTCGGCCAGCTTGCCCTGGATCGCCTGGAAGCGGCTGATCGGCTGGCCGAACGCGCGCCGCTCCTTCGCGTAGGCCAGCGCCTCGTCCAGGGCCCCCTGGGCCAGGCCGACGCCCATCGCGGCCACGCCGATGCGCCCGATGTCCAGGACGTGCAGGAACTGCTTGAACCCCTCGCCCGCCGGGCCGAGCAGGTTCTCCTCGGGGATCCGGCAGTCGGTGAACGTCAGCGGGCGCGTGTCCGAGGCGTTCCAGCCCATCTTGCGGTACGGCTCGCCCGGCTCGTAGCCGGGCGTGCCGTTGGGGACGATGAAGTTCGAGATCCCGTCATCCTCGGTCCGGGCGGTGATGGAGACGACGCCCGAGATGTCGGTCCCCGCGTTGGTGATGAACTGCTTGGCGCCGTCTATGACCCAGCTGCCGTTGTCGCGGCGGGCGCGGGTCTTGACGTTCCCGGCGTCGCTGCCCGCCTCGGGTTCGGTCAGCCCGAAGGCGCCGAGGATCTCGCCGGAGCACAGCCGCGGCATCCATTCGCGCTTCTGCTCCTCGGAGCCGAACAGGTAGATCGGCTGCGTCCCCAGCGAGGTGTGCGCGCACAGGGTGATGGCCACGCTGGAGTCCACCCGCGTCAGCTCCTCGACGGCCAGCGCGTAGGCCAGGGTGTCGCTCCCGGCGCCCCCGTACTCCTCGGGGAAGGGGATCCCCATGAGGTTGAGTCCCGCCAGCTTGCGGACGATCTCGTAGGGGAAGCTCTTGGTGCGGTCCAGCTCCTCGGCCACGGGCGCCACCTCCCGGCGCGCGAAGTCGCGCACGGTCTGCTGGATCAGGCGGTGGTCGTCGGAGAGATCGAAGTCCATGGCCGGGATTCTCACACCCCGGACGGGAGTAGGCTCAGACGGCATGGGAGTGAACGCGGTGGGCGGGGATGCCGCCCTTCACCTGGCCACTCAGCAGCGCGTCGCGCGCGAGCTCGTGCGGGCCACCAGCCTGGCCGACGCGGCGCCGGGCGTGCTCGCGGCCATCGGCGAGGCGCTGGGCTGGGACCTGGCGGGCCTGTGGGAGCTTCCCGAGGGGGACGACGCGCTGCGCTTCGTGGCCGGCTGGGAGGCTCGGCCCGGAGGCGCGGAGGAGTTCTGGCGCCTGTCGCGCAAGCTGCGCTTCAAACGCGGCGAGCCCCTGCCCGGGCGGGCGTGGGAGACCGGCGAGCCCACGTGGCGGGTGGACCTGGCCGGCGACCCGGACTACCCGCGACTGGAGGCCGCGGCCGCCGCCGACCTGCGCGTGGGCCTCTCGATCCCGGTGCCCATCGGCGCGCCCGCGGACGTCCTGGGCGTCATGGAGTTCTTCGCGCGCCACGGCGAGGCGCCCGAGCCGGCGATGCGCGAGCTGCTGGCGGGCTTCGGCGACCAGCTGGCGCAGTTCCTGGTCCGCCGGCGCGCGGAGGAGGCCGTGCGCCGCAGCGAGGCGCTCAAGACCGCGATCCTCGGGTCGTCCCTGGACTGCGTGGTCGCGATGGACCACCACGGGCGCATCACCGAGTGGAACGCCGCCGCGGAGCTGACCTTCGGCCACCGCCGCGAGGACGTCGTGGGCCGCGAGATGGCCGCGGTGCTGATCCCGCCCGCGCTGCGCGAGCGCCACCGCGACGGGCTGCGCCGCTACCTGGAGACGGGGGACGGGCCGATCCTCGGCCGCCGCGTCGAGCTGGCGGCGCTGCACGCCGATGGCCATGAGATCCCCGTGGAGCTGGCGGTCACCGCCGTCCCGGGAGCGGTCCCGGCGGCGTTCACCGGCTTCATCCGCGACATCGGCGAGCGCCGCCGCGCCGACGAGGCGCTGCGCCGGCTCGCCACGATCGTGCAGACCACCGACGACGCCGTGGGGTCGCTGGACCTCGAGGGCAGGCTGACCACGTGGAACCCGGGCGCCGAGCGCATGTACGGCTACACCGCCGAGGAGGTCCTCGGCCGGCCGATGCGGATGTTCGTCCCCGACGACCTCCAGGACGAGGCGGGCTACCTGATCGAGGCGCTGCGTCGCGGCCACTCGGTCGAGGACTTCGAGACCGAGCGCATCCGGGCCGACGGCGCCCGCTTCGCCGTCTCCCTGACGCTGAACCCGATCACCGACGCGGCGGGGGAGGTGGTGGGGATCTCGGTGATCGGCCGCGACATCACCGAGCGCCGGCGCACCGAGGCGGCCAAGGAGTTCCTTGTGGGCGCCAGCGCGGCGCTCGACGCCTCGCTGGACCCCGAGCAGACGCTGCGGACGATCGTCCGCACCGCCGTGCCCCAGCTGTGCGAGCTGTGCGTCATCGACCTGCTCGAGGAGGACGGCTCGTTCGGTCGTGCGGTGGCGGCGGCCCAGGACCCCGACGTGGCCCGCGAGCTGGAGGAGATCCGGGCCCGCTTCCCGCTGGACGCGTCGGGCCGCCACCCGGTGGCCGAGGTCCTGCGCACCGGCGAGCCGACGGTGCTGCGCGACCTCTCGCCGGCCGCCGTGGTGGACCAGGTGGCCCAGAGCGACGAGCACCGCGAGTTCATCGTGCGCTCCGGCTACCGGTCGGCCGCGGTGGTCGCCCTGTGGGCCCGGGGGCGCACGTTCGGGACGATCTCCTTCCTGCACGTGGACAGCGACCGACGCTATGACCCCGAGGACCTGGCGCTGCTGCAGGACCTCGGCTCGCGGGCGTCGATGGCGCTGGACAATGCGCGGCTCTACGCCGAGCGCTCCCACGTGGCGGGGACGCTGCAGCGGGGCCTGCTGCCGGCCGCGCTGCCCGAGCCGCCGGGCGTGGAGCTGGCCGCCGCCTACCGCCCGGCGCGCGAGGGCCTGGAGGTGGGCGGTGACTTCTACGACGTCTTCGAGGCGAGCGGCGAGTGGGTGTTCGCGGTCGGCGACGTGTGCGGGAAGGGCGCCGAGGCGGCGGCGCTCACGTCGCTGCTTCGCTACAGCGTGCGGGCGTTCGCGCTGGAGAACCGCAGCCCGAGCCGGGTGCTGGAGCTGGTCAACGGCGCGATGCTGCGCGAGGACCTGTCCGAGCGCTTCGCCACGGCCGCGCTGGCGCGCCTGGACCCGGCGCAGCGCCCGGCGAGCCTGTGCGTCGGAGTCGCGGGGCACCCGACGCCGATCGTCCTGCGCGCCGACGGGAGCGCCGAGCCGGCGGGCGGCCGGGGGACGCTGCTGGGCGTCATGGAGGACGTGACGATCCCCGACCTCCCGGTCGAGCTGGACACCGGCGACTGCCTCGTCCTCTACACCGACGGCGTCCTGGACGCCGGCGCGCCGGCGCGGGTCCTCGATCCCCAGGGCCTGGCCGAGCGGCTGGCCGGCTGCGCGGACGACGCGGTCGACGACGTCGTGCGCCGGGTCGTCGACATCGCGGCCGGCCTGGCCGAGGGTCCGCTGCGCGACGACGTCGCCGTGCTCGCCCTGCGTCTGGTCTGACACTTTCGGCGGGTTTCCCGCGCGCCGCGCGCCCCTACCGTCGGGCGCATGGCAAGGAAAGCGGGTCAGGCCACCATCGAATGGGTGGGGGTGGTGCTCGTCGTCGCGCTGGCCCTGTCCGCGACGGCGGCGGGGGCGGCGGGGCTTGCTCCGGGGCTGGCGCGCGCGGTCCGGTGTGCGGTTCTCGCGGGCTGTCGTGGCGAGGACGCCGCGCTGGAGGCCGCCTACGGGGCCGACGTGGCGGCGCTGGTGCGCGCGTGGGCGCCCGGGATCGTCTACGAGCCGGGAACGCTCTCGCTGCCGGTCGACTTCCGGACCTGCCGCGCGCACCGGTGCGCGGACGCTCCCGACGCGCCCGGCCGCGACGTGTGGCGCTCCCGCGCCGGGCGCCGGGCGGCCGTGTTCACCCACGTGGTCGACCGGCGCGGCGCGGGCGGGGCGCTCTACCTGCAGTTCTGGCTCTACTACCCCGACTCCACCTGGCTGGGCCCGGCCTACGCGGTGAGCCGCGCGCCGGTCGTCGGCGGCACGCCGGTGGGCCGCCTGGCCGGCCGGGCCGCGGGACACCACGCCGACGACTGGGAGTCCGTCCAGCTGCGCATCGGCCGCGACGGAACGGTGATGGCGCGCGCGTCCGCCCACAACGGCTACGCGGGGCGGCGCCGCTGGCCCAACCTCAACGAGCTGCCGTGGGAGCCGCGCCTTCCCGCCGCCCGCGACGGCCGAATGCGGTTCGACCGCCGCCGCCGCACCGGCGCGTGGACGCCGTCGACCGGCTGGACGCGCGTGTCGCGCGGCAGCCACGCCGGCCACATCCCGCCCGGCCCGGCGCCCGACGAGCGCCGCACGGAGTCCGACGGACTCGAGGTCGTCCCGATCGAGACGCTCGCCCCCGCCGACCTCGCGACCGCCTTCGCCATCTCCCCGCCCTGGCGCAAGCCCGTGTACGCCGACCCCGAGGCGACGGGGACGTGACGCGGTCCCGCGGCGTGAAACGCATCGGCGGGGCGGGGCTACGTTGTGAGCATGGCCGCCAACGCCGCATCCGCGCCCGCCGTCCGGCTCGGCTCGACCGCCGACGACGGGATCGCTCCGACGCTCTACGCGCTCCTGGAGCGCGGGGCCCAGCGGCGCCCCGACGTGGCGCGCGCGATGCGCGGTCGCGTGGAGCTGCGCTTCGCCGAGGACATCGCGCCCGTGCGGATCGCGTTCGAGGGTGACGGCGTGCTGGTCGAGGACGGCGAGTGGGACGAGGCCGCCGACCTGGTCGTCGAGGGCCGCCTGCCCCACGTCGTCCACCTCACGACCACGCCGCTGCTCGCGGGGATCCCCAACCCCGCGACCCGCCACGGCCGCGCCACCCTCGGCCGCCTGCGCCGCCGCCACGTCACCGTCACCGGCGACCGCGCGCTCGGCCGGGCGCTGATGCGCCTGCTCGAGCTCTGAGCCACGGCGACGCCCGCTGGGCGATGGACAGGAATGGGGAGGGTTTGACCGGGCGCGGGAACGGCAATTAGGCTCGGCGTCCTGGACGTCGACCCCGTTCCGCGCACCCGCCGCTTCGCCCGGCCGCCCGAGCGGCGGGCCTTCCCGGCGATCTCCAGCCGGCAGGACTACCGCCGCTACCTCGTCGCGGACATGGCGGCGCGCGACGTCCACACCTGGCGGCCCTGGCACCGCTTCACCCGCTACGAGCTCCACTTCCAGCGCCTGCTGCGCCGGGTGGAGTACCTGGAGAACTGCCGCCGCGACCCCATCGGCCGGGTCCAGGCCCGGATCGCCGCCTGGCGGTTCAAGCGGCGCTCGGTCGTCCTGGGCTTCACCATCCCGCGCGGCGCGTTCGGCCCGGGCCTGAGCCTGGCCCACTACGGCAGCGTGGTGGTCAACGGCCACGCCCGCGTCGGGCGCAACTGCCGCATCCACTCCGACGTGAACATCGGGGTGGCCGGGGGAGGCGCGCCGACCATCGGGGACAACGTGTACATCGGCCCCGGCGCGAAGATCTTCGGCCCCATCACGATCGGCGACGACGCGGTCATCGGCGCCAACGCCGTGGTGGACGAGGACGTGCCCGCCGGCGTCACCGTCGGCGGCATCCCGGCCAAGGTCATCTCGGAGCGCGGCTCGCGCGAGCTGCTGATCGACGGCGCCGCCCTCGCCGGCCTCTAGGCCGCAGCTGGACCGCTGGTCAGGGGCGCCTTACCATTGGCGGCCGCTGTGCGCCCGCTGCTCTCCATGGCCGCCGCGGTCGCGGCCCTCTCCGCGCCCGGAGCCGCGACCGCCGCGCCCCCGCTGCAGCCGTTGCGCGGCGGGAACCAGGCCGCGATGAGCGACGGCGCCCGGTTCGTCGCGTGGGGAAGTCGCTCGGACGACGGGGTCCACGCGATGCACGTCCTCGACACCGCCTCCGGCCGCGAGTTCGACACGCCCGCCCCCCGGATCTACTGCCGGCCGGTCGGACTGGGAGCGGGCCGCCTCCTATGGCAGTGCGGCCGCGAGGAACCGCCGCCGAGCCGCGACGCCGTCCGCATGGGCGATGTCTTCGTGCGCGACCTGCGCTCCGGATCGCTCATCCAGGGAGCGGGGACGCGCGACGTGCACACGCGCTTCCCCGAGGCGGGCGAGCTGCGGCCTCTCGCCATCGGCGAGCGCTGGATCGAGGCCGCCGCCATCCCCGGCGTGGTCACGCGGCCCACCCAACGGTTCTTCCTGGACTGGCGATCCGGAGCTCTGCGCTTCCCCACCGCGCGGAGGGACTCCTTCGACGACCTCGACGCGCCGGGGCTCGCCGTGCGGCTGTGCCGGCCGCTGGTCAGGCGCGACCACGGCTCCTATCGCTACCAGTTCGACGCGCCGCTCGGCCTGGAGGCGGGGCCGGTGGCGCCCCTGCGCCTGACGCGCTGCGGGGGACGCCCGCGCACGCTGACGACTCTGCCGCTGCTCGGCTTCACCGCGCCCCGGCTGTCCGCCGGCCTGGTGACCTGGGGCGAGCTGCGGATGCCGGGCCGCGCCGTGGCCATCGCCTACGACGCGCGCACCGGGCGCACCATGCGCTGGCCCATACCTGACCAGACCTCCAGCCCGCCCCTGGTCGAGCACACCGCGAGCACCGTGGTGGTCACGGTGCTGCGGAACGGCGGCGCCCCGCCGCGCTTCTACCGCGCGACGGTGCGCTGAGCCAGCTCGACGAGCAGGCGCACGCCGTAGCCGCTGCCGCCCTTGGCGGCGTAGGGGCGGCCGGTGTCCCAGGCGGTGCCGGCGATGTCGATGTGGGCCCAGGGGACGTCGCCCGTGAAGCGCCGCAGGAACTCGGCGGCGGCGATCGACATGGCCTTGCGGGCCTCCGGGGCGTTGGAGATGTCGCCATAGCGACCCTCGATCAGCTTCGCGTAGTCGGGATGCAGTGGGAAGCGCCACACCGGCTCGCCGCTGTCGCGCGCCGCGTCCTCCACGGCCCCGGCCCACTCGTCGTCGCCGGAGAACAGGCCGGCGTACGTCGAGCCCAGGGCGACCACGATCGCGCCGGTCAGCGTGGCCAGGTCGACCAGGCGCTCGGCGCCCTGCTCGACCGCCCAGGCCAGGCAGTCGGCCAGGACGAGCCGGCCCTCGGCGTCGGTGTTGTTGACCTCGATCGTCACGCCGTTCATCGCGCGCACGATGTCCCCCGGCTTCATGGCGCGGCCCGACGGCATGTTCTCGGTCGCGCCGATCACCGCCACCACCTTCACCGGCAGCTCCAGCCGGGCGATGGCGCCCACCGCCTCCAGCACGGCCGCGCCGCCCGACATGTCGAACTTCATCTCGTGCATCTTGGCCGCGGGCTTGATCGAGATCCCGCCCGTGTCGAACGTCACCGCCTTGCCGACGAAGCCCAGGACCGGACCGTCCGCGTCCGGCCCCTCGTAGCGCGCCACGATCAGCGCCGGCTCCTCGTCCGAGCCCCGCGCCACGGCGGCGAACGCGCCCATCCCGCGGGCCTCGATCTCCTCGCGGCCCGCCACCTCCACCGTCAGCCCGTCCACCTGGCCGGCCAGCTCGCGCGCGCGATCGGCCAGCCGCGTGGGCGTCATGTCGTTGGCGGGCGTGTTCTGCAGGTCGCGGGCGGCGTTCTGGGCCTCGGCCACCATGGCCGCTCGATCGACCTCGGCGGCGTCGCCGTCGACGCGCAGCTCCTCGACGCCCCGCGGCTCCTCGTCGTCGCCGCGCTTGTAGCGGTCGAAGCGGTAGGCGGCCAGGAGCGAGCCCTCGACCAGACCCGCGGCCTGGCCCTCGGCCGCCTCCCAGGCCAGCACCCGCGCGCCCAGCTCGCGGGCGCGCGAGACCGCCGCGGCGCCCGCCACTCGCGCCGCCTCGGCGTCCCAGCCGTCGCGCGGGCCCAGGCCGACGACCAGCCAGCGCGTGCCGTCGGCGTGCGTGACGGCCGTGCGCCCCGCCTTGCCCCGGGCCTCCCCGGACTCCACGAGCGCCGCCGCGGGACCTTCGACAGTGCCGCCCTCGAACAGGCCGACGGCCACCGTGTCGGCGTCTGCGGGCGGTGCGGCGCGGACCTCCATACGGCGGCGGACCATAAACGGATCGCTAGGGTTCCCCTCCCGAGAACGACCCTGGAGAGCCTCAGCAGATGCCCAAGACCGTGATCCTGTCCTCCGCTCGCACGCCGATCGGCAAGCTCGGCGGCGGCCTGTCCCCGCTCCCCGCCACCAAGCTCGGCGGCACGGCCATCGGCGCCGCGCTCGAGCGCGCCGACGTGGCTCCGGAGCAGGTCCAGCACGTGGTGATGGGCACCGTCCTGCAGGCCGGCCAGGGGCAGATTCCCTCGCGGCAGGCCCAGATCGAGGGCGGGATCCCGAAGGAGGTCTCCAGCGAGACCGTCAACAAGGTGTGCGCCTCGGGCGTGCGCGGAGTGGCCATCCTCGACCAGGCGATCCGCGCCGGCGACGTCGAGGTCGGCGTGGGCGGTGGGATGGAGTCGATGTCCAACGCCCCCTACCTGCTGCCGGGCGCGCGCTTCGGCTGGAAGATGGGCGACGTCAAGGCGCTGGACTCGATGGTCCACGACGGCCTGACCAACCCGTTCTCCGGGCGCCAGATGTTCGACGAGGCGACCGAGGTGGGCGACGAGCTGGAGATGACCCGCCCCGACCTGGACCGCTGGGCGCTGCGCTCCCACGAGCGCGCCCTGGCCGCCACCGACGAGGGCCGCCTGGCCGACGAGATCGTCACCGTGACCATCCCCTCGCGCAAGGGCGACACGGTCGTCGAGGTGGACGAGGGCCCGCGCCGCGACACCTCGCTGGAGAAGCTGGCCTCGCTGCCCGGCCTCACCGGCAAGGACGGCTCGCACACCGCGGGCAACTCCCCGGGCGTCAACGACGGCGCCGGCGCCCTGGTCGTCTCCTCCGACGAGTGGGCGAGCGCCAACGGCAAGGAGGTCCTGGCCACGATCGTCGCCCAGTCCCAGGTGGCCGACGACTTCCCCTACCTGGCCCGCACGCCGGCCCTGGCCGCGCGCGCCGCGCTGGAGAAGGCGGGCCTGGAGGCCTCCGACATCGACCTGTGGGAGATCAACGAGGCCTTCGCGTCGGTGGCGCTGAACACCATCCGGGTGCTCGACATCGACGAGGAGCGCGTGAACGTCAACGGCGGCGCCGTGGCGCTGGGGCACCCGATCGGCGCCGCGGGCGCGCGCATCCTCGGCGCGCTGGTGCACGAGCTGCGCCGGCGCGGCGGCGGCAAGGGCTGCGCGGCGATCTGCTCGGGCGGGGGTCAGGGCGACGCCGTGATCCTCGAGGTGTGACGCCCTCCGGGGCCGCCTTCTTCGACCTGGACCGGACCCTGATCGGGGGGTCCTCCGCCTTCGAGTTCGCCCGCGCCTCCTACCGGGCGGGCCTCACGTCGCGCCGCCAGCTGCTCTCCGACGGCTGGGCCAACCTACGCTTTCGGCTCCAGGGGTCGACCGACGAGGGCACCGAGATCCTCAAGGAGCGCGTGATGGCGGCGCTCCAGGGCGTGCGCGTGCGCGACATCGAGCGCCTGGGCGCCGACGTGCTCGCCGGCCTGCTGCCGCGCGTGTACCCGAAGATGCTCCAGGTGGCCTACGAGCACCAGGACGCCGGACGTCCCGCCTTCATCTGCACCGCCGCGGCGCAGGAGGTGGCTGACCTCCTCGGCCACGTGCTGACCTTCGACGGTGCGATCGGGACGCGCAGCGAGATCGTGGACGGCGTCTACACCGGGCGCCTGGACGGCCCCTTCACCTACCGCGAGGGCAAGGCCACGGCGATCCGGGAGCTGGCGGCCGAGCGCGGGCTCGACCTGGCCGAGAGCTGGGCCTACTCGGACTCGGAGTCCGACCTGCCGATGCTGCGCGCGGTCGGGCACCCGGTCGCGGTGAATCCCGACGCGGCGCTGGCCCGCATCGCCAGGGAGCAGAGCTGGGAGGTCATGCGCTTCGAAACGCTGGGCCGGCGCCTGAAGCTGGCCGGGGCGGCGTCCACGGCGCTGCTCGCCGGCGGGATCGGCAGTGCGGTGTGGCGCCGCCGGCCCGCCCCCCGCCGGCTCCCGGCGCCACGACTGCGAGGCCGGTCGTGAGCTGGAGCGAGCTCACCGACGAGCAGCGCGAGATCCGCGAGCTGGCGCGGCGCTTCGCCGACGCCGAGATCGCGCCGAGCGCGGCCGAGTGGGACCGCGAGCACCGCTTCCCGGCGGAGGTGTTCGGGCGCCTGGGCGAGCTGGGCCTCATGGGCGTGTGCGTCCCTTCGGAGCACGGGGGGGCGGGCGCGGACTTCCTCTCCTACGCGCTGGTGCTGGAGGAGCTCTCGCGCGCCGACGCGGGCGTCGGCGTGACCGTCGCGGTGCACACCGGGGCCGGGACGCTGCCGATCCTGGCCCACGGCAGCCAGCCCCAGGCGGCGCGGCTGGTGCCCGCGCTGGCCCAGGGCCACGAGCTGGCGGCGTTCGCGCTGACCGAGGCCGAGGCGGGGTCCGACGCGGGCGCCCTGCGCACGCGCGCCGACGCCGACGGCCGCATCACCGGCGCCAAGCAGTGGATCACCAACGGCTCGCACGCCCACACGTTCCTGGTGTTCGCCCGCGACCCCGACGACCGGATCTCGGCCTACGTCGTGCGGCGCGGCGCCGACGGCTTCCGGCCGACGCGCGAGGAGGACAAGCTCGGGCTGAACTCGTCCTCCACCGCCGACCTGGCGCTCGACGCAACTCCGGGCGAGCGGCTGGGCGAGCCCGGCGCGGGGATGCGCATCGCGCTGTCCACGCTGGACGGCGGGCGCATCGGGATCGCCGCGCAGGCCACCGGGATCGCCCAGGCCGCGCTCGACGTGGCGTCCGCCTACGCCCGCGAGCGCACGGCGTTCGGCGGGCCGATCGCCCGGCTGGGGGCGATCCAGCAGAAGCTCGCCGACATGCAGACCGAGGTCGAGGCGGCGCGGGCGCTGACCTGGCGCGCCGCGAGGCTGAAGGCGGCGGGCAGGCCGCACACGGTCGAGGGCGCCCAGGCCAAGCTGTTCGCCTCGCGGGTGGCGCGCCACTGGACCGGCGAGGCGATCCAGGTCCTGGGCGGCTACGGCTACACGAAGGAGTTCCCGGTGGAGCGCTACTACCGCGACGCCAAGGTGACCGAGATCTACGAGGGCACGAGCGAGATCCAGCGGCTGGTGATCGCGCGGGCCCTGCTCGGCGAGGCCGCGCGGGAAGCGTAGGCTGCGCCGGATGCTCCGCCGGGTCGCGCTCCTGACGACGCTCGCCGCGCTCGCCGCCGCCGCGCCCGCGCACGCCAACGGCGACCCGCCCAGCGACGTCCTGCCGTTCGAGGACCTCTACCTGCCCGCCCTGACCCCGTCGCAGAAGGCGGCCGACGGCCTGCGCAAGACCGTCGACCGCGCCCGCGCCGCCGGGTACCCGCTGAAGGTGGCGGTGATCCAGGCCGAGGTGGACCTGGGACCGCTGGCCGCGGCCTTCACCAAGCCCCAGCAGTACGCGGACTACCTGGTCACCGAGCTCCCGCGGCACACGGCCAACACGGTGGGCGCACGCATCCTCGTGGTCACGCCGTCCGGCGCGGGCATCGCCGGCGTGCCGTTCTCGCCGGGCGAGCGCCGCGCCGCGCGCACCATCCGCGTGTCGACGGGCGCCACCTCCGACCAGGTCGTCACCGCCACCCAGGACACGATCCAGCGGATGGCCAAGGCCGCCGGCAAGCCGATCGGCTCGGGGAAGGGAGCGGGCGGATCGGGCGGCGGCGCCGTCGCCGCCGTGCTCATCGGCGCCCTGGTCCTGGCCGCCGCTCTGGCCGGCCTGGCGGCGCGCCGGCGGGCGTCGCGAGGTGACGCCGCGACGTGAGACGCGCACCCGCGCTCGCCGCGCTGGCCGCGCTGGCGGCGGGCGCCGTGCCGGCCGGCGCGCAGGCCCATCCCGGCCACGGCGCGGTGAACGTGGGGATCTCGCTGTACTCCTTCAGCCCGCCGCGGATCGACATCGTGGTCAACGACGTCGTGTTCTGGACCTGGAACGGTCCGGACACCGACCACTCGGTCACGGGGAGCGGCCCGGGGAAGACCTTCGACTCCGACCCGGGCACGCCGCCGGACCGCTTCTCGCACCGCGCCGGCGACACTTTCGGCGAGCAGTTCACGCGGCCGGGGACGTACACGTACCTGTGTCGCAAGCACGACTCGATGCGCGGGACGATCGTCGTGAGCCCCGACACCAGCGGCGGGGCTCCCGTCATCGATCGCATCGCCCCGCAGATGGTGGGGGTCGCGCTCGTCCCGGCCCGCATGTGCCGGCGCTGCGCGCGCCCCGGCGGGCGGCTGCGCTTCACGCTCTCCGAGCTCGCCGACGTCGAGGGCACGGTCAGTCGCGTGCGCCGGGGACGGCGGAGCGTCGTCCGGCACATCGCCCTGGAGGGGCGCGCGGGGCGCAACGACATTCGCTTCAGCGTCGCCCGGCTGGCGCCTGGTGGCTACGAGGTTGCGCTGCGCGCGTACGATTCGGCGGACAACGCGTCGCCGCTGGTGAGGAGGGGGTTCACCGTTCGATGAAGAGGCATGTAGTGACGCTGTCCGCGCTGGCCGCGATCGCCGCGCCGGCCGCCACGGCGCCGCCCGCCGCGGCCCTGCACACGGCCAGGACCTGCGGGTCCCTGGCCGGCTACAAGGTCAAGGCGCGCAACGTCGGCTGCCTGTTCGCCCGCCGCTGGGCGCCGCGGTCCTACTACCACCGTCGCCATCCCGCGGGCTGGCGCTGCACCTACGCCTCGGCGAGCTCCTCGATTCGCATGTACTGCTACAGCGGATCCAAGGCCTACGTCCTCACTCGCTAGCGCGGCGGTCGCGCCGGCGCTCGCGGCGGTCGGCGATCCACAGGCCCAGGCCGATCACCACGACCGGGCCGAGGTAGATCGCCAGGTCGACCGCGACGTGGCCCGCGTGGGCGAAGACGGTCATGCGTTCGTCGCCGACAGCAGCCACAGGCCCAGGGACGTGAAGCCGATCATCACCATGAGCATCCAGTACTGAGACCGCGTGGCCTCGCGGACGTCGTCGTAGATCGCCAGCGCGCGGTCGTGGGCCAGGATCAGCCCGGCCACGTGCCCGGCGACCAGGGCGCCGACCTGGACGTACCAGATGCCGTTGGCCGAGATCGCGCTGTAGTCGATCTGCGTGTTGGCGGTCCCGAACAGGTCGGACCCCTGTCCGAGTGGGTCGGAGATCAGGTATCCCGTCGCCTGCCCCTGGAACACCAGCAGGGAGAAGTAGTGCGCCACCGCGTAGGCGAAGCCGATGGGGACCAGCGTGTGCGCGAACTGGCGCGCCAGCTCGCGGGTGCTGCGTCCTCGCCCCACCGTGTGCATCCCCGTCACGCCGAGCCAGAAGACGCCCGACACGAAGGCCACGCCCCCGGCCAGGCCCAGCGTGTACGTCAGCTCCACCGCCGCGCGCAGCGAGAACCCGATGTCCAGGAAGCGCTGCTCGACGTCGGGCGCCAGGTTCTGCCAGATGCTCCCCTGGCTGAACCCGTCGAACGTGGTGATCCCGATGATCGCGCACAGCAGCGCGACCGTTCCGGGCACGGGGCTCAGCGAGGTCACGCCGGACAGCGGAGTGCGCAGGTACAGCACGCCGTCGCGCCGCTCCCAGGGGGAAAGACGGGAGAACAGGTTGAAGTAGACGCCGAAGCCGTCCGCGCGGCGCGTCCACGGCTCCACGCCGTAGAAGCTCATGCCGGCCAGCTGGATCAGCGCGTAGGCCAGCCCCAGGATGGCCAGCGTCGAGGGGTCGTCGCGCGACTGGTAGGCCAGCTCCAGCCAGCCGAAGCCCAGCAGCGTGGCCACCGCGGGCCAGCGGCCCAGGCGCTCGGGGTAGGGGAGGGGCTCCGGGGTGCTGCTCGGCGCCAGGCGCCCCACCAGCCAGCCCACGGCGCGCGCGATCGCGCGCCACGGGTTGAACAGCCGGAACACGTCCCCGAGCAGGACGCTGGCCACGACGAGCCCGACCCAGAAATGCACGAACACGAACGTCGGCGCGACGTTGGCCGTGGCCGTCTGGGAGCCGGCCAGGCCGGCGTAGACCACGATCCCGAACACCGCGACCCCGATCGCGCCGCACACCACGTCCACGACGGCCGGGATCCGCACGCCGCCCCGCAGGCGGACGGCCTGCAGGCGCGGCGTCTGCCACAGCAGCGCCAGTCCCACGAACGACACGATCAACACGACGGCCGCCGCCCACCCGAACAGCCACTGGGGGATCGGCAGGTCGGCGCGCTGGCCGATCCCGTGAGCGGACGCCGCGGCCGGCGCGAGGGCCGCGCCGGCCAGCCCCGCGCCCGTCGCCGTCAGCAGGCGCCTCATGGCACGACCTTCACCTTGGCCAGCTTCTGCTCGCTGGTGTGGGACTCCACCTCGTAGACGCCCTCGTTCTTGGCCTTGAAGGAGAAGGTCACGCGGCCCCCGGCGGGGACGGTCTTCTCGATCTCGTAGCCGTGCAGGTGGACCTGCTGCTTCGTGTCCGCCGCGACGACGAAGCGCGCGCGCTCGCCGTGCTTGAACTCCAGCGTCTTGAGGCCGCCCACGGGCTTGCCATCGTGCACGCGGATCACGGGCACGGGCGGCGGGGCGGGCTTGGCCGGCGTCGTGCGGCCCGGCCCGGCCGGCGTGGTCGCGGTCGTCGCGGCCGTGTCCTTCTTCTTGTCCGATCCGCCGGAGCCGATCACCAGGGCGGCCACTCCGGCGACCGCCACGGCGGCGACGATCAGTGCGATTCGGGCGTTGCGGGTCATGCGTTCTCAACCTCCTTGGGGCCGCACCCGGTCGGGCGCGGCCGGTTCGCTTACCGGGAGAGGGCGAACGGAGGCGGCGCTCGTCCCGCCGCGCACAGCGCGAGCGGGGGGGCGCAGGGACGCGGCGCGGGCCGCGCGACGAGACGCCCGGCGCGGGGCGACGGGCGAAGGACGGGTCGGCGGGCCCCGCGGCCGGCCACGGCGGCGGCCACGGCGCGCGCGCCGCGCAGCACGAGCGTGAGCAGCCCGCCGGCGGCCAGCGCGAGCGGAACCGCGACCCACGCGCCGGAACCGGCGAACGCGACCGCGTGGCCGGCCACGGCCGCCTCCAGGCATTCCTGGAGGGCGAAGACCGCGAGCAGCCCGAGGGTCGTGACCAGCCACAGCCGCCGCCACGCGACGCCGGGCTCGGCGGCGTCCACGCCGCGCCAGGCGTGCGCCAGGCGGGCCACCAGCGCGGCCACCACGAGCGCCGCCAGCACGCCGGCGAGCGCCGTGGCCCCGGCGAGGTAGCCGTGGCCCGAGCCGGACCCGGCGTGCGGCTCGCCCAGCCGGTAGAAGCCGTCGTGCACCGCCAGCGCCGCCAGCGGCAACAGCGCGGCGGCACGCGCACGCAGCGAGAGGCGGGCGAGCATGCGCCGAGAGTACCGACCGCCTGGCCGTAGACTTGCGCCCATGGCGACCGAGCCCCGCGAGGCCCCGCAGCGCGACGCGCTGTTCACCACGGTCAGCGGCCAGGAGATCGATCCGCTCTACACCGAGCGCGACCTGCCCGACGCCGCCGAGATCGGCCGCCCCGGCGAGTACCCCTACACCCGCGGCGTGTACCCGAGCATGTACCGCGGGCGGCTGTGGACGATGCGACAGTTCGCCGGCTTCGGGACGGCGGAGGAGACCAACGAGCGCTTCCGCTACCTGCTCGACCACGGCCAGACCGGCCTGAGCACCGCCTTCGACATGCCCAGCCTGATGGGCCACGACTCCGACCTCCCGCGCTGCCTGGGGGAGGTGGGGCGCGAGGGCGTCGCCGTGGACACCGTGGACGACATGACCACGCTGTTCGCGGGCATCCCGCTGGACGAGGTCAGCGTGTCGATGACGATCAACGCGCCCGCGGCGATCATGCTCGCCTTCTTCGTCGTGGCGGCCGAGGAGCGCGGCGTCCCGGCCGAGCGCCTGAGCGGCACGATCCAGACCGACATCCTCAAGGAGTACATCGCCCAGAAGGAGTGGTGCTTCCCCATCGACCCGGCCATGCGCCTGGTCGGCGACCTCATCGAGTGGTGCTCTGGGCACATGCCGCGCTGGCACCCGGTCTCGATCAGCGGCTACCACATCCGCGAGGCCGGCTCGACGGCGGCGCAGGAGCTCGCGTTCACGCTCAAGGACGGGCTGACGTACGTCGAGCAGGCGGTGGCGCGCGGCCTGGACGTGGACGACTTCGCGCCGCGCCTGAGCTTCTTCTTCAACGCGCACATCGACCTCTTCGAGGAGGTGGCCAAGTACCGCGCGGCTCGGCGCATCTGGGCCCGCGAGCTGCGCGACACGTTCGGCGCGCGCGACGAGCGCTCGCTGCTCATGCGCTTCCACACCCAGACCGCGGGCGTCTCGCTGACCGCCCAGCAGCCGCTCAACAACATCATCCGCACGACGATCGAGGCGCTGGCCGGCGTGCTGGGCGGCACCCAGTCCCTGCACACCAACTCCTACGACGAGGCGCTGGCGCTGCCCACCGAGGCGGCGGTGCGCGTGGCGCTGCGCACGCAGCAGATCATCGCCCACGAGTCCGGCGTCACGAACACGACCGACCCGCTCGGCGGCGCCTACTTCGTGGAGGCGCTGACCGACGAGATGGAGCGCCAGGCCTACGACTACTTCGCCAAGATCGACGAGCTCGGCGGGATGGTCGAGGCGGTCAAGCGCAACTTCCCCCAGCGCGAGATCGCCGACGCCGCCTTCCGCTACCAGCAGGAGGTCGACAGCGGCGAGCGCCTGGTCGTCGGCGTCAACACGCATGTCGACGACGACGCCCAGCCGCTGGAGATCCTGCGCGTCGACCCGGCGCTGGAGCGCAAGCAGGTGGACCGCCTGGCGTCCGTGCGCGCCGGGCGCGACGCCGCGGCGGTCGAAGCCGCGCTGGGCCGCCTGCGCGAGGACGCGGCGCACGGCGACCGCAACCTCATGCCCGGCCTGCTGGACGCGGCGCGCGCCCACGCCAGCGAGGGCGAGATCGTCACGGCGCTGCAGTCGGTCTTCGGCACGTACACCGAAGCGCCGGTCTTCTAGCTAGCCGTACTGCTCGCGCAGGCGCGTGGGCACCGGCAGCGTTCCGCTGGCCCACTCCACGTGCAGCGGTGCGCGGTCGCGGCGGCTGGTGCGGTAGGACACGACCAGCGGCGCCGTCTTGCCGGGCAGGATGCGGACTATCAGCCCCAGGCGTTGCTTCTCCGCGGGCGGCAGCGGGTGCGGCTTCTCGTAGGCGCCGTACAGCCCGTGCGCGTAGGAGCCCGCGAACTGGGCGAAGGCGCGCAGTCGCCGTCCCGCGCCGTCGCGCACGCCCACGTCGGACGACTTGAGGTCCAGAGGACGCAGCGAGTCGTTGCGCACCGTCCCGATGAGGACGCGGTCGGTGGGGATGTGGCGCACCCGGACCAGCACGGGCGTCTCGTCCCAGACGAGGCTCCCGTTGCGCTCGCCCGACGCGCCGGCGGCCGCGCCCTTGCCGCCGCCTCCGCAGCCCGTCCCGGCGGCTCCCAGCGCCCCCGCCGCGAGCGCCGCGGCGAGCACACCGGCGCGCCTCACGACGGCTGGGGCTCGGGCGGCGTGTCGAACCAGTCGCAGCCGACGGGCCGCGGGTTGTCGCGCGGGTCCCAGGCGAAGCACGGCGCGACCTGCGAGTAGAAGATGGGATCGGAGGGCCGCGCCACGTCGGAGCCGGGACACGGCGCCGGGCCGGGCGCGGGGCCCTGGAACTGGTGCGAGGGGCCGGACTTCGAGGTGTTGCCCGACCAGCAGTTGCGCGAGCCCTGGCCGTCCCAGACGAAGTCCGCGCCGTTGGGGTCGGGCGTGCCGTCCGGGCGCATCCCCATGTGGTTGCCGATGAACTGGTTGCCGTTGGACGTGTCGTTCTGGTGGTCGGGGTCGTTGTCGCCGCGCACCGCGCCGGCCACCCACCCCAGCGTCACGCCCCACTTCCAGTTGTCGTAGATGTAGTTGTCCTTGAGCAGGTTGCGGTTGCCGCCCCCGATCAGGACGCCGGTGCCGACCGAGATCTGGAACTGGGGGCAGACGATCTCCTTCGGGCGCTTCTCGAACGGCGTGGCGTTGCAGTAGTCCTGGCGCTGCTTGGTGAAGTAGTTCTCGTTGTTGGAGTTGATGACGTTGTGCTCCCACTGGAAGCACTCCTGCGGCATCCCGGGGTGCCCGGCCGCGAACGAGTCGGTGGTCAGGCCCGCGTTGTTGTCGTGGAAGTGGCTGTCGTGGACGTAGGACGAGTTCCCCGCGGTGCCCGAGTAGCCCAGGACGTTGTGGTGGGAGTCGATCTGGCGCAGCTCGGTCGTGAACGTCCCGCAGCCGGCGCGCGGGTTGGCCGCGGTCGAGCCGCGCTCGCACGTCCCGTAGGCGTTGCGGTTCACGTAATCGCAGCCCTTGGCGCCCGAGCCCGGGTAGACGCCGGAGTCGCCGTTGCCGTAGGCCTCGACGTGGTCGTAGAGCCCGTGGATCGAGGTGAAGGTGAGGACGCCGTAGTGCTGGCCGTAGCGGGCCACGACCTGGCTGACCCGGAACCCGTCGGTCTCCACGATGTCGACGTCGTTGAACGCTCCCTGCTCGATCGTGAAGTTGCTCAGGTACAGGCCGTTGGCCCGGTCGGCGCGCAGCACGTCGGCCTTGCGCCGGTCGCCCTCGATCACGACGTCGGACGGCCGCTTCCCGTAGCCGGAGATCTGCAGGTTGCAGCGCTGCAGGCAGCGGACCTGAAGCGGCTTGGCGGGGTCCGGGTCCAGCCGCGGGTCGCCGATCACGGCGATGAGGTTCTTGGAGTTGGGGCACTTGATCTGGAAGTTGCGGTTGGGGCGCACCGGCGGGTCGTTGGAGGCCGGCCCGGCGGGCGGCGGCGCCGTGTTGGTGAAGCCCTCGGTCTCGACGTACTCGTTGGCGCACGGCCCCTGGCCGTAGGAGCCCACCGGGACCGCGCGGCTGGGTTCCTCGCGGTACAGCCCGGGCATGACCAGGATGCGGTAGCCGCTCTTGGCCGCGTTGACGGCCGACTGGATGTGGCGGAACCGGCAGCGGCGCAGCATCTTCAGCCGCGGGCGCATCCCGCGCGGGTCGCCGGCGAACGCCTTGCGGATCCGCGCCAGCGAGTCGGGCTTGCACACCACGAGGGTGGGGCCGGCGGCCCGGTAGGCGGGCACCTTCCCCGGCGCCGGGTCCGGGAACACCGTCGTGCGCTCGGGATGCGCGAGGGCGGCCGTGGCGAGCACCGCGAGGGCGAGGACGGCCAGGATGAGGTTTCGGGCGAACGTGCGCGTCATGCCTGGGCGACGTAGGTTCGCGGATTGCGCGCGCGCTCGCTGGGATAGGCGACGATGATCCGGTAACGCACCTCGAACGGCGCGGTCCCGTCGCACGCGGGCTCGGCCGGGTCGCAGCGGGTCGTGCCGCGCAGGGTGGTGAGGCAGATGAACCGGTGCTGGGAGGCGCGCCGGCAGAGCGGCCGCGTGTAGCGGGCGGGGGCGTCGTCGCCCCGGGCCCGCGCCAGTCGCTTGGCCACGACGGTGGCCGCGGACCGTGCCCGGGCCAGGCTCAGCACGTGCGCGCCGGCCGGCGCGGCGCCGGTCAGGCCGGCCGCGACGGCCAGGCCGGTGATGGCGACGATGTGGATCCGGACCCCCAACTCGATGAGCATCGTATGGGGATCGGCGCGGGACGCAACCCGATGGGGACGGGCGGCGCGAGCGATCAATAGGATCCGGCGCCGCTCATGGAGGCCGCGACCCAGAGGAAGATCCGCGTCGTGGTGGCCAAGCCGGGCCTGGACGGCCACGACCGGGGGGCGAAGATCATCGCTCGCGCCCTGCGCGACGCCGGGATGGAGGTCATCTACACCGGCCTGCACCAGACACCCGAGCAGATCGTCGCCACCGTCGTGCAGGAGGACGCCGACGCGGTCGGCCTGTCGATCCTGTCCGGTGCGCACATGACGCTCGTCCCGCGCATCCTCGAGCTGCTGGGCGAGGAGGGCGTCGAGGACGTGGTGATCACGCTCGGGGGGACGATCCCCTCGGACGACATCCCCGAGCTGAAGTCGCTCGGGGTGGCCGAGGTGTTCACGCCGGGTGCCACGACACAGGACATCATCGATTTCATCCGCGGGGCGGTCTCAGAGCGCCGCGCGTAAGCCGACTGACTGGTCAGTCAATTGGGTAGGATCCCGAACGTCCGTCTGCTCATAGGAGGCTCTAGTTGAAGATTTGCGTCTTGGTGAAGGAGGTCCCGGACGCCGCCGTCGAGAAGCGCATCGACCAGTCGACGGGACGCATGGACCGCAGCGGGGAGAAGAACCTCAACCCGTTCGACACGCACGCCATCGAGGCGGCGATGCAGATCAAGGAGGGCGGTGACGCCGAGGTCGAGGAGGTCATCGCGGTGACCATGGGCCCCGACAGCGCCGTGCGCGCGCTGCACAAGGCCGTCTCCCTGGGCGCCGACCGCTCCGTGCACCTGTCCGACGAGGTGCTCGCCGGCTCCGACGTCGCGGCGACCGGCTACTCGCTGGCGCAGACGCTGGAGCGCGAGTCGCCCGACCTGGTCCTGCTGGGCCAGCAGTCCGACGACGGCGAGTGCTACACGATCGGCGCCGTCGTGGCCGAGCACCTGAAGATGCCCTCGCTCACGCAGGTCATCAAGATCGACGTCGAGGACGGCGCGCTGCGCTGCGAGCGCCAGGCCGAGTACGGCTACGACACGGTGTCCGTCCAGCTCCCGGCCGTCATCTCGGTCGGCGACGCGATCAACGAGCCCCGCTACCCGTCGCTCAAGGCGATCATGGGGGCCAAGAAGAAGCCGCTCGACGCGATCGCCGCGGCCGACGCGGGCATCGACACCTCCAAGGTCGGCGCGGACGGCTCCATGGTCGCCTGCGGCGACTTCTCCGACCCGCCCCAGAAGGAGGCGGGCCAGATCATCGAAGACGAGGACACGGCCGAGACCGTCGAGAAGGTCATCGCCTGGCTCGAGGAAAGGAAGCTGATCTAGATGGCGGACATCCTGGTCTACGTCCTGCACTACGAGGGCGAGCTGAACAAGAACTCGCTGGGCGCGGTGTCCGAGGGTGCGCGCCTCGCCTCGGAGATCGGCGGCGAGGCCCACGCCATCGTCGTGGGCGACGGCGACGACCTGACCGAGGACCTGGCCGCCAGCCTGGGCAACTACGGCGCGACCAAGGTCTTCCGCGCCAGGGCGCCCGAGGGCCTGGCCCAGCCGGTGGTCGACGCCATGGCCAAGGTCATGCAGGACAACGGCCACACCTACGCGCTGTTCGGCGGCGGCCTGCTCGGCTTCGAGGTCGGCGCCGGGCTGGCCGCGCGCCTGGGCGCCGGCGTGACCATGGAGGTCACCGAGGTCTCGGTGGAGGACGGCAAGCTGGTCGCCTCGCGCCCGATCCTCCAGGACTCCAAGATCTCCAAGTCCCACTACAAGGACAAGGGCGTGATCATCGGTCGCCTGAACGCCTTCGAGACCAAGGAGACCGGCGGCGGCCCCGCCACCGTCGAGGACGTCGACGTCCAGCTCTCAGAGCAGGCGACGAAGGCCACGATGGTCCAACGCGGCGAGCAGCGCGGCGAGGACGTGGACATCGAGGGCGCCGACATCCTCGTGGCCGGCGGCCGCGGCCTGGGCAAGCCCGAGGGCTTCGAGCTGGCCGAGGCGCTGGCCAAGGCCCTGGGCGGCGCCGTCGCGGCCACCCGCGCCGTGGTGGACGCCGGCTGGTACCCGTACTCGACCCAGATCGGCCAGACGGGCAAGACCGTCGCGCCGAAGCTCTACCTGGCCGCCGGCATCTCCGGCGCGATCCAGCACAAGGTCGGCATGCAGAACTCCGAGAACATCGTCGCGATCAACAAGGACTCCAACGCGCCGATCTTCGAGTTCTCCGACCTGGGCATCGTGGGCGACCTCAACAAGATCCTCCCCAAGCTCACCGAGGCCGTGAAGGCCAAGAAGGGCGGCTGAGGGACGTGTCGTCGCGCAACGGGTCCGTCGTCCCGCGCCAGTACCCGCCCCCCATCGACTCTCCGGGGGAGATCGTCAAGCACGGGCTGGACGACGAGGAGGAGCTGATCGAGGTCGGCGTGGCGATCGTCGGCGGCGGCACCGCCGGCCTGGCCTGCGCCAACCGGCTGCTCCAGCTGCTGGCCGAGGACCCGGCCACGCTGGAGAAGCTCGGCGAGGTCCCCGTCGCGGTGATCGAGAAGTCCAAGGTCTGCGGCGGGCACAGCCTGTCCGGCGCGGTCATGCGCCCGCAGGCGCTCCAGGAGCTCTTTCCCGATCTCTCGAGGGAAGACTGGCGCAAGGAGGGCTTCGCCTACGGCGAGGTGGAGAAGGAGGCGGTCTACATGACGCCGACCGCCAAGACGAAGCTGCGCATCCCGCCGCCGCCGCCCTTCCGCAACCACGGCAACGAGGTCGTCAGCGTGTCGGCGCTGGCCCGCTACCAGCAGCGCCAGGCCGAGGAGGCCGGCGCGTACATCCTCACCGAGACCTCGGCCACCCAGCTGGTCGTCGAGGACGGGGAGGTCGTCGGCGTGCGCTCGGGCGACAAGGGCCGCGGCAAGGACGGCGAGCCGCAGGGCAACTTCGAGCCCGGCACCGACATCAAGGCCAACGTGACCGTGCTGGCCGAGGGCTGCTGGGGCCACCTGACCGGCGCCGCGATCCGCGAGTTCGACCTCGGCGCCGACCGCGAGCCCCCGGTGTGGGAGCTCGGCGTCAAGGAGGTCTGGAAGGTCCCCAAGCCGCTGGACCGCCTGATCCACACCGTGGGCCCCTGGCCGCTGAAGCTGTCCTCCAAGTACGGGCAGATCGGCGGCACCTGGCTGTACCCGATGAAGGACGAGAAGACGGGCGACGACCTCGTGTCGATCGGGTTCGTGGTCGACCTCGAGTACGCCGACGCCACCACCTCGGCGCACGACCTGCTCCAGCTGTTCAAGACCCACCCGCTCGTGCGGGGGATCCTGGAGGGCGGCGAGCGCGTCGCCTGGGGCGCCAAGGCGCTGCCCGGCGGCGGCTACTGGTCGATGCCCAAGCTCACGATGCCCGGCGCGCTGCTCGTCGGCGACGCCGGCGGCATGGTGGACACGGTGGCGCTCAAGGGCGTGCACCACTGCATCCGCTCGGGCATGCTGGCCGCCGACGCGATCTACCGGGCGGTCAAGGCGGGCAGCACGGACGTGTCCTCCTACGAGGAGGCGATCGAGGAGTCCTCGGTCGGCAAGGAGCTGTGGGAGGTGCGCAACACCCGCCAGCCGTTCCAGCGCGGGTTCCTCCAGGGCGGCCCGCTGGTCAACCTGATGATCGCCACCAAGGGACGGTTCCCGGGCGGGCGCTGGAAGTGGCACCGCAACGACGAGAAGCCGATGTTCGTGGGCAACACCAAGGACCGCTATCCCAAGCCCGACGGCAAGTACACGTTCGACAAGCTGTCGTCGGTGTTCATCTCGGGCAACGCCACGCGCGACGACGCGCCCAACCACATCCGGGTGCAGAAGGAGGTCCCGCGCGCGCTGGCCGAGACGTGGGCCTGGATGTGCCCGGCGGGGGTCTACGAGATCCCCGACGACGCGCCGGAGGAGGGTCCCGTGGACGTCACCGTCAACTACACGAACTGCGTGCAGTGCGGGGCGATCACGGCCAAGGGCGGGCGCTTGACGCCGCCCGAGGGCGGCGACGGGCCGCTCTACCAGATCACCTAGAGCCGCAACCTCAGCCGCGTCGCCCTGTTAAGGGGAACGCATGAGACACGTCGCTCGCCTACTCGCGCTCGCCTGCGCGCTGGCCCTCCCGGCCGGCGCGCACGCCGTCATGTCGGGGTCGGGAACGCCCGGTCCGGCCGACGCGCGGCTGCGACTCGTCGCCTGCCTCACCTCGCTGGACGCCGGCGGGCCGTCGCTGACGGTGGACAGCACGATGCGCTCGCTGCACTCCGGCGACCGGATGGCGATGCGCTTCGAGCTCTGGCAGCGTGGCCCGCTCGCCCCGCGCTTCCACCGGGTGCCCGGCTCCGGCCTGGGCACCTGGAACCCCGCCACCGACGGCGTGCAGCGCTTCCGCTTTCGCAAGCCCATCCAGAACCTGCCGGCGCCGGCCGTCTATTTCGTACGCGTCGCGTATCGCTGGCGCGACGCGGGCGGCCACACGGTCGCGACGACGGCACGCTCGACCAGGCTGTGCCGCCAGCCCGACGTGCGACCCGACCTGCGCGTCGTCTCGGTCGCCGCGCCCCAGCGCCGCGCGACCGGCTTCGCCTATCCGGTGGTCGTGCGCAACGCCGGCCGCGCGCCGAGCGGTGACTTCGAGGCCGTCCTGACCATGGGCGACACGTCCCAGCCGGGGCGGACGGTGGCCGGCCTGGCGCCCGGCGAGCGCCGTACCGTGGAGCTGGCGGGCCCGCGCTGCGCGCCCGGCACCGCCGCGTCGGTCCAGCTGGACCCCGACAACCGGGTCGACGAGTCCGACGAGCGCAACAATGTGCGCTCGTTCGCCTGCTCCTAGCGCCGGGCGACCTCTCAGCCGTCGCTACACTGGTCAGACGATGAAGACCGACGTCCATCCCGAGTACGTAGAGGCCCACGTGCGCTGCACGTGCGGCAACGAATTCACCACTCGCTCGACCAAGTCCGAGCTGCACGTGGAGATCTGCTCGAACTGCCATCCGTTCTACACGGGCCGCCAGAAGCTGGTGGACACGGGTGGCCGCGTCGAGCGCTTCCAGCGGCGCGCCGCCAAGCGCGCGAAGTAGCCGGCCGGGGCCGTGGCCGCAACGGACGAGACGCGGCTTCCGGACGGAGCGCTGATGGCCCAGCGCGACGCTCCCGTGGGCGGGCAGGCCGTGCTGGAGGGCGTGATGATGCGCGGCATCTCCACCTGGGCCGTGGCCGTGCGCAAGCCCCTGCCGGAGGAGATCTCGCAGGAGAAGGGCGTCGACCCGCGCGCGGGCGCTCACGGCGAGATCGAGGTCCAGTCGTTCCCGCTGGTGTCGATCCTCAAGAAGCACCGCTGGATGCGCTTCCCCGTCGTGCGCGGTGTCTTCGCGCTGTGGGAGTCGCTGAAGATCGGCTTCCAGGCCCTGAACATCTCGGCCAACGCCCAGCTTCCGCCCGACGAGCAGGGCGAGGCGGAGGAGATCGGCAAGGGCACGTGGATCGGGACCGTGGTCTTCGCGATCGCGCTGGCCATCGGGCTGTTCTTCCTGCTGCCGGTGGGCATCACCTCGCTGTTCAAGGACTCGCTGCCCAACTCGATCGTCTTCGTGGTGGTCGAGAAGCTGATCCGCATCTCGATCTTCCTCGGGTACCTGGTGCTGATCTCGCGCCTGCCCGACCTGCGGCGCGTGTTCGAGTACCACGGCGCCGAGCACAAGACGATCGCCTGCTTCGAGGCGGGACAGCCGCTGACTCCCGAGAACGCGCAGCGCTACTCGCGTCTGCATCCGCGCTGCGGCACGAGCTTCCTGCTCATCGTGATGATCGTGGCCATCGTGGTGTTCGCGCCGCTGGGGACGCCGGCCTGGTACATCCTGTTCCCGTCGCGGGTGCTGGGGATCCCGCTGGTCGCGGGGATCGCCTTCGAGGCGATCAAGTGGTTCGGGCGCAACCGCAACCGGCGCTGGGCGCGGGTGCTGATGTGGCCGGGGCTCCAGCTCCAGCGCCTCACCACGCGCGAGCCCGACCTGGCCGAGCTGGCCGTGGCCATTGCCGCCCTGGAGGCGGTGCTGGCGGTGGAGAACCCGCTCGAGGCCTCCGAGGCCGACAAGACGGGGATGGAGGTCGCGGCCTGAGAGGGCCGGCCTCGCCGCGCTAGCCGCGGCGCACGAGGCGGCCCAGGGCCGCCATCAGCTCCGCGGTGCGCTGCGCCTGCTCGGCTTCCGATCCGCCGACGATGCAGTGCTGCGCGTGGCCCTCGGCCAGGCCCAGCGCGACCTTGTCCAGCGCCGCCTGGACCGCGGCGACCTGGGTGAGGACGTCGGGGCACCAGCGGTCCTCCTCCACCATGCGCTGCAGGCCGCGGACCTGGCCCTCGATGCGGCGCAGGCGGGTGTGCAGCTGGTCCTTGCTGGCGCTGTATCCGCGCTCGGGCATCCTCTCGAATATACCCCTCGGGGGTACCGGGTCCGGGCGCCTTCTGGCATAGGATGCGCGGCATGAGGGGGTTCTCCGTCGCCGTTGCCGCCACCGCCGCCGTCCTGGCGCTGGGCGCCACGCCCGCGTTCGCGGCCGGTCCCGAGGGGCCGCCCGCGCGGCCCGACACCTATCCGGTGATGTTCGTCGGCAACAACTGGGACGGCACCGCGGACATCGTGGACGCGCGGACCTTCCGGCGCCTGGCCCGGGTCAACACGATCCCCGACAAGGACGCGCGCCTGGCCGAGATCTTCTCCAACCCGGTCCGGGCCGGGTTCTTCCTGGCCATCCGCCAGCAGGTCGGGGAGGGCAACGACCAGTTCACCGACGACATGTTCAGCTCCCACGACGGGCGCTTCGTCTACGTGTCGCGGCCCTCGCTGGCCGACGTGGTGGCGATCGACCTGGCGTCGCGCAGGATCGTCTGGCGCTTCCCCATGGAGGGCCAGCGCGCCGACCACATGGGGATCTCGCCGGACGGCCGGCGCCTGCTGGTGTCCGACTCCACGGCGAACAAGGTCCACGAGCTCGACACGGCGACGGGACGCAAGACGGGCGAGTTCGCCTCCGGCGACTCGCCGCACGAGAACAACTACTCGCGCGACGGCCAGCTGATCTACCACGCCAGCATCGGGCGGGTGTACACGCCGACGGACCGCAGCGAGCTGGGGGTGGCGCGCGACTCGACCAAGGGGGCGCGCTGGTTCGAGATCGTCCAGACCAACGGTCTGAAGATCCTCAAGCGCTGGGACATGGGCGCGAAGCTCAAGGAGGCCGGCTACGACGGGATGGAGTCGGCCGTGCGCCCGATGGCGATCGCGCCGGGCGAGAAGCAGCTCTACCTGCAGATCTCGTTCCTGCACGGGTTCGTGGAGTTCGACGTGCCGTCCGAGCGGGTGCTGCGGGTGGCGCAGCTGCCGGTGAGCGAGAGTGCTCAGCACCTGCAGCGCGAGGACTACCTGCTCGATTCCGCGCACCACGGACTGGCCATGAACGCCGCGGGGACCAAGCTCTGCGTGGCCGGGACGATGTCGGACTACGCGGCGATCGTCTCGCGCGCGACGTTCGCCTACAAGCTGTTCGAGGGGATCCACAAGCCCTACTGGTCGACCAACGGGCTCGACGACACGTGCTGGATCTCGTCGAGCGCGGACGACAAGGTGGTGATCCTCGACTACCGCACCGAGCGCAAGGTCGGTGAGGTGGCGGTGGGCGACCACCCGCAGCGCGTGCGCCTGGGTGCGATCAACCGCTCGATCCTGCCCGGCCTGCCGCTGCCGGCCGGCGTCAAGGACCGCCTGCGCCCGTCCATCGGCGTGCTGGGCGTGCTGCGCCGGCGCTGCCACGCTCGCAACTTCACCGCGCGGGTGCGCATCCGCGAGCAGTCGGTGCTGCGCTTCGCCGACGTCCGGGTCGACTCGCGCCGGCTGCGCCGCACGCGCCGCAAGAGCTTCAGCGTCCGGGTCCCGGTCGCCGCGCTGCGCCCCGGGGTCCACCGCCTGCGCCTGCGCGCCACCGACGCGTCGGGCAACCGCGCGAGCCGGACCATCCGCTTCCGCCGCTGCGCCTGACCCGCCCGCCCGCCCGCGCGCGCGGCCCGGGCCGGCTCCGCGCGGCCCGGCCCGGCCCGGCTCAGCGGGCGTGGTTAGCCGCGCATATGGCGGCGAAGTGCAACCGGTGGTCACCGTGACGCCCAGCGGGCGGCGGTTTGGCGGGCGGCGGCGTGTCCGCGCTGGGCGAGCTCGTCGAGGCGGGAGAAGTCGAGCAGGCCGATGCCCGCGACGTCGGGCTCGATCACCGCGTCCGCGTGCACCTGCGCGGCGGCGGCCGTGTCGCTGCTGCCCAGGACGAGGGTGCGCAGCAGCGTCTCGCGGATGCCGGCGCTCGCGGCCGGATCGAACCGTGCGGTGACGTCGGAGGCGATGACCGGCCCCTCGCCGGTGGCCGCCATCTCGGCGACCGGGAGGTTGTCCAGCACCCCGCCGTCGACCAGGACGCGGTCGCCCAGCCGCACGGGCGGCACGATCCCGGGCAGCGCGACGCTGGCGGCGACGGCGTCGGCCAGCCGGCCCGTGCGGTGGACGACCAGCTCGCCCGACACGAGGTCGCTGCTCACGCAGAAGAAGTCGCGCGGGAGGTCCTCGATCCGAGCGTCGCCCAGGAGGCGCTCGAGCATCGCGCGCCCGCGCCGCCCGCGCGTGAGGGCCACGCGCGGGACGGTGTAGTCGCCGAGCGGATTGCGCTCGACCAGCTCGGCCCGGCAGCGCGCCCGGATCTCGTCCGGAGAGAGCCCGAGCGCGAACTGAGCTCCGACGAGCGCGCCCATCGAGCACCCACCGACCCGGTCGACGGTCACACCAGCCTCAACGAGCGCCTGGAGCACCCCGATATGAGCCAGCCCCCGAGCGCCCCCTCCGGAGAGAACCACGCCCACCGCCCGCCCGGCCAACCGCCGCGCGAGCACCGCCGGATCCGGAAACCCCCCCGGCCCCGGCCCGGAGCCGGTCGCACCGGGCGGCGGGGCTTCCACCACGCGGTCGGCCTGGCGGCGGCAGAACTCGGTCCACTCCCCGGCGGCGGGGGCGGTGAGGAGGACCTGGCGGGCGGCGGCCTCCGCGCGGTCGAGGGCCCCCGCCCACCCCGAGGATTCCCCGGCGCGGGTCTCGTCGAGCACGTCGATCGTGCCGAAAGCGCGCAGCTCCCGCTCCAGGGCGGCCGTCCACTCGGGTGGGGCGCCGAGGAGGGCGATCGTCGCCGGGATGGGCGGGGGGCCGGTGGGGGTGAGGGAGCGGCTGGCGCGCAGCTGGCCGGCCAGGTGCCGCGCCACCGCGAGCGGCGCCTCGGGCGCGCCGCCGAGCGCCGCGGCGAACTCGGCCGCGCCGATCTCCAGCAGCTCGCTGTCGCGCCGCGCCCGGACCGACGCGGAGCGCGGCTCGCCGGTCAGCAGCCCCAGCTCCCCGACCGCCCCGCCGCGCGCGACCTCGCGCAGCACCAGGGTCGAAGGGTCTGCCACCACCTCGAGCCGGCCCGAGAGGACAACCCACACCGAGTCCGCCGGGTCCCCGGCGTGGAACAGCCAGTCGCCGGCCGCGAAACTGTGGCGGGCGGCTCCGTCGGCGAGCTCCGAGCGGGTGCGGTCGGGCAGCGCCGCGAACAGCGCCACGTCGCGCAGCGGGTCGGTGGGCGCCGGCGGGCCGGTCATCGGCGCGAGCGTAGTCGGGTCACGCGCCCCGGTGGTCGGCGCGAGCGTGACGGGACATCCCGCCCGTACACTCGCCGCATGATCGAGCAGCTGGTCGAGCAGGTCGAGGCGCGCTTCGCGGAGCTGGAGCGCGAGATGTCCGACCCCGCGGTCATGACCGACAACGAGAGCCGGGCGCGGGTGGGCCGCGCCTACCGCGAGCTCGAGCCCGCCGCCAAGCTGGCCGCCGAGTGGCGCCGGGCCACCGACGACGCCGCCGGCGCGCGCGAGCTGCTCGAGGACGGCGACGATCCCGAGCTGCGCGAGGTCCTCGACACGGCCGCCGCCCGCCTCCAGGAGCTCGAGGAGGAGATTCGCCTGGCCATGGTCGAGCGCGACCCCAACGACGACAAGAACGTCATCGTGGAGGTCCGGGCCGGCACCGGCGGGGAGGAGGCCGGCCTGTTCGCCGCCGACCTGTACCGGATGCTCACCAAGTACGCCGAGCGCCGCGGCTTCGCCACCGAGCCCCTCGAGGTCTCCGACGGCGCCTATACCTTCGCCATCAAGGGCGACGGCGCCTACTCCGTCTTCAAGCACGAGGGGGGCACGCACCGCGTCCAGCGCGTCCCCGCCACCGAGTCGCAGGGGCGCATCCACACCTCCACCGGCACCGTCGCCGTCCTGCCGGAGGCCGAGGACGTCGACATCTCCGTGGACCCGAACGACCTCCAGGTCGACGTCTACCGCTCCAGCGGCCCTGGAGGCCAGTCGGTCAACACCACCGACTCGGCGGTCCGGATCACCCACAAGCCCACCGGCGTCGTAGTGGCGATGCAGGACGAGAAGTCCCAGCTGCAGAACCGCGAGAAGGCGATGCGCGTCCTGCGCGCGCGGCTCTACGAGCGCGCCCTGGCCGAGCAGCAGGCCGAGCTGTCCGCCGACCGCCGCGCTCAGGTCGGCACCGGCGAGCGGGCGGAGAAGATCCGCACCTACAACTTCCCCCAGGACCGCATCACCGACCACCGCGTCGGCCTCACCGTCCACAACGTCGAGCGGATCCTCGGCGGCGACCTCGACGAGCTCACCGCCGCGCTGGAGGCCGACGAGCGCCGCCGCGCGCTGGAGGCGCAGGCGGAGACGGCGCCGTGACCGTCCCGTCGGCCACCGCGTCGGTGCGGGCGGCGCTCGCGGACGCCGCGGCGCGGCTGGAGGCGGCGGGATGCGGGTCGCCCCGGCTGGACGCCGAGCTGCTGCTGGCCGAGGTGCTGGGCACCGACCGGGCCGGGCTCGTGGTCGGGGCCGAGCGCGAGCTCTCCGGCGACGAGGCGGCGCGCTTCGAGGCGCTGATCGTGCGGCGCGAGGCGCGTGAGCCGGTGGCCTACCTGCTCGGGCGCAAGGGCTTTCGCCACCTCGACCTGGAGGTCGACTCGCGGGTGTTGATCCCGCGGCCCGAGACGGAGGTGCTCGTCGAGGCCGCCCTGGAGCTCCCGCACGGGACCCGCCTGGTCGAGATCGGGACCGGCAGCGGCGCCGTCGCGCTGGCGCTGAAGTCAGAGCGGCCGGACCTCCAGATCGTGGCCACGGACATCTCCGCCGAGGCGCTGGAGGTCGCGCGCGCCAACGCGAAGCGCCTGAACCTCGACGTCGAGATGGTCCAGGCCGACCTGCTGGACGGCGCGGGCGGCCCCTACGACGCCGTGCTGGCCAACGTCCCCTACGTCGACCCGCTGGACTACGCGATCCTCGATCCCGAGATCGGCGTCCACGAGCCCGAGGTGGCGATCGTGGCCGGCGACGCGGGCGCCGCGATCATCCGCCGGCTGGTGTCGCAGCTCGGGGAGACCCCGTACGTCGCGCTGGAGGTCGGCCTGGCCCAGGAGGAGCGCGTCGCCGGGATGCTCTCCGGCGCCGGCTACGCCACCGAGACCCGCCGCGATCTGGCCGGCATCGAGCGGGTGGTGGTCGGGCGCCGGCGATGACGGCGGACGACGCCGCCGCCTTCGAGCGCTGCATCGCCGACGGCGGGGTGGCCGTGTTCCCGGCGGACACGGTGTACGGCCTGGCCTGCGACCCGGCGAGCGCGCGCGCCGTCGAGCGCATGTACGCGCTGAAGGGACGGCGCCCCGACAAGCCGTCGGCGACGATGTTCTTCGCGCGCGACCAGGCGCTCGCGACCCTCCCGGCGCTGCCGCGGCCCACCCACGACGCGCTCGTGATGCTCCTGCCGGGCCCGGTCACCGTGGTGCTGGCGGAGACGGGCCTGCGGGTCCCGGCGCTGGACGGGCCGCTGGCGCCGCTGCGCGCCGTCCGCCACCCGGTTCTCCAGACCAGCGCCAACTACGCCGGCGGCCCCGACCCGCGGACGCTGGACGAGGTCCCGCCCGACATCCGCGACGGCGCGGACGTCCTGCTGGACGGCGGCCCGCTGCCCGGCACGCCGTCGACCGTGGTGGATCTGCGGACTTTCGGAACCGACGGAGCCTGGACGGTGCTGCGGGAGGGCGCCGTGAGCGCCGAGGCGCTGGCCCAGTCGCTATCTTCGGTCGCCCCATGACCGACGTCCCGCCCGACTTCTTCAACCGTCCCCTGGCCGAGGTCGATCCCGAGATCGCCCAGGTCCTGGAGGACGAGTTGGGCCGCCAGCAGCGCACGCTGGAGATGATCGCCTCGGAGAACTTCGTGCCCCAGGCGATCCTGGACTGCCAGGGCTCGGTCCTCACCAACAAGTACGCCGAGGGCCTGCCCGGCAAGCGCTACTACGGCGGCTGCGAGTTCGTCGACGTGGCTGAGACGCTGGCCATCGAGCGGGCCAAGGAGGTGTTCGGCGCCGGCTTCGCCAACGTCCAGCCCCACGCCGGCGCCCAGGCCAACGCGATCGCCTACTCCGCGCTCCTGGAGCCCGGCGACACCATCCTCGGACTCGACCTGGCCCACGGCGGCCACCTCACGCATGGGATGGCCAGGAACTTCTCCGGGCGCCTGTACGACATCGTCGCCTACCACGTCAACCGCGAGGACTCGCTCGTCGACATGGACGAGGTCGCGCGGCTGGCGAAGGAGCACCGCCCCAAGCTGATCCTGGCCGGCTGGTCGGCCTACCCGCGCCACCTGGACTTCGCCCGCTTCCGCGAGATCGCCGACGAGGTCGGCGCCTACCTGCTCACGGACATGGCCCACTTCGCCGGGCTCGTCGCCGCGGGGCTGCATCCCAACCCGGTCGGGCACTCCCACGTCACCACGACGACGATCCACAAGACGCTGGGCGGCGCGCGCGGCGGGATGATCCTGAGCAACGACGAGGCGATCGCCAAGAAGCTGAACGCGGCCACGTTCCCCGGGCAGCAGGGCGGGCCGCTAGAGCACGTGATCGCCGGCAAGGCCGTCGCGCTGCGCCTCGCCCAGACCGACACGTTCCGCGAGCGCCAGGAGCGCACGATCGCCGGCGCGCAGGCGGTGGCGGACGAGCTCCTGCAGGCGGGCGACGGCGTCAGCGTCCTCACCGGAGGGACCGACGTCCACCTGGTCCTGGTCGACCTGCGCGACTCCGAGCTGGACGGCCAGCAGGCCGAGGACCGCCTGGACGCGATCGGCATCACGGTCAACCGCAACGCCGTCCCGTTCGACCCGCGGCCCCCGATGGTCTCCAGCGGCCTGCGCGTCGGCGCGTCCGCGCTGGCCACCCGGGGCCTGGCCGTCGAGGATTTCCGCGAGCTGGGCGCCGCCATCGCCACGGCGCTGCAGCCGGGCTTCGAGGAGCGCCGCGCCGAGCTGGCCGAGCGCACCGCCGCCGTGGCCGAGCGCCACCCGCTGTACGCCCATCTGGGCAGCGCGGCCGCCGCGCCCGCCTGATCGGCGTCTACGCTACGCGCCGTGGAGCTCAAGGCGCTCTACGCGTTCGCGGTGGCGGCCGTCGCGTCCGCGCTGCTGACACCGCTGGTGGGTCGGGTGGCGGTCCGCCTGGGCGCCGTGGACACCCCGCGCGAGCGCGGGCTCTCGGACCGCCCGACGCCGCTGCTCGGCGGCGTGGCGATGCTGGCGGGAGCCCTGGTCGCCGCCGCCCTGTTCATGCCGGGCAACCGCGAGACCCACGCGATCCTCGCCGGCGCCGCCATCATCACCGCGATCGGGGCGCTGGACGACGCGTTCGACCTGCATCCCGCGCTCAAGCTGGCGGGCCAGGGGCTGGCGGCCTTCGTGCCCGTCCACGCCGGGGTGACGGTGGACAACATCACCTTCCCCTTCGTGGGCGCCGTGGACTTCGGCCACGCGGGCGGGGCGCTGACCCTGGTCGGCCTGGTGGCCGTCATGAACGTCGTGAACTTCTCCGACGGGATCGACGGGCTGGCCGCCGGCGTGTGCACGATCAGCGCCGCCACGTTCGCCGTCATCGCCTTCGACCTCCAGCGCGACGTGGCCGGGGTCCTGGCCGCGCTGACCGCCGGCGCCGCCCTGGGCTTCCTGCTGCACAACTTCCACCCGGCCTCGATCTTCATGGGGGACAGCGGCTCGAACCTGCTCGGGCTGCTGCTGGGCTGCGTCGCGGTCCAGGGCTCGCTCAAGACCAACGCCCTGATCGCGCTCGTGGGGCCGCTGGTCATCCTGGCCGTCCCGTTCCTGGACTCCACCTTCGTGGTGCTGCGCCGGCTGAAGTACCGGCGCAAGCCCTGGGAGCCCGACGCCGAGCACTTCCACCACCGCTTCAGCCGCATCGGGTTCTCCCAGCGCCGGACGGTGCTCTACCTGTACGGCTGGACGCTGACGCTGGCCGGGCTGGCGCTGGCCCTGCGCTTCGTGCCCTACTCCGACGACGGCGGGCACTTCAACGCGGGCTGGAGCGCCGTGCTGGCTGTCCTGGGCGCGCTCGCCCTCGCGGCCAGCTTCTACCTCGTCTACGTGCTGGAGATCTTCAAGTTCCGCCGCGTGCGCGAGCGCCAGCTGCGCGCGGCCGACCCCGGGACGGCGGAGCACGAGATCGAGGCGCGGGTGGCGCGCGAGCTGGAGACGGGGGAGTTCCAGGCGGTGCGCGACTAGCGCGCCGGGGACGGCACGCCGGCGTAGAGCGTGCGCGTCCACATGGCCACGATGCCGTCCAGCAGGCGCGGGTCGGAGAAGTCGTTGCCCTCGACCAGCCACTGGTAGCACGCCCGCTCCGTCCCCCAGCACAGGGCGAACGCGGTCGGCTCGGCCGGCACGGGCACGGCGTCGGCCTCGATCCGCGCCCGGCTGGCGTCCACGAAGCGGCTCATGATCGCGCGCCAGAACGCGGCGATCGCCTCGTCGTACGCGGACGCCTCGACCACCGCGCGCAGCAGCACGCCGTGCTGGTTCCACACGACCAGCACGCGGGCCAGCGCCTCGCGCAGCGCGGCCTCCCCGTCCGCGGGCTCCCCGAACCAGGTCTCGGCCTCGCCGTAGAGGATCTCCGCCACGCCCTCGGTCAGGCGCATCAGCAGCTCGCGCTTGCCGCGGAAGTAGAAGTAGAACGCGGTGCGCGAGAGCCCGGCCCGCTTGGCGATCTCCTCGACGCGCAGGTCGGCGAACGCGCGGCCCTCCGAGAGGAGCCCCTCGGTGGCCGCGAGCACCGCCGACTCGACGGTCGCGCGCTTCTCGGAGTGGGCGGATCGGGGGACCAGGGAGGCCACGGAGCGGCAGGCTATTCACAGCCTTGACACCGTGTCAAACATCCTGTTGACTCGCCGCCATGCCCACTCTTCTCGACCTCACGTCCCAGGGCGACGTCGGCACGATGACCGACGAGTCCAAGCTCTCCTCCGTCAAGCTCATGGACCCGCAGCAGCTCTACGAGCTGTGGGAGCGCCAGAACTGGCAGGCCCACGCGATCGATCTGACGCGAGACGCCGAGGACTGGGGCAAGCTCGACGAGGCGCAGCGCTCCCAGGTCGCCTGGAACCTGTCCTCGTTCTTCATCGGCGAGGAGCGCGTCACGACCCAGTTCACCGGCCTGGTCGCCGCCTACGAGAGCCAGTCCGAGGAGGCGTTCCTGACCACGCAGCAGGTCGACGAGGCGCGCCACGCCCAGCACTTCAACCGCTTCTACGACCAGGTCCTCTCCTACGGGGACACGTTCGAATCGCGCCTGGAGCGCGCCCGCGAGGACCTCAACGCGGCGTTCGTCGACCTGTTCGACAACCACCTGGTGGCGGCATGCGACCGGCTGATGGCCGACCGCGACGACATCGAGGCCAAGGTGGACTTCGTGACCACCTACCACATGGTCATCGAGGGAACGCTGGCGCTGACCGGCCAGAAGTACATCACCGACTTCTGCGAGTCCAACGGCCTCTTCCCGGGCTTCGTCGAGGGCTTCAAGCTGATCTCCCAGGACGAGCACCGCCACGTCGCCTACGGCACCTGGTTCCTCCAGCAGAAGGCCAAGGACCCGGCGCTGGCCAAGCGCGTCCAGGACAAGCTGGTCGAGCTGCTGCCGGTCGCCGCGTCGGTCTTCGTGCCGCCGGGCCTCCAGCTGGGCGACTCCTACGAGATCCTGGGCTACTCCTCCGACGACGTGAACCAGTACGCCTTCACCGCGCTGTCGCGCCGGCTGAAGGTGATCGGGATCGGCCTGCCGGCCGTCGAAGCGGCGGCTTAGCCGGTCCGCTGGCTCGGGTGGCCCTGACCGGGCCACGGCGCGAGCAGGAGCAGCACGCGCGCGTCGGAGATCGCGCGGACCTCGTGGCGCTCGTTGGGGTCGAGGATCGCCAGCAGGCCGGGGCCGCCGGTCACGCGGTCGCCGTCGGCGCCGACCTCGACCTCGCCGCTGACCACGACCAGCCAGGCGCGCTCGTGGACCTGATGGTCGTCCAGCGCCTCCCCGGCGGGGAGCGCCACGACGATCGTGCGGCCCTCGCCCTCGGAGTGCAGGACCTCCGGCTGACGGGGCTCGACTTCGACCTGATTGAGGTCCCAGCTCTGCACGCGCGGAATGCTACCCGGGGATTCGCAGGTTTTCTCTGGGACCAATCGGGGGATTCGAATCATCGAGCTGCCGAGGACACCCGGTCATCCCATGCAGAGGTCAGCTCCCGTGTACGTTCACCAGAGGTTCTTCCAGGGCCCCGATGCCCCCGGCGCCGCGCGCGAGATTCTCGATGCGACGCTGGCCCAACGGCTCGACCCCGAGGCGCTGTCCGAGCTGCGCCTGGTCGTCTCCGAGCTGGTCACCAACGCCGTGCTCCACGGCCCCCGCGGGCACGGGGACATCGAGCTCGTTGTGGACGTGGCCGGCGACGTCGCCCGCGTCGAGGTGGCCGATGGGGGCCAGGGCTTCACGCCGCCCGGCGGCCCCCCGGAGCCCGCGGACGTGGGCGGCTGGGGACTCGTCGTGGTGGACCGTCTGGCCTCGCGCTGGGGCGTCCAGGGCGGCCGCTTCACGCGCGTGTGGGCCGAGGTTCCGCTCGCGCCGTCAGGCCTCAACGGCGGCGGCGTGACCGAGCCCGAATACGCCCGCAACGTATAGACTCGCTCGTCCCCCTGAGGCAGGCGCCGGGCGGGCCGTCCGGCCAGGGGAGCACATCTGCGATGTACCTCTTCGTTTGTCCACGCACGCTTTAGGGACGCCGAGTCCGGTGGCCGCGCTTCGCGTGCTCGACCTCATCCTCCTGGCGCTCGCCCTGCCCCTGTTCCTCGCCGCCGGCCTGCCGATCCTCGGCTGGGCGGCGGGCGGCGGAGCCTGGGTGGCCCAGCGCCTCCTCCGCGACGCCCTGGAGCGCCGCGCGCGGGCGTCGGACGACATCCGCACGGTCGCCGGGCTGACCGCCGGGAGCATGATCGCCCGGGGTTGGTTGGTCGCCCTCGCGGTGTTCGTGGTGGGCGTGACGACCGACAACGAGACGGGGCTGTGCGCCGCCGTCCTCGTGATCGCGCTGTTCACGGTCTACTTCTCGATGAACATGTTCATGCGCCCGTTCCAGGCCGACCGATGAGGACGATCCACAAGATCCTCCTCGGCCTGGCCGCCTGGGTGGCGGTGGGAGTCCTGCTCGGCGTCCTGCTCGGGTCGGAGGGCAAGAACAACGACTTCAAGCCTCAGAACGAGTTCAAGCTCGACAACTGGATCTCGCTCAAGCTCGGGCCGTTCGACATGTCGATCAACAAGGCCGTGCTCTACCTGTTCCTGGCCTCGGCCCTGACGGTCATCACCATGACCTGGATCGCCCGGCGGATGCAGGACAAGCCCAACCGCGTGCAGACCGCGGTCGAGACGGCCTACATCCTCATGCGCGACAACATCACCAAGGGCAACATGGACGCCCGGATGGCCACCCGCTGGTTCACGTTCGTGGCGACGCTGTTCCTGTTCATCTGGTTCTCGAACATCATCGGCTACCTGCCGCTGCCCACGAACACGCACGAGAAGGTCAACGTGTTCGGCTTCGCGATCCCGTCCTTCGCGCTGTACGCGGCGACGGCGAACATCTCCATCCCCCTGGTGCTGACCCTGTTCGTGTGGGTCGCCTACCACGTCGAGGGCATCCGGGCCCAGGGCTTCATCCCCTACTTCAAGTCGTGGATCCCGTCCGGTACGCCCGGCGGGCCGATGAAGGGCGTGATCTTCGTGATCGAGGTGATCTCGCAGTTCGTCCGCGTGATCTCGCTCTCCGTACGACTCTTCGCCAACATCCTGGCCGGCCACCTGCTGATCCTGTTCATGGCCGGCGGGCTGGTGGTCCTGCTGGGGCTGGCCGCGATCGGCGTGTTCACCCTGCCGATGGCCATCGCCTTCTACATCTTCGAGGTCGGCCTGGTGGCCACCCTGCAGGCCTTCATCTTCGCGACCCTCACGTCCATCTACTTCGGCGGCGCCACGTCGGCGCATCACTAAGGAGGAGCAAACAGAAATGGAACTCGACTCGTTGACGGTGCTGGCCCAGGCGGCAGCGCAGGACGGCACCAAGAAGGGGCTGCAGGCGATCGCGCTGGGTGTGGGGGCCGGGTTGGGGACGATCGGTCCCGGTGTCGGCGTGGGGTACATCTTCGGCAAGGTGATCGAGTCGGTGACCCGGCAGCCGGAGATGCGCGATGAGATCACCTCGATTCAGTGGTTGGGCTTCGCGCTGACCGAGGCGATCGTGTTCTACGCGTTCATCTTCGGCCTGATCGCCTTCTTCCTGTCCGGCTGATGCTCGCCGCCGCCAACTCGGGCAACTTCCTGGTCACCCCCGGGCTGGGGCTGATGGTCTGGACGCTGATCGCGTTCGGCATCACGTTCCTGCTCCTGCGGCGGCTGGCGTTCCCGCGCATCCAGGAGGCCCTGGACCGCCGCGCCAACGCGATCGAGGAGTCGATCGAGCACGCGACGCGCGCGCGCAAGGAGGCTGACGAGCTGCTGGCCGAGTACCGCGAGCGCCTCACCGAGGCGCGCGAGCAGGCCGACGAGATCGTCGCGCGGGCGCGCAAGGCGGCCGAGAACGCCGAGCGCGACGCGGCGCTCGAGTCGCGCGAGAAGCGCGAGGAGCTGATGGCCCAGACCCGGCGCGACATCGAGGCCGAGACGCGCCGCGCGATGCAGGAGCTGCGCCGCGAGGTCGCGGACCTGACGGTCCTGGCCACCGAGCGCGTGACCCGCAAGGCGCTGTCCGCCGACGACCAGCGAAAGCTCGTCGAGGAGGCGCTCGGCGAGCTGGACTTCAGCTCGCTGTCCGGCGAGAGCGCCAACGGGGAGCGCTAGTGGAGGAGATCGCCCAGGTCTACGCCCGGTCGCTGTTCGACGTGGCCAAGGAGCACGACAAGCTCGACGACGTCCGCGACCAGCTGGGCGAGTTCGCCGATGCGGTGAACGACTCGCGCGACCTCCAGGTCTTCCTCTTCTCGCCCTACCTGTCCTCCGACGAGAAGAAGGAAGGGCTGCACAGGGCGATCGACGGCGCCGACGACGCGCTGATGAACTTCCTCGAGCTCCTCGTCGAGAAGCACCGGATGCCGGCGATCTTCCGGATCCGGCGCCAGTTCGACGAGCTGTGGGAGAAGGAGAACCGGCGGCTGCCCGTGCAGGTGACCAGCGCGATCGAGCTCGACGAGTCCACCGTCAAGCAGATCGGCGACGTGATCGGCGAGCAGACAGGCCAGCACATCGACCTGACCAGCCAGGTCGACCCCGACATCCTCGGAGGCATCGTCCTGCGCGTGGGCAACTCCATCCTGGACGCCTCCATCCGAAACCGACTTGAGCAACTGAGAAAGCAGGTGGCGAGCAGCTGATGCACATCAATCCCGACGAAATCACTTCGATCCTCAAGAGCCGCATCGAGGGCCTGGAGACCGGCGGCGGCGACCTCGCCGAGGTCGGGACCGTGCTGTCCGTGGCCGACGGCATCGCGCGCATCCACGGCCTGGACAACTGCGAGGCGTTCGAGATGCTCGAGCTGCCCCACGACGTGACCGGCCTGGCGCTGAACCTGGAGTCCGACAACGTCGGCGCGGTGCTGTTCGGCCCCTGGGAGGAGATCGTGGAGGGCGACACGGTCAAGCGCACCGGCCAGCTGCTGCGCATCCCCGTCGGGGAGGCCCTGCTCGGGCGCATCGTCGACCCGCTGGGGCGCCCGCTGGACGGCAAGGGCGACGTGGAGACCGAGGAGTTCCGACCCGCCGAGTTCAAGGCGCCGGGCGTCGTCCAGCGCCAGCCGGTGACGGAGCCGATGGAGACCGGCCTGAAGGCGATCGACTCGATGATCCCGATCGGGCGCGGCCAGCGCGAGCTGATCATCGGCGACCGCCAGACCGGCAAGTCGGCGATCGCGATCGACACGATCATCAACAACCGCGACAAGGACCTGATCTGCGTCTACGTGGCGATCGGGCAGCGCATGGCGACGGTGGTCGCGCTCGCCGAGACGCTGGCGGAGAACGGCGCGCTGGAGAACACCATCATCGTGGCCGCCGCCGCCGACGAGGCGGCGCCGATCAAGTTCATGGCGCCCTATGCCGGGTGCGCGATGGCCGAGCACTTCCTGTACTCGGGCCGTCACGCCCTGTGCGTCTACGACGACCTGACCAAGCACGCCTACGCCTACCGGCAGATGTCGCTGCTGCTGCGCCGCCCGCCGGGCCGCGAGGCCTACCCGGGCGACGTCTTCTACCTGCACTCGCGGCTGCTCGAGCGCGCGGTGAAGCTCGCCGACGAGCAGGCGGGCGACGCGGTCGGCGGCGGCTCGCTGACCGCGCTGCCGATCATCGAGACGCAGGCGGGCGACGTGTCGGCCTACATCCCGACGAACGTCATCTCGATCACCGACGGCCAGATCTTCCTGGAGCCGCGCCTGTTCTACGCGGGCGTGCGCCCGGCCATCAACGTCGGCATCTCGGTGTCGCGGGTGGGCGGCAACGCGCAGATCACCCCGATGCGCAAGGTGGCGGGGCGTCTGCGCCTCGACCTGTCCCAGTACCGCGAGCTGGAGGCGTTCGCCCAGTTCGGCTCCGAGCTGGACGCCGACACGCAGGCCACCCTGGCCCGCGGGGAGCGCCTGGTGGCCACGCTGAACCAGAAGGAGCGCAACCCGATGGCGGTGGAGGAGCAGGTCGTCCAGGTCTACGCGGCCACCCACGGCCACCTCGACCGCATCACCGTCGACCGCGTCCCCGAGTTCCTGGACCAGCTGACCCAGCGGGTGAAGTCCGAGCACGAGGACCTGCTGGGCAAGATGGCCGAGGGCGACTGGTCCGACGAGACCGTGGAGGCGCTGGAGGGCGCTGTGAAGGAGTTCGCCGACGACTTCGGCTACGACCTCGACGAGGAGGGCCAGCCGCAGGAGGAGGGCGACTCCGAGCGCGTGACCAAGCGCGACGACGCCTCCGGCGACGACAAGGCCTCCTCCGACGACGACGGTTCCTCCGACGACAAGGAGACGGAGTCCGAGGACCGCGAGGAGGAGCCGGCTCCGGCATGATCGCCCCGCCCGCGACCACGCACGCGCGGATGACGCGCAATCCCTTCGCTGGATCTGCGTCCTCGGGTTCGCCTTTGCCACCGGCAAAGGCTTCACCCTGCGTCCTGGACCAGCTCGGCCCTGCGCGCCCCGGCGCGCACGCGGCCGCGGGCGGGGCGATCTGACCGATGCAGACGCAGCGCGATGTCAAGGACCGGATCGGGTCCGTCAAGAACGTCCAGAAGATCACCCGGGCGATGGAGATGGTGGCCGCGGCGCGCCTGCGCCGGGCCGAGCAGCGCATCGAGGCGCTGCGGCCGTACGCCGGGGCGATCCGCCGGATGACCCGCCAGGCGGCGGAGGCGGCCGAGAACGTCCCCAACCTGCCGATCCTCAACGAGCACGACGAGATCAAGACCGTCGCGCTGCACCTGGTCACCGGCGACCGCGGTCTGGCCGGCGCGTTCAACTCGCAGATCCTGCGCGCCGGGCTGCGCGCCGCCGCCGAGCACGAGTCCGAGGGACGCAGCGTCGTCTTCTACGCGTCCGGCCGGCGCGGCGTGTCCTCGCTGACTTTCCGCGGCAAGGAGGTGGCCGGGCGCTACGTCGGCTTCACCGATCGCCCGGCCTACGCCGACGCGCGCCACATCGCCGAGGACCTCATCGCCGCCTACACCGACGACGCGGTCGACCAGGTGGAGATCTTCTACAACGGCTACGTGTCGCCGCTGCGCCAGGAGGTGCGGCGCGAGACCCTTCTTCCCCTCCAGCAGGCCACGATCCTCGAGGACTCCGAGGACGAGGACGAGGACGAGGGAGAGGACGAGCAGGAGCAGTCCGAGCACCGGGGCCTCGTGGAGTACGAGCCCAGCCCGGAGGAGATCCTCCGCCGGCTGGTGCCCGACTACGTCGAGATCTCGCTGTACCGGGCGCTGCTGGAGTCCACGGCGTCCGAGCACGGCGCCCGTATGACCGCGATGCGCAGCGCCTCGGACAACGCGGGGGAGCTCATCGATGACCTGACCTTGGAGATGAACCGCGCCCGCCAGGCGGAGATCACGCAGGAGATCATGGAAGTGGTCGCCGGATCAGAGGCGCAGGGCTAGGAGACCCAGAAAACATGGAAGCAGCAACCGAGAACAAGCAGGACACGGAGACAGAGACCAACCTCGGCCGGATCGAGGAGATCCAGGGGGTGGTGATCGAGGCGGCGTTCCCCGACAAGCTGCCCGAGATCAATCACGCCATCGAGATCGATCGCGAAGGCGACGGTGGGACGCTGGTGTGCGAGGTGCAGCAGCACCTGGGCGACGAGCGCGTCCGCGCCGTGGCCATGGACAGCACGGACGGCCTGGCCCGGGGGATGGAGGTCCGCGACACCGGCGGGCCGATCACGGTCCCCGTGGGCGAGGGCACGCTGGGGCGGATCTTCAACCTGCTCGGTGAGCCCATCGACCTGGGCGGCGACGTGGAGTACGAGGAGCGCTGGCCGATCCACCGCTCGGCGCCGGACGTGGAGAACCTGGTGCCGACGAACGAGATGTTCGAGACGGGTATCAAGGTCATCGACCTGCTCGCGCCCTACGCCAAGGGCGGCAAGGTCGGCCTGTTCGGCGGCGCCGGCGTGGGCAAGACGGTGCTCATCCAGGAGCTCATCCACAACCTGGCCCAGGAGCACGGCGGCCTGTCGGCGTTCTGCGGCGTGGGCGAGCGCTCGCGCGAAGGGAACGACCTGTGGCTGGAGATGAAGGAGTCGGGCGTCATCGACAAGACGATGCTCGTGTTCGGCCAGATGAACGAGCCGCCCGGCGCGCGCATGCGCGTGGCGCTGTCCGGCCTGACCATGGCGGAGTACTTCCGCGACGTGGCCGGCCAGGACGTGCTGCTGTTCATCGACAACATCTTCCGGTTCGTGCAGGCGGGCTCGGAGGTGTCGGCGCTGCTGGGGCGCATGCCCTCGCAGGTGGGCTACCAGCCCACGCTGGAGACGGAGATGGGCCAGCTCCAGGAGCGGATCACCTCAACGCGGAAGGGCTCGGTCACCTCGATCCAGGCCATCTACGTGCCGGCGGATGACCTCACCGATCCGGCGCCGGCGTCCGTGTTCGCGCATCTCAACGCGACCACGACGCTCTCGCGCTCGATCTCGGAGAAGGGGATCTACCCGGCGGTCGACCCGCTGGACTCGACGTCCACGATCCTCAAGCCCGACATCCTGGGCGAGGAGCACTTCAACGTGGCCAACCAGGTCAAGGAGACGCTCCAGCGCTACCGCGAGCTGCAGGACATCATCGCCATCCTCGGCATCGACGAGCTGTCCGACGAGGACAAGGTCGCGGTCAACCGGGCGCGGCGCATCGAGCGGTTCCTGTCCCAGCCGTTCAACGTAGCCGAGCAGTTCACCGGCCTGCCCGGCGCCTACGTGCCGATCGCGGAGTCGATCCGCGGCTTCAAGGAGATCCTCGAGGGCAAGCACGACGACATCCCCGAGCGCGCGTTCCTGCTCAAGGGCACGATCGACGACGTGGTCGCGGACGCGGGTGGCGAGAAGAAGGCCGACGAGAAGGACGACGACTCGTCCGAGAACGGCGAGAACGGCGAGAACGGCGACAACGCCGAGGGCGAGGAGTAGGCGTTGGCGCGCACGAAGTTCCCGGTGGAGATCCTCTCGCCCGAGGGCGCCGTGTGGTCGGGCGAGGTGGAGATGGTGTCCACTCGCACGACCGTGGGCTCCATCGGGCTGCTGGCCAATCACGAGCCGGTGCTGGCCATGCTCGACCCGGTCGAGCTGCGCCTCTACGAGTCCGAGGGCGAGCCGCTGCGCTTCGCCCAGGGGGAGGGCTACCTCCAGGTGGGGGGCAACCGCGCGCTGCTGCTCGTGGAGGAGGCGCACACGCCCGAGGAGCTCGACGCCGGCGAGCTGCGCGAGCGCCTGCAGCGCGCCGAGTCCGAGCTGGAGTCGGCGGACAAGGACTCCGAGGCCTCGCGCAAGGCCGCGCGCGACAAGCGCCGCTGGGAGACGTTCCTCGCGATCGCCGAGGGCGGTGAGTAGGCGCAGCGGTGGGTAGGCGCAGCTCGCATCCGCCGGGCGCGTTCTCGTGGGTCGAGCTCTCCACGACGGACGCCGACGGCGCGAAGGCCTTCTACACGTCGCTGTTCGGATGGGAGATCGACGACAACCCGATCCCGGGCGGCGGCGTCTACACGATGCTGCGCCTCGGCGGAGACGCCGTGGCCGCGCTCTACCAGCAGCAGGTCGACAACCAGCCGCCCAACTGGCTCTCCTACGTGACCGTGGAGTCGGCCGACGACGCGGCGGCCCGCGTGCAGGAGCTCGGCGGCACGCTGATCACGCCGCCCTTCGACGTGATGGAGGTGGGGCGCATGGCGGTCATCTCGGACCCCCAGGGCGCGGTGTTCGCGATCTGGCAGCCGGGGACGCACATCGGTGCCGGGCTGGTCAACGACCCCGGCTCGCTCACCCTGAACGTCCTCAACGCGACCGACCCGGCCGCCGCGCGCGACTTCTACGAGGGGCTGTTCGGCTGGCGCTTCGAGCCGGTGTCCGAGGTGCCGCCGTTCTCCAGCGTGTACAACGGCGACCGCCTCAACGGCGGGATGGCGTCCATCCCGCCCGACTTCAAGCTGTCGTCGCACTGGCTGGCCTACTTCACGGTGGCGGACTTGGACGCCGCACTGGCCCGGGTGGCCGAGCTGGGCGGGCGCGTGGACATGGGGCCGATGGACGTCCCCGCCGGGCGCTTCGCCGTGGTCCAGGACCCCCAGGGCGCCTGGTTCGCCTTGTTCGAGGGCGAGGTCGACGACTAGTGGCCCAGACGCGGCGCGAGCTGCTGCGGGCGGGCGCGGCGGGCGCCCTGGTCCTGGGCGGCGTGCCGGTCGACGCCTGGGCGCGCGGGGGGCGCCGGCGCGTGGCCGTCCCCCTGGCCGCGCGGGGCGCGTTCGCCGAGGGAATCGCCGCCGGCGCGCCCAAGCCCCGCGGGATCGTGCTGTGGACGCGCCTGTCGGGCGCGGGGTCGGGCGACCAGCGCCTGTCGCTCGAGGTGGCCCGCGACCGCGACTTCCGCCGCACCGTCCTGCGCCGCGACGTGGTCGCGCGGGCGGGGGCCGACGGGACGGCCAAGGTGCGCGTGGAGGGCCGTCGCATCCTCGACCCGGGCCAGGAGTACTTCTACCGCTTCGACACGCGCAGCTCGCACAGCGAGGTGGGGCGCTTCCGCACGTTGCCGCCCCCGGACTCGCGCGACCCCATCCGCATCGGGTTCTTCTCCTGCCAGGACTGGCAGGCCGGGTACTTCGGTGCCCACCGCGCCCTGGCCGCCGAGCCCGAGCTGGACTTCGTGGTGTGCCTGGGCGACTACATCTACGAACGCAACTTCTACAAGGGCCCCCGCACCGACGCGCTGGGCGCCAACCACGACGGCGAGGTCCAGACGCTGGACGAGTACCGGTCCAAGTACCGGATGTACAAGTCCGACGCCGACCTGCGCGCCATGCACGCCCAGCACGCGCTCTACGCCATGTGGGACGACCACGAGGTCGAGGACAACTACACGGGCAACATGCCGGGCGAGGCGACCCAGCAGGTGCGCGTGCCGTTCGCCCAGCGCCGCGCCAACGGCTACCGCGCGTTCGCGGAGTACCAGCCCGAGGACTACATGGGCCGTGCCACGCGGCTCTACCGCAACCTGCGCCTGGGCCGCAACGCCGAGCTGTTCATCCTCGACGAGCGCCAGTACCGCGACGACCAGCCGTGCGGCGATCGCGCGGCCGTCCCGTGCCCCGAGGCCGACGCGCCCGGCCGCACCCTGCTCGGCGCGGCGCAGAAGGCGTGGTTCAAGCGCTCGCTCCAGGCGTCGCAGGCCCGCTGGAAGCTCGTGGGCAACCCGCTCATGATGATGTCGCTGGACACCGCGCCCAACACGCCGTTCCTCAAGGACGACTGGGACGGCTACGGCGCCGAGCGCCGCGAGATCGGCGAGCACATCCGGGCGAAGCGCATCTCCGACGTCGCCTACGTCACCGGCGACATCCACACGTTCTTCGCCGGCGAGGTCACGCCGAGCGGCCGCGGGACCGACGCCGTGGCGACGGAGTTCGTGACCGGGTCGGTGACCTCGCTGGGGATCCCCGAGTCGGTGAGCGGTGACGAGGGCGCGCGCAACGCGATCACGCCGGACCAGGCGTTCGCCGTCACGCAGAACGTCCGCATGGTCAACCCGCACATCAAGTACGACGAGCAGCACAGCCGCGGCTACGGTGTCGTCGAGGCCCACGACAACGAGCTGCTGGTGCGCTACGTGTCCGTCCAGGCGACGCCGGTGCGCTCGACCCAGGGCAACACGCTGGCCCGCTTCCGCGTGGCGTCCGGGACGCCGCGCATCCAGACGCTCTAGGCGCTCAGACGCGCTTGAGGCCGGCCTTGGCGCAGGCGGCCTCCAGCTCGTCGAGCCCGAAGGCGTCGACCGGGCCCAGCGCGCCGGTGCCGTTCATGCCCTCGTTGGCCGCCCGGGCGGCGCCCCAGGCCAGGAAGTCGCCCGTCAGCGTGTAGCCGTTCGGGCCCTCCATGACGACGTGCGCCAGCTCGCGGCCGGCGCCGTCGTAGGCGAACGCCTGGACGTGGGAGCCGCTCTTGGCCCGCTGGGTGGCGTCGGGGCCGCCGGTGGATCCCTTGACGAAGCGCTCCGACAGCGCGCCCATCGCGCGGCCCACGCCGGGCGCCGAGGCGACCAGCGACATCGCCTGCATGGGGCGCGACGCCGGGCCGAACCAGCCCAGGTAGATGTTGACCTCGCGCAGGTCGGGCGCCAGCCGGGGCAGCGCGAAGTGCTCGGAGGAGCCCACGGAGATCGCGGGCCGGTCCTTGCCGCGCACGGAGAACGAGCGCACGCCCTTGGCGCCGCGCTCGGTGACGATGCGCTTCCCGCGCCAGGCGAACGAGGGCGCGGTGATGGCGCCCGCGGCCGAGGCGCGCGTGCCGCCGCTCATGTCCGCCGAGGTGGTGCGGCCGGTGTTGTAGTAGCCGACGTCCAGGCGCGTCGCGCCCTCGCCCGCGTCGCGCAGCGCCAGCGCGCCGGCCAGGTTCCCCGGCACCCAGTCGTAGCCGAACGCGGTGACCAGCCCGCAGCCGGCCGCCTGCGCGCCGGGGCCGTAGCGCTCGAACACCGAGCGGATGAACTCCGGCTCGCCGGTGGAGTCGATGTAGTGGGCGCCCGCGGCCACCGCGGCCTCGACGGCCGGGGCGCCCCAGCGCGAGAACGGGCCGACCGTCGTTAGCAGGACGTCGCCGCGCTCCACGAGGGCGCGGACCGTGTCGGGGCGCGACACGTCGGCCTGTGCGGTCTCCAGCCCGCCCCCGAGCTCGCCGGCCAGCTGCTCGAGCTTCTCCGCACTGCGCGCGGCCAGCACCGGCTTCTCGCCGCGGTCGATGAGCGCCTGGGCGGCGAGCTTGCCCGTGTACCCCGTGGCGCCGAAGAGGACGATGCGACCCATGCGGGGAGCCTATCCATCCCCTTCACTACCCTTACCGCTCCATGGATGAGCGGCTGCTAGCCGAGCGGCTGATCACCTACGACACCTCCACCGTCGACGGGCTGCGGGCGGCGGCCGGCTTCGTCAAGGGCTGGCTGGGCTCGCGCGACATCGACGTGCGCGACCGCGAGCACGGGGGGTTGCCGGTGATCACCGCCGAGGTCGGCGCGGACGAGGCGTCGGCCGCCCCGACCGTGATCCTGCACGGCCACCTCGACGTGGTCCCTGGGCGCGAGGAGCAGTTCGAGCCCCGCGTGGAGGGCGACCGCCTGATCGGCCGCGGCGCCTACGACATGAAGGGCGCGCTGGCCGGGATGATGTGCGCGCTGCGCGACGTGGCCGGCCAGCGCGACGTGCGCGTCCAGTTCGTCTGCGTCCCCGACGAGGAGTCCGACGAGATGGACGACCGCTCCACCGACGCGCTCGTCCGCGACGGCATGTCCGCCGACTTCGCCATCACCGGCGAGCCCACCGACCTGCACATCGGCGTCCAGGCCAAGGGCGTCGTGGCCTTCCGGATGCGGGTGGACGGCAAGGCGGCCCACGGCTCGACGCCCTGGGAGGGCGACAACGCCGTGCTCAAGGCGGTGGACGTCTTCCGGGCGATCGAGACGCTGCCCTTCGCCCGCGAGTCCTCGGACCTGTTCGACCGCCCGTCGATCAACCTGGGTCGCATCCTGGGCGGAGACGCGCTGAACAAGGTGCCCGACACCTGCTTCGTGGACGTGGACGTGCGCTACCTGCCCGGCCAGGACGCGGGGGAGATCCTCTCCCAGGTCCGCGCGCTGGGCGTCGACGTGCTCAAGACGTTCATCCGCTCCCCGGCGATCGTGTCGCGCACCGACCCGTACGTGGGCGCGCTGCGCGAGGCCGTGGGCGCCGCCGTCCAGGGCGAGGTGCTCAGCGTGGGGCGCGACGGCGCGTCGGACGCGGTGTCCTTCCTGGAGGCCGGGATCCCGGCCGTTGAGTTCGGCCCGGTGGGCGCCGGCCACCACGGGCCCGGCGAGTGGGTGTCGGTGGCCTCGCTGGAGAGCTACCGCGCCGGGCTGGTCGCGTTCGTCGGGGGCCTGGCCGCGCGGCGCCACGGGGCCGGCGGACTGCGCGCGGTCGAGGGAGGCTCGGCATGAGCCCCGAGGGCCCGCCGCGCCTGGCCTGGGGCATGTGGAAGCGCTTCAGCCTGGCGGCGGTGCTGATCGTCGCGCTCAGCGCGGCCACCACGGCCACCGCCGGCCTGCTGGAGGTCAAGTCGCTCGACCAGGCGCTGCACCCGAACGCCAAGCCCGCGCTGAAGATCCCCGAGCTGGCGCCGAACGAGCGCGGTCCCCAGACGATCCTGCTCATGGGCTCCGACGTGCGCAAGATCGACCGCGAGCGCGGCCTGAAGGGCAACTCGGACACGATGATCCTCGTCCGCCTCGACCCGACCAAGAAGGCCACGGCCATGCTGTCGATCCCGCGCGACCTCAAGGCGCGCATCCCGGGCTTCGGGACGGCCAAGATCAACGCGGCCTACCCCCAGGGCGGCACGCGGCTGACCGTGCGCACGATCCAGGCCAACCTGCCGGGGATCAAGATCAACCACGTCGTGGACACCAACTTCAAGGGGTTCAAGGCGATGGTCAACCGGATCGGCTGCATGTACGTCGACATCGACCGTCGCTACTTCAACGACAACGCGGTGGCCTACGCCACGATCGACGTCAAGCCGGGCTACCAGAAGATGTGCGGGGACCGCGCGCTGGACTACGTGCGCTTCCGCCACGAGGACACCGACCTGGTGCGCGGCGCGCGCCAGCAGGACTTCATCCGCCAGGCCCGCACGCAGGTCGGCGTGCAGAAGCTCCTGGGCGACCGCAACCAGCTCCTGCGCCTGTTCGGGCGCTACACGAAGACCGACATCAAGGGCACGAACCAGCTGCTGCGCCTGTTCAAGGTCGTGGCGTTCTCCATCGGGCATCCGATCCAGGAGGTGCGCTTCCGCGCCGACGTCGGCCCGTCCTACGTGACCGCGTCCGACGCGCAGAAGCGGCGCACGATCCGCGAGTTCCTCAACGCGCATCCGTCGGCCGGGCCGCGTGGGCGCAACCCGTCCGCCCCGACGCTGCCCACCCAGAGCCGCCGGCGGCCGAGCCCGGGCTCGCTGGACCTGGAGGAGGCCAGGACCGCGGGCGAGGACCAGGCGATCGCCGCGGCGCCCGGCGTCCCCTTCCCGGTCCTGTTCCCTCGGCTGCGCAAGGCCGGCTCGGTCTACGTCGACGTCCCGCGCACCTACGTCATCGACGGCCCCGGCGGTCGGCGCTATCCCGCCTACCGGATCGTCGCCCGCACCGGCGAGCTGGGTGCGTACTACGGCATCCAGGGGACGACCTGGAAGGACCCGCCGCTGCTCCAGAACCCGTCCGAGACGCAGAAGCTGGCCGGCGGGCGCACGCTGCTGCTCTACGGCGACGGGAACCGGCTGCGCCTCGTGGCGCTGCGGACGCCGCAGGCGGCGTACTGGGTGTCCAACACCCTGCTGCTGTCGCTGACCAACCGCCAGATGGTCACGATCGCGCGGTCGTTCCAGCGCATCGGCGCCCGGTAGCCGGCCGCCCACCGGCTAGCCTTCCGCGCCCAATGTCGCCGCCCGAGCCGATAGGGGTCATCGGCACCGGCTACGTCGGACTCGTCACGGCGGCGGGTTTCGCGGAGCTGGGGTCCGAGGTCTACTGCGTCGACGTCGACGCGGACAAGGTCGCGCGCCTGGAGGCGGGCGTGGTGCCGATCTACGAGCCGGGCCTGGAGGCGCTGGTGGCCTCGGTGCGCGACCGGCTGCACTTCTCCACCGACCTGGCGCCGGCGGTCGAGAACGCCCGGCTGCTCTTCGTCGCGGTGGGGACGCCGCCCACCTACTCCGGCGACGCCGACCTCTCGGCGGTGCACGCGGTCGTCGACGCGCTGCCCGACCGCGAGGACGGGCGGGCGATCGTCATGAAGTCGACCGTCCCCTGCGGCACGGGCGCGGCGATCGAGCGCCTGCTCGCCGAGCGCGGGCGCGAGACCTACGCCTATGTGTCCTGCCCCGAGTTCCTGCGCGAGGGCACCGCCCTGGCCGACTTCCGCCACCCCGACCGCGTGGTGGTCGGCGGCTCGGGCGGCTGGGCCGACGACGCCGTGGCGGCGCTCTACGAGCCGCTCGGCGCCCCCGTCGTGCGCACCGACCTCGCGTCAGCCGAGATGGTCAAGCTGGCCTCCAACGCCTTCCTGGCCACCAAGATCTCCTTCATCAACGAGATCGCCAACGTGTGCGAGGAGACCGGCGCCGACGTGACCGAGGTGGCCCGCGGCATGGGCCTGGACGCCCGCATCAGCCCCAGCTTCCTGCACGCGGGCCTGGGCTACGGGGGCAGCTGTTTTCCCAAGGACGTGTCGGCGCTCAAGCAGCTGGCCGGCAACACCGGCTACCACTTCCAGCTGCTGGGGGCGGTCATCGAGGTCAACGAGCTCCAGAAGCGGCGGCTGGTGGCCAAGCTGCAGAAGCACCTGGGCGAGCTGGTCGGCAAACGGGTGGCGCTGCTCGGGCTGGCGTTCAAGCCGAACACCGACGACATGCGCGAGGCGTCTTCGCTGGTGCTCGCGGCGCGGCTGCAGGCCGAGGGGGCGCAGGTCAGCGCCTACGACCCGGTGGCCGAGGACGCGGCGCGCGAGCGCATGTCCGGCGTGGACTTCGCCGACTCGGCGCTGGCGGCGGTGACCGGCGCCGACGCCGTCGTGCTGGTCACGGAGTGGCCCGAGTTCCGCGAGCTCGACTGGACCGCCGTGCGCGCGGCGATGGCGGGCGACCTGGTGGTCGACGGGCGAAACGCGCTGGAGCCTGACGTCCTGCGCGCCGCCGGCCTGGCCTACGAGGGCGTCGGGCGGCGGTAGGGGCCGGTGCAGGCCGTCATCCTGGTCGGCGGGGAGGGCACCCGCCTGCGTCCGCTCACCTCGACCGTCCCCAAGCCGGTCGTACCGCTGGTCGACCGGCCGTTCATCGCGTACATGCTGGAGTGGCTGCGCACGCACGGGGTCGACGACGTGGTCATGTCGTGCGGCTTCTTGGCCGCGGGCGTGCACAACGTGCTGGGCGACGGGTCCGCCTACGGGATCCGGTTGCGCTACGTCGAGGAGCCCGAGCCGCTCGGCACGGGCGGCGCTGTCAAGTTCGCCGAGTCGCTGCTGGACGAGCGCTTCCTCATGCTCAACGGCGACATCCTGACGGACCTCGATCTCTCTGCGCAGATCGCCCAGCACGAGGCGCGCGGGGCGCGGGGCACGCTCGCCCTCATCCCGGTCGAGGACCCCAGCGCCTACGGCCTCGTGCGCACCGAGCCCGACGGCGCCGTGCGCGAGTTCCTCGAGAAGCCCGGTCCCGACCAGATCGACACGAACCTGATCAGCGCCGGCGCCTACGTGCTCGAGCGCGAGGTCCTCTCCCTCATCGATCCCGACCGGCCGGTGTCGATCGAGCGCGAGATCTTCCCGCGCCTGGTCGGGGACGGCCTGTACGCGTACGCGGGCGAGGGCTACTGGCTGGACATCGGGACGCCGGAGCGCTACCTCCAGGGCACCCGGGACATCGTCGAGGGCCGGGTGCACACGGAGGTCGTGGAGCGCATCGCGCCCAGCGCGCGCGTCGCCGACGACGCCACGATCGGCCCGCTGGCCGTGCTGGGCCCCGACGTGGTCGTGGGTCCCGGCAGCGAGGTGGACCGCGCGGTCGTCCTGCGCGGCAGCCAGATCGGCGCGGGCTCGCGCGTGTGCGACAGCATCGTCGCGGCCGGCGTGCGCATCGGCGATCGCACGCGCATCGAGGAGGGCGCGGTGCTGGGTGAGGGAGTCACGATCGGGGCGGACAACGTGCTCCGCGCCGGGGCGCGTATCTTCCCGGGCGTGAGCCTGCCCGACGGCGCGATCTCGTTCTGATGGAGGGAACCACCGCCGCGCTCGACGCCGCCACCATCGCCGCCGTCGACTCGTCCTCCCAGCTGTCCGACGTCCTGGGCATGCCCGAGCAGCTGCGCGACGCGGCGTGGAAGGTCGAGTCGGCGGGCATCGCCCCGTTCGACGCGCCGGGCGGACTGATCGTGGCCGGGATGGGCGGCTCGGCGGTCGGCGCCCTGCTGGCCCGCGCGGCGCTGGGCGACCGGGCGTCGCGGCCCATCGGCGTGGCGCGCGGCTACGAGCTGCCGGCCTGGGCGACGCCGGACACCGCGATCCTGTGCAGCTCCTACTCGGGCGAGACCGAGGAGACGCTGGCCTGCTACGAGGCGGCTGGCGCGCTGGGCGCGCCGCGCATCGTGGCCACCACGGGCGGCCGGCTGGCCGACCTGGCGCGGGCCGACGGCGTCCCGGTCATCCCCGTGGCCGGCGGCTACCAGCCGCGGGCGGCCGTGGCCTACATGACCGTCGCCGTCCTCGAGGTCGCCGCGCTGAGCGGCGCCGCGCCCAGCGTGCGCTCGGAGGTCGACGTGGCCGCCGCGCACGCCGAGGCACTGGTGGCGGAGTGGGGGGCGGACGGCTCCGACGACTCCCTGGCCAAGTCCCTGGCCCGCGACCTCGCGCCCACGGTGCCGCTGATCGCGGGCTCGGGCGCGACGGCCGCCGCGGCGTACCGCTGGAAGACCCAGCTCAACGAGAACGCCAAGCTGCACGCGTTCTGGCACGAGCTGCCCGAGCTCGACCACAACGAGATCGTGGGGTGGGCGGCGTCGCAGGAGGCTGTCCCCTTCGCGGCGGTCTTCCTCGACGACGCCTACCTGCATCCCCGCGCGCGCCGGCGCATCGAGCTGACGCGCGAGTTCGTCGACCCGGCGGCGGCGGTGACCCGGATCGTCCAGAGTCGCGGCGAGACCCCGACCGAGCGCGTCGTCTCGCTGGTGCTGCTCGGCGACCTCGTGTCGATCTACGTGGCGGTCCTGCGCGGCGTGGACCCGGGTCCGGTCGAGGTCATCGACCGGCTCAAGGCGGCGCTGGCCGAGTCGCAGTAGCCGCCGTGGCCGGCCAGCTCACCGTCGAGGCGGACGGAGCTGTCGCCACGGTCACCCTGGACCGTCCCGAGAAGCGCAACGCGCTGTCGATCGAGCTGCGCGAGGAGATGGCCGGCGCCTTCGCCGCGCTGGCCGCCGACGAGCGCGTGGCCTGCGTCGTCCTGACGGGCGCGGGAACCGCGTTCTGCGCCGGGATGGACGTGACCGAGTTCGGTGGGGACCGGGCCAACAAGCAGCGCCTCGTCGACAGCAGCCTGGCGTCGTTCGGCGCGGTGGCCCGCTTCCCCAAGCCGCTCGTGGCCGCGGTCAATGGGCCGGCCATCGCGGGCGGGTTCGTGCTCGCCCTCCACGCCGACGTGCGCGTCGCCGGGCCGGCGGCGCGGTTCGGGTTCTCCGAGCTCCCGCGCGGGATCCCGCCGTCCTACGCCGCCGCCCTGGGCGGCCTGCCCGAGCCGGTGGCGCGCGAGCTGTGCCTCACCGGGCGGCTGATGGACGCCGCGGAGGCGCTGCGCCACGGCCTCGTGACCGAGGTCGTACCGGACGGCGAGACGGTGGCGCGGTCGCTGGAGCTGGCCCGGACGATCGCGTCGCACCCGCTCCCCGCGCTGATTGAGGTCAAGCGCCGGGCGCTGCTGGCCGCCGAGCACGCGCGCGCGCCGCTGTTCGCCGACGAGGAGCGCGTCTTCCGTGACGCGCTCCTGGGCGAATCGGCCGGCGCCTAGGCCTGCGGGATCGAGATCGAGAACGGCAGCAGCTTCGCCGTCCCGGTCTTGTCCGCCGTGTTGACCTGCACGTGGCTGGTGTCGTTGACCGCCGTCGGGCACACGACCCCGTTCGGGTTGGCCGTCGAGGGGCCGCCGCACACCGCGGCCGACACCTGCCCGACCGGATCCACGGTCGTGGGCGCGAGCGTGACGGAGATCGGCCGGCCGGCCTGGCTGGAGCCGAAGTCCAGGATCACGGGCGGGCCCGGCTGGCTCACCGTGACGCCGCCGTCCTGGGGGCCGAGCTTGCCGTCCGCCGTGACGATGGCGAACTTGGTGGCCGGGAGCTTCAGCGTCGTCTCGTCGATCTGCGTGCCCGTGACCGTGTCGGGCGCGAGGTCCTCGCCGAGCAGCGACGCGTTGCGGATCTTCGCCGCGGTCATCTGGTTGTTGGCCATCTTGGAGAAGGTGACCGCGCCGCGGCCCATCTTGGTGTTGCTGACCGAGCCGGGGTGGAGCTTGGAGTTCAGGACGCGCCCGGCCTGGATCTGGGCGCTGCCCACGCTGTTGGCGGGCAGGGTGAGCGCGTAGCCGGTGCCGCCGAGCGCGACGAACAGGGCGATCGTGGCCACGGCGAGCGCCGGCGACGGCCGGTGGCGAAGAATGCGTCGCATGGGGTGGAGCCTCCTGGGGTCGGGTTCCTGGTGTGAATCCATCCGCGTACCGCGAGTTTCGGTTCCCGGAACCTTGACACGATCGTGTTAGGGTTCCTTTCGTGGACGCCCTGACCGTCAACGAGGCGGCCGCCACCACTGGGTGGTCGCCCCGAATGCTGCGCTACATCGAGCGCTCCGGGCTCGTGAGCCCGCCGCGCTCGGCCGCCGGCTACCGGCTCTACGGGCCGCCCGAGCTCCAGCGCCTGCGCACGCTGCGCCAGCTGCTCGAGCGCCACGACGTCGGCCTGGCCGAGGTCGGGTTCGCCCGGCGAATGCGCGAGGACGCTGGCCTGCGGGCCGCCGTCGACCAGTGGCTGACGGCCCGGCCGCAGCGTCCCGACGACGTTCCCTCCGGCGAATGGCTGCGCTTCGAGCAGGACAAGCACGAGCGTCTCCTCGCCGCCCAATCCCGACTGGAGGTCGCATGACAACCGCCACCCTGACCGAGACCGACTTCAAGGTCGCCGACCTCTCGCTGGCCGAGTTCGGCCGCAAGGAGATCCGCCTGGCCGAGCACGAGATGCCGGGCCTCATGGCCACGCGCGAGGAGTTCGCGGGCTCCCAGCCGCTGGCCGGCGCGCGCATCACGGGCTCGCTGCACATGACCGTCCAGACGGCGGTCCTGATCGAGACGCTGGTCGCCCTGGGCGCCGAGGTCCGCTGGGCCAGCTGCAACATCTTCTCCACGCAGGACCACGCGGCCGCCGCGGTCGTGGTCGGTCCCGAGGGCACGCCCGAGGAGCCGCGCGGGGTCCCCGTCTACGCGTGGAAGGGCGAGACGCTCGAGGAGTACTGGTGGTGCGCGGAGAAGGCCATGACCTGGCCCGACGGCGGCCCGAACATGCTGCTGGACGACGGCGGCGACATCACGCTGCTCGTCCACAAGGGCGCGGAGTTCGAGCGCGCCGGCGCGGTGCCCGACCCCGAGTCCGCCGACTCCGAGGAGTTCCAGGTGATCCTCCGGCTGTTGGCCGCTTCCCTGGACAACGACGCATCGAAGTGGACGCGGATCGCCGAGGGCATCTTGGGCGTCACCGAGGAGACGACCACGGGCGTCCACCGCCTCTACGAGAGGACCGAGGCGGGCACGCTGCTGTTCCCGGCGATCAACGTCAACGACTCCGTCACGAAGTCGAAGTTCGACAACAAGTACGGCTGCCGCCACTCGCTGGTCGACGGCATCAACCGCGCCACCGACGTGCTGATCGGCGGCAAGGTCGCGGTGATCTGCGGCTACGGCGACGTGGGCAAGGGCTGCGCGGAGTCGCTGCGCGGCCAGGGCGCGCGCGTGATCGTGACCGAGATCGACCCGATCTGCGCGCTGCAGGCGGCGATGGACGGCTACCAGGTGCTGACGCTGGAGGACGTCGTGGAGACCGCGGACATCTTCGTCACCGCGACGGGCAACAAGGACATCATCACCGCCGACGACATGGCCCGGATGAAGGACAAGGCCATCGTCGGCAACATCGGCCACTTCGACAACGAGATCGACATGGCCGGTCTCGCCCGCCTGCCGGGGATCGAGCGGATCAACATCAAGCCGCAGGTCGACGAGTGGCGCTTCCCCGACGGGCGCTCGATCATCGTGCTGTCCGAGGGGCGGCTGCTGAACCTGGGCAACGCGACGGGGCACCCGTCGTTCGTGATGAGCAACTCGTTCACGAACCAGGTGATCGCCCAGATCGAGCTGTTCGGCAAGAACGACGACTACGAGAAGCGCGTGTACGTGCTGCCCAAGCACCTGGACGAGAAGGTGGCGCGGCTGCACCTGGACGCTCTGTCCGTGCGGCTGACTCAGCTCTCCCCCGAGCAGGCGGCGTACATCGGCGTGGCGCCCGAGGGGCCCTACAAGCCGGACCACTACCGGTACTAGGCGTGGCGGCGGGCGGCGCGGCCCGCATCGAGTGGGCCGAGGGGCAGATGCCGGTGTTGCGCTCGATCGCGGCGCGGTTCGCCTCCGAGCGCCCGCTCGAGGGGGTCGCGGTCGCCGCCTGCCTCCATGTGACCGCCGAGACCGCCGTGCTGGCGCGGTCGCTGGTGGCCGGCGGCGCGTCCGTCTCCCTCGCCGCCGCCAATCCGTTGACCACGCAGGACTCCGTGGCCGAGGCTCTCTCGGAGAACGACGGCATCGAGGTGCTCGGGCGGCGGGGGGAGAGCTTCGAGGAGTTCTCGGCTCACGTCGCCTCTCTCGTCGCTGCTTTTCCGCAGATCACCTTGGACGACGGCGCCGACCTCCTCGTTGGCCTGCACTCGCCCGGCGCGCCGGTCGGAGATGCTTCGCCGGCGTCCTCCTCGGCGGGCGACCGGCCTGCGGCCGGGTATCTCGGGGGCACCGAGGAGACCACCACCGGCCTCGTCCGCGTCCGCCGGCTCGAGGCCGACGGGGCGCTGCGCGTCCCCGTCCTGGCGGTCAACGAGGCGCGCTGCGAGCGCGCGTTCAACGACCGCCACGGCACGGGCCAGTCGGCTCTGGACGGGATCCTGCGGGCCACGAACGTCCTGCTGGCCGGCCAGACGCTGGTCGTGGTCGGCTACGGCCAGACGGGACGGGGTATCGCCGACCGGGCCCGCGGCGCCGGCGCCGCCGTGGTCGTCTGCGAGGTTGACCCCCTGGCGGCGCTGGAGGCTCGGATGGACGGATACGAGGTCATGCCCGCGCTGGAGGCGGCGGCGCGCGGCGACGTCTTCGTGACGGTCACCGGCTCGCGCCGCGTCCTGCGCGGCGAGCACTTCGAGCGCATGAAGGACGGGGCGATCCTGGCCAACGCCGGGCACTTCGACGTCGAGATCGATCTGGACGAGCTCGGCGCCCTGGCCGACGGCTTGCGCGAGGTCCGCCCGCTCGTCGAGGCGTACTCGCTCGGCGACCGCACCCTGCACCTCCTGGCCCGGGGCCGCGTGGTCAACCTCGCCGCCGCCGAGGGGCACCCGGCCGCGGTCATGGACGTCTCCTTCGCGATCCAGGCTCTATGCGTCGAGGAGATCGTCAAGCGCGCCGGCGACCTCGGCCCCGCCGTCCACCCGGTCCCCGCCGCGATCGACGAGGCGGTCGCCCGCCTCAAGCTCGCCGCCCTCGGAGCCCAGATCGACGCCCTGACCGACGACCAGCGCGAGTACCTCGACTCGTGGACATGATCGCCTGCAGTTATGCACCCATACGGTGCATAACGTCGGGCGATCCGTTCGCTACCGTGCGCGGCTGATGGGACGCGCCGGCCTGACCCTCGTCCTCCTCGTTGGCGCCGTTATCGGATCTCCGAGCGGCGCGAGCGCCCAGGACCCCGACCCCGGCGCCACACCACCCCCCGCCGGTCCGGCTCCGCCGGACCTGGTGATCTCCGGGCGCAACGTGCGGATGTCGCGGGGGAACGTCGTGGGGGTGCGGATGGGCTGTCGCGGCACCGGCGCGGCGCAGGCCGGGGAGGCGTGCATCGGCTCGGTGACGCTGCGCCTGGCCAGCGTCCTGACCGAGCAGTTCGACCCGCCGGGGTCCAAGCCGCCCGTCACGCGCCGCATCAACCCGTTCGACTTCGCCGTGCGCGACTTCACGCTGACCGTCGGCGACGGGATCGACCTGCGCATGCGCCTGAACGCGCGCGCGGCCAAGCTGGTGCGCGACCACGACCAGCTGCGGATCGACGTCATCGTCCGCTACAACAGCCGCGCCGGCTCCGCCGGCACGGCCCGGCGCAACGTCCGCGTCTACTTCCCCAAGCGCCCCGGGCTGTAGGCCTCGGCGCGCTGCGTCTCGCGCTCGGACTCCGTGAGCTGGCGGACGAGCAGCACCACCATCGCCACGCCCATGACCAGCGACTGCTGGAGCGCCATCACCGCGCCGCCCACGTTCTGGTCGGTCACCGCGCTCATGCCCCAGTAGCGCGGTCGGTGCTCGTAGAACGAGTAGATCGCGTCGGGGGAGAAGGTGAGCAGGATCCCCAGCAGGCCGACCAGGACCTTCCCGCCGAACATGTAGGCCACCGGGCCCAGGCCGCCGAGCCGGTGGCGGCTGCGGATGGGGGAGAGCAGGTGCCACCAGTACAGGGCGCCGATCGCCCCGAAGGTCAGGTGCTCGACCGCGTGCACGACCGGGTGCTCCAGGGCGGCGTCGTAGAGGGCCGGGATGTGCCAGAACGCCATCCCGCCCACGTAGGCGAACAGGGCGAAGGCGGGCGTGGCGAAGGGTCCGGCCGCGCGCTCCAGCGCCTGGACGCGCCGGGTGACCGGCCGCAGGATGACCCGCGTGAGGCCGAGGATGAGCAGGATCGACGCCAGGTCGAGCACCAGCAGGTGCTGGACCATGTGCATCACGAAGAGCTGCTCGCCGAGCCGGTCGATCGGGGAGACCAGCGCGGCGAGGATCAGCGCCAGCCCGCCGAGGAACGAGAGCAGGCGAAGCACCGGCGCCGCCGCCGGGCCGACCTCGCGCCGCGCCGCCGCCCACCGCCGGACGTAGACGGCCCCGACCACGGCGACCGCCGCGATCACGCCGGGCGAGAACGTCCACGAAGCATCCGGCGCCGCGGCGGGAAGCGGCCCGTAGGCGGTCCAGCCGTCGGAGAACGCCACCACGGGCGCCGTCACCACCTCACCGCACGGGACCGGTCATCGCCGGATCTGGTCGGGGGGCGGGCATTGCTGCGCGGGATTGTCGCAATCGGGGCCTGTGTCGTGAGCGGGTCGGCGGCAGGGTGGGGGAGTGCGTTCGCGCGTCGTCGCCGAGCTGGTCGCCCTCTTCGCTCCCCCCGGCTGCGCCGCGTGCCGCACCCCGCTCGAGGACGCGCGGGAGGCCGTGTGCCCCGACTGCCGGCGGTCGCTCCCCTGGCTGCGCGGGCCGCGCTGCGAGCGCTGCGGGCTTCCGTCGCCCTGCGCTCCCTGCCCGGCCGCCCGCGCCGCGTTCGACACCGCCTGGTCCCCCCACGCCTACGCGGGCCCCGCCCGCGACCTCGTGGCCGCGCTGAAGTTCGGCGGAGCCCTGGCCCTCGCCGACCTCATGGCCGCCCAGATCACCGCCGCCGCCCCCACCGGCCTGCTCCGTTCGGACAGCTCAGAGGCCGCCTCCGCCGGCCCGCCCGGCGCGGTCGCCGTCGTTCCCGTGCCGGCTCATCCGAAGAACGTGCGCGTCCGCGGCTTCGACCAGGCGGAGGTCCTCGCCGCCGCCGTGTCCACCCGCACCGGGCTCCCTCTCGATGCCTGCCTCTCCCGGACCGGCACGGCCCGCCGGCAGGTCGGCCGAAGCAGGACGCGCCGGATGAGCGAGCCCATCGCCATGGAGGCCAGAGAGGTGGCGGAGAACGTCGTCCTCGTCGACGACGTGCACACCACCGGCGCCACCCTCGAAGCCGCGGCTCGCGCGTTGAAGCGAGCCGGCGCCACGCGCGTGGACGCGGTGACCTACGCGAGAACGCTGAGGCACTAGTCAACCGGCCCTGACAGGCGTACGATCAACGTACCGGCAGGCTCGTCCGACCCAAGGAGGGTGTCCACCATGCGGATCTCGATCAAGGGCCGCAACACTCCCGTCCCAGACGACCTCCGCGAGCACGTCGCGAAGCGCTTCGGCAAGATCGCCAAGCAGGTCTCGCCGCTCGCCGAGCTGGAGGTCGAGTTCATGGAGGAGCGCAACCCGGCGATCGCCGATTCACAGGTCGCCGAGGTCACGCTTCACCTCAAAGGCGTGACGCTGCGCGCCCGCGACGCCAGCCGCGACATGCACCACTCGGTGAACCTCTGCGCGGACGAGCTCAGCCGCCAGGTCAAGCGCCACCGCGACAAGCGCCGCAAGCGGCGCGAGTCGCGCGCCGCGGCGGCCCAGGTGGGCGGGCGCATCTCGCCCGCCTAGCCCGGCCGCACCCCCCAAAGCCGGTCCCCTCCCCGTTGCTACGCTAGCTCCATGTCCATCCTGGATAAGGCGCTGCGCGTCGGGGAGGCCAAGAAGTACAAGGGCTTCGAGCGCCGCGTCGAGCGGATCAACAACTTCGAGCCCGAGATGGAGCTGCTCGAGGACGACGAGCTGCGCGAGCGCGCCGACGAGCTGCGCGAGCGCGCTCGCGGCGGCGAGACGCTCGACGAGCTGCTCTACGAGACCTTCGCCCTCGTCCGCGAGGCCGGCAGGCGCACGATGGGCATGCGCCACTTCGACGTCCAGATGATCGGCGGCATGGCCCTCCACGAGGGTGCGATCGCCGAGATGCGCACCGGCGAGGGCAAGACGCTCACCGCCACCCTGGCCGTCGTCCTGAACTCCCTGGGCGGCCGCGGCGTCCACGTCGTCACCGTCAACGACTACCTGGCCCGCCGCGAC
>JAWVFQ010000022.1:0-35813 GCA_033856025.1 Solirubrobacteraceae bacterium | reverse complement strand
CCGTATGGTAGGCGCGGGCGGTGGTCAGGCTGCCCGCCGCCGACCACGAGTTGGTCGCCGGGTCATACAGCTCCGCGCTCGCCAGAACGCCGTTGTCGTCGGTCCCGCCGGCGGCGAGCACCTTGCCGTTGGACAGCAGCGTCGCCGTATGGCTGGCGCGGGGGGTGGTCAGGGTGCCCGCCGCCGACCACGTGTTGGTCGCCGGGTCATAGAGCTCCGCGCTCGCCAGGGTGCCGCTGGTGCCCTGCCCGCCGGCGACGAGCACCTTGCCGTCGGACAGCAGCGTAGCCGTATGGCTGTTGCGGCCGGTGGTCAGGCTGGCGGCGGGCGACCACCCTGCCGCGCCGGCCGAAGGCACAACCACCAACGCCGCCCCGAGCGCCACGACCACGAGCATCGACACCAAACCGCCGCGCCGCGCGCGCAAACCCGCCCCGCCGAAACCCGGCGCAGCAGACACCGACCGGCGCGAACGAGACGAGCAAAGCATCAAAGCCTCCGTGGTCTAAGGGCACCCGCGGACACCGCAGGCCCGGAATCCCATGAGGGAAACCAACAGAGACCAACCCCGGCGGCGAGTCGATCGCCCGGCAAGTCGGCTGAATCAGCCCCCGCTGTTACCCACCGTACACCCGTTTGCCGTGCAAAGACAGCCGAAGACCGGTGCGACGGCGCGCACGCGTGGCGAGACCCGGACTCGAACCGGGCACCATCGCTCCGGATCCGTCCGACGCCGTCCCCGATGTCCCCGTCGTCCCCGCTTCGGTACGGGCCTGGACGCATAGGACGCAGCAACTGGTACCAACTTGGTACCCCGGCCGACAAGGTCGACGTGCCGGCTGGGGGCCCGCGAATCCACGCCGGAGAGCCCCGCCAGCTGGGTCGCCGACCTAAGCTTCCTGTGTGAAAAGCAGAGCGCTACCAGCGCTTCAGGCATCGACCAGCTCGGAGCGACTCGGCAGCCCTCGAGGAACCGCGCTCGCTTAGCCGGTGCGACTTTCCCGCCAGTACGTGAAGCTGTGCGACATCGCGGACTTCGAGGATCCGGAGCTCCTCGACGTTCTGCGCGACCTATTGCCCGAGCGCGAACCTGTAGCTCACGCGGAGCGGAAGGTGTGGGAGTTCGCGATGTGCGTCCTATTCCTCCGCGAGGCCGGCCGGCTGACCGAGGGGACTGAGGCGCTGGCGGTTGGGGCCGGCGACGAGCGGATCCTGTTCTGGCTGGCCAACCACATCGGCCGCGTGGTGGCCACCGACATCTACGGTACCGGGGACTTCGCCGACCAGGAAGCGGATCGGACCATGCTCGACGATCCGGCCTCGCACGCGCCGTTCCCCTACCGCCACGACCGCCTCGAGGTGCTGTGGATGGACGGTCGCGAGCTCGAGTTCCCGGACGAGTCGTTTGAGGTCGTCTTCTCGATCTCGTCGCTGGAGCACTTCGGTGCGGGGCCGGAGGTGGCCCGCGCCGCACGGGAGATGGGGCGCGTGTTGCGACCCGGCGGCCACGCTTTCATCGCGACGGAGTGCTACGTCCGGAAGCACCCGCTGAACTCAATCCCGGTGGACCTGGTCCTGAAGGCTCTGTCGCTCGGCCGGCTGCGCCGTCGCGCCACCTTCCGCCGGCGTGCCGGCGTCGACGTCTTCACCTGGGGCGAGATCGTGCGTTACATCGTCGAGCCATCGGGGCTGGAGCTCGTTCAGCCGGTGGACCGGGAGATCTCGCGCGAGAGCTGGACCAACCTGGCGAAGACCCGGCCCGGGCAGGAGCTGATTCCCAGAACCGGATCGAGGTGGCCGCAGATCCTGTTGAGCTTTCGCGGCTCCGTCTTCACCTCCGTCTCGCTCGCGCTCGTCAAGCCCCGGCGCTAGCCGCCGCGCGGGGTGGCGAGACCCGGACTCGAACCGGGCATCGTCGCGGTACCGCGGAACACGTCAGGGACCCTAGCTGCCAAGCGGGGGGCCCTGGCCGCCGGACGTGTCCGCGGAGGCGGCGGAGTCATGATCCGCGTGTCGGGGGTACGAGTCCCTCCTCCGGCATGGCCTGGGTGGCGTGTTGCGGAAGCAGGGCGTGTCCGTCGAGGACTGCGGCGGCGATGGCCAGCAGAGTGCGGTTGGTGCTGCGGCGTGGTTGCGCAGCAGCGCGAAGTAGGTTGACACCAGCCCTGTCACGAGAGGGAACGCGAGCCCGGGATCCGGCTAGGCTGAACCGATGGTGCTCGCGGGAATGCGCCGGAGGGTGCGCTCCGGCCCCTTACGCTCGGCCCCTACCTCCTTGACCGGGTCGAGCGGCCAATGAGAGCCTGGCGCTGAGGCCCGGTCGCCTTGCTGTTCCCGACGGTTCAGTTCGCGCTGTTCTTCCCGGTCGTGCTCGCCATCTCCTGGGCCCTCATGCCCAGGCCGAAGCTGTGGAAGCCCTTCATCCTGGTCGCCAGCTACGTCTTCTACGCGTCGGCGGACTGGCGGTTCACGCTGTTGCTGGCTGCGGTGACGCTGGGCAACCAGGCGGCGGCCGTCCTGCTACGTCGCACGGAGGACGAGCGGCGCCGACGCCGGATCGTGGCCGCCGCCGTGGCCTTCGACCTCGGGCTGCTGGGGGTGTTCAAGTACTACGCGTTCTTCGTTCAGCAGTGGGAGGACGCCCTCAGCAGCATCGGGCTTGGGCCTCCGGTGCCGCTGCTGACGATCGCGCTGCCGGTGGGCATCAGCTTCTTCACCTTCCAGGCGATCTCCTACGTGGTCGACGTCAAGCGCCGGCAGGCCGAGCCCGCGAGCATGCTCGACTTCGCGGTCTACCTGAGCTTCTTCCCCCATCTGGTCGCCGGCCCCATCGTCCGGGCGCGGGAGTTCCTGCCCCAGTTGGCCAAACCGCGCGACCCCAGCCGGGTGGCCGTCGGTTCTGGCCTGGCCCTGATCGCGCTGGGTCTGGTGAAGAAGGTGGTGATCGCCGACTACCTCGGCCGTGCGGTGGTCGGTCCGGTCTTCGCGGTGCCCCAGGCCTACGCGGCTCCGGACGTCCTGCTGGCGGCCTATGGGTTCACCGCGCAGATCTACTGCGACTTCTCCGGCTACACCGACATGGCCATCGGCCTGGCCCTGCTACTGGGGTACGTCTTCCCCCAGAACTTCCGCAGCCCCTACCGGGCCACCGGGTTTCGCGACTTCTGGCGGCGCTGGCACATGACGTTGTCGCGGTTCCTGCGCGACGACCTCTACATCCCCCTGGGCGGGAACCGCCGTGGAAAGCTGCTCACCTACCGCAACCTGATGATCACCATGGTGCTGGGGGGCCTGTGGCACGGTGCGGCCTGGCCATTCGTCCTGTGGGGCGCCTTCCACGGCGTGGGCCTGGTGTGCGAGCACGCGATCGGCGGGCGATTGCGACTGCCGGGCTGGCTTCGCTGGCTGGTCACGTTCCATCTGGTGGTCTTCGGTTGGATCCTGTTCCGTTCGCCGAGCCTCGACGAGTTCGGCACCTTCCTTTCCCGCTTCACCGTCTCCGGGCCCGCCTCGCTCTGGACGGCGACAGCGGTGGCGGCCATCATCGTGGTCATCGGAACCCAACTTCTGCCCCCCGACTCGCTGGAGCGGGTACAGACCTGGATCGAGCGGCGAAGCCCTGCGCTGCTCGGTGCCGGCCTGGCAATCGTGATCGCGCTCGCCGGCGCAACGGTGTCCGGGCAGGGCGTGCCCCCCTTCATCTACTTCCGCTTCTAGGAGCATGAACCAGCCTCGCGACGACAGCCTGATGAGCCGCTTCGACCGTGCGGGGCTGAGGCGCTTCACCGCGCGCGATGCCGTCGTGTCCGTGCTGCTCGCAGCGTTCCTGCTGGTGCTCTTCGAAGGGCACTCCGTGCTCCGGGCGGGTGAGCGGATGAACCCGGGCGTCGGCCGCACCGCCGTCGTGGCGGTGGGTCATCCCAGCAGTTGGATCGCCGACCGGCTCCCGCTGGCCAGCCTGGCCGACAAGACCACGGCATGGCTGAGCCCCGATCCGAGTCTCGATGGGGGCGGCTTTGACGAGCCGAGCGCGGTGGCCGTGGGAGGCTCGATCCCGGCGGTCACCCCAGAGGCCTTCTCGCCCCAAGCGATCGGAGCGAAGCCCCACCGTCGGCGGCTCAAGAAGCTGCTGGTCACCGGCGACTCGATGTCGATGCCGCTCGACTCAGTTCTGGCCAAGCGGCTCGTCGACAAGCAAGTCGACGTCGTCCGGGACGCCCACCTGGGCTCCGGCATCTCCACGACCCTCGTGGTGGACTGGGGCAAGCTCTCGCGAGCCCAGATCAAGAAACACCACCCCGACGCCGTGGTCATCTTCATCGGCGCCAACGACGGCTTCCCGATTCCCGGGGCGGGCGGCGACGACGTCGGCTGCTGCAGCGCCGACTGGGCCGCGCTCTACGCCAACCGCGTCCGTCAGGTCGCCAACGCCTACCGACAGGGGGGCGACGCGCGGGTGTACTGGATCACCCTTCCGACGCCGCGCAACTCTGCCCGGCGGAAGATCGCCCGGGTGATCAACGCCGCCATCGCCGTCGGTGCCCAACCCTGGGCCTCCCAGGTGCACGTGATCGACACGGTTCCGATCTTCACGCCCGGCGACGCCTACCGCGACGCGATGACCGTCGACGGCAAGGACACCATCGTGCGCCAGGCCGACGGGATACACCTCAACGACGCCGGCTCGACGCTCCTCGCGACCGAGGTGCTCAGAGCGATCGAAGGGGATTTCGTCCTATAGTCCGAGGCCATCGGCAATCAGAAAGAGATTATGAGACCCCACCGAGCAGTATCCTGCCCGATCCATCGGGCCGCATGGGCCGCCCCGATTGTCGTCCTCGCGGCGATGGCTGGATGGGGAGGGGCGAGCGCCGTGGGCGCCGGGCCTGCCGCAAGCGCGGCGAGGAGTTGCAGGGTGCCCAGCTATCCCGGCTCGGGCTATTTCACCTCGCTCAAGGTGCAAGGGACCAGCTGCACGACCGGCCGCAGGGTAACGCTCGCCCACTATCGCTGTCGAGTCCGCAATGGCATCTCCGGGCGCTGTCACCACAGGGTTCTGCGGTTCAGCTGCAGCGAGTCGCGGCAATCGATCCCCACGGAGATCGTCGGCCGCGTGACCTGCCGCCGCGGAGCGGCCAAGGTCGTCTACACCTACCAGCAGAACCGCTGAGGCCCGATGCGGGGCAGGACGCCTAGGGCGCTGGCTGGAGCCGCAGCCGCAGCGGCGCTCGCGCTGGCGGCGCTCATGTCGGGGACCGTCGGGACGTCCCACGCCGACCCGCCCTGCTTCGGCGCGGCGTCGCGAGATGCCGCGCACCCCTGCCGGAATCCGAGCCTGAGGTACTCGGTCGTTCCCGCGCCGGACGATGCCCTGGTGACCACGGACATCGTGTGCGAGCCGATCGATCGGCTCACCTGCTCGTTCGGGGTCCCAGCCGATCGCGCGACCGCCGTGATGGGCCTGGTCGGCGACAGCCATGCGGGGCACTGGCGGTCGGCTGTCGACGTCATGGCCAAGGAGCTGGGCTGGTCGGCCGTAATGCTCGCGGAGCCGGGCTGTTCGTTCGCGCGCGTCACCCCGGTTCTTCCGCGCTGGAAGGTCACGGAGTGCCGAGAGTGGAACCAGGCTGCCACCGAGTGGCTCGCGGACCACCCCCAGGTCAGCACAGTCCTCATGTCCAATCGTCAGTTCAAGCCCGTCACACGGCCCGGACAGTCCCGGCAGGCGGCCAATGTGGCGGGCATCCTCGCTGCCTGGAGCCACCTGCCGGCCAGCGTCCAGCACATCATCGTGCTCCGCGACGACCCCCTTACCACGGAGTCCACGCTCCCCTGTGTCGAGCGCGCCATCGCCAAGCGCAGGGACGCCGGGGTCACATGCGCACGATCTCGAAAGCGCGCCCTGCGCTCCGACCCCTACCTCGTGGCCGCGCGCAAGCTGCAATCCCCCCGGGTCCAGGTCGTCGACCTGTCGCCCTTCTTCTGCAGCGCTCGCCTGTGCTATCCGGTCGTGGGCGGCGCCCTCGTCTACAAGGACTCCTGGGACCACCTGACCCAGGTCTTCGCACGCACGCTGGGTCCATACCTCCTCGACCGGGTCCACCGCCTGATGAGGACATGGGCGTGATCGCGCCGAGCGCGCCGGGCTGCGTCACCCGCACGAGGCGGAGCATGTAGTTCCGCTGCCGGGGCAGCCTCGTGGTGACCACGTGCGTGTAGGCGTACGTACCGGCGGTGAGGGGGACGGACGAGCGCAGCGTTGTCGTGTAGCGGCCGTTCGAGACGGTCGCGGTGCCCGCGGCCACCTCGCGCTTCGTGGCGACGCCGTGACGCACCCGCCGTCCGCCGAGGAGCACTTGAGCACGACCGTGAACTGGGTCAGGACGACCTTTCGGCCGGTCGTCAGGGTGACCTTGACCGTGATCTGGTTCGCTGGACGTTGCCGCCCAGGCGCAGCCGGGCCACCGACACCGAGACGACGGAAGGCCGCGGGGAAGCGCCCGCTCCGACCAGGCTTTACAGGATGGCGAGACCCGGACTCGAACCGGGGACACCACGATTTTCAGTCGTGTGCTCTACCAACTGAGCTATCTCGCCGCGGCGAGGAAGGCTAGCGGCCGGGGGGCTACTGGAGGCTGTGGAGGAACGGCGCGGGATCGACCGCGTGGCCGCCACCCCACCAGGGGCCGATCCACAGCTCGAAGTGCAGGTGCGGACCGGTGGAGTTGCCGGTGGAGCCGACGGAACCGATGCGCTGGCCGGCGCTCACGGACTGGCCCTTCGACACGACGGTCGAGCCGGTCTGCAGGTGGAAGAACACGTAGTACTGGTCGCTCGACGCGTCCTGGATCACGACGTAGTTGCCGGTGCCCGCGCCGTAGCCGGTCGCGAACACGGTCCCGCGCCGCGGGGACACGAGTGGCGTGCCGGCCGCGGCCGCCAGGTCCTGGCCGCCGTGCTTGTGGTCGCCGCGGTCGACGCCGAATCCGTCGCCCCACGTGACGGGCCCGCGGACCGGGAACACGCCGCTGCCCGAGGGTGCGCTGGGCGCCGGAGCCGGTGACGGCTTGGGCGTCGGCTTGACGCGGACGGTGATGGTGGCGGACGCCGCGCGGGCCAGCGCGCGGCCGCGCGCGTCCACGACGCGCAGCGCCAGGCGGTAGGTGCCGGGGGCGATCCCCTGGCGCGACCAGGAGCGCACGACGGCGCGGCCGGTGCGCACGCGGCCCAGCGACACCTTGCGCTCGGTGCGCGAGCCGCGGCGCCGCACGCCGAGCACGATGCGGACGAAGCTCAGGTTGGTGGCGTCCACGCGGAAGCGCAGGCGGGTGGGCGGGCTGCCCCACACCTGGCTGCGGGGCGACGCGGAGAAGCTGCGGATGACCGGCGGGATCCGGAACGGGCGGCTGGGGTTGTTGCCGCCGGTGGCGCCCTGCGCGGCGGGCGACGTGTCGGGAGCCGTGCCGCCGGCGTTGGCGACGGAGCCGCCGGCCGCCGCGGGGGCGGCCGGAGGGGTGGGGACGGTGACGGCCGCGGGCGCGGACCCGCCGCCGGACGCGCCGGACGCGCCGGCGGGAACCACCAGGGCGCCGAGGGCGATGATGAGCAGAGCTCGCCTCATGCACACATGGCATCGGCAGGATTGGCGCGCTCCGCCCCCCTTCCGCGTGGCCTTGCGGAGGTTATTGGGCCGATCCTGCAGCGACCTCGTGCGCTTCAGGCACCGTTCTGCACGGATTCGCGACCCGGAAACGCCTCAGCGTTCCAGCATGCGGACCATCAGCTCGCGCGATCCCTCCTTGGACAGCGGCTCGTTGAGGTTCCCGCACTTGGGCGACTGGACGCAGGACGGGCAGCCGGCCCGGCAGCCGCATTCCGCCACCAGCCGGTGGGCGTCGCCGACCAGCGTCTCGAACTCGCGGAACCCCTGGCGTGTGATCCCCACCCCGCCCGGGTGCCCGTCGTAGATGAAGATCGTCGGTCCGCCGGTCTGGGGGTGGAGGTTCGTGGAGAGGCCCCCGATGTCCCAGCGGTCGCACATGGCCAGCAGCGGCAGGACGGCGATCTGCGAGTGCTCGGCCGCGTGCAGCGACCCGAGCAGGCGGTCGATCGGGAAGTCGGAGTCCAACAGGTCGTCGGGCAGCTCGTACCACAGCGCCTGCGTCGCGAATGTCGTCTCCGGGAGGTCGAGCGACGTGAAGTCGATGAGCTCCTGGTCGCCCAGGCGCTTGCGCTGGTAGCCCAGCACCTGCTCGGTCACCGACACGACGCCGTAGGACAGCGTCACCCCCAGCGCCTCGCGGCGGTCGAGCAGACGCTCGATCTCGGTGTTCGTCTCCTTCTTGGGCTGGGTGAACCAATCGCCGTCGAACGGGCGCACCAGGGCCTGGCGCGTCTCCAGGTCGAGCGCCTGCACCTCGTAGGAGCGCCCCATGTGCAGGTAGATCGCGCCGTCGTGCGCCGTGCCCATGGCGCGGGCGGCCTCGATGGTGCCGATCAGCTCCCCCGAGCCGGTGTCGACGACGGCGAACGAGTCCGCGCTGGACGAGCGCAGGGAGACCGCGGCCGCCGGGTAGTCCTGGGGCCGCCGGGGGATGAACGTCCCGGCGCGCTCGCGCAGCTCGCCCCGGGCCACCAGGCGCTCGGCGTAGGCGCGCGTGCGCGGACCCAGGAACTCGGCGTCCCCGTCGTCCAGCGGTCCCTCGTGCGCCGCGCACAGCAGGTGCGCCAGGTGGATGTCCTCGGACTCGTGGTCGAGGATCGCGGCCTCCACCGGGCGGTCCAGGAACTCGTCGGGATGGCGGCAGAAGAACTGGTCCAGCGCGTCCTCGCCCGCCACGTAGACGGCCAGCCCGCGCCCCCGGCGCCCGGCGCGGCCCCACATCTGGCGCAGCGACGCCACCGTGCCCGGGAACGTGACGCAGACCGCCGCGTCCAGCGCCCCGATGTCGATGCCCAGCTCCAGCGCGTCGGTGGTCACCACGGCGCGCAGCTCGCCCTCCACCAGCGCGCGCTCCAGCTCGCGGCGCTGGGCCGGCGTGTAGCCGGCGCGGTAGGGCGCGACCGTGTCCACCAGCTCGGGCGCGCTCTCGGCCAGCCGCAGCTGGGCCTGGCGCGCGATCACCTCCACCGCCTTGCGCGACTTGATGAAGCAGATCGTCCGCGCGCCGCTCTCCACGAGGTCGGCGAGCAGCTCGGACGCCTCGGCCAGCGCGGAGCGCCGCGTCCCCAGCGCCTCGTCGACCAGCGGCGGGTTCCACATGACCAGGCTGCGCGCCGCGCCCGGCGAGCCGTCGCGGTCGATGAGGGAGAAGTCCTCCAGGCCCGTCAGCCGCTCGGCCAGCTCGACCGGGTTGGCGATGGTGGCCGAGGCCAGCAGGAACAGCGGGTCGTTGCCGTAGGCGGCGGCGATCCGCCGCAGCCGGCGCAGCACGTTGCCCACGTGCGAGCCGAACACGCCGCGGTAGACGTGCGCCTCGTCCACCACGACCGCCGCCAGGTTGGCGAAGAAGTCGCCCCAGGCGCCGTGGTTGGGCAGGATCCCCACGTGCAGCATGTCGGGGTTGGTGAGGACGACGTTGGCGCGCTTGCGGATGGCCGAGCGCTCGCCGCGCGGGGTGTCGCCGTCGTAGATCGCCGGGCGGATCTGGGGCAGGCCCAGCGCGTGCAGCGCGCGCGCCTGGTCCTGGGCCAGCGCCTTGGTGGGATAGAGGTACAGCGCCCGCGAGCGGGGCTGGGAGAGCAGCGTGTGCAGCGTGGGGAGGTTGAACGCCAGCGACTTCCCGGACGCGGTGCCCGTGGTGATGACGACCGGGCCGTCCTGCGCCGCGTGCACGGTGTCCGCCTGGTGGCTGTAGAGCTCGTCGATCCCCCGGGCCCGCAGGGCCTCCAGCAGCGCCGGATGCAGCTCGCGCGGCAGCGGCGCGGTGTCGGCTTCGCGGGCGCTCTGGCGGGCCTGGCGGACCAGGCGCTCGTCGGCGCGCCCCGCCTCCAGCAGCGCGTCCCAGGGCTCGATCTCGCGGGTGACGCTCACGCGCTCGATGGTACGCGCGCCGCCAGCCACGCCGAGAACTCCTCGGCGGGCAAGGCCGGTGTGAGCGCGTAACCCTGGACGAAGTCGCAGCCCAGGGCGACCAGCGCGTCCCAGGTGGGACGGTCCTCGACCCCCTCGGCGATCACGGAGAGACCCAGAGCGTGGGCCAGGTCGACGATGGAGCGCACCACCGTCTGGTCGCCTTCGTGCGACATGCGCCGCACGAAGCTCTGGTCGATCTTCAGCGTGTCCAGGGGCAGCTCGTGCAGGCGGGCCAGCGAGGAGTAGCCCGTCCCGAAGTCGTCGATCGCGATCACGCCGACGCCCAGCTCGGTGAGGCGGCGCAGGTTGCCGGCGGCCGCCGCGGTGTCCTGCATGACGGCGCCCTCGGTGACCTCGATCTCCAGGTCGCCGGCCGGGACGCCGCAGCGGCGCAGCAGCTGCTCGATCTCCCCGGGCAGCCGGCGGTCGGGGAGGATCGAGCCCGAGACGTTGACCGCGACGTCGAGCTCCAGGCCGGCGGCGCGCCAGCGCGCGGCCTGCTCGAGGGCGAGCTCGAACACGCGCAGGGTGAACGGCCACGCCGCGTCGGTGCCCTCGATGGCGGCGACGAAGCGCTCCGGGCTGATCGCGCCGTGGCGGGGGTGGTCCCAGCGGATCAGCGCCTCGACGGTGCTGACGTCGCCGGTGCGGGCTTCGGCGATGGGCTGGAAGTGCAGCTCCAGCTCGTCGCGGTCCAGCGCGTGGCGCAGCTCACGCACGAGCTCGACGCGGCGCGGGTCGTACTGGGCGCGCAGGGCGCGGCGGGCCCGCAGGAGGGTGGGGAGCGCCAGCCCGTACGCGATCAGCGCCACCAGGCCCAGCGCGATCCACAGCCGCCGCGTGCGCCGGCGCACGTCGGCCTCCACCGGCCCGTAGGGGAGTGACAGCTCCAGCGCCGCGGCCACGGGGCCGCCGGCGTTGCGAACTATCGGTACCGCCGTCTGGAGCGTGCCGCCGCGCACGGCGGTGGCGCTGCGGCCCCGCAGCGCGGCTTCGACGGTTGAGGTCTGGCCCGGCCGCGTACCGATCCGGGCGCGGTCGCGCGCGTACAGGATCGCGCCGCCGGGGCTCCACAGGCGCATGTCGATCCTGGGGTCCCGCGCCCGGGTGGAGGCGAGCTGGCGGTCCAGGTCGCCCAGGTCCCGGGGTGAGAGCGGCCGGCCCGGGGCCGGGAGGCGGGGCGCGAAGCCGGCGCGCGCGGTGATCTGCGCGGTGTCCTTGGCGCGGTCGAACGCCTGGTCCTCGATCTGCGACTTCACCACGCGCCCGATGACCAGCGCGAACGCCAGGACGCCGAGCAGCGCGACGACGGTGACCGAGGCCACGAAGCTGCGCCGCCAGCGGTTGCGCACGGCGCGGCCGACCGCGAGGACCTGCGTTAACGGTCGGCCTGAGCTCTCCATCGGACGGCGCCTCCGGGGTTACGATAGTCGGCGTGCCCGCGGCAGGAGGTTCACTTCGCCGGCTCGTCGCCACGGCCGCCGGCCGGGTGGGAGCCGGGGCGGCGATGCTGGCCGCGGCGGCGGTCGTCGCGGCGGTCGGCGGCGGGGACGGATGGCTCGGGGCGCTGGGCTCCGTGGTGTCCGGCGCGGGGGCGCGCAGCGCGGTCGAGGGTCCGGTCAGCGCGGCGGCGGGAAGCGGTGCGGCGGGCGGCGCGATCGTGGCGGCACCCAGCCTCGGAGCATCCTTGCCCGGCGGCGCTCTGGCCGGTGGCCGCGGCTCCGGCGAGACCTCTCCGCGCGGACCGGGCGCCACCGGCCCTGGAGGCTCCCGACCGGGACGCTCGCCCGGAGGCGGCTTTCCCGGCGGCCCCGGCGGCGGCGGGCCCGGAGGAGGCGGATCTGGCGGCGGCGGCGGTGGCGGCGCGCCGGGCGGAGGCGGCTCGGGCGGCGGTGCCCCCGGCTCCGGCGGAGTGGTCGACCGCGTCGGCCAGGCCGTCCAGGACGTCGGCCACCAGGCCCCCGCTCCCGCTCGGCCCGTCACCGACACCCTGGACCGCGTCGTGGGCGGCGTGCGCGACACCTGCCGCGGGGTCGCCCTGTGTCCGTGAGGACGTTCTCGCACACCAGCTTCCCCCTGGCGCGCGTGCGCGACGCGCGCGAGGGATCCGTCGCCGTCTGCGTCCCCACCCGCGAGTGCGCCGCGACCATCGGGCACGTCGTCGCCGAGCTCGTCGCCCTGCGCGAGGCCGGGGCCGTCGACCGCGTCCTGGTCGTGGACGCGGCGTCCGCCGACGGCACGGCCGGGATCGCGCGGGGCGCGGGCGCCGAGGTGCTCCAGCAGGACGAGCTCGTGCCCGAGGCCGGTCCGGTCCACGGCAAGGGCGACGCGATGTGGCGCTCGCTGTCCGTCCTGACCGAGGACGTCGTCTGCTTCGTGGACGGCGACACGCACGGCTTCGGGCGCCACTTCGCGCTCGGCCTGGCCGGCGCGGTGGCCTGCGAGCCCGGCGTCGAGTTCGCCAAGGGCTCCTTCCGGCGCCCTTTCAGGGCCGGCGACGTCGTGATCCCCGAGGGCGGGGGACGGGTCAACGAGCTGCTGGCGCGGCCGCTCCTGCGCGCCTGGTGGCCCGAGCTGGCCGGGGTGCACCAGCCGCTGGCGGGAGAGATGGCGGCGCGGCGCGCGCTGCTGGAGCGCTTGCCCTTCGCCATGGGCTACGGGGTCGAGATGGCGATGCTCCTCGACGTCCGCGCCGAGGTGGGAACCGAGGGGATGGCCCAGGTCGACCTCGAGGAGCGCCAGAACGAGCACCAGCCGCTGCACGCGCTGGCCCCGATGGCCGACGCCGTCCTGCACGCCGCGCTGTCGCGCCTGGCGCGGGAGGGCCGGCCGGCCGGCGGCGACCCGCCGCCCCTCCCCGAGCGCCCGCCGATGGCCTCGCTGCGCGCGGCTTCCTAGACTCCGGCGCGCCATGCGATGCGTGTACTGCGACCTGGACGGGACCCTGCTCGGAGCGGGGGCCTCGCTGCTGCGCGACGGCGACGGCGACTTCGAGCTGCTCGGGGTCCGCGCGCTGGAGGCCTGCCACCGCGCCGGCGTGGAGCTCGTCCTGTACTCGGGGCGCCGCCAGGCCCAGGTCCACGAGGACGCGCGGCTGCTGGGCTGCACCGCCTACATCTACGAGGTCGGCTCGGGCCTCGTGGTCGACGGCGAGGAGCACCTGCTGACCGGCGACTTCGCGCCGGGGGAGCGCTCCATCCACGACCAGATCGCCGGCTCGGGCGCTCCGGCGCTGCTGCTCGAGCGCTACGAGGGGCGGCTGGAGTACCACGACCCCTGGCACCTCAACCGCGAGATCTCGCACCTGTTCCGCGGCCAGGTGGACACGTTCGAGGTGGACGAGCTGCTGCGGTCCGAGGGCCACGACGGCCTGCGGCTGGTGGACAACGGCGCCATCCGCCGCCGCTCGCCCACCCTGACCGTCGAGCAGTCCCACGCCTACCACCTGATCCCCGCGGCGGCGTCCAAGGCGGGCGCGGTGGCCCGCCACATGCAGGCGCGCGGCTACGCCCGCGAGGACTGCATCGCGGTCGGCGACTCGCGCGAGGACATGGACGCGGCCGACGTGGTCGAGACGTTCTGGCTCGTGGCCAACGCGCTGGAGCGCGACCCGTCGCTGCGCGAGGCCGCCGCGGGGCGCAACGTGCGCATCGCCGAGGCGAGCCACGGCGCGGGCGTCTACGAGGCCGTCGTCACGACGCTGGCCGAGCGTCGCGGCGGCTGAACCACCCGCGCATCCGCTCCCAGGCCCGGCGGAAGAACCCCCGGCGTCTCGCGAAGCGGGCGGGCGGGGGCACGGTCGTGCGGACGAGCGCGACCCAGTCGTCGAGGGGCAGCTCGCCGGAGATGAGCCGGCCCAGCGCCGCCGTCACCGGCGCGTCCACGCCCGACGCGGCCAGCGCGCGGGCCAGCAGGGGGACCGACTCCAGGGACTCCACGGCCTGCCCGACGTGCTCGGGGATCTCCGCGGCCGCCACCCCGGCGGCCAGCAGCTCGCCCGCCCGGCGGTTGCGGCTCTGGGGCGCCAGCGCCGTGGCCACGAGGTCGCCCGTGCCCGCCAGGCCGATCAGCGACTCGGGCCGCGCGCCCTGGGCCTCGGCGAAGCGCCAGACCTCGGCGAATATGTGTCCCGCCGCCGCGCCCGCCGCATTGAGGCCCTGGGACTCCGTGGCGCCGGCCGCCAGCGCCGCCGCGTTCTTGGCCGCGCCGGCCAGCTCCACGCCGATGGGGTCGCTGCTCACCTCGCACACCACGCCCGCGGCCGTGAACATGCGTGCCAGCGCCGCGGCCAGCGGCTCGCTGGCCGACGCGGCGACCAGGCCGGCCCCGGCGCTGACCATCTCGTTGGCGTGGGCCGGGCCGCCGATGCACGCCACGCGGTCGGCGCCCAGCTGCTCGCGCAGCAGCGCCGTGGGCGCGACGCCGGCCGGCCGCACGAGGCCCTTGGCCAGCGAGATCACGCACGCGCCCGAGCCCAGGCCGGCCGCGCCCAGGCCCGCGATGACCTCGTCCAGCCCCCGCGACGGGACGCCGAGGAACACGTAGTCGGCCCGGCTCAGGCCGGCCGACGCCGCCTCGACGCGCAGCTCGCGCGGGAGCGCGACGTCGGGCAGGTACTCGGCGTTCACGCGCTCGGAGTTCAGCCGCCGCGCCTGCTCGGGAGTCCGCGTCTGCAGCGTCGTGCGCATCCCCGCCCGCGCGAGCAGCACGGCCACCGCGGTCCCGAAAGACCCGGCCCCCACCACGACCGCCCGACGATTGCGCAACCGCTCAGCCACGCCGGGAACCCTACGCGCCCGCCCGCCGCCCACCGGTTGCCTTTGACCGCCTTATAGGCGGCAAACCGCAACCGCTGCGGGTCAGAGCCGCTCGCCGAGTCGGCGGGCGGCGGCCTCGATCTCGGCGAGCGTCGTGGCCTCGTCGACCGTGGCCAGGTCGAGGAGGCGGTGCTCGAAGGGCGGGAGGGCGTCGGAGCCGACGATCGCGTGGCAGGGGATCCCGCGCTGGCGGCAGCGGACCGCCACCTCCCCGACCGCCTTGCCGGACAGGGTCTGGCGGTCCAGGCGCCCCTCGCCGGTCACGACGGCCCGGGAGTCCCGGGCCCGCGCGTCGAACCCCAGGGCGTCCAGGACGAACGCCGCCCCCGACACCAGCCGGGCGTCGAACGCCGCCCACAGTCCGCCCGCCAGCCCGCCGCCCGCGCCGGTCATCGCCACGCCGCGCGGGTCGCGCGGCAGCCGCCCCGCGCGGTCGCGCAGCCGCCGGGCCAGCCGCCGGACCGTCGCCGGGTCCGCGCCCTTCTGCGGCGCGAAGACCTCGGCCGCGCGCTCCCACGGCGTGCGCACGTCGCACAGCACCACCAGCCGCGCGCCGTGCAGCCCGCCCGCCGCCTCCAGCGCGCGCACGGCGCCGGCGCCGCCGTCGGTCGTCGCCGTCCCGCCGACGCCCAGCGCCACCACCTGCGCACCCGCGTCCACCGCGGCGGCGATCAGCTCGCCCACCCCGGCCGTCGACGCCGCCACCGGGTCGCGCTCGGCCTCGGCCACCAGCCCCAGCCCCGCCGCGGACGCCGCCTCGACGATCGCCGTCCCTCCCTCCTCGACCAGTCCGAACCCCGCGTCCACCGGCCGCCCCAGGGGATCGGACACCGACGCGCCGGCCGTCTCCCCGCCCAGCGCGGTGAGCAGGACCTCCAGCGTCCCGTCCCCGCCGTCGGCCACCGGGCAGAGGTCGACGGACCATCCCGCCGCCTCCAGCCCCCGTCCGAGCGCCGCGGCCACCTCGGTGGCGCGGAGCGTCCCCTTGAAGGAGTCGGGAGCGAGCACCACCGGGCGGGGGTCGGGCACGTCGGGCATCCTTCCAACCCGTGGCCAAGGCCGAGCACACGACGCTGGAGATCGCCGGACGCGAGGTCCGCCTCTCGAATCCCGGGAAGGCGTACTTCCCCAAGCCCGGCTGGACCAAGCTCGACCTGGTCGAGTACTACCTGGCCGTCGCGGAGGGCGCCCTCGTCCACCTGCGAGACCGCCCGACGGTGATGAAGCGCTTCGTCAACGGGATCGAGGAGGAGCCGATCTGGCAGAAGCGCGTCCCGCAGAAGACGCCGGAGTGGCTGGAGACGGCGACCGTCTCCTTCCCCAGCGGACGCACCGCGACCGAGCTCGTCGCCCAGGACGCCGCCCATCTGGCCTGGGCGGTCAACCTCGGCGTCATCGACTTCAACCCCTGGCCGGCGCGCCGCGACGACCTCGACCACCCCGACGAGCTGCGCGTCGACCTCGACCCCACGCCCGAGGCGAGCTGGGACGACGTGCGACGGGTGGCCATGGTGGTCAAGGCGGTGCTCGAGGAGCACGGTCTGCGCGGCTGGCCCAAGACGAGCGGCTCGCGCGGGATCCACGTCAACGTCCGCATCGAGCCCGAGTGGGACTTCACCGGCGTGCGCCGCGCCGCGCTCGCCCTGGCGCGCGAGGTCGAGCGGCGCACCGACCTCGCCACCTCGAAATGGTGGAAGGAGGAGCGCCACGGCGTGTTCGTGGACTACAACCAGAACGCCCGCGACCGCACCGTCGCCTCCGCCTACTCGGTGCGCCCCACGCCGGACGCTCGCGTGTCCACCCCGCTGCTCTGGGAGGAGGTTCCCGATGTCGAGGCGGCCGAGCTGCGCCTGGACACGGTCCCCGACCGCATGCGCGAGAAGGGCGACCCGTCCGCCGGCATCGACGCCCACGCCGGGTCGCTGGACTCGCTGCACGAGCTGGCCGACCGCGACGAGTCCGAGGGCCTGGGCGACGCGCCCTGGCCGCCCCACTTCGCCAAGCAGAAGGGCGAGCCCAAGCGGGTCCAGCCGTCCCGCGACCGCGACCGGGACCAGCCCGACCAGCCCGGCCGCGTCGGCGACCCCCAGCCTCCCGGCCGCGGCGGGCGCCAGCCCGAGCCCCAGCGAAGGCCCCGGGGGACCCGAGCGGGCAAGGCCCGCGCCCCGCGCACCGGCCAGGGGCGCGCCGACGAATTCGACGACTAGCTGTCATCAGCCCTTTAGGCGGGAGGCGTACCCTGCGCGTTCGTGGCCTTCCTGCGGCGCACCCCGACTCGCCACCTCCTGGCCCTCTGCGCGGCCCTGTTCGCGCTCGCCGCTGCCGGAGCCGCGCTGGCCATCGCGGGCTCCGGCGGTCCCAAGCCGCCGGACAAGCCGCTGTCCGTCGCGGTCCGCGACGCCCTCAACGCGCCGCCGGTGGACGGCGTCACGGCCCGGGTCAAGTTCGTCAACCACCTCGTCAGCTCGAGCTCGTTCGAGGGCGCGGGGCCCATCCTCTCCGGCGCGACCGGACGGATGTGGGCCACGAAGGACGGCCGGGCGCGGCTCGAGCTCCAGTCCAGCGCCGGCGACGCGCAGCTGGTCTCCGACGGCACCACGTTCTGGGCCTACGACGGGAAGTCGAACACCGTCTACCACGGTCGCCTGCCCCGCCACCGCGCCGAGGCCGGAGCCGGCAAGGCGGACCGGCCGGCCACGCTCAAGGAGGTCCAGGACGGCCTGGTGAAGCTGGCCGAGAACTGGGACGTCCTGGGCGCGAGCCCGACCAACCTGGCGGGCCGCCCCGCCTACGCGGCCCGCTTGCAGCCCAAGGACGGCGGCGGCCTCCTCGGCGCCGCCGCGGTGGCCTGGGACGCCGCCAACGGCGTCCCCCTCAACGTCGCGCTGTACGCGCGCGGACAGGGCGATCCCGTCCTGGAGCTGCAGGTGACCGACGTCTCCTTCGGCCCCGTGTCCTCCGGCGCCTTCGACGTCTCACCGCCCAAGGGCGCCAAGCGGGTCGCCGTCTCCACCCCGGGCGCGGACAGCGCGAAGCCGGGCGAGGCCAAGGACGCCAAGCCGGTGACCGGGCTGCCCGCGGTCCGGCGCCGCGTGGGCTTCGACGTGGCGGCGCCGCCGTCCCTGGCCGGGCTGCCGCGCGACGAGGTCAGGGCGCCGGGCGCCGACCAGGCGGTCGTCACCTACGGCAAGGGCCTGGGCACGATCGTCGTCCTGGAGCAACGCGCCGAGCCCGGCGCGAAGGGTCCCCACGCCGGTGAGTCCGCCGGCGGCCTGAATCTCCCGGCGGTCTCGATCGGCGGCGCGCCGGGCCGCGAGCTGGACACGGCGCTGGGCACCGCGATCCAGTTCGAGCGCGGCGGCGTGCAGTACACAGTGCTCGGCTCGGTGGCCCCGGACACCGCCCGGGCCGCCGCGCGCGCCCTCTGACCCGATGACCGGCGCGCCGCTGGAGGTCCGCGGCCTCGTCAAGGTCTACGGCGACATCGTGGCCGTGGACCACGTCGACCTGACGGTGAAGGAGGGCGACGTCTACGGCTTCCTGGGCCCCAACGGCGCCGGGAAGACGACCTCGCTGCGGATGATGCTGGGACTGATCCGCCCCACGGAGGGCGCGGTGCGGCTGTTCGGTCGCGATCCGCAGGAGGGCGTGGCCGCGCTGGAGGGCGTCGCCGGCTTCGTGGAGGAGCCGCGGTTCTACCCCTACCTCAGCGGCCGGCGCAACCTGGAGCTGCTGGCCGGGCTCGACGGCGGCGGGGCCGCGGAGCGCATCGACGAGTCCCTGGAGACGGTCGAGCTCGCCGACCGCGCGCAGGACCGCGTCCGCGGCTACTCCCACGGCATGCGCCAGCGCCTCGGCATCGCCGCGGCGCTGCTGCGCGCGCCCCGCCTCATGCTGCTCGACGAGCCGACCACCGGGCTGGACCCGGCGGGGATGCGCGACATGCGCGAGCTGGTGCGCCGGCTCGCCGACATCGGGATGACCGTGCTGCTGTCCAGCCACCTCCTCACCGAGGTCGAGCATCTGTGCGATCGCGTGGCCATCATCCGCAGCGGCCGGCTGGTCTACGAGGGGTCGATGGACGAGCTCAAGGCGACCCAGGTGGGCAGCCATCGGCTGCGGACCACCGACGACGAGCGCGCGCGGCGCGTGTGCCTGGCCCAGCCCGGGATCGCCGATGTGCGCGCCGTCGCGGGCGGCATCGCGTTCGCGGCGGGCGACGATGCCGTCGCCGCGCTGTCGGTCGCGCTCGTGGAGGCGGGCGCGCCGCCGGTGGAGATCGCCCGCGAGACGGCGACGCTGGAGGAGCTGTTCTTCCGCCTGACCGAGGGCGACCAGGGCGACGCGCTTCCCGCCGCGCCGGTGGGAGACCCCGCCTGATGCCCGGCCGCCTGACCGTCTGGCGTTGGGAGCTGGCCAAGCTGCGCTTCCAGAAGCGCACCTACCTCGGCCTCGGCGCCGCCGCGGCGGTGCCGATCCTCTTCTGCGTGGCGGTCGCCCTGCGCAGCGGCGGCCCGGACGAGGTGGCGTTCGGCCGCTACATCCACCAGACGGGGCTGGCCATTCCGCTCGTCCTGCTGCTCTTCGGGTCCGTGTGGATGTTCCCGCTGATCACGGCGCTCGTGGCCGGCGACATCGTGGCGGCCGAGGACCACAACGGGACCCTGAAGACGATCCTCACGCGCTCGGTGGACCGGGGCGGCATCTTCACCGGGAAGGTCCTGGCCGCCCTGACCTACGCGGTGGCGGCGATCGTGCTGAGCGCCGCCGTGGCCGTCGTCGCGGGCAGCATCGTGTCGGGCTTCCACCCGCTGCCCGACCTCTCGGGCCACACCGTTCCCGCGTCCGAGGCGCTCGGGCTGATCGGGGCGAGCCTCCTCGTCTACCTCATGCCGATCCTGGCCATCGCCTGCATCGGCCTGCTGCTCTCCACCGTCACGCGCAACAGCGCGGCCGCCGTGGTGGGCACGCTGATGACCTCGCTGCTCCTGCAGCTCGTGGGCATCCTGCCCGGGCTGGGCCCGGTGAAGCCGTATCTGCTCACGTCGCAGTTCGACGCCTGGCAGGGCCTGCTGCGCCACCCCGTCGACTGGGCGCCCATCGGCCATGCGGCCTGGGTCTGCCCGCTCTACGCGGTGCCCGCGCTGGCCGCCGCCTACGTCGTCTTCCTGCGCCGCGACGTGGCCGGCGGCTAGGCGCCGTCGTCCAGCTGGTCGAGCGAGCACTCGCGCGGCGGCTTGTCGTCGCGCCAGCGCAGGAGCTTGGTCCCGTGGCGGATGCGGCCGTTGGACGCGTGGTCGTAGGCGACCTCGACGACCAGCTCGGGGCGCAGGACGACCCACTCCAGGTCGCGCTCGGTGGCCCAGCGGCTGGGGTCGCCCGAGCCGCGGTCGCCGGTCTCGTAGGGCGCCAGCTCGTCCACCAGCTCGCGCTTGCGCTTGGCGCTGAGACCCGACGTGTGCCCGATCACGTGCAGCTCGCCGGCGTCGTCGTACAGGCCGAGGATGAGCGACCCCACCGTCCCGTCCTCCTTGCCCGGCCGCCAGCCCACGACGACGGCGTCCATGGTGCGCACGCGCTTGACCTTGGCCATGCCGTCGCGCTTGCCGGGGCGGTACGGCGCGTCGAGCGCCTTGGCGATCACGCCCTCGGCGCCGTGCAGCCACGGCTCGGCCTCCTCCGGGGTGGAGACGGTGGGCGCCAGGCGGACCGGGTCCGAGACGAACGCCTCCAGCGCCGCCCGGCGCTCGGCGAACGGCAGCTCCATGAGCACCTCGTCGTCGCGCGCCAGGAGGTCGAAGGCGACGAACGTGGACGGCGTCGACTCGGCCAGCATCCGCACGCGGGACTCCGCCGGGTGCAGGCGCTGCTGGAGGGCGTCGAAGTTCGGGCGCACGCCGTCGGGGTCGCCGACGACGATCTCTCCGTCGAGCACGTAGCGCCCGGCCGGGAAGGTCAGCTCGGGGAAGTAGCGCCGCAGCGGGCGCTTGCCGCGCGACTGGAGGTAGACGTCGTCGCCGTCCACGAAGGCCAGCGCGCGGAACCCGTCGTACTTGGGCTCGTAGGACCAGCCGTCGCCCGCCGGCAGCTCCTTGCGCGGGCGGGCGAGCTGGGGCTCGAGCGGGGGGCTCAGCGGGAGGGCCACTCCCGCAGTATCGCTATCGCAGCGCGCCGAAGCGCTCGCCGTCGCGACGCTCGTCGAACCCGGGGCGGGAGTCCGTCCCGAAGCCGAGGGCCGCGAGGCCGAACAGCACGGTGGTGATGAGGAGGATCAGCATGTAGAGCACGATAGGACGCCTGGAGCCCAAGTACCAGCCTTTGATTACCTCTATCATCTATAGGGAAAGCCTTGACCCTGCACCAGCTCACCTGCTTCCTCGCCGCCGTCGAGCACGGCTCGTTCAGCGCGGCCGCGGAGGAGCTGCACATGGCGCAGCCCTCGCTGTCGGAGCAGGTGCGCCGGCTGGAGGCCGAGCTGGGCGTGGAGCTGTTCGCGCGGGTGGGCCGCGGCCTGGTCCTCACCGATCCCGGCCACACGTTCCGTCCCCACGCCGAGCGGGTGGTCAGCGCCGCCGAGGAGGCGCGCGAGGCCATGCTCGAGGTGCGCGAGGTCCGCGGCGGCTCGGTGTCGCTCGGCATGTTCGGCAACGCGCCCTTCTACCTGCTCACCGAGCTCGTCGAGCGCTTCCGCGAGCGCCATCCCGGCGTGCGCGTGCGGATCGTCGGGCAGAACTCCTCCGAGGTCGCGGACGCCGTGCGCGCCGGCGAGGTGGAGGCCGCGGTCCTCGCGCTGCCGATCGACGACACGGGCCTGGACGTGCGGCCGCTGATGCGCGACGAGATCCTCTTCGTCAGCGCCGACCCCGAGCGCACGCGGCGGCCCGTCACGATCGAGCGCCTGGCCGAGGCGCCGCTGGTCGTCTACGACGCGCGCTACGGCTGGGAGGACCCGACGCGCCGCCAGCTCATGGACCGCGCCCAGCGGGCCGGCGTCGCGCTGGAGCCCGCGATCGAGATCGAGGACACCGACGCCGCCGTCCAGATCGCCGCCCGCGGCCTGGCCGACACGTTCGTGGCCTCCGCGGTCGTCCACGGCTCGCGCTTCCCCGCCGACCGCCTGCACACGGCCTCCTTCGACCCGCCCCTGCACGACACGTTCGCCATCGTCACCCGCCGCGGCGGCAGCCTGTCGCCGGCCACGCGCGAGCTGCTGGAGATCGGCGAGGCGCGGATGGCCGCGTTCGAGGAGCGCCTCCGACGCTGACCTATACCCTTGGACCGATGGCGGACGACCACGCCACAGTCGCCGAGGAGGAGTACCTCCAGACCCTTTTCTGGCTCCACGAGGCGGGACTGCCGATGACCGCGGCGAACGTCGCGCGGGCCATGCAGCTGTCCGCTCCCACCGTGCACGAGATGGTCGGGCGGCTGGAGCGCGACGGGTACATCGTGCGCGACGAGGACAAGACGATCGACTTCACCGTGGACGGGCGCGGGCACGCCGAGGAGGTCGTCTCGCGCCACCGGCTGATCGAGCGCTTCCTCACCGACGTCGTGGGCGTCCCCTGGGACGACGTGCACGAGGAGGCCGAGCACCTCGAGCACGCGATGTCCCCGCGCTTCGAGGCCTACGTCCGCACCGCCGTGGGCAACGCGGCGACGTGTCCGCACGGGCACCCGATCCATCCGGGCAACCGCATCGAGGGCGTGCCGCTGGCCGACGTCGAGCCGGGCGCCCGCGTGACCGTCCTGCGCTTCGAGAACGAGGCCGAGGACCTCCTGCACTACCTCAAGGCGGCCGGCCTGGAGCCGGGGCTCGACGGCGAGGTCGTGGGCTCCGACAGCGAGGAGGTCGTGGTGCGCAGCGACGGCGGAACCCACGCCGTCACGGCCAGCGTCGCGGAGACCGTCAGCGTAACCGCCGACCCCTCCCCGCCGGCCCGCACGGCCCTTCCCGACCAGCTCGTGCTGGGCCGGGAACGCTACGGCCGCTGACTGTCAACTCGTCCGTAATCCGGAGCGAACCTCTCAAGTAGGAAGCGAATTGCGCCGATCCTCCGCCTCATGCGCAGGGTCGCCACGCTCGTCGGAATCGCCGGTGCCCTGGCGCTGCTCCCCGCCGCCTCCGCCGGCGCGTCCACCGTGTCGGTCGTCTCGACCTTCGGCGGCCCCTACATCCTCTTCAACGCCTCGCCCGGCGTGGCCAACGACGTCGCGGTCACGACGTCGGGCACGAACTACGTGGTGTCGGACTCCGCGGCGCCGGTCACCGCCGGCGGCGGCTGCACGCAGGTGACGCTCGTCAGCGTGTCGTGCCCGCAGAGCGGGATCAACTCGATCCGCGCCCAGCTCGACGACGGCAACGACACGATCTCCACCTCGGCCTCCCAGAATCTCTACGCCTTCGGAGGCGACGGCAACGACACGCTCAACGGCGGCTCCCAGGGCGACCAGCTCCAGGGCGACGCCGGCGACGACACGCTCAACGGCGGCGGCGGCGCGGACGCGATGGCGGGCGGCGCCGGCATTGACACGGTCAGCTACGCGGGGCGCGCCCAGCCCGTGCGCGTGGACCTCGACGGCGGCTATGACGACGGCGAGCCGAACGAGTTCGACAACATCGGCGCCGACGTCGAGCGGATCATCGGCGGCAACGCCGGCGACACCTTCGTCGGCAACGCCGGCAACCAGGTCTTCTTCGGCGGCCCCGGCGACGACACCCTGGACGGGATGGACGGAGACGACGTCCTGCACGGCGACGCGGGCAACGACCACCTGATCGGCCGCGACGGCGCCGACACCTTCGACGGCGGCGACGGCGACGACACGATCGCCTCCCGCGACAACGGCACGGCCGAGACCGTGGACTGCGGGAACGGCGCCGACAACGTCACCGCCGACAGCCAGGACACCAACTCCGGCTGCGAGACCTGGAACGCGCCCGCGCCCGCGACCGGAACGGGCGCGCCCGCGCAGACGCCCTCCGCCCTCACCCCGCCCCCGCCGGTGACGAACGTCGTGACGATCGTCCAGCGCCAGGTCAAGGTGGCCAAGAGCGGCGTCATCAACATCCAGCTCTCGTGCGGCCAGGAGCAGGTCAAGGGCTGCAAGGGCAAGCTCTCGCTCACCGCTCTCGTCCCGAAGGGGACGGTCCGCTCGAGCCGCCGCAGCGGTCCCGCCAACAAGATCGTCCTGGCGCGCTCGCGCTTCACGGTGCGCCGCGGCCGTACCAAGGCCATCCGGGCCAGGGCGTCGCGCGCCACGCTGCGCCGCGTCTTCAAGGGCGGGCGGCGCAAGGTGCGCGCCTCCCTCGCCGTGACCATGCACAACTCCGACGGGTCCACGACGAAGATCACCAAGCCGATCACGGTCACGGCCGCCGGCCTCCACCTCTAGCCATGAGCGTCGCGCTGCAAGGCCGCTCGCTGGGCGTTCCCACCGCTGAACCCGTGGCCCGCCGCGTCGCCGCCGTCACGGCCTGGGCCCTGGCCGGGCTCGCGCTCGCCGCCCTCGTCGTCCACGCCGCCGGTGGCCTGGGCGGCCACGCCAGCGACAGCTTCTTCGACAAGTGGGTCTACGACGGCATCATCGTCGGCTCGGCCGTCGCCTGTCTGGCCCGCGCCGCGCTCGTGCGCGTGGAGCGCGTGGCCTGGCTGGCCCTCGGCCTGGCCGTGGCGGCCTGGGCGGGCGGCGAGATCTACTACTCGGTCGCGCTGGCCGACGTGGGCATCCAGCCGTTCCCCTCGTGGAGCGACGCCTTCTTCATCGCCTTCTATCCGCTGTGCTTCGTGGGCTTCGTCCTGCTGGCGCGCGCCCGACTGTCCGAGACGTGGGCCAGCACGTGGCTGGACGGCGTGATCGCCGCCCTGGCCGTGTCGGCCGTGGCCGCCGCGTTCGTCTTCCAGCTCGTCCTCGACAGCGTGCACGGGCTGGACGGCGTGCTGAAGATCGGCACGAGCCTGGCCTACCCGATCGGGGACCTGCTGCTGCTGGGCTCGGTCGTCGCCGTCCTCGCGCTGACCGGCTGGCGCCCGGGGCGCACCTGGGCCGTCATCGCCGGCGGGCTCGCGCTGGCCGCCGTCGCCGACCACGTCTACGTCTACCAGACGGCCAAGTCCACCTACGTGGAGGGCGGCCTGCTGGACACGATGTGGCCGGCGTCCATGCTCCTCATCGCCTACGCGGCCTGGCAGCCCGCGCGGCCCGGCGTGGTGCGGCTGGACAGCTGGCGCCGGCTCGCGCTGCCCGTCCTGTTCTCGCTGACCGCCGTCGCGCTGCTCGTGGTCAACGAGGTGAGCGGCATCAACGACGTCGCGGCGGGCCTGGCCATCGCCACCATCGTGGCGATCATCGTGCGCACCGCCTGGAGCCTGTCCGAGAACCTGAGGCTGCTGCACAGCACGCGCGCCGACGCGCTGACCGACGCGCTGACCGGCCTGGGCAACCGCCGCCAGCTCCTGGCCGACCTCGAGCGCGAGCTGGAGTGGACAACCCTGGAGGACCCGCGGGTGCTGGTCCTGTTCGACCTCGACGGCTTCAAGGGCTACAACGACACCTTCGGCCACATGGCCGGCGACACGCTGCTGGCGCGCCTGGGCCGCAACCTCAAGGCGGCCGTACAGCCCTACGGCCACTCCTACCGCCTGGGCGGCGACGAGTTCTGCATGCTCGTGACCAGCGTCCCGCCGGGCGTGGAGGCGATCATCGCCGGCGCCGCCGCGGCGCTGACCGACCAGGGACCCGGCTTCAAGGTGACCAGCTCCTACGGCGTGGTCGTCCTGCCGCGCGAGGCGCACGAGACCTCGACCGCGCTCCAGCTGGCCGACCAGCGCATGTACAGCCGCAAGGAGGCGCGGCCGTCCTCGGCCAGGCGCCAGTCGGCCGACGTGCTGCTGGGCGTGCTGCGCGAGCGCGAGCCCGAGCTGCACGCGCACGTCGAGGACGTGGCCGAGCTCTCGCTCGCCGTGGGCCGGCGCCTGGGCATGAGCGACGCCGAGCTGGAGGAGCTCCAGCGCGCGGCCGAGCTGCACGACATCGGCAAGGTGGCGATCCCCGAGGAGATCCTCAACAAGCCGGCGGCCCTGGACGCGGGCGAGTGGGAGTTCGTCCGCCGTCACACGATCCTCGGCGAGCGCATCCTCGCCTCGGCCCCCGCCCTGTCGCCGGTGGCCCGGCTGGTCCGCGCCAGCCACGAGCGCTTCGACGGCCAGGGTTACCCCGATCAACTCGCGGGCCGGGAGATCCCCCTGGGCGCCCGGATCATCGCCGTGTGCGACGCCTTCGACGCGATGGTCTCCTCACGCCCCTACAGCGAGCCGGTCGACGTAACGGCCGCGCTGGACGAGCTGCGCGCCTGCTCCGGGTCCCAGTTCGACCCGGAGGTGGTGGACGCGTTCGTGGAGGAGCTCATGGCGCGACCCGGCACGCCCGGAGCGGTCGGGGGGATGGCATGATCCGCGCCCGTGACCGACGAGAAGCTCGACCGCCCCTCCGGCCGCGTACGCCAGGCCGCTTCGAAGACTGACGCCGACCCGCGCGTCATCGGGATGCTGCGCGCGCTGCGCCGCCGCCTGCCCGGCGACGAGCGCTACGGCGACCCGCTCTCCACCGCCGGCGAGGAGCCGGTCAACGTCATCGCGCGCCGCATGTCGGCGCTGACGCCCGAGCGCCCGAGCGCCGTCGGCGAGCTGGGCCTGGGCGCGCTGCAGGCCTGGCAGGCGCTGAGCGAGAAGTCCGGCCGCGGCCGGGGCGACGAGGAGGTGGCGCTGCTGTTCACCGACCTGGTGGGGTTCTCCTCGTGGGCGCTGGAGGCGGGCGACGCCGCGGCGGTCGAGCTGCTGCGCGAGGTCGGCGTCGTGGTCGAGGGGGCCGTGGCCGATCACGGCGGGCGGATCGTCAAGCGCCTGGGGGACGGCGTGATGGCCGTCTTCCCGGGTCCCGAGGCCGCCGTCGCGGCGGCCCTGTCGATGCATCCCCGCCTGGACGAGATCGCCGTGGCCGGGCACACGCCCGCCATGCGCGCGGGCGTGCACTGCGGGCGCCCGCGCAAGCTGGGCGGCGACTACCTGGGCGTCGATGTCAACGTGGCCGCGCGTGTGGGCGAGGCGGCGGGCGGCGCCGAGGTGCTGGTCTCCCAGCCCGCGGCCGAGCACCTGGACGCCGAGCGCTTCGACGTGGGCCGCGCCAAGCGGCTGAAGGCGCCGGGCGCCCCGCGCGAGTTGCGGGTCAGCTCGGTGACGGCGCGCCGGCCGTGACCGCGCGGTAGGCCTCGGCCAGGCGGCTGACGCCCTCCTCCACCTGGTCGGCCGTGACGCCGGAGAAGGCGAGGCGCAGGCTGCTCTCGCCGCCCTCCAGCATGAAGTCGCTGCCCTTGACGAAGGCCACGCCGCGCTCGGCCGCGGCGTCGAACAGCGCGCTGACGTCCGTGCCCTCCGGCAGCTCCAGCCACATGAAGTAGCCGCCCTCGGGCGGGGTGAACCGGGCGTCGGGCAGCTCGCGCTCCAGCGCGTCGGCCAGGCGGGCGACGCGCTCGCGCAGCGCGTCCTTGACGGTCTCGATGGAGCGCTCCAGCGCGCCGGACCGGCAGAACTGGTGGACGATGCCCTGGGAGACCATGGACGGTGAGATGTAGGTGTTGGTGGCCAGCTTGCGGATGCGGCCGATCAGGTCCTCGGGCCCGACCAGGTAGCCGACGCGGATGCCGGGGCAGACCGTCTTGGAGAACGACGACGCGTAGACGACGCGCTCGGCGCCGCCCGGGAGGTCGAGCATCCGCGGCAGCGGCTCGCCCGCGAAGCGGATGGCCTCGTAGGGGTCGTCCTCGAACAGCGTGAAGTCATGGGCGCCGGCCAGCTCGACCAGCCGCTCGCGCTTGGCGCGCGAGAGCGTGAACCCGGCCGGGTTCTGGAAGTTGGGGATGATGTGCGCGAGCGCCGGCTGCAGCCCCCCCTCCAGCAGGGTCGCGAGCGCCTCGACGTCGATGCCGTCGGGCTCCAGGTCGACCGCGTGCATCTCGCCGGCGCGGTTGCGCAGGCTGAGCAGGGTGCGGTCGTAGGTCGGGCGCTCGACGACCACCGCGTCGCCGTCCCCGACCAGCGCCTCGAACAGGAAGGCGTCGGCCTGCATGGAGCCGTTGGTGACGATGACGCGCGCCGGGTCGACGCCGTGGCGCTCGGCCAGCCATTCGCGCAGGGGCGGGTAGCCGATCGACGTGCCGTAGCCGGTCAGTCCGCCGGGGTCCTCCCGGAAGGCGCGCTCGGCGGCGTCGCGCAGGCCGTCGACGTCGACGATGTCCAGCGAGGGCGCCCCGCGGGCGAAGGAGATGGTCGAGGGCGTCACGCGCCCGATGTTAGGCGCAACGTCAGACCGCCGCCCTGCGACTCCTCGACCTCCACGGCGAATGGCAGCTCGGTGCGCAGCGCGCCCGCCAGGTCGACCCCTCCGCGCAGGACGATGTCGACGGTCGCGCGGTTGCCCTCGAACGAGCGCACCACCGCGTCCTCCACGCCCTCGACCTGGCCCAGCGCCTGCTCGAAGGACCCCAGCGTGGCGATGTCGGGGAACGGCCCGGCGTCGACGACGACCTCCTGCGAGGTGTCCGCCGCGGCCCGCGTCGCCTGGTACTCCGCCCGCAGCGCCTGCGTCGCGCGGTCGAGGTCGTCGCGCAGCGAGGCCAGCTCGTCGATGCGCCGCCCGAGCTCGGAGACCCGCGCCGCCGCTTCCTCCACGACGCGCGCGACCGGGTCCGGAGCGGGAGCGGGGGCGGGCGGCGGCGGAGATGCCGCGGGAGCCTCCGCGGCCGGGTCGTCGCCGCCGGCCACGAGCGCCAGCTCGCGCTGGAGCTCGCGCAGCTTGCGGTCCATCTCGGCCAGGCTGGCCTCGAGGTCGCGGGGCTCGCTCACCCGCCGAGAGTACCGGCTTGAAACCTTGTAACGAACGCCACGATCCTGTGTATCTGGCCGCGTATCCCAACCCCAGGAGGGTCCAAATGCTCAAGCTCTCCGATGCCCACCACCTCCGCAAGACCGTGGCGGGCGCCTGCATGATCGTCGCGCCGGTGCTGTTCCTGACCAGCGCGATCCTCGCCCACTCGTCCGACAACGACGCCGGGGCGATCCTCGGGGCCGTGGCCGACGATCCGGACCGCTTCTACGCGTCCACCGTGGTCGGCATCGCCGGCTCCGTCCTGCTGGTCCCCGCCGTGCTCGGCCTGATGCACATGCTGCGCGAGCGCGAGGCGGCCCTCGGCCACGTCGGCGGCGCGCTCGCCCTGCTGGGCAGCCTGATGTTCATGCTGTTCTGGGGCGCGGCGCTGATGGAGTGGCAGATGGTGCGTGGCGGCGGCGACGGGGCGCAGATGACCGCCCTGCTGGACCGCTACATGCACACCACCGGCACGGAGCTGTTCTTCTGGTTCAGCCTGGCCTTCACGATCGGACTGGTCGTGCTGGCCGCTGGGCTGGTCAGGGCACGCTTCGTCCACTGGTCGACGGCGCTCGCGCTGGCCGCCGGGGCGGTCGTACTCCAGGTCGGGTTCTTCGTCGGCAACGACGCGACGTACTACGTCGTCGCCACGGCGATCCTGCTCGTCGGCCTCGGCTCGATCGGCCGGATGGTGCTGACGGAGTCCGTCGAGGACTGGGAGCACACCCCGGAGCGTCCGGGCGGCTTCCGGGCCGCGGCCTCCCACTGAGGCACTGACGGGAAGCTAGGAACGCACCCCACCGAGCGTCTCGACCGCGATGGCCGCGACCTCGGTGGGCGTGCGGCCCACGCGCACGCCCTTGGCCTCCAGCGCCTCGGCCTTGGCGGCCGCGGTCCCCTGGGAGCCCGACACGATGGCGCCGGCGTGGCCCATCGACTTGCCCGGCGGCGCCGTGAACCCGGCGATGTAGCCCACCACCGGCTTGGTGACGTTCTCGGCCACGTAGTCGGCGGTGCGCTCCTCGGCGTCGCCGCCGATCTCGCCGCACATGACGATCAGCTCGGTCTCGTCGTCCTCCTGGAACATCGAGATCACGTCGATGAAGTCCGAGCCGACGATGGGATCGCCGCCGATCCCCACGATCGACGAGTTGCCGAACCCGCGCTGGGCGATCTCGTAGCCGATCTGGTAGGTCAGCGTGCCCGAGCGCGACACGATCCCCACGTTGCCCTCGGAGAAGAACGAGGCCGGGATGATCCCCACGTTGGCCTTGCCCGGCGACAGGACGCCGGGGCAGTTGGGCCCGATGAGGCGCGTGGTCCCGCGGCGCAGGTGGGTGTAGACGCGCAGCATGTCGTGGGCCGGGATGCCCTCGGTGATGCAGATGACGGTCTCGATGCCGGCGTCGGCGGCCTCGAGGATCGAATCCGCCGCGAAGGGCGGCGGGACGAAGACCATCGCGGTGTTGGCGCCGGCCTGGGCCACCGCGTCGTGGACGGTGTCGAAGATCGGCACGCCCTCGACGTCCTGGCCCGACTTGCCCGGGGTGACGCCGGCCACCAGCTCGGTGCCGTAGCGCCGGTTGTTGAGCCCGTGGAAGGAGCCCTCGCGGCCGGTCAGGCCGGTCACGACCAGCCGCGTGTCGCGGTCCACCAGGACGCTCACGCCGCCGCCCCCGCCCGGGCGAGCTCCACGACCTTGGCCGCGGCCTCGTCCATCGTGGCCACCACCGTGACGTTGGGCAGGTCGGCGTCGGCCAGCAGCGCGCGGCCCTCGTCCTCGTTGGTCCCGTTCAGCCGGACCACGAAGGGCACCGTCGGCTTGACCTGGGCGAACGCGTCGATCAGCCCGCGCGCCACCTCGTCGCAGCGGGTGATCCCGCCGAAGATGTTGAACAGGACGGCCTTGACCTTCTCGTCGGAGAGGATGACCTCCACCGCGTCGACGATCGCCTCCGCCTTGGAGCCGCCACCCGCATCGAGGAAGTTCGCGGGCGAGCCGCCCGCCTGGGCCACCACGTCCAGCGTGGACATGACGAGGCCCGCGCCGTTGCCCAGGATCCCGATGTCGCCGTCGAGCTTGACGTAGGTCAGGCCGCGCTCCTTGGCCATGCGCTCCTGCGGGTCGTCGGCCGCGGGGTTGCGCAGCGACTCGTTGTCGGGATGGCGGAACAGGCTGTTGGCGTCCAGCGTGACCTTGGCGTCCAGCGCCATCACCTGGCGGTCGCCCGTGACGATCAGCGGGTTGACCTCGACCAGCATCGCCTCCTCGGCGACGAAGGCGTCGTAGAGCTTGGCCAGCATCGCGCCGACGGGACGCACCACGTCGGCGTCGACCCCCGCCTCGAAGCACAGCCGGCGCCCGTGGAAGGCCTGGTAGCCGAGCAGCGGGTCGACGTGCAGCCGGGCGATCGCGTCCGGGTCCTCGTCGGCCACCGCCTCGATGTCCATCCCGCCCTTGGTGGAGAGCATGAGCAGCGGGGCCTTGGCCGAGCGGTCGAAGACGATCGAGGCGTAGTACTCGCTGGCGATGTCCGACGCCGCCTCGATCCACAGCTCGTGGACGGTGTGGCCCTTGATGTCCATGCCCAGGATGGCCCGGGCGTGCGCCTCGGCCTCCTCGGCGTCCTGGGCCACCTTGATCCCCCCGGCCTTGCCGCGGCCGCCGACCTGGACCTGCGCCTTGACCACGCAGGGAAAGCCGATCTCGCGGGCCCGCAGCACCGCATCCTCGACCGTGGAGGCCGGCGCGCCGTCGGGCACGGGGACGCCGTGGCGGGCGAAGAGCTGCTTGCCCTGGTACTCGAGGAGATCCATCGGCGCGGCACCCTAGCGCGGCGGTGTCGCATAATGCCGCGTCCATGCCGTTGCCCAAGAAGATCGAGTGGGTCACCTTCGACGTCTACGGGACGCTCATCGACTGGGAGACCGGCGCGTACGACGCCTTCCGCAAGGAGGCCGAGCGCGACGGCTTCACGATCGAGAAGGACAAGCTGATCCCCCTGTTCCACGAGATCCAGAACGAGATCCAGTCGGGGTCCTACGAGCTCTACGCCGAGGTGCTGCGGCGCACGGCCGTGCGCATCGCCAAGGAGCTGGGGTGGCCGCTGGAGCCCTCGCGCTCGGGCTTCCTGCCCGACTCGGTGCCGCGCTGGCCCCCGTTCAAGGAGACCAACGCCCAGCTCGACCGCTTCGCCAAGAAGTACAACATCGGGCTGATCTCGAACATCGACGACAAGCTGCTCGGTCTCACGCGGCGCCACTTCCGCGCCGACTTCGACCTCGTGGTCACGGCCCAGCAGGTGCGCTCCTACAAGCCCGACCCGGCGCACTTCACCGAGGCCGAGCGGCGCATCGGCGGCAAGAAGGGCTGGGTCCACGTGGCCCAGAGCTACTACCACGACGTCGAGCCCTGCCTGAAGAAGAGGGTCCCGGTCGTGTGGGTCAACCGCCACAAGGAGAAGCTCGAGCCGGGGCAGAAGCAGCCCACGGCCGAGGTGGCGAACCTGCGCGAGGCGGCCAAGCTGCTCGGCGCCTTGTAGGGCCCGTGCGCGCGGTCGGCGTCCACCCGGACGTCATCGTCGTCGTCTCGCAGGTGTGGCGCACGACGTGCACCGCGATCCGGTCGGGGGAGGAGGGGCTCCTGATCGACTCTCCCGTGCTGCCCGCCGAGCTGGACGCGCTGCCCGCGCTGCTGGAGCAGTCGCGCTTCCCGGTGAGCGGCCTGGTGGCCACGCACGGCGACTGGGACCACCTGCTGGGACGGCTCGCGTTCCCCGACGCGGCGCTGGGCGTCGGCGAGACCACGGCCGCACGCCTGCGCGCCGAGCCCGGCGCCGCGGCGCGCGACCTGCGCTCCTTCGACGCCCAGTGGTACCTGGAGCGCCCGCGGCCGCTGTCGCTGGGCGAGGTTCAGGCGCTCCCCGTCCCCGGCCACCTGGAGGTCGGCGGCCGCGAGCTCGAGCTGCACGCGGCGGACGGCCACACGGTGGACGGACTGGCGGTGTTCGCGCCCTGGGCGGGCGTGCTCTGCGTGGGCGACTACCTGTCCCCGGTGGAGGAGCCCATGGTGGAGTCCGCCGCCGCCTACCTGGCCACGCTGCGCCGCCTGCGCCCGCTGGTGGAGCGCGCCGAGACGGTGGTCCCGGGCCACGGGGAGCCGCTGGAGCGCGACGCCGCGCTGGAGGTCCTCGACCGCCACGCGGCGGCGGTCAGTCCAGGCGCCGGCTGATGAAGACGTCGTGCACGGGCGGCTGGCTCTTGGGGAACTCGTCGAAGCCGGCGTCGCGGTACAGGGCCAGAGCGGCCCGGTTGTCCTCGGTGACGTCGAGCTCGATGCGCCGCGCGCCGCGCTCTCGCGCGCGCTCCACCGCGAGGTCGACGAGCGCGCGGCCCAGTCCGGCGCGCCGCGCGGCCGGGGACACGTAGAGGTCCTCCAGCCAGCAGTCCGGCGCGGCCATCCAGACGCTGTGGCGGAAGCGCAGCTGCGCCACGCCGCGCGGCGGAGCGTCGTCGTCGGGCGAGCCCAGGAGGAACTCGGTGTCGACGGTCTCCATCAGCCGCTCCACCGAGGCCAGGATGGAGTTGGCCGAGGGCCAGTCGCGGCCGTAGTGGTCGCGGAACTCGACCAGCAGCCGCGCGACCGTCTCGGCCTCCGAGGGGTCGGCGCGCCAGGCCGTCGCGGTCATGGTTCGGACGCTACTGCGCGACGGGGTCGCGGGCGGCCTGGAGGCGCCGGTCGGCGGACGAGACGAAGGTGTCGGCGTCCATCCCGTCCTCGATCTCCGCCACGCCGTAGCGCAGCGTGATCGACCGGTCGCCGGGCAGCGGGACGGCGCGGGCCACCGCCTGCGCGATGCGCTCCACCACGACGCGGCTCTGCTCCCGGTTGGTGGAGGGGAGCATGACCGCGAACTCGTCGCCGCCCCAGCGGTAGGCGGAGTCGGCGGGCCGGATCGTCCCGGCGATCGCGCGCGCCACCTCGCGCAGGCAGCGGTCGCCCTCCAGGTGGCCGTGGCGGTCGTTGACGGCCTTGAAGGCCTGGATGTCGGCCAGGATCAGCGTCAGCGGACGGTCGGCGGCGCGCACGCCCGACACGACGCGCTCCAGCGCCTCGTCGAAGGCGCGGCGGTTGCCCAGGCCGGTCAGGGGGTCGCGGCGGGCCATGGCCTGGGCCACCTGCTCGCCCTGGAGCAGCGTGATCCGGTCCACCCGCACCGCGGCCGTGAAGAGCGTCGCGGCGGCGGCCAGGCTGATCCAGAGCAGGAAGTGGGCCAGCGCCTGGTCGGCATAGCCCGCGTTCCAGCCCTCGTAGGCGAACGGCGCGGCCAGGCAGGCGGCCACGGCGACCATGAACAGCAGCACCCGGCGCGGCGGGTGGACGGCCGCGACGTAGAGCACGACGATGATGTAGATCTCGTCGTAGGGCGAGCCCGAGCCGGCGGCCCACTTGAGCAGCGCGATCAGAGCCAGCGACGCATAGCTCATGGCGAGCAGCGCGTCGGGCGTCACCACCCGGGGACGCAGCAGGAGGGGGACCGCGGCGAGCAGGCAGATCGCCACGACGCCGACCCCGAGCGCCCAGCCGGTGACCGTCCCCACGCGGGCGGTGGGCGGCGCGAACGGCAGCAGCAGCGCTACGACGAGCGCGCCGAAGATCCACAGCAGCCCACCGATGCGCCGCGCGGTGTCGAGGTCTGAGACCTCGTAGAACTCCTCGGGGCGCGACGGGAGGCGCCGCAGCGCACTCAGTCTGGATACCGGCGAGATGGCCATCTCAGCGCCCCAACCCCTGTCCCCCGGCCGCTCCCGCGGCCCGTCGGTGCCTCAGCCGCCGTCGGCGGAGGCGATCACCGCGAGCGTATCGCCGGTGGCCACCGCGGCGCCAACCGCAATCGGCAGCTCGGCGACCGTTCCGGCCTTGTGGGCGGTGATCTCGTTCTCCATCTTCATCGCCTCGATGACGGCGATGAGGGCGCCCTCCTCGACCTGGGCGCCGGCCTCCACGGCCACCTTGAGCACGGTGCCCTGGATGGGCGAGCTGAGGGTGTCGCCGCCTCCGGCGCCGCCGGCCGCGCCGCCCGCGCCCTCGCGCCGGCGCGGCTTGGGGGCCATGGCGGCGCTGCCGTTGGCCGCTCCGGCTCCGGCGGCGGGAGGCGGCCCGATGACCTTGACGTCGAAGCGCCGGCCCGACACCTCGACCGTGTAGTCCTGCTCGACGGTGGGGCCGTTCTCCTCCTCGCCGGCGGGCGCCTCGGGCTTGGGGAACGCGAGCTGCTTGAGCCACTTGCGGTCCTCGACCAGGTCGCGGCAGGTCTCGGCGTTGCGCCACTGCTCGGTCTGGAGCAGGGCGGTGTGGAAGGGGATGAGGGTCCGCAGCTCGGTGATCTCGTACTCGCCCAGGGCGCGGAGCATCCGGCGCGTCGCCTGCTCGCGGTCCACGTCCCACACGATCAGCTTGGCCACCATCGGGTCGTACATCGGGGTGACCTCGCCGCCGGGGCCCACGCCGGAGTCGACGCGCACGCCGGGGCCGCTCGGCTCGCGGTACTCCCCGATCCGGCCGGGCGCGGGCGCGAAGTTCTTCGACGCGTCCTCGGCGTTGATGCGGCACTCGATGGCGTGCCCGTCGAGGTGGACCTCCTCCTGGGAGAGGGACAGCTTCTCGCCCGCGGCCGCGCGGATGCCCTCCTTGACGATGTCGATGCCCGTCGTCATCTCGGTCACGCAGTGCTCGACCTGCACGCGGGTATTCATCTCCAGGAAGAAGTACTCGCCGTCCTGGAGCAGGCCCTCGATCGTGCCCGCGCCGACGTAGTCGACCGCGCGCGCAGCGTCGGTGCCGATCTTGCCGATCTTCGCGCGCAGCTCCTCGTCGACCGCGGGCGCGGGCGACTCCTCGATCAGCTTCTGGTGGCGGCGCTGAACCGAGCAGTCGCGCTCGAGCAGGTGGATCACGTTGTCGTGGGCGTCGGCGAGCACCTGCACCTCCACGTGGC
>JAWVFQ010000021.1:0-17958 GCA_033856025.1 Solirubrobacteraceae bacterium | reverse complement strand
GATGCGAGGAAGGCGTTCTCCGACGGCCAGTCGGCGCCCATGTGGTCGCGGAACTCGACGAGGAGATCCGCGACGGCCTCGGCCTCGTCGGGGCCCGCGAGCCAGGCGCGGGCGGCGCTGCTCATACCTCGGCGGCGGCGGCGTCGCCGTCGGCGGGCCCGGTGATGACCGCCAGCGTGTCGCCCCCGGCGACCGAGTCGCCTTCGCGGATCGGCAGCTCGGCGATGACGCCCGCCTTGTGCGCCGTGATCTCGTTCTCCATCTTCATCGCCTCGATGATCGTCACGACGTCGCCTTCGGCGACCTCCTGGCCCTGCTTCACCGGGACCTTCCAGATGCTGCCCTGCATCGGCGAGGCGAGCGTGTCGCCGGTGCCCGCGTCGTTGCGCCTGCCGTTCTGGCGCGCCGCGCGCCTGGGCCGCGCGACGGCGGGCGCGCCGCCGTTGACCGCCGGCGCGGCGGCCGGCGGCGGGCCGATGACCTTCACGTCGAACTTGCGCCCCGAGACCTCGACGGTGTAGGTCTGCGCCACCGTCTCCTCGTCGTCCTCGCCGGTCGCCTTCGGCTTCGCGGGGAAGGCGAGCGCCTTGAGCCAGTCGCGGTCCTCGAGCAGGTCGCGGCAGGTCTCGCCGCGGGCCCACTGCTCGGTCTGCAGGAGCGCGGTGTGGAAGGGGATGAGCGTCTTGAGGCCCTCGATCTCGTACTCGCCCAGCGCGCGCAGCATGCGCTTCGTGGCCTGCTCGCGGTCTGCGTCCCAGGCGATGAGCTTGGCGACCATCGGGTCGTACATCGGCGAGACCTCGCCGCCGGGCCCGACGCCGGAGTCGACGCGCACGCCCGGGCCCGCCGGCTCGCGGTAGGCGCCGATCTTCCCGGGGGCGGGGGCGAAGTTCTTCGAGGCGTCCTCGGCGTTGATGCGGCACTCGATCGCGTGGCCGCGCAGCTCGACGTCTTCCTGCTTGACCGTCAGCGGCTCGCCCGCGGCGGCCAGGATGCCCTCGCGCACGATGTCGATGCCGGTCGTCATCTCGGTCACGCAGTGCTCGACCTGGACGCGGGTGTTCATCTCCAGGAAGAAGTACTCGCCGTCCTGGAGCAGGCCCTCGATGGTCCCGGCGCCGACGTAGTCCACGGCGGCCGCGGCGTCCGTGGCGATCTTGCCGATCCGGTTGCGCAGGTCCTCGTCCACGGCGGGGGCGGGCGACTCCTCGATCAACTTCTGGTGGCGACGCTGGACCGAGCAGTCGCGCTCGCCGAGGTGGATGACGTTTCCGTGCGTGTCGGCGAGGACCTGGACCTCGACGTGCCGGGGGTCGGGGAGGTAGCGCTCGAGGTAGACCGTGGCGTCGCCGAAGAACTTCTCGCCCTCGCGGGCGGCGCCCTCGAAGGCGTCCTGGAGCTCGTCCTCGGACAGCGCGACCCGGAATCCCTTCCCGCCGCCGCCCCCGGCCGCCTTGACGGCGACGGGGTAGCCGATGCTCTCGTCGATCAGCTTGCGGGCGGCGTCGACGTCGGGCACCGGCTCGGTCGTGCCGGGGACGATCGGGACGCCGGCCTTCTCCATCAGCTCGCGCGCGCGGGTCTTGGAGCCCATGGCCTCGATGGCGGAGGCGGGGGGCCCGATGAAGGTGATGCCCGCCTTCTTGCACGCCTTGGCGAAGGCGGCGTTCTCGGCCAGGAACCCGTAGCCGGGATGGACCGCCTCCGCGCCCGACTCCCGGCAGACCTCGAGGATCTTGTCGATGTTCAGGTAGCTCTCGGCCGCCGGCCCGGGGCCGAGCAGGTACGCCTCAGGGGCGCGCTTGACGTGCAGCGCATCGCGATCGAGCTCGGAATAGACGGCCACGCCGTCGATCCCCATCTCCTCCAGCGCCCGCAGGACGCGTATCGCGATCTCGCCACGGTTGGCGACCAGGACCTTGCCGAACATGGGCGCGGAAGGTTATCGGCGGGGGAGGGTGGCGATCCCCGCGGCTTCGCCGCCGCGCGTCCGGCTATTCGAACGGATCGCGCGGTTCGATGCCGTCGAAGCGGCGGAAGCCGCGGTCGCGGGTGTAGATCACCCGCACGCCGTGCTGGCGCATGAGCGCCGCGAGGTGCGCGTCGGGAACGTCGTTGCCGCGCGCGCGGTCCCCGGCGGTGCCGCGGTAGAGGTCCCAGAACCCGTCCGCCTCGCCCGGCGTGCGGATGTGCGGGCGCGCGACCAGAGCGGCGACGTTCGCGTTCGCGTCGGCGGGCGAGAGCGGCCGCGGGAGCACGGCGGGGTGCGTGACGATGCGCAGGTACGCCGCGAGCGTCGGCCAGAACAGGTGGACGAGGTCCGGGCCGGCGGCGAGCGACTCCACCAGCTCGCGTGCGGGCACGTGCACCGGGTCTGCCTCGTTCGACGCGTAGACGAGGACGTTCGCGTCGACGGTGACGCTCACGAGGGCCGGTCCAGCAGGTCCCGGACCGCGTCGCGGTCCTCCAGGTCCACGCGGGGCGCTCCGAGGTCCCGGCTCACCCAGCCCAGGGGCCGCGGCGCGCCCGCGTCGTCCTCCCGCATGAGCGCGCGGGCCAGCAGCTCAGAGGCGACCCGGCCCATGCTCTTGCGCTCGCTGCGGCCCCGGCTCCGGAGCTCGCGCAGCACGGATGGATCCAGATCGAGCGTCGTCCGCGCCATGATGATGTGTGATGCTATCAACGTACGCATCAGATGTCCACATTCCGGGGCTGTGCGTTCCACGCGCTCTCAAGGCGACGCGCGCTCGATACTCGCCCCGACTAAGCTGCCGCGCGTGACCAACGGCTCCGGGCCTCAGATCACCTGGCGCCAGCGGCTGCGCTACGCGTTCGACAACACGATGTCGCGGGGCACTCCGGCGCTCGTCGGGTGGCTGGGCGTGGCCACCGCGGTGATGATCGCGATCTTCAGCGCGGTCGTCCTGATCTTCGACCTCGCGCCCAAGCGCGACGACGGGACGAAGCCGGGGGCGATCCGGCAGGTCTTCGACAGCCTCCTGCACGCGCTGGACCCGGGCACCGTGGCCGGCGACCCGGGCGGGTGGAAGTTCCTGCTCACGATGCTCCTGCTCACGCTGGCGGGCCTGTTCATCGTCAGCGCGCTGATCGGCGTCATCGCCACCGGGCTGGACACCAAGCTCCAGGAGCTGCGCAAGGGCCGCTCGTTCGTCGTGGAGAAGGATCACACCCTGATCCTCGGCTGGTCGGACACCGTCTTCACCATCCTGTCCGAGCTGGCCATCGCCAACGAGTCCGAGCGCGACCCGGTCGTGGTGATCCTGTCCGAGCGCGACAAGGTCGAGATGGAGGACGCCATCCGCGCCAAGGTGCCCGACATGGCGGGCACGCGCGTGGTCTGTCGCAGCGGCTCGCCGATCGACCTCGACGACCTGGAGATCGTCAATCCGCACGCCGCGCGCTCGATCGTCGTGGTCGCCGAGGCGGGCGACCCGGCGCCCGACGCGAACGTCATCAAGGTGGTGCTCGCCCTGACCCAGGGGCCCCGTCGCAAGCCCGACCGGTACCACATCGTGGCGGAGATCTCGGACCCCGTGAACCTCGAGGCGGCCCGGCTCGTGGGCGGCGACGAGACCGTCCTGATCGACAAGCGCGAGACCATCGCCCGCCTCATCGTCCAGGCCTCGCGGCAGTCCGGCGTGTCCGTCGTCTACGGCGACCTGCTCGACTTCGACGGTGACGAGGTCTACTTCCGCCACGAGCCCCGGCTCGTGGGCAGGCCCTTCGGCGAGGCCCTGATGGCCTACGACGACTGCGCGGTCATCGGCCTGCGCCACGCGGGCAACGGCGTCCGGATCAACCCGCCCGCCGACACCGAGATCGGCTCCGAGGACGAGGTGATCGCCATCGCCTCCGACGACGCCCGCCTCGCGGCGGCCGCGCCCTGCACGGCGCCGATCGACGACGGCGCCATCGTGCTGCCCAGTCCGACCGAGCCCGGCCCGGAGCGCGCGCTCGTCCTGGGCTGGAACGCCCGCACCATCGAGGTCCTGCGTGAGCTCGACGAGTTCGTCCGTCCCAGCTCGCGGGCCACCGTGATGGCGGAGTGGCCGGGCACCGAGGCGGACCTGCAGGCCGATGGCCCGCTGCGCAACCTCAGCGTCGAGATCCGTACGGGGAACACCACCGACCGCCGGACGCTGGAGGGACTGAACGTCGTCGACTACGACCACGTCATCGTCATGTCGGACTCCGAGGTCTTGGACCGCCAGCGCGCCGACGCGCGCACGCTGGTCACGCTGCTGCACCTGCGCGACATCGCGGCCCGGACGGGGGCGAGCTACTCGATCGTCAGCGAGATGCTCGACGACCGCAACCGCGAGCTCGCCCAGGTCACGCAGGTCGACGACGTCATCGTCTCGGACCGGCTGATCAGCCTGATGATCGCCCAGATCTCCGAGAACCCGCACCTCGAGGAGGTGTTCGGGGAGCTCTTCCAGGCCGCCGGATCCGAGGTCTACCTGCGGCCCGCCGGCGACTACGTTCGCCCGGGCGCCGCCATCAACTTCGCCACGGTCGTCGAGGCCGCCCGCCGGCGCGGCGAGGTCGCCCTCGGCTACCGCCGCGCCGGGTCCAACGCGGGCCCCACCGGCGGCGTCGTCCTGAACCCCCGCAAGTCCGACGCGATCGAGCTGGGGGCGGACGACCGGGTCATCGTCCTGGCCGAGGACTAGGCATGAGAGGTGATGTTAGTATGCATGTATGCAGCGCACCACCTTGTCCCTGCCCGATGACCTGGCCGCCGCGCTGAAGCGCGAGGCGCAGCGGCGCCGCACATCGGTCTCCGACGTCGCCCGCCAGGCGATCGTCGACCACCTCGGCTTCCGTCCGGGCGAGCGCCGGCAGGTCCCGTTCGCCGCCCTGGGGCGAAGTGGCGGCGCCGAGGACATAGGAGGCAATGTGGAGGAGATTCTCGCGCGGGAATGGCCCGACTGGCTTGACCCTGGCGATAGTTGACGCCGGCCCGCTCGTCGCGGCCGTGGACTCGGACGCCCCGCGGCATCGCGAAGTACTGGACGTCCTCGAGGACCTCGAGCTCAGGCTCGTCGTGCCGGCCCTGGTCGTCGCGGAGGCGACCTACCTCGTCGGCACCCGCCTCGGCCCGCGCGTCGAGGCGCGCTTCCTGCGGGCGATGGAGCAGACCGACGTCGAGGGGCCGGCTCCCGAGGACTTCGTCCGCATGGCCGAGCTCGTGGAGGAGTACGCCGACTTCCGGCTCGGCGGCACCGACGCCTCCGTGATCGCGCTGGCCGAGCGCCTCGACGCCTCGGTGATCGTGACGCTGGACCGTCGCCGCTTCGGCGCCGTGCGGCCCCGGCACCGGCCCGCCTTCGAACTGCTTCCCTAGACGATCATGCCCGCGCCGACCGTCTCGTTCGTCGTCTCGTCGACGAGGATGAACGAGCCGGTGGTGCGGTTGCGCGCGTAGGGGTCGGCGACCAGGGGAGCGCTCAGCCGGAAGCGGACCCGGCCGATGTCGTTGAGCCGCAGGTCGCAGCCCGTGCAGTCCGGTCGCAGCGTGTGCACGTCGATGCGGTGCTGCACGGAGTCGACGACGGCGCGGGCCGAGCGCGTCGTGTGCTTGATGGCGTAGCGCCCGCCCTCGGACAGGGGCGCGTCGGACATCCAGCACACGTCGGCCACGACCTCGCGCGCCGGCTCGGGCGCGTCGTCCGGGCGCACGATCATGTCCCCGCGCCCGACGTCCACGTCGTCCTCCAGGCGCAGCGCCACCGACATCGGCGGGAACGCCTCCTCGACCTCCGCGCCGCCCTCGTCGATCGCCGCTATCCGCGAGCGCCGCCCGCTGGGGAGCACCACGACCTCGTCGCCCACGGACAGCACGCCGCCCGCCACCTGGCCCGCGTAGCCGCGGTAGTCCGGCGTGCGGATGACCCACTGGACCGGGAAGCGCGCGTCGGCCAGGTTGCGGTCCGAGGCGATGTGGACGTGCTCGAGATGGTGCAGGACGGTCGGGCCCTGATACCAGGGCATGTTGGCCGAGCGGTCGACCACGTTGTCACCCAGCAGGGCGCTGATCGGGATGAAGGTGACGTCGCGGATCCCCAACGGCGCCACGTAGTCGCCGAAGTCCTCGGCGATCTCCTCGAAGCGGGCCTCGTCCCAGTCCACCGCATCCATCTTGTTGATGCACACGACGACGTGGGGGATGCGCAGCAGCGACGCGATGAACGCGTGGCGCTTGCTCTGCTCCACCACGCCGTGGCGGGCGTCGATGAGGACCAGCGAGAGGTCGGCCGTCGAGGCGCCCGTGACCATGTTGCGCGTGTACTCCGCGTGGCCCGGGGTGTCGGCGATGATGAACTTGCGCTTGGGGGTGTGGAAGTAGCGGTAGGCGACGTCGATCGTGATGCCCTGCTCGCGCTCGGCCCGCAGGCCGTCGGTCAGGAGGGCCAGGTCGATCCCGGCGCCGTTGCCGTCGCCGTTCCCATGGCCGTTGTGCCCGTTCCCGTTGCGCTTGGCGCTGACCTGCTCGAGGTGCTCGAGCTGGTCGGCCATCACCTGCTTGGAGTCGTAGAGCAGCCGCCCGATGAGGGTCGACTTGCCGTCGTCGACCGACCCGGACGTGGCGAAGCGCAGCAGCTCGGCGGTCGGCGCCATCAGAAGTAGCCCTCGCGCTTGCGGTCCTCCATGGCGGCCTCCGTCACGCGGTCGTCGGCGCGGGTCTCGCCGCGCTCGGTGACCCGCGTGGCTGCGATCTCGGCCACGACCGTCCGAAGGTCGGCGGCATCGGAGACCACGCCGCCGGTGCACGACATGTCGCCGACGGTCCGGTAGCGCACGCTGGCCTCGAAGGGCTCCTCGCCGTCCATCAGCTCGACGTAGGGGGACGTGGCGTAGAGCATCCCGTCGCGGCGGAACACCTCGCGGGTGTGGGCGAAGTAGATCGACGGGACCTCGAGCTCCTCGGCGTCGATGTAGCGCCAGACGTCCAGCTCGGTCCAGTTGGAGATCGGGAACACGCGCACGTGCTCGCCGCGGCGGATGCGCCCGTTGTAGAGGCTCCACAGCTCGGGGCGCTGGCGCTTGGGGTCCCACTGGCCGAAGTCGTCGCGGAAGGAGAACACGCGCTCCTTGGCCCGCGCGCGCTCCTCGTCGCGCCGGGCGCCCCCGAAGGCGGCGTCGAAGCCGTGCTCCTCGATCGCGTCCAGCAGCGTCACCGTCTGGAGGCGGTTGCGCGAGGCGCGCGGGCCCAGCTCCTCGGCCACGCGGCCCGAGTCGATCGAGTCCTGCACGGAGGCCACGATCAGCTCCTCGCCCAGCTCGGCCACGCGCCGGTCGCGGAACTCGATGACCTCGGGGAAGTTGTGGCCCGTGTCCACGTGCATGACCGGGAACGGGAACCCCGCCGGGCGAAACGCCTTCTCGGCCAGGCGCAGCAGGACGATCGAGTCCTTGCCGCCGGAGAACAGCAGGACGGGGCGCTCCAGCTCGGCCGCCACCTCGCGCATGATGTGGACGGCCTCGGCCTCCAGCGCGCGCAGGTGCGACAGCTCGTAGTGGGCGGCGTTCATCGCGCCGTCTCCGGGATCGCGAGCGACGACCCGCGGCGCTCGCGCAGGATCAGCCAGGCCAGCACGCCGGCCGCCACGGGGGCGCCAACGATCGCGGCCACCGGGACGTCCACGCCGCCCTTCGTGGCGACGCCGAGCGCCGAGCCCAGCAGCACGCAGCCCAGCGCCACGCGCAGGCTGGTCGACGGCACGCGGGTCATCAGCGTGGTCCCGATCCACACGCCCGGGAGCGACCCGACCAGGATGTTCGCCATCAGCCCGAGGTCCACGTTGCCCGAGGCCCAGTGCGCCAGCCCGGCCACCCACAACAGCACGGCGGCGTGGAAGACGTCGGTCCCCACCACGCGGTGCGGCGTCAGGCGGAAGACGAGGATCAGCGCCAGGCCGATCAGCGCGCCGCTGCCCACGGAGGTGAAGCCCAGGATCAGGCCGAGTACGAGCCCGATCCCCACCGCGGTCGCCTTGACCCGCGAGGTCATCTCCACCGCGTGGCGCTCCTTGGCCACCAGGCGCGGCATGAACAGCGCGCGGGCCAGGATGGCGACCGAGACGACCAGCAGCGCGACGGCCACCGCGAGCAGCAGCGTGTCGTCGAAGCCCTTGCCGTAGTGATGGTGCAGACGCGTGAGCAGCCACACGCCGACCAGCGAGCCGGGAACGCTCCCCGCCGCCATCCACCAGGTGACGCCGAAGTCCACCGTCCCCTGGCGCCAGTGGCGCCAGCCGCCCAGCGTCTTGGTCACGGCGCCGTACGCCAGGTCGGTCCCGATCGCGACGACCGGCTGGATCCCGGCGAAGATCACGAGCAGCGGCGTCATCAGCGAGCCGCCGCCGATCCCCGTCATCCCGACGAGGATCCCCACGCCCAGGCCGAAGGCGACGATCGTCGGGTCCACGGGTCAGCCCTCCGTCGCCTGCGCCGCGGGCACGTGCAGGCCGCACTCGGTCTTGTCCTGGCCGGCCCAGCGCCCCTCGCGGCCCTCGCCCGGCTGCGTGCAGGGCATGCAGCCGATGGAGGCGTAGCCCTGGTCGTGCAGCGGGTTGTAGGGGAGGTCGTGGGCGGCGATGTGCGCCCACACGTCGCGGTCCGTCCACTCGGCCAGCGGATTGACCTTCCACAGGCCGCGCTTGTCGCGCTCCAGCGTGTCCACGCCGTCTCGGGTCGGCGCCTGCTCGCGGCGCAGGCCGGTGACCCAGGCGCTCGCGCCGGCGAGCGCCCGGTCGAGCGCCTCCGCCTTGGCGCCATTGGCGCAGCAGTGCTCGCCACCGGTCCAGGGCGGGTCGGCCTTGGCGTCGACGACCTCGACCCGGATGCCCCAGCGGTCCTCGAAGGCGCGCCAGGTCTGCAGCGTCTCGGGGAACAGGACGCCGGTGTCGATGGTGAACACCCGCGCGTCGGGCTGGAGGGGAAGCAGCAGGTCGAGCAGGACCGACTCCTCCTTCTGGAACGAGCACGCCACGCGCAGGCCGTCGCCGAAGCGCTCGACGGCCTCGCGCAGGACGGATTCGCTCAGATCGCGCACTCGCCCTCGCCCCGGATGACCTCGAACGGCACGCTGCGGTTCCAGTCGACGAACACCTGCATCGTCTCGAGGGTGAACTCGGGCGGGAGCGAGAGGTCGCGGACGACCTCCTCGAAGTGCGCCGCCCCGACGCGCTCGGCGTAGTCGTTGAACTCCTCGCCCTCGGTGTGCCCGCTCTCGTAGTCGCGCAGCCAGCGCTCGACGGCGTCGGGGACGCGCTTGGACGGGAGGCGCACCTTCAGGCGCGTGCCGTACACGACCTCGCCGCCCTCGTAGCGCCCGCCGATGTGGGCGACGTAGGCGGGCACGGTCTTGTCGCCCACCTTGATCGAGGCTCCGTAGAAGCCGATGTTGGCGATGTGGTGCTGGCTGCACCCGTTGGGGCAGCCGCTCATCTTGATGTGGACGCGGCGGGTCAGCGGGTCCTCGATCGCCATGTCCTCCAGGCGCTGCTGGAGCGCCGCGTTGAGGCCCATCGAGCTGGTGATCCCCAGCTTGCACGAGTCGGTGCCGGGGCACGACACGACGTCGGTGACCTCGTCGGCGCCGGCCTCGCCCAGGCCAAGCTCGGACAGGCGGGTCCACAGGTCGTAGAGGGCCTCGTCGCGCACCCAGCGCAGCACCAGGTTCTGCTCGACCGTGGTCCGCGCGTGACCGCCGCAGAAGTCGCGCATGACGTTGGCCAGGCCGCGGAACTGCTCCGGGGTCAGGTCCCCGCGGGTCACCTTGACCTGGGCGGTGGAGAAGCCGGGCTGACGCTGTGCCCTCACGTTGGAGCTGACCCAGCGCTCGAACTCCCGGCTGTCGCCGTTGGGGCTGCCGTACGACGCGGGGACGGGCGGCGCCTCGGCCTCCTCGTCGTGGACGAAGAGCAGCGGGCCGGGATCGAAGTCGCGCTCGGCGACCCAGTCGCCCAGCAGCTCCTCCTCGACCTGGCGGCGCAGCTCCTCGATCCCGAACTTGTCCACGAACACCTTGATGCGGGCGCGAGCGCGGTTCTTGCGCAGCCACTCCTGGCGGTCGAAGATGCGCAGGACGGCCTCGGCGTACTTGAGGTACTCGCCGTCGTCGGCGCGGACGAAGTCGTGCAGCGTGGGAGCGACGCGCGGCATGATCGACGTGCCGCCTCCGACGCGCATCTCGAAGCCCCTGACCCCGTCGCGGATGCGCGGGAGGTAGGCGATGTCGTGGATGCCGGTGATCGCGCGGTCCTCGTCGGTCGCGCTGAACGCGGTCTTGATCTTGCGCGGCATGAGCTGCGTCGTGGGGTGGCGCACGAAGTAGCGCACGTACGCGCCGACGTAGGGCGTGGGGTCGAACAGCTCGTTCTCGCACACGCCGGCCCACGGATCGCCGGTCACGTTGCGCACGGTGTTCCCACAGCCCTCGCGGCTGGACAGCCCCGCGTCGGAGATCTCGCGGATGAACCTGGCCGCGTCGCGCAGCGGGATGTGATGCGTCTGGATGTTCTGGCGCGTCGTGATGTGCGCCTTGTTCAGGGGCGCGTAGCGCTCCACCACGTCGGCGAAGGTCTCCATCTGCTTCGGGGTGATCCCGCCGAACGGCAGCTTGACGCGGATCATCTGGACGTCGGCCTGGCGCTGCCCGTAGACGCCCTGCTTGAGCCGGAAGCCGATGAACTGGTCCTCGGGCGTGTCGCCGTCGAGGAACTTGCCCGCCTCGGAGTCGAAGTCGTCGAACTCGCGCTCGATGATGGGGATGAGGTGTCCGGGTACGTTCTCGAGGACCTCGGGGTTCTCGAGCGATCCGGGCCGCCCCTTGCGCTCCGCCGGGGCCGACGTCGGTTCCATGGGTGTAAGTCTCCTTCTGCGACTCGCCGCCGTGAACGGCTGAATGTAGCAAAAGCCTGTCTTCTTTAGGCCATTTCAGGCGCCGGGCGCATACGCCCGCAGCTTCTCGTCCCAGCCGGCGACGTACAGACGGCCGTTCGCCACGGTCGGGCCGCCGTAGAGGGCCCCGTCCGTGGGGGGGCTCGTCCACAGCGCGCGGCCGGTGAGGGCATCCAGCGCCCACACGTCGCGGCCGAACCCGGTGGCCAGGTATACGACGCCGTTGGCCACGACCGGCGGGCTGAGCAGCGCGGGCTCGGGGCCGACGGGCGCCGACCAGGACAGCGAGAGCGTGCAGTCGGGCTGCAGCGCCAGCGCGTCGAGCCCGTGTGGGAGATCACCGGTGGTGTTGTTGGCGACGAACAGCGTGCGCGCGGCGGCCGACCACGCGTACGTGCCGAAGGCGCCGAGGTTTCCGGGCCGGCCGATCTGCAGCAGCTGGCGCGGGCCGGCCGGGATCCGGTCGCGGTCGTAGAGGACCAGGGCGCCGGACTTGTGCACGACCGCCAGCAGGGGCGGGCACCCGGCGGCGTCGAGCAGGACCGGCGCGCCGCCGAACTCGGCGTCCTGGACGTCGGCGATCGCCCTGGGGCGGTTATAGGCGCGGACGTGCAGGGTGCTGGAGAGCCGCACGATGCTGTCGGCGCGGCGCTCGTGGGCGGTCGGGCCCAGGGAATCCGCCGTGGCCACGAAGAGGTCGCCGCTGGACGGGTCCACCGTGACGCCGCCCCAGCCCCACATCCCGGCCCCGCGCAGCCGCGGCGAGAGCGAGAACCAGGTGTGCGCGACGCGGGCGCGGCGCACGTCGATCGCCACGATCCGCCCGCGGAAGAAGGCGTTGGCGCAGTGCGACGCGGTGGCGGCGTAGAGGCGGCCCGCGCGCAGGGCCAGGGCGCCCCAGACGTAGTCGCGCGCAGGCGCGGGGGTGACCCGTACCGGCCAGCCGCGGAGCGGGCGGCCCGTGGTCAGGGAGAGTCCGTGCACGCGTCCGTCGGCCGCCGCGACGAGCACGCGGCCGGCGCGGCGATCGACCACGGGGGTGGAGCTGACCCCGTACACGCCCTTGGGCATGTCGGGGCAGCGGGTCTGGCGCGTCGGCACGCGATGGCGCCACACCAGCGCGCCGGTGGTGGCGTCGTGGGCCGAGACCTCGCCGTGCTCCGTCGCGGTCAGGACCAGCGAGGCGCGCCGCCCGCCGGTCGCGCGCACGCCCGTGACCACCAGCGGCTGCGCGGTGACCACGCCATCCAGGGGCGCCGTCCACGCCTCGCGCAGCGCCGGGGCGGTGGCCGGCGAGAGCGTGGTCTCCAGCGGGTTCTCGTTCGAGCGCCCCGTGTCGCGGCCGAAGGTGGTCCACTCGGCGGCGCCCGCGGGAGTCGCGGCGCAGAGCCCGGCGGCGACGGCGATCGCCACGGCGGGCCACCGCACGGCGAAGCTTCGACGGCGTCGCAACCGGGCTCTCAGCCCCATGGGTGGGGGTCGCCCCAGGGCGTCGGCTCGTCCGGCTCGCGGCCGGTGGCCTCCAGCAGGGCGGCGCGGGCCCACGGGTGGCGCGGCGGCCCGCCCGGCACCGGGACGGGGGCCATGTCGCGCATGAACCGCTCCAGCGCGGCGACGACGGCGGCGGCCTCGCCGGGCGATGCGCTCGGGGCGACGATGCGAAGCTCGGGGCGGCGATTCACCATCCGGCCGGGCAGCGTAGATCATCGGCGCGGACCCGGGTCGGGCCGGGAGCTAGCCTTGCCCGGTGCCCGAGATCGCCGTCCTGGACCACGACGCGGTGCTGGCCGCGGTCTCGCCCCAGACGGCGATCGACGCGGTGCGCGAGGGCTTCCTGGCCCACCATCGCGGCGAGTGGGCGATGCCGGCCAAGGTCTACCTGGAGAGCCCGCCCTGGGGGGACTTCCGGGCCATGCCGGCGCGCGGCGGTGGGCTGGCCGTCCTGAAGTGGGTCACGTCCTTCCCCGGCAATCCGGCCCGCGGCCTGCCCACCGTCACGGGGATCGTCTGCCTGTCGGACGCCGAGACCGGCGAGCCGCTGATGCTCCTGGACGCCCGGGCCGTGACCGCGCTGCGCACGGGCGCGGTGGCCGCGGTGGCGGCGCGCGCGCTGGCCCGCGAGGACGCTCGCTCCGTGGGGATGGTGGGGTGCGGGCTGCACGGCGCGTGGGCGGCCCGCTGCCTGGCCGCCGCCGGCTACGCCGACGGCGTGTGCTTCGACCCCGACGACACCGCCGCGCGGCGGCTGGCCGACGAGCTCGGCTGGCGGCCGGGGACCCGGGAGGAGGCGCTCGCGCGTGACGTCGTGTCCTGCGTCACGCCCGGTCACGAGCCGGTCGTCGAGGCGGGCGACCTGCATCCGGGGCTGCACCTGAACATGCTCGGGGCCGACGGCCCGGGCAAGGCCGAGGCCACCCCCGGCGCCGTGGCCTCCTGCGCGCTGTTCTGCGACGAGTGGGAGCAGGCGGTCCACGGCGGCGAGCTGACGCAGGCCGTGCAGGCGGGGCTCGTATCGCACGAGCAGGTGACGCCGCTCGGGGCCGTGCTGGCCGGCGACGCGCCCGGGCGTCCCGGCCCCGACGCCGTGACGCTGTTCGACTCCACCGGCCTGGCGATCCAGGACCTGGCGGTGGCCGCGGCGGCGCGGCGCGCGTACGCGGACGGCGCCGTCAGCGGCCAGACTGTCCGGCTGTGAACGGGCTCGACGTCGAGATCGCCGGGGCGCTGGGGCCGCGGTTCGACGAGGTGCTGACCGCGCCGGCGCTGGATCTGGTGGCGCTGCTGCACGACGAGTTCGACGACCGTCGGCGCGAGCTGCTGGGCGCCCGCGAGGAGCGTCAGGCCCGCCTGGACGCGGGCGAGACGCTCGACTTCGCGTCCGAGACGGCCGAGGTGCGCGAGGGCGACTGGGCCGTCGCGCCCGCGCCGCCCGCCCTGGCCGGCCGCCGCGTGGAGATCACCGGGCCCACGGACCGCAAGATGGTCATCAACGCGCTGAACTCGGGCGCGGCCGGGTTCATGGCGGACTTCGAGGACGCGAACTCCCCGACGTGGGCCAACATGGTCGGCGGACAGGTGAACCTGCTCGACGCCGTGCGCGGCACGATCGCCCACGCGGACGGCGATCGGGAGTACCGGCTGGGCGACGACCCGGCCACGCTGCACGTGCGTCCGCGCGGCTGGCACCTGCCCGAGCGCCACCTGCGGGTCGAGGGCGAGCCCGTGTCGGGCGCGCTGTTCGACTTCGCGCTGTTCCTGTTCCACAACGCCGGCGAGCTGCTCGAGCGCGGCGCCGGCCCGTTCTTCTACCTCCCCAAGCTGGAGTCGCGCCACGAGGCCGCCCTGTGGGACGACGTGTTCGTCGCGGCCCAGGAGGCACTGGGGCTGGACCGGGGGACGATCCGCGCCACGATCCTCGTGGAGACGCTGCCCGCGGCCTTCGAGATGGACGAGATCCTGTGGGCGCTGCGCGATCACGCCACCGGCCTGAACGCCGGGCGCTGGGACTACATCTTCTCGGCCATCAAGCGCTTCCGCACGCGGCCGGAGTTCGTCCTGCCCGACCGCTCCCAGGTCACCATGACGGTGCCGTTCATGCGCGCCTACACGGAGCTCCTGGTGCGCACGGCCCACCGCCGCGGCGCACACGCGATCGGCGGGATGGCGGCCGTCATCCCCTCGCGCCGCGACCCCGAGGCCAACGCGCGCGCCTACGCCGCGGTGCGCGAGGACAAGCGCCGCGAGGCGGGTGACGGGTTCGACGGCACGTGGGTGGCCCACCCCGACTCGGTCCCGGTGGCCCGCGAGGCGTTCGACGCCGTGCTGGGCGACCGGCCCAACCAGCTCGACCGCCGGCGCGAGGACGTGTCGGTCGGCGCGGCCGACCTGCTGGCCATTCCCGACACGCCGGGGCGACCGACGGCGGCGGGACTGCGCGCCAACGTCGAGGTCGGCGTGGCCTACGTCGACTCGTGGCTGCGCGGCCAGGGCGCGGCGGCCATCGGCGGGCTGATGGAGGACGCCGCGACGGCCGAGATCTCCCGCGGCCAGGTCTGGCAGTGGGTGCGCCACGGAGCGTTCGGCGAGGATGAGGCGCGCGCCGTCCTGGAGGCGCAGCCGCCGGGGCCGGCGCGCGACCTGTTCGAATCCGTGGCACTCGGCGCCGAATTCGCGGAATTCCTGACGATCCCGGGCTACGCGCGGCTCGACGAATGACCCCCGCCAAGACTTGAAGAAGCCCGGGAACGCTGCCACCCTGGAGGCCGGGGAAAGGACGCCCCTCCGACCCTTGCCGAAACGCTCGCTCGCCCCGATCCTTGGCCTGCTCGCCGCGCTGCTCGCGGCGGGCACCGCTCAGGCTGCCGTGTCGCTGTACCCCGACATGGAGACGCTGCCCCCGCGCGAGCTCGCGCTGGACCGCACGGACGTCAGCCCGGACAAGTCGGGCGTGATGCACAACGTCCTGCGCTTCAGCAACTCGACGTGGAACAACGGTGAGGGACGGCTGGAGGTCCGCGCGCAGATCGACCCCACCACCCACGAGGGCCCGGCGCTGCAGCGCATCTACGACACCGCCGGGAACTACGCCGACTTCAACGTCGGCAAGCTCTACTTCCACGCCGTCCACAACCACTACCACTTCGACAACTGGGGGACCTACCAGCTGTGGACGCGGTCGGCCTGGGACAGCTGGATCGCCAGCGGCCGGGCGATCGGCAGCGCGCAGTACATCGGCTCCAAGACGACGAGCTGCATCATGGACGAGGAGCTCGTCCGCCAACTCGCCAACACGCCCTATCCGCCGGTCTTCCCGTTCTCGGGCTGCGGGTCTCCCAACGCGTCCGGGCTGCTCGTCGAGGGCCTGTCCCCGGGCTGGGCGGACACCTACGACGCGTCGCGCGCCGAGCAGTGGATCGACCTCGACCAGCAGGCGCTTCCCGACGGCGACTACGTGCTGCGCTCCGTCGCCGACCCGGACAACCACGTCTATGAGAGCCCGGCCAAGGCCGACGACACCCGCGAGAGCCAGGTCGACAACGAGGCGATCACGCCGTTCCGCATCGCGGGCGGCCAGCTGGTGGACTCCAATGCGCCCGACGCGCCGACGGTGACCATCAACCACGTGGACGAGGAGACGAGCTCGCCGGACGTGACCGTGTCGGTGCTGGGTCGCGACGACGTGAGCGGAGTCGACCAGGTGCGCCTGTCCAACGACGGCAACCAGTGGAAGACCCTCGCCTACTCCGCGCCGGACACGTCGACGCCACAGGACATCGCGTGGAACCTGTCCGATCCGGCGTACGGCGGGACGGCGGGCGGCGGGACCCACACCGTCTTCGCCCAGGTCCGCGACCGCACCGGTCGCTGGTCGGACTCGGGCAACGACACGATCGCCCTGCACAACGGGAGCATCGCGTCCTACGCGGCCGCGGTGTCGGCCGACGCGCCCGCCGGTTGGTGGCGCCTGGGCGAGACGACGGGTACGGCCGCCGGCGACTCCGCCGGGGGCAACCCGGGCGCCTACCGCAACGGCGTCGGGCTCGGCGCGGCCAGCCTCCTGACCAGCGACGCGGCCAACGGCGCCGCGACCTTCGACGGCGTCAACGACTACGTCAACGTCCCCGACGCCGTGGCGGTCAGCCCCACCACCCGGATGTCGCTGGAGGCCTGGATCAAGCCGGCCTCGCTCCCGGCGGCCGGGAGCTTCCGCTCGGTGGCCACCAAGGAGGGCTCGTTCTCGCTGCAGTTCAACGGGCCGCGGCTGGAGTTCACGATCATCCAGGCGGGTGCGCGGCGCCGGGCGCTGGCTCCGGCGGGGGCGATCGTCGCGGGCCAGACCTACCACGTGGTCGGCACGTACGACGGCACGTTCTCGCACCTGTACGTCAACGGGTCGCAGCTCGCCGAGCTCTCGGTGTCCGGCGATGCGACGGACACGACGGCGCCGCTCACCATCGGCGCATGGAGCGCGACGGACGAGTTCATGCCCGGGACCATCGACGACGTGGCCCTCTACCCGACGGCGCTCTCGCCGGCGCGCATCCAGGCGCACTACACGTCGGGCACCAACGCGGCGCCGGAGGCCGTCCCCGCGCCGGGCGGCCTGGCGGCGACCCCGGGGCCGGGCCGGATCGACCTCAGCTGGTCGGACAACTCGAGCAACGAGACCGGGTTCGTCGTCGAGCGAGACACGGACAGCGGGTTCTCCGCGCCCACCAAGTTCAACCTGGGCCCGAACACCACGACGCTCTCGGACACGGGGCTGCCGAAGGCGAGCAAGTACTACTACCGCGTCCGCGCGTTCAACCCGACGGACACCTCGGGCTGGTCCAACGTCGCCAGCGCGACGACGCCGGACCCCGTGGCGGCGCCCAGCGCCCTGAGCGCCACGCCCGCCTCGCCCACGCGCGTGGACCTGGCCTGGGCCGACAACTCGACCAACGAGACGAGCTTCGTCATCGAGCGCTCGGCGACGAGCACGTTCACCGCCCCGACGACGTTCACGGTGGCCGCCAACGTGACGACGTACGCGGACAGCTCGGTGGCCGGCGCGACCACCTACTACTACCGCGTGAAGGCGCGTAACGCGACCGACACGTCGCCGCCGTCCAACACCGCGCCGGCGGCCACGCCGGCTCCGCCGCCCCCGCCGCCATCGGCCTACGCGGACGCGGTCAAGGCCGACGCGCCGGTGTCCTACTGGCGGCTGAGCGAGGCATCGGGGACCGCCGCGGCCGACCTGGCCGGCGCCTCGCCCGGTACCTACGTCAACGGCGCTGTTCTCGGGGCGCCGGGCCTGTTGGGGGCCGATCCGGCCAACAAGGCGGTGACGTTCGACGGCGTCAATGACCATGTGCGCATCGCGGACGCGGCGGCGCTGAAGTTCGCCACGGTGTTCTCGTTGGAGGCGTGGATCAAGCCGGGGGCGGTCCCGGCGGCGGGGTCGTTTGCGTCGGTGCTGACCAAGGAGGGCTCCTACGCGATCCAGTTCAACGGCCCCAAGCTCGAGCTCACGGTGATGCAGGCGGG
>JAWVFQ010000020.1:0-134998 GCA_033856025.1 Solirubrobacteraceae bacterium | reverse complement strand
CGCAGCGCGCGCAGGCGCTCGGCCGACGTCGCCTGGGCGGCGTGGTCGTCGGCGAAGACCGGGAACCGGTGGTCGTCCAGGCCGGACGCGTAGTGGGTCACGTCGCCGCCGATGACCAGCGCCTCGCCCACCCGGACCGACTGGTGGCCGGGCGTGTGCCCGGGGGTGAGCAGGAGCCGCACCGACCCGTCGCCCAGGAGGTCGTGGTCGCCGTCGACGAGCTGCACCCGTGCGCTCGCCGCCGCGTAGTCGGCGGGCAGGTAGAAGTTGCGCGCCACCGCGGCCCCGTCGTGCGCGGCCTCCCACTCGCGGCGCTGCACGAAGACCGGGACGCCGTCCGGCACCAGCGCCAGCCCGCCCGCGTGATCGAAGTGCAGGTGGGTCAGCACGACGCGCGTGAGCGTCGACAGGTCGGTCTGCTCGGCCAGCGTCGCGCCGAGCTCCAGCGCGAACAGGTCGTTGAGCTCCGGACGCCCGTAGTGGCGGCCGGGATCCGCCACCGCGGCCGGCCGCAGGCCGGTGTCCACGAGGATCCGCTCGCTCGGCGTCTCGATCACGTACGCCGGGACGGGGAAGCGGACCCGGCGGTCGAGGTCGTCGTCGCGGCGCCACAGACCGGCGGCCGCCGTGAACCATCCCCCGCTGAGCATCTCGACCTTCACGCCGGGAAACGTAGCTGCGACTTCGGTACGGATTGCGACCGCTTCGATACCGTTCGCGACATGCGCATCGGACTCGCCGCCGTCCCGGGCTGCTTCGACTCCGGACTCACCGCGCTCCTGGACGTCTTCGCCACGGCGGAGCGGCTGCGGCCCCGGATCGATCCCGCGATAGATCCGGTCGAGGTGGTGACGATCGGCAGCACGCGGCGGGTCACGACCGGCGCCGGCCTGACCCTGGCGGTGGACCGCGTGGTGGGCGACGATGCCGCGCTCGCCGGCCTGGACGTGCTGGTCGTCCCGGGCCTCGGGACGGGGACCCCGGCGGCGCTGGCCGAGGCTCTCGCCTCGGCGCCGGTCCGCCGGCTGCGCGGACGGCTGGCGCGCGACGGCGACGACGTCGCGCTGGCGGCCGCCTGCACGGGGACGTTCGTCCTGGCCGACGCCGGCCGCTTGGACGGTCGCGCCGCCACGACGACCTGGTGGCTGGCCGGCGAGTTCCGCCGGCTCTACCCGCGGGTCGAGCTGGAGATGTCGCGCATGGTCGTGCACAGCGGCTCGACCACCACGGCCGGGGCGGCGTTCGCGCACATCGACCTCGGCATGAGCCTGGTCTCGCGGGCCAGCCCGCGGCTCGCCGAGGCGGTCGCCCGCTACCTCCTGGTGGACCAACGGCCGACGCTCAGCCTGGAGGCCGCCGTGGGGCACCTGGCCGGCGCCGACGCGCTCGTGACGGAGTTCGAGGACTGGGTGCGCGAGAACCTCGACTCGGACCTGCGGATCGGCGACGCGGCCGCCGCGCTGGGCACCACGCGGCGCACGCTGGAGCGCCACTGCCGCACCCGGACCGGCCTGACCCCGCACGACCTGGTGCGCCGGCTGCGCGTCGAGCGCGCCCACCACCTGCGGCGCACGACCGCGCTGAGCTACGACCAGATCGCGCCGCTGGTCGGGTACCGCCACGGGACGACCCTGCGTGCGCTGCTGCGCCGGGGCGGCGTCTAGGCGCTCGCGCCCACGCGGGCGTGGGCCAGGCCGCCGAACCCGTACGGCCGGCCCAGGAGCGACCCGTCCGAGCGCGTCAGGTGGCGCGCCACCGCGTCGTCGGGGCCCAGGTCGGACTCCAGGCGCAACCCGCACTCGCCCACGAACGCGGCGGTCTCGCCCCGCGGGATGCCCGAGCGCAGCGGCTCGCCGATCGACTCCACCCGGGCCAGCAGCTCCCGCGACCCGTAGGACTCCTCCGCGCCGTCGACCACCTCTCCAAAGCAGTAGTCGAACGCGATCGAGGTGTCCGGCGAGCCGTGCGAGCCGACGAAGCCCAGGACCTCGCGCACGGCCTCCTGGGGCAGGTAGGGCGCCACGCCGGACCACAGGTACAGCGTCGCGGCGTCGCGGTCGTGGCCGGACGCGGCCAGGCGCTCGCCGAGGTCGTCGCGGGTGAAGTCGATCTCCACGTAGCGGACGTTGGCCGGCGGCTCGCCGACGATGCGCCGCACCTTGGCGCGCTTGATCGCCCCCAGCTCCGGGAGATCGACCTCGAACACGCGCGCGCCGCGCAGGCGCCCGGCGAGCCGGTACGGGCGCGAGTCGTAGCCGGCCCCGAGGAGCACCACCTGCGCCACGCCGCCGTACACCTCGGCCAGGAGCACGTCGTCCATGTGGCGCGTGCGCGCGGTCTCGAAGGGATAGGCCCCGGGGAGCAGGCGCTCGACGATCCGCGGCACCAGGCGCCGCGCGCCCGGCACCTTCACCAAAGCCGGCAGCCGCGGTCCCCAGTCCACGAACCGCGCCGCCATCCAGTCCGGGTTGCGCACCGCGGGATCCGGCTCGGCCGCCCCGGCCGCCCGCAGCACCGCCGCGCCCTCCGCCGTGCTCGCGGTGTTGACCCGCGCCTGCGCCGCCCCCATGGGCGGGCATCCTAGGATGTCCGCCCATGGCCCAGGACAAGATCCCCACCGGACGCGTCCGGCGCACCGCCCGCGTCGGCCGGGTCGCGGCGGGCGCGGCCATCCGCCAGACGGGGACCAAGGTGGCCAACGTGGCGCGCACGGACGAGGCGTCGACCAAGGCGCTGGAGAAGCGCCACATCGAGACGGCCGAGCAGATCGTGACCGTGCTGGGGACGATGAAGGGCGCCGCGATGAAGCTCGGCCAGGTCATGTCGTTCCTGGACGTCGGCCTGGTGCCCGAGGAGTACCGCGAGGAGTTCCAGCGCAAGCTCGGCGAGCTGCGTGACGCCGCGCCGAAGGTCCGCTTCGAGGACATGAAGAAGGTCATCGAGAGCGACCTCGAGTGCCCGATCGAGGAGGAGTTCTCCGCCTTCGACAAAGAGCCGATCGCCGCGGCCTCGATCGGGCAGGTCTACCGCGCCACGCTGCACGACGGCCGCGACGTCGCGGTCAAGGTCCAGTACCCGGGCGTGGCCGGTGCCGTGCGGGCCGACATGCAGAACCTGGGACTGATCCTGCGCCTGCTCAAGCGCGTGGCGCCGGGCATCGACGTGGGCGCCATCGCCGACGAGGTGCGCAAGCGCATCAACGAGGAGCTCGACTACGAGCTGGAGGCGCAGAACCAGCGCGCGCTGGCCCGCATCTACCGCGGTCATCCGTTCATCGTGGTCCCCGACGTGGTGACCCGGCTGTCGCGCGAGCGCGTGCTGGTCACCGAGTTCGTCGAGGGGACGGGCTTCGAGGAGCACAAGGCGCTGGGGCCCGAGGAGCGCGACCGCCTCGGCGAGGTGATCTTCCGCTTCTACATGGGCTGCCTGTACCGCCACCACCAGTTCTCGGGCGACCCGCACCCGGGCAACTACAAGCTGATGGCCGACGGGCGCCTGGCCTTCCTGGACTTCGGGCTGTTCAAGCGCATGGACTCCGAGGACGTCGACCTCGAGCTGGCCTGCCAGCGCGCTGTGGTGGAGGACGACCGGCCCCAGCTGCACCGGCTCCTGGCGCAGGCCGGCTTCCTCCCGCACCCCGACCGGGTGGACCCCGACGTGCTGATGGAGTACGTGCGCGACTCGATCTGGTGGTACACGACCGACGAGGAGATCGAGCTGACGCCGGAGATCGCCACCGAGGTGATGATCGAGGCGTCCGACCCGCGCTCCTCGCACTTCCGCCAGATGCGCCACCAGGACATGCGCCCGGAGCACCTGTTCGGCCGTCGTATGGAGATGCTCACCCTCGCCGTCCTGGGCCAGCTGCACGCCACGGCCAACTGGCACCGCATCGCCCGCGAATGGATGTACGGCGACGAGCCGGTGACCGAGCTGGGCCGCGAGGAGGCCGCCTTCTACGGCGGCGCCCGCGCCCCCAGCCGCTAGAGCCCCTCGGCCTCGACGGCCTCCGCGGGTTCGCCGTACAGGGTCATCCGCGTGATCTTGTCGCCCCGGACCTCGTAGACGACCGTGTAGCGCGTCTCGACCTCGACGCCGCTGGCCTTCCCGCGACCCGCCTGCGTGGCGACCACGAGCACGCGGTCGCTGTGGTCGCGCATCTCCTCGATCTCCTCCCGCCACTCCTCGAAGGTCTGGACCCACTGCGCGATGATCGTCGCCAGCTCCTGGGGACCGCGTCCGGTCGCGCCGTCGATCCGGCGCGACGCGTCGGCGACGACGTCCGCGTCGAAGAACGCCAGGGCGCCCTGGGCGTCGCCACCGTGGAACGCCTCGTACATGCGGCGCACCACCTCCACGTTCTCCCGAGACATCGCTAGACCCGCTGGACCTGGAACAGGCTGGTCGTGCCGGGGCGTCCGCTGGGCAGCCCGGCGGTGATCCCCACCCGCTGGCCGGGCTCCACCCAGCCCAGCTCGACGACGCGGCGCGCGGCGTCGGCGATGAGCTCCTCGGTCACCTCGTGGCGGCGCATGCGCTCCGCCTGGACGCCCCACATGAGCGTGCAGCGGCGCACGGTCTCCCGGCCCGGCGACAGCGCGTAGATGGGCACCTGCGGGCGGTGGGCGGAGATGATCCGCGCCGACCGGCCGGAGAGGGTGGGGACGACGAGCGCGCTGAGCTCCAGCTGCCGCGCGGCGGCGCAGGCGTTGTAGGCGATCGTGTAGGCCGGGTCCTGGTCGCGGCGCTCCAGGCGGCGCACGCGGCTCTCGTTCCACTCCTCGTAGGGCAGCGCCGACTCGGTGACGCGGGCGATCGAGTCCATCATCGCCACCGTCTCGACGGGATACGCGCCCACGGCGGTCTCCTGGGAGAGCATGAGCGCGTCGGTCCCGTCGAGGATCGCGTTGGCCACGTCCGTCACCTCGGCGCGCGTGGGTCGCGACGACGTGACCATCGAGTCGAGCATCTGGGTGGCGGTGATCACCGGGCGCGCCAGCGCGCCCGCCAGCGCGATCACGCGCTTCTGCACGAGCGGCACCTCCTCGATGCGCAGCTCGATGCCCAGGTCGCCGCGGGCCACCATCACGCAGTCGGCGGCGTGGACGATCGACTCGGCGTTCTCCACCGCCTGGGGCTTCTCGATCTTGGCGATCAGCGGCAGGCGCGTGTGCTCGCGCACCGCCTCGATGTCCTCGGCGCGGCGCACGAACGACAGCGCGACCATGTCCACGCCCATCGCCTCGCCGAAGCGCAGGAGCTCGAGGTCCTCCTCCTGCACCGACGGCAGGGAGGCCAGCTCGCCGGGCACGTTGAGCCCCTGGCGCGAGGAGACGGCGCCGCCCAGCTCGACGAGCGCCGTGATGTCGCACGCGTCGGCGCGCACGTCCTCCACCCGCAGGCGCACGGTGCCGTCGGCCAGGTAGAAGACGTCGCCCGGCGCCACGGCTTCGGCCAGCCCGGCCCAGCCCACCGTCATCCGCCGCGCGTCGCCGGTCTCCTCGGTCCCGCACAGGAAGGTGACGCGGTCGCCCGGCTTGAGCTCGGCCACGCCGTCGCGCAGCGGCCCGATGCGCATCTTGGGGCCCGGGAGGTCCTGGAGCACGGCCACCGGGCGCCCCGCGCGGTCGGCCGCGGTGCGCAGCCGGGCCGCGGTCTCGGCCTTCTCCTCCGGCGTGCCGTGGGAGAAGTTCAGGCGCGCCACGTCCATCCCCGCGTCGACCATGCGCACCAGCGTCTCGTGGTCGTCGCACGCGGGCCCGATGGTGGCGACGATCTTCGTGCGTCGCATGGGTGCGGTCAGCCGGCGGCGCGCTCGAGCTGCCCGCGCACGTCGCCGCGCAGCGCCGCCCCGTGCCCGGGAAGGGCCGTCTCGGGCTCCAGCGCCGCGAGCTTGCGCATGCTGGCGCGCGCCTGCTCGACGTCGAGGCTGAACGGGCCGGGGGGCACGATGGGCGTCGCACTCGGACGCAGCTTCGGCGGGTCGTACATGTAGAAGCAGTCGCCGGCGATCGCCAGGCGGTCCGACGCGCGCCACAGCCCGATCAGGCCCGGGGCGTGGCCGGGGAGGTGGACGACCTCGAAGCCGGCGATCTCGTCGCCCTCGGACAGCGTGCCGGCGACGTGCACCGGGCCGCCGTCCCACGTCGGCAGCATCCGGGCATAGACCCAGCGCGAGGGGATCGGCAGGCGCTCGGGGTGGGTGTAGTGCGCGCCGCCGTCGCCCTCCACGTCGTCGCGCTCGTCGGGGTGGCACAGGACCGGCACGCCGCGCAGCGCGGGCGCGCCGCCGCGGTGGTCCTTGTGGCCGTGGCCCAGGACGATCCGCGTCAGCCCGCCCAGCGACGCGCCGGCGGCGGCGAGGCCGGGGCCCATCTGCCGGATGCCGGTGTCGTAGAGCGCCACGCCCTCGCCGTCGCGGAAGAAGTACGTGTTGAAGCCGCGGGCGGGCAGGCCGCCGCGCACCAGCCACACGCCGTCCGCCACCTCGCGCGGGTCCTCGCACATGCGCGACGCCAGGCGCGTGCGGGCGTTCAGCAGCCGCGTCATGCGCTGCTCGGCCGGCGAGTCCTGCGGCGGCAGCGCGCCGAGCTGGCGCGCCATGTCCGCGCCGTCGAGATAGGCGTCGAGGTGCTGCACCTTTCCGTCGCGCACGACGACGACGTCGCAGCCCTCGATCTCGATGCGGGCGCCGGTCGGCGCCAGCCCCTGGAAATGGCCGGGGCCGGCGAACGTCCCGGTCGCGCGCCAGCGCACGGCGCAGCGGTCGTCCTGGGCGGTCATGTCCAGGATGCGCAGCGTGAAGTCGGGCATCGCCGCGTGGATCTCGCCGAAGAACTCCCGGATGCCCTGCGGCGCCACGAGGTCGGCCAGGCCCACCACGCGCCCGATGCCGCCCGGCTCCCACAGCTCGGCCACGGTGTCGAGGTCCCGGCGCCCGTGCGCCTCGAAGTAGGCGCGCCCGACACGCGCGGCCTCGGTGGTCTCTTCCGTCTCGGCGCGGGCCATCGGCGCGAGGCTATCGTGCCGCGCCATGGCCGAGGGCGCGCGCAAGCGCGAGATGGGACGCGGTGAGCGCGTGGTGCCGGGCGTGTGGCGCCTGCGCCTTCCCCTGCCCTGGCCCGGCGTGCCCCATTGCAACGCCTGGGCGCTGGCGGCCGGCGACGGCATCGTCCTCGTGGACACCGGGATGCACGAGCCCGGGTCCTTCGCGCATCTGGAGCTGGCCATGGACCAGGTGCGGCTGAAGGTGGACCACGTGCGGCTGCTGGCGTGCACGCACGCGCACTCCGACCACTACGGCCAGGCCGCGCCGATCATGGAGCGGTCCGGGGCGCAGCTGTGGATGCACCCCAACCACGAGCACATGACCCGCTCGGCGCAGGATCCCGAGGCGGCCTGGGAGCGTCGCATCGAGGTGGCGCGCCAGTCCGGCGTGCCCGAGGAGCCGCTGCGCCAGTACGCCGAGGCGCGCAAGGGCCAGGGGTTCGGCGTGGCCGCGATCGTCACGCCCGACCACGACCTGGTCGAGGGCGTGACGATCGACACCGACCTGGGCCCGTGGCAGGTCTACGAGACGCCGGGCCATGCCCCCTCGCACGTCTGCCTGTTCCAGCCCGAGCGCCGGCTGCTCATCTCCGGCGACCACCTGCTGGGGCGGGTCTCGCTCTACTACGACTACGGATGGACTCCGGACCCCGCGGGCGAGTTCCTGGCCTCGCTGGAGAAGGTGGACGCGCTGGACGCCCGCCTGTGCCTGTCGGGTCACGGAAAGCCGTTCACCGACGTGCGCGGCCACGTCCGGGCCAACCAGGCGCTGGTGCGCGAGCGCGTGGACAAGGTGGCGGCGGCGATCGCGTCGGGCGAGCCGCGCACGGTGGTGGAGATCGTCCCCGACGTCTACGGCGAGCCGCTGAACGCGATGACGGCCTCGTGGTGGCTGTCCGAGACGCTCTGCTACCTCGTGCACCTCGAGCGCGCGGGGAGGGCACGGCGGATCGAGGGCGAACCCGAGCGCTGGGTGGCCGCGTGACCGACGACGAGCTCTACGAGCGGATGCTCGACTCGATGGACGCGTTCTTCCCGAACTTCGCCGAGCGGGCCGTCCGCCGCGACGGCCTGGTGGCCGTGCTCACCCCCTCCATCCCGGACCGCTCGGTGTTCAACGGCGTCGTCTACCGCGACGAGGCGGCGTTGCGCGACGCGCTCGCCGAGCTCACGCGGATCTACGCCGACGCGGGCATCGTCGCCTGGACGGTGTGGGTGCCCCGCCGCGACGCCGAGCTGAGGGAGACGCTCGAGCGCGCCGGGCACGTCCACGATGCGGCGCCCGAGGCGATGGCGGCTCCCCTGGCCGAGATCGACCTCGGCCGGGGCGCCGCGGGGCTGGACTGGGAGCACGGGTCGCACCTGGTCCCGGCGATGGCGGACATCCTCGAGGAGGCCTTCCACTGGCCGCGCGACCCCGTGGCCAAGGTCCTGGCCTGGATGGAGCACGTCTACGTGGCGCGCGTCGACGGCGAGCCGGTGGCCTGCGTCGCGGCGTGGGACCACGCCGGGGACTGCGCGATCTGGAACGTGGGCACGCGCGAGGCGGCGCGGGGCCGCGGCCTGGCCACCGGGCTGCTGCGCCAGGCGCTGATCGACGGCCGCGCGCGCGGGTGCGAGACCACGTCGCTGCAGGCGACGCCGATGGGCCGCCCGGTCTACGCGCGGCTCGGGTACCGCGAGATGGGCCCGATCGACATGTGGGAGCGCCGGCGCCCCGGACCGCCCTCGCCCTAGACTGGTCCGATGCGGATCGACGAGATCCTCGAGGCGGCGCGCGAGCCGGTCTTCTCCTTCGAGTTCTTCCCGCCCAAGACGCCGGAGGGCGAGGTCACGCTGCGCGAGACGCTCGCGACGCTCGGCCCGCTGGGGCCCGACTTCGTCTCGGTCACCTACGGCGCGGGCGGGACGACGCGGGCGCGCACGATCGAGATCACCAAGTGGATCAAGCAGGAGCTGGGGATCGAGGCCATGGCCCACCTGTCCTGCGTCGGCGAGCCCGTGGAGCGCCTGCGCGAGATCCTCGACGAGGTGGGGAAGGCGGGGATCGAGAACGTCCTGGCCCTGCGCGGCGACCCGCCGCGCGGCCAGACCGAGTGGGAGCCTCACCCAGACGGGCTGGAGTACTCCACCGAGCTGGCCCGGATGATCGCCGCCGACTACGGCTACGCCGTCGGCGCGGCGTGCTTCCCCGAGGTCCATCCGGAGGCCACCGACCTCGCCTCCGACCTGCGCTTCCTCAAGGAGAAGGTCGACGCGGGCGCGCGGTTCCTCATCACGCAGATGTTCTTCGACAACGACTTCTACTTCGACTTCGTGCGCGAGGCGCGGGCCGCGGGCATCGAGGTCCCGATCGTGGCCGGGATCATGCCCATCACCAACGTCAAGCAGACCGCCACGATCACGGGCATGTGCGGCGCGTCCCTGCCCGAGGGCCTGCGCGCCGAGCTGGATCGCCGGGCCGACGACCCCGAGGCCGTGCTCCAGTTCGGCGTGGCCTACGCGACCGAGCAGTGCGCCGACCTGCTGCGCGGCGGCGCGCCCGGGATCCACTTCTACACGCTGAACCGCTCGCCGGCCACGCGGGCGATCCTCTCCGCGCTGCGCCTGCACCGTCCCTGGGTGCGGGGCGAGGCGCCCGCGGCGCTCTAGCTCGGAGGCTCGATCTCCAGAGCGTGGGCGACCATCGGCCGCCCGCGGGACTCGTAGCGGACGTCCACCACGTCGTTTCGCCGGTAGGTCCCGATGCCCCAGGCCCCGAGGAACCAGCGCCACAGGCCGAGGCGGCCCTCCTTGGCCATGGGACGGTCGAACAGCAGCACCCCGTCGCCGCGCTCGTAGTCCGCGCCCTCGCGCTGGGGCACGCCGTTGACGTAGACCTCGAAGGGAGGCCCGACGCCCGGCGGGAGCTTGACCTGCCAGCGGTCCATCGTGGCCGCAGACTAGCCTCGCCCTCCCATGGCCGAGGTGCCCTACCGGATCCGCCGCTCCGACCGCGCCCGCCGCGTGCGGGTCAGCGTGGACGCCACGGACGGGGTGGAGGTGGTCCTCCCGCGCCGGGCCACCGCGCGCGACGCCCGCGAGGCCATGCGCGAGCTCGGGCCCTGGGTGGCGCGCCGCCTGGCCGAGATAGACCGCGCCCGCGCCGAGCTCAACCGCCGCGACGGCCACGTGCCCTTCCTGGACGGCGAGCTGCGCGTGGTTCCCGAGCCCGGACGCGAGCGGGCGCACCGGCGGGGAAACGATCTCCTGGTGCCGGGCGGCTCCCCCACGCGGGACCCTTCGCCGGTGGTCGCGTCTCCCGACTGGCGGGTAGCGGCCGAGCGCTGGTTTCGCCGGACCGCGCGGGCGGAGATCGCTCCGCGACTGGACCGGGCGTGCGCCGCCGCGGGCACCGAGTGGACGACCCTCTCGATCCGGGGCCAGCGCACGCGCTGGGCGAGCTGCGCGAGCTCGGGGGCGATGAGCTTCAACTGGCGACTGCTGCTGGCCCCCGAGGCGGTCCTGGAAGCGGTCGTCTGGCACGAGGTCTGCCACCTCGACGTGCCCGACCATTCCGCGCGCTTCTGGGGCCTGCTGGACCGCCGCTGCCCCGACCACCGCGCCCACCAGCGCTGGCTGCGCCGCTACGGCCCGGCCCTGGTGCTGTAGAGCACCCGGCGCAGCGCCTCGTACGGCGTCTCGCCGTCGCGGGCCTCGACCACCCGGCGGCGCAGCCGGCCGGTGAACGCCTCCACCGACCCGTCGCCGCGCAGGTCCAGGCCGGCCCGCAGCCCGCGCGGACCGGCGAGCTCGGCGCGCGCCGCCACCTGCGCCACCGGTGCGAACTCGCGGTAGCGCAGGTCCACGGTCTGGCGGCGCTCGGTCTGCCCCAGCGCCCGGACCTCGGTCTCCAGCGCGTCCAGGGCGGCGTCGAGGTCGGCGAAGTGGGCGCGCTCGACCCGGGAGCCCGCCCGGACGGTCAGGGCGTAGTCCATCCCGCCGCCTCCAGGGCCTCCTCGTGGGTGCGCAGCCCGCGGAAGCTCACGAGCCGTCCGTCCCGGAACTCGGCCAGCTGCCACATGTGCAGCTCGGCGGGCACGCCGGCCAGCCGGCTGCGCCCGCGGATCGTGACGTCGTAGACGACCTGGTCGCCGCGGCCCTCGAACTCGCCGGCCTCGATGGAGTAGTCGGCCCACTCGGCCAGCCAGCGCACCCAGAAGTCGATCACCCCGGCCCGGCCGTGCAGGACGTCCAGGTCCGGGATCTCGACCGCCGACACGTCCCAGATCACGTCCGGGTCCAGCCGCTCCAGCAGGGGCGCGAACTCGCCGAGCGCCTCCGTGTCGCCCGCGCCCAGGCGGCGCACCAGGTCCAGCAGGTCCGGCCGCGCCATCCCGGCGAGGAGCTCGCGCGCCAGGGCGACGTTGGACTCGCTCACGCGGCGAGACTACCCACCCCCGGCCAGGCCCTCCCAGAAGCGGATCCACTCGCGCTCGTGGGCGATGCCCGCCTCCAGGGCCAGGCGCGGGCCCCGCAGGTCACCGAGCTCGGGCGCGCGCTGGATCTCCTCGTACTCGGCCAGCTTGGCGCGGTGGGTCCCCAGCTGGGCCGCGGCCAGCTCGGCCGGGTCCGCGCCGAAGAACAGCTGCAGCAGCCCGGGGTCGCGCAGCTCGGTCCAGTCGGAGGTCGGGCTGGCCAGCCACCGCGCCAGCGCGTCGCGGCCCGCGTCGGTGAGGGAATAGCGCTTACGCCGGCGCCCGCCCTCCTCGCGCTTCTCGACGAGCAACCCGGCCTCGGCCAGGCGCTCGGGCTCGGTGTAGAGCTGGGCGTGCTGGAGCGACCAGAACTCGCCGACGGAGCGTGCCACGAGCGCCTTGAGGTCGTACGGCGTCGCCTCGCCGGCCCAGCTCAGCAGGCCGAGGACGATGTAGGAGGTGGGGGTGAGGCGAACATCCACTTGCAATGGTCCAATCTAGACGGTATGGTCTGAACTATGAGTGTATCCATCGAGACGGACCACAGGCTGGGCTTCACCGGGCAGGACAACGAGACCACCGTCGACGCGCTGCCCGTGGAGGGGGCGATCCCGCCGTGGCTGGCCGGCTCGTTCCTGCGCACCGGGCCCGCGCGGTTCGAGCTGGGCGAGCAGGACGTGCGCCACTGGTTCGACGGCCTGGCCATGCTCCACCGCTTCACGGTGGCCGACGGCGAGGTGGCCTACGCCAACCGCTTCCTGCACAGCCGCGCCTGGCGCGCGGCACAGGAGACCGGCAAGCTCGGCTTCCAGGAGTTCGCCACCGATCCGTGCCGTTCGCTGTTCGGGCGCGTGTCGTCGATGTTCCGCCCGTCCTTCAGCGACAACGGCGTGGTCAACGTGTCGCGCTACGCCGACGAGTTCGTCGCGCTGTCCGAGACGCCGCTGCCGGTCGTCTTCGATCCCGAAACGCTGGAGTCGGCCGGGGTGGCCTACCGGCCGCCCGGCCATCTGACCACGGCGCATCCCCACCACGATCCGGCGCGGCGCGAGGCGATCAACTTCGCGGTGAAGCTCGGTCCGCGCAGCTCGTATCGCTTCTACGCCCAGGGCGGGCGTGACGAGCAGCGGGTCATCGCCTCGATCCCGGTGCGCCACCCCGCGTACGTGCACTCCTTCGGCATGACGGAGCGCTGGCTGATCCTGGCCGAGGGCCCGTTCGTCGTGGACCCGATGCGCCTGGCCGCCGGCGGGCGGCCCTACATCGAGAACTACCGCTGGGAGCCCGAGCGCGGCGGGCGCTTCCACGTCGTGGACCGCGAGACGGGCGCCGTGCACGGGCCGTACGAGTCCGAGCCGTTCTTCACGTTCCACCACGTCAACGCGTACGAGGCGGACGGGAGGCTGATCGTGGACCTCTGCGCCTACGACGACCCGTCGGTCATCGACGCGCTCTACCTGGACCGGCTGCGTGGGACCCCCGCCCTGCCCGGCGTGCGCGCCCGGCGCTACACGATCGACCTCGAGGCGGGCCGGCTCGACGAGCGCGACCTGTGGGACGGCGACTTCGAGCTCCCGCGCATCGCCTACCGCACGCGCAACGGGCGGCCGTACCGCTTCGCCTACGGCGTGGGCGGCGAGGCGGCCTGGACCGACCGCATCGTCAAGCTCGACGTCGAGGCCGGCGCCGCCTCGCACTGGGAGGCCGAGGGCTGCTTCCCCAGCGAGCCGGTGTTCGTCCCCGAGCCCGACGGCGACGCCGAGGACGCGGGCGTGCTGCTCTCCGTCGTGCTCGATGCGGCGCGCGGGACGTCGTTCATGCTCGTGCTCGATGCGCGCGACCTGGGCGAGCTGGCCCGGGCGCACGCGCCGCACCACGTGCCGTTCTCCTTCCACGGGCAGTTCTTCGGGGAGCGTGCCGGGCGTCACACAGCCGCCGGGGACCCGGCGTAGCCTGGGCCGATGACCACGGGCGTCGCCACCGGCCCCGAGACGGCCACCGCCGTCCGGCGGCGGTTGCGCTGGGCCGGGGTGCTGGCCAACGGCTGGGGCGGGGTCGACTCGTTCCTGTTCATCGGCGTGCTGTTGCCGGCGTCGAGCGCGGGGAGGGTGGACGCGACGAAGGTCGTCCTGATCAACGCCGTCGCGGGCGCCGTCTACCTCGCGGCGACGCTGTGGCTGGGGACGTTCTGGTCGGGCCGGCTGCTCGACCGCGCGCTGGCCTGGCTCGACCGCGGGGAGGAGGCCACGGAGACCGACCGCGACCGCGTCCTGCGCTATCCCCTGGTGGCGGCGAAGGTGTCGCTGGTCCTGTGGGGCTGCGCGGCGATCACGTTCGGGACGCTCAACGCCTTCCTCGTTCCGGCGGGTCGCGCGGCGGTGGTCTTCGTGACGGTGATCCTGGCCGGGATGACCACGGCCGCGGTCGCCTACCTGCTCGTCGAGCGGATCATGCGCCCGGTGACGGCGCTCGCCCTGGCCACCGGGGCGCCCACGCGGCCCGCCGTGCTGGGCGTCTCCGCGCGGCTGATGGTGGCCTGGACGCTGGCCACCGGCGTGCCGGTGCTGGGCATCGGCGCCGTGGCCGTGGTGCAGATGGCCAACGGGGGCCAGCACTCCGTCCGCGCGGCGGCCGCCAGCGCCTTCCTGGCCGTCCTGGCCCTCTGCGTGGGACTCCTGGCGATCGTGCTGGCCGCGCGGTCGGTGGCCGACCCGCTGGCCTCCGTGCGTCGCGCCGTCTCGCGAGTGGAGTCCGGCGACTACGACGCGCGAGTCGACGTGGACGACGGCAGCGAGGTCGGCCTGCTCCAGTCCGGCTTCAACCGGATGGCCGCGGGCCTGGCCGAGCGCGAGCGGGTGCGTGACCTGTTCGGACGCCATGTGGGCGAGGAGGTGGCGCGCGCCGCTCTGGACGGCGACGCGCGCCTGGGCGGGGAGGAGCGTGAGGTCGCGGCGCTGTTCGTCGACCTGGTCGGCTCGACGTCGCTGGCCGCGCGCCGGCCGCCCACCGAGGTCGTCGAGCTGCTCAACCGGTTCTTCCGCGCGATCGTCGAGACCGTCGAGGCGCACGGCGGCTTCGTGAACAAGTTCGAGGGCGACGCGGCGCTGTGCGTGTTCGGCGCGCCGGTGAACCGGGAGAACCCGGCCCGCGACGCCCTGGCCGCGGCGCGCCGCCTGCGCTCGCGCCTGCAGTCCGAGCTGCCCGGGTGCGACGTGGGTATCGGCGTGTCGGCCGGCACGGCGGTGGCGGGGAACGTGGGGGCCGAGCGCCGCTTCGAGTACACCGTGATCGGCGATCCGGTCAACGAGGCCTCGCGGCTGTGCGACCTGGCCAAACAGCGTCCCGAGCGGCTGCTCGCCTCCGAGGCGGCCGTGCGCCTGGCCGGGATCCCCGAGGCGGGGTTGTGGGAGATGGGCGAACCGGTCGTCCTGCGCGGCCGCGACGAGGCGACCCGCCTGGCCACGGCGCGCGCGGGCGAAGCGACCGAGGCCGGCGCCGCCCGCTAGAGCGGTTTCGCCGGCTGGGCGGCTCCGCCGGCGGCGTTCACGAGCGCCGCCATCAGCCTCACCGCGTCGCTCTCGGACAGGCCCTGCTCGCGCACCAGCGAGCGCCAGGTCGGGAAGGCGAGCGCGTGGCCGACCGCCGCCTCGACGCGCCGGCGCGCCCGGCCGCGCGAGCGCCGACCGGCCATGAGCACCTGCGTGCACGCCTCGAGGTAGCCGCGGAAGCCGGCCAGCTGCGCCTGGACCACCGGCTCCGTCGCCGCGTCGCGCAGGAGGTTCTCCATCATCTGCGCCACCCGCCCGTAGTGGCCGTAGAGCTCGCGCAGCGCCGTGTGCAGGCGCTGGTCGGGGTCGGCCACCGCCGCCCAGGCCCCCGGGTCGGGGTACGGGTTGCGCGAGACGAAGTGGGCCGAGCAGGCCGCGAGGAGCGACGGCTCGTCGGGGAAGTGGCGGTAGACGGTGGAGCGGCGCACGCCCGCGCGCTGCGCCAGCGCGCTGATCGAGGTGCGCGCCGGGCCGACGCTGCCGTGGAGCTCCACGGCCGCCTCGGTGATGCGCAGGCGCGTGCGCTCCTGAGACTCGGCGCGCTGCTTCATGCGGTAGGGACGCTTTTCGTCGGACATCGGTGTCAGTGGAATCTTGACACGGGGGACGGACTCTGTGTAGTTTCCGCAAGACAAGAGTGTTCGATGAAAGGAAGTCGGAATGGCGAAGGTGATCGGACCACAGGACGGTAGGGCGGGTTCCCTGGGCGCCATCGGGGTCCGGTTCATGATCGACGGCGACGAGGCGGGCGGCGACTTCGCGCTGGTCGAGCATCCGATGCCGCCCCGCGCACTCGCGGCGCCGCTGCACCGGCACTCCCGCGAGGACGAGTACAGCTTCGTCATCGAGGGCCGGATGGGCGCGCTGCTGGGCGACGAGGCGCTCGAGGCGGGGCCCGGCGACCTCGTGTTCAAGCCGCGCGACCAGTGGCACACGTTCTGGAACGCCGGCGACGAGCCCTGCCGGATCCTCGAGATCATCGCTCCCGCCGGCTTCGAGAAATTCTTCGCCGAGCTCGTGGACATGGGCGGCGTCGGCCCGGACACGGACCAGGAGAAGTTCGCGAGCCTGACCGCGCGCTACGGCCTGGAGGTCCGTCCCGAGACGATCCCGGAGCTGCTGGAGCGCTTCGACCTGCGCATGGGCGACCCGACGGGCGCCCCGCTCAGCTGAGCCAGTCGCCCAGCGGAAGGCTCTCGCCGGCGGTGGCGAGGGCCTCCGGCTCGGGGGCGGTGGGCGGGAGGCCCGACACGGCGACGCGGCCGAGCTCGGCGATGGTGGCGCGGTTGGAGCGCTCCATCTCCGACGGCGCGTCCGTCCACGGAGTCAGGACGACGCCCGCGACGTCGAGCGCGGCGGCGCGCACCGCCTCCAGGGTGAGCAGGGTGTGGTTGATCGTCCCCAGGCCCGGCGAGGCGACCACGAGGACCGGGAGCCCGAGGTCGCGGGCCAGGTCGCGCACGAGATAGCCGGGCGTCAGGGGCACGAGGAATCCGCCGACGCCTTCGGCCACAAGGAACGCGCTCGTGGCGCGCTGCCGGGCGGACGCCAGGAGGTGTGCCGGATCGAGCGTCTCGCCGGCCATCCCCGCGGCGAGGTGGGGGGAGACGGCGGGTCCGTAGGTGACCGGCGCGACGTCCTCGGGCCGCCCGCCGGCGGCGGCGGCGAGCAGTTCGTGGTCCGGCGGCCAGTCGCCGCCCGGCTCGTCGGTCCCGGTGACGACGGGCTTCCAGGCGGCGACCGCCTCGCCGCGCGCGCGCAGCGCCGCACAGACCGCGCCGGCCACCACGGTCTTGCCGACCCCGGTCCCGGTTCCGGTGACGAAGAGACCGCGCACCTAGCCGCCGCGCGCCGTCAGGCGGCGACGCGCCCGGCCTGGCCGTCGAACGGCCCGGGCCGGCCGACGGCCGCCGCCGGCTCGCCCGCGAAGAACTCGTCCGTGCCGGCCGGCTCGGCCGCGACGCGCTCCGCGACCGGCGCGGCCGGCTCGGCGCCCACGGCGATCACGGCTTCCGCCAGCACGCGGGCGGCCTCGCGCAGCTCGGTCTTGGTGTGCGAGGCCATCACGGCCAGGCGCAGCCGCGACGTTCCCTCGGGGACGGTGGGGGGGCGGATCGCCTGGGCGAACACACCGCGCTCCAGCGCGCGCTCGCACGCGCGCATCGCCGCGCCGGCGTCCCCGACGACGAGCGGCACGATCTGGGTGCACGAGTCGCCCACGTCCAGGCCGGCGGACTCCAGCTCGTCGCGCAGCGCCGCGGCGCCGGCCTGGAGCTTGTCCACCCGGCGCGGGGACTCCACCAGGATCTCCAGCGCCGCCAGCGCGCCCGCCACCGCGGGCGGGGGCAGCGCGGTGGAGAAGATCAGCGTCCGCGCGCTGTTGACCAGCCACTTCGCCATCGCGCCCGAGCAGGTCGCGTAGGCACCGTAGGAGCCCAGCGCCTTGCCCAGCGTCCCGACCACCACGTCCACCTCGTCCTCCAGGCCGAGCTCGGCCACCAGCCCGCGGCCGCCGGGCCCCACGGCGCCCACGCCGTGCGCCTCGTCCACGACCACCCGGGCGCCGTACGCCCGGGCCAGCTCGCAGATCTCGGTCAGCGGGGCCACGTCGCCGTCCATCGAGAACACCGTGTCGGTGACGATGAGCGCCGGGCGGCCCTCGGCCTCCCGCAGGCGCCACTCCAGATGCTCGACGTCGGCGTGGTCGTAGACCAGCGTCTCGGCCCGGGCCAGGCGGCAGCCGTCGACGATCGACGCGTGGTTGAGCTCGTCGGACACCACGACGCCGTCCGGCGCCAGCGCGGCCACGATCCCGGTGTTGGCCAGGTAGCCCGAGCCGAACAGGACGCATGCCTCGGCGCCCTTGAACTCGGCCAGCGCCTCCTCCAGGCGCCGGTGGATCGTCATCGACCCCGACACCAGCCGCGACGCCCCGGCGCCCACGCCCCAGCGCATCGCGGCGTCGGCGGCGGCCTGGCGCACCCGCGGGTGGTCGGCCAGGCCGAGGTAGTTGTTGGAGCACAGCAGCAGCACGGGCTTGCCGTCCAGCACCACGCGCGGGCCCTGCGGCCCGCTGATCATCCGCAGCCGCCGGTAGAGGCCCAGCTCGCGCAGCTCGTCCAGGCGCGACTCGACGTCCACGCCGGTCAGCCCCGGTTCAGCGCGCCGTCCGGGCGCGGAGGGACGGCCGTCTTGCGCGCGAAGCGCAGCTGCGTCGAGGGATCCCACAGGCTGATCTCGATCTCCCCGGCGGGGGTCGCCGCGTCGAGGTACTCGTCGACCACGTCGGGCGTGTCGCCCTCCAGCCAGCCCGAACGGTTGTCGGGCCGCGGGTTGGACCCGTTGTCGGGCTGGCGGCCCACGTTGAGGCCCAGCTCCTCGAACATCTCGCGGTCCTGCTCGGGCGTGTTGCCCAGCGTGGTGAGGAAGTTGCCCATCATCACCCCGTTGACGCCGGCCTTCACGGCCAGCGGCTGGAGCTCGCCCAGGTTCTCCACGCGCCCGCCGCACAGCCGGAACAGGGCCCGCGGCAGGATGAGCCGGAAGATCGCGATCCACTTGACCGCCTCCCATGGGTCCATGAAGTCGCGGTCGCCGAACTTGGTTCCCGGACGCGGGTTGAGCAGGTTGATGGGGACGGAGTCCGGGTCGATCTCCGCCAGCTCGAAGGCCATCTCCACCCGCTGCTCGGGCGTCTCGCCGAGGTTGAGGATGCCGCCCACGCAGGTCTCCAGCCCGGCCTCCTTGACCGCCTGGATGGTGCGCAGCCGGCCCTCGTAGCGCACGGTGGTGGAGACCTCGTCGTAGTACGAGCGCGCGGTCTCGACGTTGTGGTGCACGCGCTGGATCCCGGCCTCGCGCAGCGCCTTCGCGCGCGCCGGCGACATGTGGCCGACCGACGCGCAGCGCTTCAGGTTCGTCTGCTCGGACACCAGCCGCGCTCCGGCCAGGATCTTCTCGAAGTCGCGCTTGGACAGGCCCTGGCCCTGCGTGACCATGCAGAAGCGATGGGCGCCCGCCGCCTCGGCCGCGCGCGCGTGCTCGAGGATCTGCTCGGGCTCCATCATCGCGTGCATCGGGGTCTCGGACTCGGCGAAGCGCGACTGGGCGCAGAACCCGCAGTCCTCGGCGCAGCCGCCCGACTTGGCGTTGACCAGGGAGCACATGTCGGTGGAGTCGCCGAAGCGCTCCACGCGCGCGTTCCACGCGCGCTCGACGAGGGCCTCGATCTCGCGCGGCTCGCGCAGCGCGCCAAGTTCGAGCGCCTCCTCCCGGGAGATGAGCGGGGGCATCGAGCGCGGAGCGTAGGCGCCGCGCCGGACGGCTACGGGGCGCCGGCCTCCGGCTCCACCCGGGCCGAGTCGAGCGCCGGCGGCACGCAGTACGCACCCTCCGAGAACCCCTCGCTCTGGATGCCCAGCGCCCAGTTGAAGCGGCCCCGGTAGTTCTCCAGCGCGATGGCCGAGGTCAGCTCGACGATCTGGGCCTCGTCGAAGCGCGCCCGCAGGCGCTCGAACAGCTCGTCGGATACGTCGACCGGCGTGCGGCTCATCCCCTCGGCGTACTCGACGACCAGCTTGTCGTCGGCGGACAGGACCTCGCTGGCGCGCCAGTCGAGCAGCGCGCGCAGGTCCTCCTCGCTCAGGCCCTTGGCGCGCACGATCGCCGAGCCGAGGTCCAGGCACCACTCGCACCCGGTCAGCTGGGCCGCGCGCATGGCGGCCAGCTCCTTGGGGCGGTCGTCAAGGGCGTGCGCGTGCTCGGTGGCCAGCTCCAGCGCGCTCCACCCGAGCAGCAGCCCCGGCCGGTGCGCCGTCACCTTGACCGGCTCCACGACGGAGCCGAACTGGCGCCGCGTGCCGAGGTAGGCCCCGCGCACGAAGGGGTTGAGGGGGCGCCGCACGCCGGGGATGCGGGAGCCGCCGCCCGCGGGCGGCGCGGTGCGACGCTCGGGCAGCGGCGCGTCTGAGAAGGCCAGGAGACCGAGCAGTCCGGCCGGCCCCAGGACCGTGAGCGCGAGCGCCACGGTGTTGGCGATCGCGTCACCGGTCCCGTACACGTCGAGGTTGAGCAGGTGCCACACGGTGTGCGGGACGGCCCACAGGAGCCACACCACCAGGGTGATCCCGACCAGCCGGCGCTGCGGCCAGGCGGCGGCGGCCAGCAGCAACACGCCGGTGGCCAGGAACAGCGCGCCCACGTCGGTCATCAGGTGCTCGCTGTAGGCCGGCAGCGCCGAGACCCAGCCGCCGCGCCCCGCCGGGAAGTCGTCGTAGAACGAGCGCGGGAAGAACAGGGCCCACACCCCGTCCACGACCTGGACCAGGCCGAGCGGGACGAGCACCAGCCGAAACAGCGCTGGATGGGGGACGGTGCGCTCGGCCACTGCCTACCGGAAGGGCTGGCCGTTGGGACTGGCCGCGCCGCCGGCGACCTCGTGGATCACCTCGCGGATCTCGGCCAGGGGGGTGCCCTTCTCGAGGTAGCGGTCGGCGCCGCGATCGAGCACCGTGCGCTCCATGCGCGCCGCCGCGAACCCGGAGAGCACCACGATCTTGGTGTCGGTCGAGCGCTCGCGCAGCGCCTGGATCACCTCCAGGCCGTCGCGGTCGGGCATGGACAGGTCGAGCAGGACCACATCGGGCTCCTGAGTCTGCACGGTCTCGATGCACTCGGCGCCGTCCGACGCCTCGCAGATCACCTCGATGCCCGCGTCGCCCTCGAGGCCGAAGCGCATGAGGTCGCGAAACTCGCGCACGTCGTCGCACAGGCAGACCCTGACCATGGTTCAGGAAAGATCGATCATCGGACCCGCATCCGGGATCGTGCGTCCGTCGGTCAGGGCGTCGAGCCCCATCCTCCAGACGCAGGTCATCAGATCGGCGAGGCCTAACGTCCGCGCCAGTCGGGACGGCGCTTCTGCGCGAAAGCGCGGACGCCCTCCTGGAAGTCCTCGGAGCGAAAGCAGGCGCGGCGCAGCTCGACCAGCTCGGCCTCCGTGGCGGGGTCCAGCGTGCCCCTCGCCGCCAGCATCTCGCGGATGACGCGCTTGTTGCCGCTCAGCGACAGCGGCGCGTTGGCGGCGATCTCCCCGGCCAGTGCCAGCGCCTGGGCCTCCAGCTCCTCGGGCGCGACGACGCGGTTCACGAGCCCCCAGCCCGCCGCCTCCTCCACGTCCACGTTTCGACCCACCAGGAACAGCTCGCGCGTGCGCGCCGCGCCCACCACGTCGAGGAACTTCTGGATGCCCGTGTGGGAGTAGACGAGTCCGAGCTTGGCCGGCGGCATCCCCACGCGGATCCCGGACGCGGCGATGCGCAGGTCGCACGACACGGCCACCTCCAGGCCGCCCCCGATCGCGTGGCCGTTGAGCGCCGCGACGGTGGGGAAGGGATGGGACTCCAGCGCCTCGATGGCCGCCGCGAACGGGTGCGCGACCAGCTTCTCGGCCTCGTCGGCGAACGACTCCTCGGGCATGTCGCCGATGTCGTAGCCCGCGGAGAACATCCCCTCCGAGCCGGTGAGCAGCACGCAGCGGGCGTCCAGCTCGGGCAGCGTCGTGGCGATCGCGTCGAGGATCTCCAGGTCCAGCGCGTTGCGCTTGTCCGGGTTGACGATGGTCAGGCGGGCGACGGCCTCCGCCGGCTCGTCGAGGCGGAGCTTGCCGCCGGCGAGCTCGGCGGGAGCGGGCACGGACGCCGCGTTCAGTCCTCGAGCACGACCAGCGGGTCGCCCTCGTTCACAGCCTGGCCCTCCTCGCAGAGGATCTCCTTGACCTTCCCCGCGTCCTCCGCTTCGACCGGCATCTCCATCTTCATCGACTCGAGGATCACCACCGTGTCGCCCTCGTCCACGCTGTCGCCCACCTTGACCTCGATCTTCCAGACCGTGCCGGTGATGTGCGCTTCGACCTCGGGCAAGCGGGCCTCCTCGTCAACGGGAATCGGGTGCGGGCGGCAGAATACCCGCCCCCCATGACCAACCCGAGCGCCGACACCATCGTGATCGTCTCCGCCCACGACGAGGCGGACCGCCTGGCGGACACGCTGTCCGCGCTGGAGCGGGCGTTCCCGGGCGCCCGCGTGATCGTGGCCGACGACGCCTCGACCGACGGCACGGCCCACGTCGCGCTCCAGGCCGGCGCGGAGGTCGTGCGCTCGCCGCGCAACGTGGGCAAGGGGGGCGCCACGACGCTGGCCGCGCAGCGCGTGCTGGCCCGCGCGCTGGAGCCCGACCCGCCGACGATCGTCCTGTGCGACGGCGACCTGGGGGAGAGCGCGCGCGAGCTCGGCGCGCTCGCAGCCGCGGTGGGCGACGGCGGCGAGCTGGACCTGGCCATCGCCCGCTTCCGGGTGAAGGTGGGCGGGGGGTTCGGGTTCGCGGTCAACTTCTCGCGCTGGGCCACCCGCCGGCTCACGGGACTGGAGCTGGCGGCGCCGATCTCGGGCCAGCGCGCCATGCGCGGGCCGGTGCTGGCGGTGGTGGTGCCCTTCGCCGCGCGCTTCGGGATGGAGACCGCCATGAACATCGACGCCGCCCGCGCGGGCTTTCGGATCGGCGAGGTCGAGCTCGACCTCGAGCACCGGGCCACCGGGAAGACCGTGCGCGGCTTCACCCACCGCTTCCGCCAGCTGGCCGACTTCGCGCTGGTCTACGCCAACCGCCGCTGAGCGGCCAGCCAGACGTGCATCTGCGGAGCGGCGGCGACATTTGCGCCGATGAGGCGCGCGGTCTGGCCGAGGAGTCCCCGGACGCGGCTCTCGTAGGGCCGCGTGGCGCCGTAGAACCGGCGTGTCTCGCCGAACCCCGCCGCCCGCAGGTCGCGACGCAGGCGGCGCACGGAGATTCCCCGCTCCGTCCAGCCCGCCTCGCGCGACGTGCGCCGCGCGTGCGGGGACAGGCGGTGCAGGAAGGACGGCTCGCCGAGCAGCAGCCAGCCCCCGGGTCGCAGGTGCCGGGCGAGCCCGGCCAGCACGCGCGCCTGCTCGCGGGAATGGTGCAGCGCGTCGAGCAACAGCGCGGCGTCCCACGTGTTGTCCAGGTTCAGATGGTCCATGTCGGCGACCTGGAATTCGGCGTCCACGCCCCAGCGCTCCGCGCGCTCGCGGGCCACGCGCACGTTCTCGGGCACCAGGTCGACGCCGGTGGCCGGATACCCGGCCTCGGCCAGGAACGCCGTCGTCCAGCCCGGCCCGCAGCCCACGTCCAGCACGGACGCCGGGGGCGCGATCCCCAGCCGGTGCAGCATCTCGGTGACCGCGGCCCACTGCAACCAGACCTCCGCGCCCCAGCCGTGGGCCCACCCGAACGGCTTGCGCGCCTCGCGCTCCATGACCTCCGGCGTGCGGCTGGAGACCTCGGCCGCCTTGTGCCTCTCGGGCGCCATCGCGCCCACTGTATGGTCACGCGCCGCGTGAAGCTCTCCGTCCTCGCCGTCTCCGCCGCCCTGGCGGCCTCGCTCGCCGCCGCGCCGTCCGCCTCTGCCGCGTCGCCGCACCGCCAGGTGCCGTTCGGGTTCATGGGCGTGCTGACCGGCGCGCCGCTGGCCGAGCCCGGATTCCAGCGCACGGACTCCCAGCTGCGCTCGATGGCGCGGGCGGGCGTGGAATCGGTGCGCTTCGCCTTCTACTGGGACGACGCCCAGCCGGACGGGCCCGAGTCCACGAACTTCGACCGCACCGACCGCATCGTGGGCGCCGCCGCCCGCGCCCGCATCTGGATCCTGCCCACCGTGCTCGGGGCGCCGCGCTGGGCGCGCGAGAACCCGGAGCACTTCGCCTCGCGACCCCGCGACCCCGAGGAGTACGGGCGCTTCATGGGCGTGCTCGTGGACCGCTACGGCCCGCACGGGAGCTTCTGGAGCGAGCACCCCGGCCTGCCGCGCCGGCCGATCCGGATCTGGCAGGCCTGGAACGAGCCCGACCACCGCAACATGTGGGACGAGCAGCCGTACTACCGCGCCTACATCGCCACGCTGAAGGCAGCGCGCAAGACGATCCTCGAGCACGACCCCGGGGCCAAGGTCGTCCTGGCCGGGCTGGTCGGGCGCAGCTGGGACCAGATGTCCGTCCTGTACCGGCTGGGCGCGGGGCCGAACTTCGACTACGCCGCGGTCCACCCCTTCACCCGGTTCTTGCCCGACGTGCTGCGCATCCTGCGCTACGTGCGCACGACGATGCGCCGACACGGCGACGGCGACAAGCCGATGGTGGCCACCGAGGTCACGTGGCCGTCCTCCAAGAACCGGATCCGCCCGGCGTCGGCCTTCGACCGCACCGAGCTCAACCAGGCGACGCTCCTGACCGCGCTGTTCCACACGCTGGCCGCGCAGCGGACGAGTCTCGGCCTGCGCGCGGTCTACTGGGCAACGTGGTCCAGCCGCGACCGCAGCCGCACCGACGCCTTCGACTACACCGGCCTGACGCGGCTGATGCCCAACGGGCGCCTGCGCCGCAAGCCCGCCTTCTACAGCTACCGCAGCACGGCCCGCGAGCTCCAGGGCTGCGCCAAGACGACGATCGCCACCGTGTGCCGGCCCTCGCCCCCGGCGCGCACGGCGCGCTAGATGCTCCTGGCCATCGACCAGGGGACCACGGGCACCACCTGCCTGGTCTTCGACGCGCACGGCGGCGCCGCCGAGCTGGCCGGGCGCGCCTACCGCGAGTTCGCCCAGCACTTCCCCCGGCCCGGCTGGGTGGAGCACGACGCCGCGGAGATCTGGGACGTCACGCGGGCCGTGGCCGCCGAGGCGCTGGAGGACGCCGGCGTGGGCCCCGGCGGCCTGACCGCGGTGGGGATCGCCAACCAGCGCGAGACGATCTGCGTCTGGGACCCGGACACCGGCGAGCCCCTGCACCGCGCGCTGGTGTGGCAGGACCGGCGCACCGCCGCCCGCTGCGACGAGCTGCGCGAGGCCGGCCACGAGGCGCTGGTGCGCGAGCGCACCGGCCTCGTCCTGGACCCCTACTTCGCGGGGACCAAGATCGAGTGGCTGCTGGACAACGTCGACGGGCTGCGCGGGCGCGCCGAGTCCGGCCGGGCGGTGTTCGGGACGATCGACTCCTGGCTGCTGTTCCGGCTGACCGGCGAGCACGTCACCGACGTCAGCAACGCGTCGCGGACGCTGCTGTTCGACATCGCCCGCGCGCGCTGGGACGACGACCTGTGCGAGCTGCTCTCGGTGCCCGCGCGGGCCCTGCCCGAGGCGCGCCCCAGCGCCGGTGAGCTCGGCCGCCTGCGCGACGGCGCGCTCGCAGGGCACGACGGCGTGCCGGTGTGCGGCGCGGCGGGCGACCAGCAGGCCGCGCTGTTCGGGCAGGCCTGCCTGGACCCGGGCATGGGTAAGAACACCTACGGGACCGGCTCCTTCGTCCTGGTCAACGCGGGGGCGAAGCCGCCCGCCGTCACCCCGGGCCTGCTGGCCACCGTGGCCTGGGGGATCGGCGAGCGGCTGGCCTACGCGCTGGAGGCCTCGATCTTCGTCACCGGCGCCGCGGTGCAGTGGCTGCGCGACGGCCTGGGGATCATCGAGCGCGCCGAGGAGACGGCCGGCCTGGCCGCGTCGCTGGACTCCAACGACGGCGTCTACTTCGTCCCCGCGCTCACCGGCCTGGGCTCGCCGCACTGGGACCCCTACGCCCGCGGCACGATCGTCGGCCTCACCCGGGGCAGCTCGCGCGCCCACCTGGCCCGCGCCGCCCTGGAGGCCATCGCTTACCAGACGGTCGACGCCGTGCGGGCGATGGAGGAGTCGGGCGCCGAGCCGCTGGCCGAGCTGCGCGCCGACGGCGGCGCGACCACGAACCCCTGGCTCATGCAGTTCCAGGCCGACATGCTCGGCGTGCCGGTCGTCGTCCCCGAGGTGGCGGAGACGACGGCGCTCGGCGCGGCGTACCTGGCGGGCGTGGGCTCGGGCGCGCTCACGCTGGACGGCGTGCGCACGGGGTGGCGGGAGCGCGACCGCTACGAGCCGCGGATGTCCGGCGACGAGCGCGAGACGCTGCTGGCGAGCTGGCGCCGCGCGCTGGAGCGCGCCGGCGGCTGGGCGGCGAATGAGTAACCCGCCCGGCGGGAACGTGTAGCGTCGAACCGATGGCCGAGGAGCTGGTCCCGATGAAGGCGCAGGTCTACAAGGACCCGCGCCCCGCCGAGCACTTCACGCGCTTCCACGAGCGCGTGCGCCGCGGCCCGCCGGACCCGATGTACGAGATCGTGCGCATGGTCCTGTCGCCGCTCGTGTGGACGGTGTGGCGCGGGCGCTCCATCGGGGCCGAGAACGTCCCGGCGTCCGGCCCGGTGATCCTGGCGCCCAACCACTTCTCGTTCATGGACCACTTCTTCCTCGCCGCCTTCGTGCGGCGCAAGGTGCAGTTCATGGCCAAGTCGCAGCTGTTCACGCGCCCGTTCCAGTTCGTCTACTCCCACGGGGGCGTGTTCCCGGTCCGCCGGGGCCACAAGGACGAGGAGGCGTTCATCACCGCCGAGACCATCCTGGGCCGCGGTGGGACGATCGCCATGTACTGCGAGGGCGGGCGCTCGCGCACGGGCAAGCTGGCGGAGTCGGCCAAGCCCGGCATCGGGCGCCTGGCGCTGGAGACGGGCGCCCAGGTCGTGCCCGTGGCGATCTTCGGGTCCGAGCGCACCCGCAACTGGAAGCGCCTCCAGTTCCCCAAGGTCACCGTCCAGTACGGCGAGCCGATGGGCTTCGAGACGGTCGAGAGCCCGTCACGCGAGCGCCAGCAGGAGGTGGCCGACGAGATCCTGGCCGCCATCAAGGAGATCTACGGTGGCCTGCGGGAGCACGGCCGCCGCGAGATCGCGCAGCGGCTGCGCGCCCAGCGCCGCGCCGAGGGACGCGACGGGCGTGCCGCCACCGCCTGACGGCGGGCCCTACTCGTACACGTCGTCCAGCTGCGCCCAGGCCTCGCCGTCGTGGCCGGGGACGACGACCAGGCCGGGCGTGCTGTCCACGAAGCGCCGCACCTCGTGCAGCGAGCGCCGCCAGCGGTGCAGGTCGTGGAAGACCAGCGGGACCACGTCCTCGCGGATCGCCCGCAGGGTGTAGGCGGCGTCGGCGGTCAGCAGCGCCTCGCGCCCCCGCAGGCGCAGCACCAGCGACATGTGGCCCGCGCTGTGGCCGGGCGTGGACACGAGCCGCACCGAGCCGTCGCCGAACAGGTCGATCGACGCGCCGAAGCTGCCGAACGAGTCGATGTCGCCGGTCTCGAAGTCGACCTCGCGCCAGTCGAACCCGTAGTCGAACTGCTGGGTGCGGTAGCCCCGCGGCAGGCCGCGCGCGGCGGTGGCGCTGGCCCACTCGCGCCGGTCGACCAGGAAGGTGGCGTCGGGGAACTCCGACACGCCGCTGGCGTGGTCGGTGTGCAGGTGGGTCATGACCACCAGGCCGACGTCCGCCGGGTTCACGCCGCGGTCGCGCAGCTGGGCGGCCACCGCCTGGCCCGGCTCGAAGCGGAAGTCGTTGAGGCGCCCGGCGATGCTCCCGAAGCTCTGGTGAGGGTCCAGCGCCACGCTGGGGTGCAGACCGGTGTCCACCAGGAACGGCCCCGCGCCGGGGTGCTCGACCAGGAAGGCCGGGATGGGCAGCCACAGCCAGTCCTCGCGCGAGCGCCCGATCTCCAGGCCCCGCACCAGCCTCAACGGTCCCGACGGCGCCTCGAGCAGCCCGCGCGGCGCGTGCATCTCGCCGCTGAGCAGCGGATGCAGTCGCACCGTCGCCCCCTCCTGCCCGCCCGGCAGGGGAAGCTGGACCGGGCGCGGCTCCACCGACACGCTCACGGGCGCCAGGCTACAGTCCGCGCGCCTTGGCCGAGCGACCTCTTCTGCAACCCGGACTGCTCGACGGCCGCGGCGTCGTGGTCGCCGGGGCGGGCGAGCTCGGCGACGCCGCGGCCGCGGCGTGCCGGTCGCTCGGCGCGGCGCTGGCGCGCGACGGGCTGCCCGACCCGCTCCACACCCTCGTGTTCGACGCCGCCGCGGCGTTCGCGGCCGGCGGCCTGCGCGCCGCGCTGGACGGCGCCTGGGAGGCCATCCGCCCGGCGGGGACCGAGCGGATGATCCCCGCGCGCGACGGCCAGGTCGTCCTGCTCGCGCCGCGCCCGGACGCCGGGCCGCGAGCCGAGGCCGCCCGGGCCGGGCTGGAGAACCTCGCGCGCACGCTGTCCATCGAATGGGCGCGCCACCAGGTCCGCATCGTGGCGATCCATCCCGGGAGCGCGACCGCGGCCTCGGAGGTGGGCGAGCTGACGGCGTTCCTCGCCTCGCCGGCCGGGGCGTATTACTCCGGCTGCCGGTTCTCGCTCGGCGAGACGCCTTGAGCCGCGCGCCCGCCTAGCCGGCGGGGCGGGGCGCGGGCCGGTCGATCGACAGCAGCCCGGGCGCGTGCTCGACCTGGAGCGTGGTGTGGCTCAGGCCGAAGCGCTCGCCGAGCAGGGCCTCGAGCTCGGCGCGGGTGGCGTGGCAGTCGGCCTCGGCCCCCACGACGACGTGGGCGGACAGGGCGGGGAACCCCGAGGTGACCTCCCACACATGCAGGTCGTGGACCTCGACGACTCCCGGCTGCGCGGCCAGCGCGTGGCCGATGGCGTCGGGGTCCACCCCCTCCGGCGCCGCCTCGAGGAAGACGCGGCCCGACGCGCGCAGCAGCACCCAGGCCGAGCGCAGCATCAGCGCGGCCACGAGCAGCGAGGCCAGCGGGTCGGCCCGGTCGAACCCGGTGGCCAGGATCACGCCCGCGGCCACGGCCGTGGCCGCGAAGGCGTAGAGGTCGGTGAGCACGTGGCGGTAGGAGCCCTCGACGTTGAGGCTCTCGCGCCCCGCCCCGGCGAGCACGCGGGCCACCACCAGGTTGACCGCGATCCCCGCCAGGGCCACCGCCAGCACCAGCCCGCCCTCGACGCCGGGCGGGTCGGCCAGACGCCGGATCCCCTCGTAGGTGACGAGCAGGCCGAGCACGCCGAGCGTGGCGCCGTTGACCTGGGCGGAGAGGATCTCCGCCCGGCCCATCCCGTAGGTCATCGCGCCGCCGGCCGGCCGGGTGGCCAGCCGCGCCGCGACCAGCGACAGCGCCAGCGCGGCGGCGTCGGTGAGCATGTGGCCCGCGTCGGAGAGCAGGGCCAGCGAGGAGGCGAGGATCCCCGCCACCACCTCCACCGCCATGAAGGCGACGATCAGCCCGAGCGCCAGCGCCAGCCGGCCGCGGTCGGCGTCCGCGCGCACCAGGTGGGTGTGACCGTGGTGTGCGTGCGCGCTCACGCGCGGCTCACGCCCTGTCGATTCGCAGCCGCACGATCAGAGGCCGGTGGTCGGAGAGCCGGTAGGCCGCCGCGGTGGGGATGCGCGCGCTCAGCACGGTGATCCCGCGGGAGATCCACACGTAGTCGACCCGGGCGTTGCCCACCGTGGGCCGGCGCACCCGCGCCAGCTCCGCGGCGTCGCGCAGGCGCGTGCGCAGCAGGCGCATCTCCGGCGACGACGGCCGCGCGTTGAAGTCGCCGGTCAGGACGAACGGGCCGTGGATGGCGGACACGATCTGCAGGATCGAGCGCACCTGGGCCCGGCGCGCGGCCAGCACGTCGCTGAGGTGCGTGTTGAGGACGGTGAGGTGGCGCCCGGCCACGTTGACGCCGACCTGGCCCATCCCGCGCGGCTCCTCCCCGGCCACCTGGGGGAGGCGGTAGTCGCGCACCGCCCCGGCGCGGAAGGCGAAGCGGCTGAGCACCGCGGTCCCGTAGCGGCACTCGCCGTCGTTGTCGTAGTCCAGCGACGAGCAGTCCAGGACCGGGTCGAAGCGGAAGCTCATCCCCAGCCGCAGCGCCAGCTCGCCCGCCTGGTCGAGGCTGTCGCTGCGCGACCAGGAGCGGTCGACCTCCTGGACGCCCACGATGTCCGCGCGCTCGCCGTCGATCTCGTCCGCGATCGGGTCCAGCTCGTTGTCGGTCACCACCGCGCTGGCGATGTTGTAGGTCATGACCGTCAGCTGGCGCGCGGGCAGCGCCGCGCCGGCCGGCGCCGCGGCCCCGGCCAGGGTCAGGGCGGCGACGGCCGCGGCGACGGCCGCCGCCCCGAGCGGTCTGCGAAATGGCGTCACGCGCACATTGTGAGAGGTGCGCGGGACGGGCGCGCAATCAGGTGGTCATGCCGCTGAACTGCCCACCCGTGACGTTCAGCACCTGACCGTGGACGAAGTTCGACCAGGGCGAGCACAGGAAGAAGACGCCGCCGGCCGCCTCCTCCGGCGTACCGGGGCGTCCGAGCGGGATCAGCATCGGCGCCATCTGGCGCAGCTGGTCGGGGATGCCGAGCTGGACCTCCTGGCCGCCGATCTCCATCGTGTTCGCCTCGTCCTTGGAGGCGGTGAGCCGCGTCTCGATGTAGCCGAAGGCCACCGCGTTGACGTTGATCTTGAACTGGCCCCACTCCTTGGCCAGCGTCTTGGTCAGGCCGACGACGCCCGCCTTGCCCGAGGAGTAGTTGGCCTGGCCGGCGTTGCCCATCGTCCCCGAGATCGAGGACACGTTGACGATCTTGCGAAAGACCTCCTCGCCGGCCTCGCGCTCCTTCTTGGCCGGCTCGCGCAGGTGCGGCGCCGCCGCGCGCAGGACGCGGAACGGCACGATGTTGTGGATGTCGAGCATGGCCTGGAACTGCTCGTCGGACATCTTGTGGATGGGAGCGTCCAGGGTGTAGCCGGCGTTGTTGACGATGATGTCCAGCCGGCCCCACGCATCGACCGCCGTCTTGACCAGGTCGTCGCACGCCGAGCCCTTGGTCAGGTCGCCGGCGTAGACCACCGTCTCGCCGCCGATCTCGCTCGCGGTCTGCTCGGCCACGTCGCCATCGAGGTCGTTGATCAGGACCTTCGCCCCGTTCTCGGCCAGCAGCTCGGCGGTCGCCCGCCCGATCCCCCGCGCGCTGCCGGTGACGATCGCCACCTTCTCGTCCAGTACTCCCATGCCTTGCGTCTCCTTGTCGGTTCGGAAGGCGCGGAACTCTATGCGGAATGCCTTGCCGGTCCGCCGCCCGAGGTGAGAGAGTCGGATCAACCGACGAGGGGGAACGGCATGCACCCGATGGGAAGGCTGGAGCGGCTCGCGCCGCTGACCGGGATTCTGGCGGTGGCGTTGATCGTGGCGGCGTTCACCGTCTTCGCGGACGACACGCCCGAGAGCAAGGAGGGGATCGTCAAGGTCGCGAAGTTCTGGCGCGACCATGACAGCGACGCGTCGCTGTCCGCCGTCCTGCTCGCCCTGGCCGCGGTCCCGATGACGTGGTTCGCGGGCTCGATGCGCAAGGCGATTCGGCTGGCCGAGCCGGGACGCGGCCGCCTGAGCCACATCGCGTTCGCCGGGCTGGTCATCCTGTCCACCGGCCTGCTCGTCGGCGGGGCGCTGCAGTTCGCGCTCGGCGAGTCCGCCGACGACCTGAGCCCGCAGGCGATCGAGGCGCTCAACGCGATCAACGTCAACTTCTGGTTCCCCTACATCGCCGGCATCGCGATCTTCATGCTGGCCACCGGGGTGGCGGTCCTGCGCCACCGGGGGATGCACGTCGCGTTCGGCGTCACGGCGCTGCTGCTGGGGATCATCGGGCTGACGCCCGTCGGGTTCTTCGCCTTCCTGGCCTCCGGACCGTGGATCGTCGCGGCGGCGATCTACCTCTTCCTGCGCGGCGACGCGGCGCCCGCGGCCCCCACGGCGCCCGCGGCTACAGCCCCAGCGTCTTCCCCAGGATCTCCTTCATGATCTCGTCGGTGCCGCCGCCGATGGGGCCCAGGCGGGCGTCGCGGGCCGCGCGCTCGATGCCGTACTCGCGCATGTAGCCCGCGCCGCCGTGGATCTGCAGGCAGGTGTCCGCGACGTCGAAGGCGGCGCGCTGGGTGGCCAGCTTGGCCATCGTCACCTCGCGCACCGCGTCGTCGCCCTCCACGAAGCGCCGCAGGGCGTCGTAGGTCAGCGAGCGGCCGACCTCGACCGTGGTGGCGATCTCGGCCAGCTTGTGGCGAATGGCCTGGTGCGAGCCGATCGGCTTGCCGAAGGCGCGGCGCTCCTTGGCGAATGCGAGGGTCTTCTCGAAGCACGCCTGCATCCCGCCCACCGACCCCAGCGCCATCAGCAGCCGCTCCCACTGGAAGTTGGCCATGATCAGGTAGAAGCCCTGGTTCTCCTCGCCGAGCAGGTGCTCCTCGGGGACGAACACGTCGTCGAGGGAGATCAGCGCGGTGTCCGACGCGTGCCAGCCCAGCTTCTCGATCGGGCTGGACTCGACGCCCTCTCCGCGCTCCACCACCAGGAACGAGAGCCCGTGGTGGCCTCCCTCCTGGCTGGTCTTGACCGCCGTGACGATGAAGTCCGCGCGCACGCCGTTGGTGATGAACATCTTGGAGCCGTTGACCACCCAGCCACCGTCGACGCGCTTGGCGAACGTCTTGATGCCCGCCACGTCGGAGCCCGCGTCGGGCTCGGTGATCCCCAGCGCGCCGATCTTCTCGCCGCGGATGGCGGGGACCAGCCAGCGCTGCTTCTGCTCCTCGGTCCCGAACTTCCAGATCGGCGGGGTGGCGATCGACGTGTGCGCTCCGATCCCGGCGGCCAGGCCGCCCGAGCCGCAGCGCGACAGCTCCTCGGCGAACACCGCGTCGGCCAGGTAGCCGCCGCCCTGCCCGCCGTAGCGCTCCTCGTACTTCAGCCCCAGGTAGCCCATCTCGGCCAGGCGCAGGAACACGTCGTTGGGAAACCACTTCGCCGCCTCGTACTCCGGAGCCTTGGGCGCCAGCTCGGTCGCCACGAACCGCCGGACCGCTGCCCGGAAGTCCTCCAGCTCCTCGGTGAAGGGCGGCTGGGGCCGGCGAGGCGCGGCCTTCACTCCTCCCACCCCTCGAAGGCCTCCGGGCCCCGCTCCCCGACCCCGCCCGCGTCCGCGGCGCCCTCGGCACCGAGGATGCGACGTGTGAGCAGCCCGCCCTGCTCCAGCCCGGTCAATGCGGCGTCGAAGTGGGCGTCCGAGACGGTGTCCACGCCCGCGACCGCGGCGTGCACCGAGGCCTTGCGGACGAGCTCGCGGATGAACGCCGGGCTCGCGCCGCCGGTGCGTTCGACCACCCTGCCGGGATGCTGGAGCTCGACGTCGACTCCGCTGCAGTAGAGCTCGAGCAGGCGCCCTCGCTCTTCGGGATCGGGAAGCGGCAGCTCAATGGCCTGGTCGACCCGGCCCGGGCGCGAGACGAGCGCGGGCTCGAGCAGGTCGGCGCGGTTGGTGGTCATCACGAAAACGACGTCGGCATCCCCACCGATCCCGTCCATCTCGTTGAGGAGCTCGAAGAGCAGCGACCCGCCGCCGAAGCTGTAGGTGCGCTCAGCGGCGACGAGGTCCACGTCCTCGAGGACCACCATCGCCGGCTGGAGGTCGCGGGCCATCGCGCACGCCGTGGACACGAGGCCCAGCGACCCGCCGGTCAGGACCACGACCGTCCTGTCGGCCAGGGCGTTCGCGAGGTAGCCCACGGTAAGGGTCTTGCCGGTGCCCGGCGGCCCATGCAGCAGCAGGCCGCGGCGCAGGTGCATGCCCGATCGCGCGAGGTGCTCACGCACACGGGCGAACTCGATCGTGTTCAGGTCGATCGCGTCGAGCAGCGACTTCGGCAGGACGATGTCTTCCCGGACGGTCGCCGGGCGCGACAGGAACCGCACCGACACGGCTCCGTATGGCCCCTCCTCGCCACCCTCGAGCGCGAGCATCTTGCCGCGGTAGACGTTGCGATCGACCATCAGCCCGCGCAGGTCCGCGATGAACCGCTCGCCGGTCTCGGGTCGCGGCGCCATCACCTCGAGCTGGAGGCCGGAGCCGCCGTAGTGCTCGGGTCGCTGGCCGAAGTGGAGCGCCAGGCGATCCTCGCCGTCGCTCACCAGGTAGAGACCCGACCCGACGCAGGTCAGCGTGCGCCCGTCGTCCAGCTCGATGATCGTGCGCTCGACGGGGCCGATGCCGAGGTGCAGGTGCGAGCTCTCCACGCCGACGAGGGCCGCCAGCGAGGCCTCCATCATCCTGTGGGCGCCGCCGAAGCCGACCAGCGTGTGCTCGCGCCCCGGCGCCTCAAGGTAGGCGTCCAGGGCCAGCTGGAGGTTCGGCCGGTCATACGCCGCGATGTTCTCGCGGGTGACCGGGAAGTCCGCCGGGTCCGTCCCGAAATGCTCCCGCAGCAGCTTGGCGAATGACGATTCCTCCGGCTCGCCCGCGCGCTCGAGCACCCACTGCACGAACCGGTGCGCGTCGTACCCGAAGCGCTCGAAGTCGAGCTCGCCGCTCACAGCGTGGTGTGGCCGCGGGCGGCGTGGTCGAAGCCGCGCAGGTCGCCGCCGCGCTCGTCGTAGTAGGCGCGGACCTCGCGGATGAGGTCGCCGTCGAAGGCCAGGAACTCGGCGCCGCGGTCGAGCATCCGGCGGCCGTCGCGCGGGTGGTCGAAGGCCATCGTCCACTCGATCGCCACCTCGTCGTCCCCCTCGACGGCGTGCTCAAGCGTCCAGTGCGCGTTGAGGTGCTCGACGCCCAGCGCCGCCCCCTCGGCGATCGCGCGCCCGCCGAGCTGCGGGTCGCGCCGCGTGTACCAGTGGACCGCGTCCTGCGTGAAGTGCCGCGCCACGGCGTCCACGTCGCCGCTGTTCAGCGCCTCGTAGTACGACCGGACATGATCGAGCCGCGCGCCCATCGTCACGATCCTGTCACGAACTCGTCACCGAAGCCGGTACTCATGAGCATCTCCGCGTGGCACAATCCCGCCATGCGCTGGCCGTGGAGCGGGATCGAGGAGGCGCTGCGCCTCATTCGCGAGGACATGGCGGCGGCCAACCGGCGGTACGACCGGCTGCTCGACGAGCATCGCGCCTTCACGCGGGAACTCGTCGTGGACATGCGTCGCCACGCGGAGGAGCGCGAGCGGGCGGTCAACCGCCGCCTCGACGCGATCCACGAGGAGACCCAGGAGATCTTGGCCGACCAGCGCGCCGGCCGGCAGGCGCTGCTTCAGATGCTCGACCGGCTGCCGCCCGCGCCGGGCACCGCCTAGCGGCCGGGGCGGCCCTAGATCCCGTAGGACCGGCCGATGACGTCGAGCATGATCTCGTCCGTCCCGGCCCCGATGCGGTTCAGGCGCATGTCGCGCCACACGCGCTCGACGCCGTACTCCTTCATGTAGCCGGCGCCGCCGTGGACCTGGATGCACTCGTCGGCCACCTCCACGGCGACGCGCGACGCGTGCAGCTTGGCCATCGAGATCTCGCGCACGGGGTACTCGCCGTTCTGGAAGCGCCAGGCCGTCGTGTAGACCATCTGGCGCGCCGACTCGATCTTCGTCGCCATCTCGGCGAACTTGTGGCGGATGACCTGGAAGTTGCCGATGGGCCGCCCGAACGCGGTCCGCTCCTTGGCGTACTCCAGCGTCTTGTCCATGCAGCGCTGGGCGCCCGCGACGCACCCCGCGGCGCCGATCAGCCGCTCGCCCTGGAGCTCCCACATGATGTGGTAGAAGCCCTTGCCGACCTCGCCGAGGACCGCGGAGTCCGGCACGCGCACGTCCTGGAAGGCCAGCAGCGCCGTGTCGGAGGCGTGCATCCCCAGCTTCTCCAGCTTCTTCTCGCGGATCACGCCCGGCGCGTCCATCGGCACCAGGAACAGCGTGAACCCGTCGTAGCCGGCGTCCGGGTCCGTCTTGGTGACGAGCACGATCACATCGGCGCGGTGGCCGTTGGTGATGTAGGTCTTGGAGCCGTTGATGACGTACTCCTCGCCGTCGCGCACGGCGCGGGTCTTGATCCCGGCGACGTCGGAGCCGGCGTCCGGCTCGGTGATCCCCAGGCACAGGATCTTCTGGCCGGCGATGGCGGGAACGACCCACTCCTGCTTCTGCTCCTCGGTCCCGAAGGCGAGGATCGGCGGCATCGCCATGTCGGTGTGGACGGCGATGCCCATGGCCAGGCCGCCCGAATGTGCCGCGCCGATCGACTCGGCCAGCACCAGCGACGAGTAGTAGTCGCCGCCCTGCCCGCCGTACTCCTCGGGCTTGTCCAGGCCGAGGAAGCCCAGCTCGCCCATGCGCTCGAACACCCAGTCGGGGAAGGTGGTCTCCTCCCACTCGTCGGCGTGCGGCGCGAGCTCCTTGCTGGCGAACTTGGTTATCGACTCGCGGAGCTGCTCGTGCTCGTCGGTGAAGATGAAGTGCTTGCGGCGGGCGCCGAAGTCGGGCTTGAGTACGTCGGGAGCGGTGGCCATGCGCGGACGGTAACACCTACCCCCGCCCGCGAGCGGCGGCTACTTGCGGCCGAACTGCCCGACCCAGATCGTCGCCCGGTGTCCGCCGAAGCGCCCGGCCACCCGGCCGAACCCGACCCAGTAGAAGCGCCGGTCGAGCAGCACGCGCCGGTGCGGTGGGGAGTGCAGCCAGGCCCGCAGCGTGGGCCCGACCTGCGGCCGCGCCCCGCGGTGCATCTCCAGGATCTCGCCGAGCATCCGGAAGCGGCCCCCGGCCTGGATGCGCGAGGCGTGGCCGAAGTAGTCGCGGCTCATCAGCCGGCGCGCGTAGCGCGAGGACGACCCGTTCAGCGCGCGGGACATGCGCAGGGGATGGATCCCGAGATACGCGCGCACGGCGTTGACCTGGGCCAGCATCGAAGTTCGGGGTGACGCCGGAGCGGAGGTGGGTATGAGGGCCAGCACTAGGGTCGCCAGGAGCGCGGCGGCCGGAATTCGGATGTGACGCATTCTCACCTCGGAGGTCGAGCTCTTCCTGAGGCCTACGGGGTGAGCTGACGGGCTCGCGCCGGAAGAGCGGCGCTACAAACGCAAACAACGTTCGATTCGCCCCAGGCCGGAAAACGTCCGGCCAAGTGGGTCCCCCGCCCGCCTCCGTATGGTCGAAGGCGGCTCGGCGCGCAGCACTATACAGTCCGCGCGTGTCGTACGAGACGTTGCGCTGGGACGTGGCGCCGACGGGTGTGGCCACGATCACCCTGGACCAGCCGGACACGCGCAACGCGCTATCTGACCAGCTGCTGGGCGAGCTGCTGGAGGCCTTCGAGGCCGCCCGCGACGACGCGGCCGTGCGCTGCGTCGTGCTCACCTCCTCGCACGACAAGGTCTTCTCCTCCGGGGCCAATCTGGGCGGGTTCGCGGCCGAGGTCCCGCTCGTGCACAAGCACTTCGGCACCGAGCGCTTCCCCCGGCTGTTCCGCCTGATCGGGGAGCTGGGCAAGCCCACGATCTGCGCCGCCAACGGCCACGTCCTGGCCGGCGCGCTGGGGATCGCCCTGGCCTGCGACCTGATCGTGGCGGCCGACCACGCCGAGTTCGGCACCCCCGAGATCAGCGTGGGGGCGTTCCCCTTCATGATCATGGCGCTCATCTACCGCAACGTGCCGCGCAAGAAGACGACCGAGATGCTCCTCCTCGGCGAGCGTGTCACCGCGCAGGAGGCCGAGCGGATCGGGATCGTCAACCGCGTCGTCCCCGCCGCCGAGCTGGCCGGCGCGGTCGGCGAGTGGGCCGAGCGCCTGGCCTCCAAGTCCCCGGTGGTGATGCGCCTGGGCAAGGACGCGATGTTCCGCCAGCAGGACATGGCGTTCCTGGACGCCCTGGACTACCTGCGGGCCCAGCTCTCCCTGGCCCTCTCGACTGAGGACATCGTCGAGGGGGTCCAGGCCTTCTTCGAGAAGCGCGAGCCGCAATGGGCGGGGAGGTAGGCGAGCCGGCGGTCATCGGTCTGCTGTGCCGGACCTCTGACCAGACGGCGGACGCGGTACGGGGGGTGGAGCGCCTGGCGCCCGTGCTGGCCGAGCGCATGGGCACCCAGGCGCGGATGATCGGAAGCCCGCCGCGCGAGATGCCCAGCGCCAGCAGCTGGGAGGACGACATCCGCGATTCCCGCGGATGCCTGCTGGAGGCCGGCGGTCAGGTCGACGACGCGCTGGAGGCGGGCCGGCGCCCCGCGCTGGTGGCCGCCGAGTGCTCGGTCGCCCTCACCACGCTGCCCGCGGTCGTGCGCCACCGCCCCGACGCCAAGATCCTGTGGCTCGACGCCCACGCCGACCTCAACACGCCCGAGACGACGCCCAGCGGCTACCTGGGCGGGATGTGCCTGGCCGGCGCGTGCGGGCGCTGGGACCCGGGACTGGGGCAGCCGGCCGTCGACCTGGAGCGTCTCGTGCTGTGCGGCGTGCGCGACCTGGACACCGGCGAGCGCCGGCTGCTCGAGCGCACCGGGGTACCCGTCATCGGCACTCAGCTCGAGACGCTCGTCCACCTGGTCAACGCGCTGGACGACGCGCCGGTGTACCTGCACCTCGACCTCGACGTGCTGGACCCGAGCGAGCTGCCCGCCCGCTACCCGGTGGACGGCGGCCTGACCTACGAGAAGCTGTTCGACCTCCTGGACGCCGTGGTGGAGGCGTGCGAGCTGGTCGGCTTCGAGATCACCTGCCTGGAGGACGGCGAGCGCGCGGAGGACGTCGCCGAGGTGCTCGACCCCCTGCTGCAAGACTGACGCCATGGCGACCACGGACGACCAGCCCCAGACCGAGTCGCAGCCCGGCGTCGCCGCCGACACGCTGGTCGCGCGCCCCTCGCTGCGCTCGCTGGCCGAGGACCTGGCCGAGCGCCGCGAGCGCGCGAAGCAGGGGGGAGGGCCGGAGAAGGTCGAGCGCCAGCACGAGCAGGGCAAGCTCACCGCGCGCGAGCGCCTGGCGCTGCTCGTCGACGAGGGGACGTTCACCGAGCTGGGGATCCACGGGCGCCCGCATTTCTCCCAGCCCGCCATGCAGGGCCGCGACGCGCCCGCCGACGGCGTGGTCACGGGCTACGGCCGGGTGGACGGGCGCCTGGTGGCCGTGGCCGCCTACGACTTCACCGTGATGGCCGGGTCGATGGGGATGACCGGCGAGATGAAGATGGCGCGCCTGCGCGACCTCGCCCTCACGAAGCGCATCCCCCTGGTCTGGCTGCTGGACTCGGCCGGCGCGCGCATCCAGGAGGCCGCCGGCTCCCTCTTCGCCGGCTCCGGTCACCTGTTCCGCGAGGAGGTGGTCATGAGCGGCGTGGTGCCGCAGGTGGCCGCGCTGATGGGACCGTGCGCGGCCGGCACCGCCTACATTCCCGGCCTGGCCGACTTCGTGCCCATGGTCAAGGGGCGCGGGTCGATGGCGCTGGCCGGCCCCCACCTGACCAAGGCCGTGACCGGCGAGGACGTCACGCAGGAGGAGCTCGGCGGATCGCGCGTGCACACGCGCGTCTCCGGGGTCGGCGACCTCGAGGTCGACTCCGACGAGGAGTGCATCCAGGCCATCAAGGACTACCTCTCCTACTTCCCCTCGCACTGCGAGGAGGCCCCGCCGCTGCGCGAGCCGGCCGATCCCGTGGACCGCCGAGACGAGGAGCTGCTCGACGTGCTCCCCGAGTCGCCGCGCAAGCCCTACGACATGTACGACGTGATCTGCCGCATCGTGGACGACGGCGAGTGGTTCGACCTCAAGCCGCGCTTCGCGCGCACGCTGATCACCTGCCTGGCGCGGATGGGCGGGCGGCCGGTGGGGATCGTGGCCAACCAGCCGCGCCACCTGGGCGGGATCCTCGAGAACGACTCCGCCGACAAGGCGGCGCGGTTCATCAACCTGTGCGACGCCTACGGGATCCCGCTGCTCTTCCTCCAGGACGTCCCGGGCTTCATGGTCGGGACGAAGGTGGAGAAGGCGGGGATCATCCGCCACGGCGCCAAGATGCTCTACGCCGTCTCGCGCGCCACGGTGCCCAAGGTCACGGTCGTGATCCGCAAGGCCTACGGCGCCGGCTACTACGTGATGTGCGGCAAGGCCTACGAGCCCGACCTGATCGTCGCCTGGCCCAGCGCGGAGATCTCCGTGATGGGGCCGGAGGGGGCCGTGAACATCATCTTCCGCAAGCAGATCGAGGCCGCCGAGGACCCCGACGCGACCCGCGCCGAGATGATCGCGGGGATCCAGAAGACGATCGATCCGTACGTCGCTGCGGGCAACGCGCTGATCGACGACGTCATCGATCCGCGCGAGACGCGACCCACCGTAATCCGGGCTCTGGAGATGGCCGCGACGAAGCGAGTGGAGCGTCCGTGGAAGAAGCACGGCATCATGCCCGTATGAACTTCTTGCGATATGCGGCCTTTGCCGCCCTCAGCTTCCTTGCCCTGCCCACCGCGGCGTCCGCCGCGCCGGCCAAGTTCCGCGCCGTCATGTCGGCCTCTCAGGTCACCACCTGGCGGATGGACCGCCAGTACGACCCGGCCGGCTGCACCTGGCGGCAGGGCCACGGACGCGAGACCGTCCGCCTGCGCGGCGCCGGTCTCGCCTTCGCGCACTCCGTGAACTCCGGCAGCGCCGGCTGGACGTACGGGGGTGAGCGCGGCCTGCGGCTGGCCGGCGTGAGCCTGCGCAGCAACTACACGACCACGGGGACCCAGCCCGCGACTCCCAGCACGACCTGCGGCCCCGCCACGTCCGGCGAGCGCGTCGCCGTTCGCTGCGGGACGCGCCACGGCGCGGTGTTCGGGCGCCTGGACTGGACGAACAACATGTTCGCCATCGGCCTGCGCGATCCCAACCGGGTCCTGGCGTTCGCCAACTGCCCGATCTTCACGCCGCGCGGCGTCACGTCCGCGACCCTGACGCAGATCGCGCAGCGCGCGCGCAACGTGCTGAGCGTTCGCTTCCTCACGCAGACGATGAAGGTGCGGCGCACGTTCAACAGCACCGTCACCGACAACGACGGACGCCGGGTGGACACCACCACCGTCGTGCGCTGGCAGCTGGCGCTTCACCGGTTCGGCGCGCACCGGTAGGGTCGCCGGCCGTGAGCCTGGACGACCCGGTCGTCATCACCTGCTCGATCTCGGGGGCGATAGCCAACCGCGAGCAGTGCCCCGCCATCCCGTACACCCCCGAGGAGTACGCCGCCGAGGCGCGGCGCGCCGTGGACGAGGGCGCGTCGATGATCCACATCCACGCGCGCACGCCCGACGGGACGCCGTCCTACGAGATCGAGGACTTCCGGGCGATCACGGCGGCGATCCTCGACGCGGTGGACGACGTGATCGTCAACTACTCGACGGGCGCGATCGGCGTCTCGCTGGAGAAGCGGATCGAGTACCTGCGGGCGCTGCGGCCGGAGGTGGGCGCGCTGAACATGGGCTCGATGAACTACGCGAAGTACTCGCGGCGGCGCAAGGACTTCGTGTTCGCCACGGTGTTCGAGAACTCGTTCGAGACGATCATCACCCTGACGAAGGCGATGAACGAGCTGGGCATCAAGCCCGAGCACGAGTGCTTCGACTCCGGCCACGTGGCCAACCTCGACCCGCTGCTGGACATGGGGATCCTGCAGCCGCCGCTGCAGGTCTCCTGCGTCATGGGCGTGACGGGGGGGATCCGCCCGAGCGCGCGCAACCTGGCGCACATGGCCGAGCAGGTGCCCGACGTGGCGCACGAGTGGGGGGTCATCGGGATCTCGCGGCGCCAGTGGGAGCTGGTGGCCGCCGCGCTGACCCTGGGCGGGAACGTCCGCGTCGGCCTGGAGGACAACTTCTACCTCCCGGACGGCGAGACCGCGGGCTCCAACGGCGACCTGATCGCCCGGGCGGCGCGGATGACGCGTGACGTGGGCCGGCGCGTGGCGTCGGTCGCCGAGGCGCGCGAGATGCTCGGCCTCGCGGACCCGAGCGCCACCCGCGCGGAGGTCTTCGGCGCCGGGGCCCCGGCTTGACCCGCCCGCTGGACGGAATACGCGTACTCGACCTCTCGAGGCTGCTGCCCGGGGGGTTCTGCTCGCTGCTGCTGGCCGACTTCGGCGCCGAGGTGCTCAAGGTCGAGGACACGGGCGCCGGCGACTACGTCCGCTGGGCGCCGCCGCTGTACGAGGGAGCCGCGGAGAGCGCCCAGAGCGCCCTCTTCCTCTCCCTGAACCGCAACAAGCGCTCGATCCGCGTCAACCTCAAGGAGCCCGACGGCCGCGACGTGCTGCTGCGCCTGGCCCGCGAGCACGACGTGGTCCTGGAGTCCTTCCGCCCCGGCGTGATGGACCGCCTGGGCGTGGGCTACGAGGCGCTGCGGGCCGAGAACCCGGGGATCGTCTACTGCGCGATCACCGGCTACGGGCAGGACGGCCCCTACACCCAGCGCTCGGGCCACGACATGAACTACCTGGGGCTGGTCGGCCTGCTGGGCCTGACCGGCGAGCGCGACGGCCCGCCGATCCAGTCCGCCGGGCAGATCGCGGACATCGGGGGCGGCGCGCTGATGGCCGCGTTCGGAATCCTGGCCGCGCTGCGCGAGCGCGACCGCTCCGGCGAGGGCCAGCTGGTCGACGTCTCGATGGCCGACGGCGCGCTCTCCTGGCTGGCCATGGTGGCGGCGCGCTACTTCGCCGAGGGCGTGGTGCCCCGCCGCGGCGACCTCGAGCTGGCGGGCCGGCTCATCTGCTACCGGCCGTACGCATGCGCGGACGGGTGGGTGACGCTCGGCGCCCTGGAGCCCAAGTTCTGGGCGGCCTGGTGTCACGGCGTGGAGCGCGAGGACCTGATCGAGAAGCAGTTCGAGGCGCCGGGGTCCGAGGCCCACGCCGAGGTCGAGCGCGTCTTCCTCGAGCGCACGCGCGAGCAGTGGGCGGACTTCGCGTCGCACCACGACTGCTGCCTGGAGCCGGTCCTCGAGCTCGACGAGGCGCTGGACTCCGACCTCGTCCGGGCGCGGGAGATGGTCGTCGAGCTCGACCAGCCGGGGACGGACGGCGTCCGCCAGCTCGGCGTCCCGGTCAAGCTGTCGCGCACGCCCGGCGGCGTCCACGCGCCGGGCCCCGTGCTGGGCGAGCACACCGACGCCGTCCTGGCCGCCGCCGGCTACTCCGAGTCCGAGATCGCGGCGCTCAAGCAGACGGGCGCCGTCGCCGGCCCCGCCGCCGAGGCGACCGGCTCGTTTCGGGCCTGAGGCGCGAGCCGGGTCGACAGCGCGACGGCCGACCGTTACGGTCCGCTTTCCATTCGAACGGGGGGACGGGAAGATGAACCGCAGGACACTGCGCGCGGCCGCGCCGCTGGTAGCCGCCGGGACGCTCGCCTACTTCGCGCCGGTCGCCGGCGCCGCCGGCGACCCGGAGCGCGATCCGACGGCCGGGGGGATCGCCTACCACGTGTATCCGTCGCTGGCGCGATCGCAGATCGGCTCCATGCTCGCGGCCAACCAGGAGACGCCGGGCGACATCGAGGTCGTGACGAAGTCCCCACTGCGCTTCGCCGTCGTCGGCTACGCGTCGAGCTCCGATCCGGCCAGTCGCTGGTACAACCGCACGCGCCGGCTCTTCTACTCGCATGGGTCGCTCGCCTCGCTGAAGTCGCTGGTCACCCAGGCCGGCCAGAGGATCATCGACCTCGAGCGCGTTTACGCCTCGGGCATACGGTGGGTGGCGGTGACCGTGCCGAGCGGGTTCCTGGCCTGGGACGCGTTTTCCGGGACCCCCACGAACACCCTGGCCAGCCTCCGGGCGGCCAACCTGACGCCGATCGACATCGACCGGGGGACCGTGGTCGGCCTGACCTCCGATCCGGGGCTGGCCGCGGTGCCGCAGACCGACTGGCACATCGGCGTGAGCCGCACGTTCATCGAGAAGCGCCTGTACGAGCTGCGCGCCCGCCAGGCGAGCCTCGTGGACATCGAGCGCAACTCGAGCGCGGGCTACGACATCCTCATCGCCTACGACCGGCCCAACTCGCTGCTCGTCTACTCGGACACGACGCAGCGCGCGCCAATTCGCAGGATGGTGTTCATCGGAAGCCTGGCTGGGCTGCGCCACCGCGTGAAGGGCGGCAATCTGCGCGTGCTCGACCTCGAGGCCAGCGACGTCGGCAAGTCGACGGAGCGCTGGATGGCGATCCTCACACGCAACTGAGCGCCGTCACCAGCGCACGTCGTGGCGCTCCATGACGCCGTAGCCCTCGGCCAGCTCGAGGCCGCCGGGCAGCGTGCCGGAGAACGTCCCGAAGGGCTGGGAGTAGCGCGAGCGGAAGACCAGCAGGTTGTCGTCGCGCTCGCGCGTCGCCTCGGCGGCGCAGCGCAGCTCGCCGCCCTCGGCAAACGCGAGCGAGGTCAGGTCGGGCGCGAAGCGCACCGGGCCCACTTCTCCGGGCGCGCCGTCCACCCACACCGTGCGCTCGCTGTGGCGCGGCGAGTCGTGGATGCCCTCGGCCAGGTTCCAGGCCACGGGGCGCCCGTCCGCCGCCACGCCGGTGCCCGCGCACCAGCGCCAGGAGGTGATCCGGTCGTGGTAGCCCGCGCTCTCGTCGACGAAGGCGCGAGCCTGCACCTCGTGGGCGCGCCCGTCCAGCCTGACCGTGCCGCGCGCCGGGACGTCGCCCTGCTTGCGCGTCCAGATCCAGGCGCGCCCCGCCGGCGTGACCGTCTCCACGCCGTCGCCCTCCTCCAGCGCCAGGTCGATCTCCACGTCCCCGTCGCGCACGCGCACGCGACCCGGCGACTCGACGTCGACGCGGCCCCGGCCGGCCAGCATCCGCGTGCGCTCGCGCAGCCGGCGCTCCTCGCGATCCCAGACGGCCCACCACACCTGCAGCGTGGGGCCGACGTGCGCGGCGCCGACGCAGAGCATCAGCTCGGGCCCGTAGAGGCCGACGTAGCGCCAGCGCTTGAGCATGCGCCCGGCCCGCAGCAACGGCATCCGGGCGGGCGGGACGGCGACGGCGGGCGGTCGGCCCGCGCCGACGCCGCGCCAGGGGAGGGTGGAGGCTTCCATGGGTCCGGCCGGTATCCTCTCGCAGAGGCGTTGACCGACTGGTCAATCGGGAGGGACAATGCTGCGGGCAGCGGCGATACAACTGAACTCCACGGAGGACTGGGAGCGCAACCGCGACAGCGCGGAGCGCGCCGTGCGCGAGGTCGCCGCCCAGGGCTCCCGCCTCGTCGTGCTGCCGGAGAAGTGGAACCGGCTGGCCGAGCCGGCCACGATGGCCGATGCGGCCGAGCCGCTGGACGGCCCGGCCACCGAGTGGGCCCGCGACATCGCCCGCGAGCTGGGCATCGATCTGGTCGCCGGCTCGATCACCGAGCGCGCCGGCGAGTCCAACCACAACACCGCCGTCCACGTCGGCCCCGGCGGCGAGGTCCGCGCCGCCTACCGCAAGCTGCACCTGTTCGACGTGGACGTCGAGGGCATCGCCTACCGCGAGTCCGACCACGAGACGCCGGGCGAGGAGATCGTCACCTCCGAGCTGGCCGACGGCACGGGCCTGGGCCTCTCCGTCTGCTACGACGTGCGCTTCCCCGAGCTGTTCCGCGAGCTGGGGCGGCGCGGCGCCCGCGTGTTCGCCGTCCCCGCCGCCTTCACGGCGCCCACGACGCGCGACCACTGGGAGCCCGTCCTGCGCACCCGGGCGATCGAGAACCAGGTCTTCGTCGTGGCGGCCAACCAGGTAGGCGAGCACCCGCCCGCCAACGTGTGCGGCGGGCGCTCGATGATCGTGGACCCGTGGGGGACGGTCCTGGCGCGGGCGGGTGGCGACGTCCCCGAGGTGATCGTCGCCGACCTCGACTTCGACCGCCAGGACGCCGTGCGCGCCGAGTTCCCCCTGCTCGACCACCGCCGCGACGACGTCTACGGCGAGGGGGTGCGCGCCTGATGGCCAGCACCGCCCGCGCCCAGGCCGCCGCCGACAAGCGCCGCCACATCCTCGACGCCGCCGTGCGGGTGTTCGCGCGCCAGGGCTTCCACCAGTGCCGCGTGTCGGACATCGCCGACGAGGCGGGCGTGGCCTACGGGCTCGTCTACCACTACTTCTCGTCCAAGGAGGAGATCCTCGACACGCTGTTCCTGGAGCGCTGGGACGTCCTGGTCTCGGTGATCGGCGAGGTGGCCGACCGCGAGGACCTGCACCCGCGTGAGCGCCTGGACCAGATCGCCTCCTTCATCGTGGACTCCTACCGCCACGACCCCGAGCTGATGCAGGTGATCATCGTCGAGGTCACGCGGGCGGCGAACTCGTTCGGGCGCACGCACCTGGACAAGATCCGCGAGGCCTACGACGGCATCGCCCTGATCGTCGGCCGGGCCCAGGAGGAGGGGACGTTCAAGACCGTCGTCACGCCCGAGTACGCCGCGCTGGCCTTCTACGGTGCGATGGAGCAGGTGCTCACGGCGTGGATCTTCGACCTGATCCCGCGCGAGGCCCAGGATTACGAGCAGGCCAAGCGCTTCGTGGTCGAGACCGTGTGCGGCGGGCTGGACGCGAGCCCACCCCCCGCTGAATAGACTCACCCGCGGATGGAAAACGACCTCGTCAAGCGCCTGGTTTGGTCGGGCCTCCTGGCCGGCCTGGGAGCCCTGGCGACCATCGCCACGCAGCGCGTCGCCACCGTGATTTGGCATCGCGTCTACGGGGAAGACCCGCCGGAATGAACACGCCGCCCGACGACGAGGACGCCCCGCGCCTGCAGGACACGACGGAGCGCTCGGCATTGCCGCTTCCCCTGCCGAGCGACGCGCCCGCCGGCGAAGCCGCCCCGGAGGCCGAGGACAAGTCTGCCGCGGTCGAGGAGCCGCCCGCGGTCGACGAGCCACCGCCCGCGGTCGACGAGCCGCCGGCCCAGGCCGCCGAGCCGGCCCCGGCCGACAAGTCCGCGTCCGTCGAGGAGCCGCCGGGATCGCCCAACGGCGCGCCGTCATTCGAGGAGTCCCCGTTCCCACCGCCCTTCGGACCCGAGGCCGACGCCGGGCCGCGGCCCGAGGTCCTCATCGGCGCCGCCTTCGCCGGCGGCCTGCTCCTGGCCCTGATCTTCCGCCGCCTTGGCCGCTGACCCGCGACAGCCCGGCGACGGCTCGCCGCAGATCGCCTCGGCCGTCCAGGAGATCTCCGAGCGCGCCACGCTGCTCGTCCGCGAGGAGATCGAGCTGGCCAAGGCCGAGGTGGCCGAGAAGGTCAACAAGCTCGTCCGCGGCGCGGTCGTGGGCACCGCCGCCGGGATCTTCGCCGTCTTCGGCCTCTCGATCCTGCTCCAGGGGCTGGCCTGGCTGCTCTTCGCGCTGCTGTTCGACGACGTCTACTGGGGCTTCTTCATCGTCGCCGGCCTCCTGTTCCTGCTGGCCGGCCTGTCCGCCTTCCTGGCCACGCGCTGGTTCAAGGGCGGCGCGCCGCCGACGCCGGAGATGGCGATCGACGAGGCGCAGCGCATCCGCCAGACGCTGTCGGGGCAGTCCGGCGGCCAGATAGAGGCCGTCGCCGCCCGCGCCGAGGCGGAGAAGAGCTGATGCCGGACCGCTCGCCCACCGAGATCCGCGCGTCGATCGAGGCCAACCGCGCCGAGCTGGCGGTCTCGATCGAGAAGCTGCGCGGCGAGGTCACGCAGCTGACCGACTGGCGCGGGCACCTGCGCCGCCACCGCGGCGCGGCGCTGGCCAGCGCGGCCGTCGCGGGGTTCGTCATCGGCGGCGGGATCGCCGCCATGGCCGGACTGCGCCGCAACCGCTAGCTCTCGCTACGCCATCAGCCGGCTCGGGATCCCGCCGACCCCGATCAGCCCGGGCCCGACGTGCGTCCCGATCACCGGCCCGACCTCCGAGACGAACGCGGGCTCGGTCCCGAAGATCTCGCGGCCGCGCTCCACCAGCCGCTCGGCCACGTCGGGCGCCTGGATGTGCTGGACGACCCAGCCGTCGGCCCCGTCGTCGTGGCAGCTGCGCAGGTACTCGACCATCCGCTCGAAGGCGCGCCCCGCCGTGCGGACCCGCTCGACCGGGGTGATCTGCGCCTCGATGCGCAGGATGGGCTTGATCCTCAGCGTCGTGCCCAGCCACGCGCTGGCGGCGCCGACGCGCCCGCCCCGGCGCAGGAACTCCAGCGTGTCCACGCAGAACCACAGTTTGAGCGCCTCGCGCGCCGACTGGGTCCGGTGCACGACCTCCTCGACGTCGCCGCCGCCGCGCGCCGCCGCCGCCGCCGCCAGCAGGACCAGCCCCAGGCCCCCGCACGCCGTGGCGGAGTCCATGACCTCGATGCGCCCGCCCCGTCCGGCCTCGTCCAGCTGGGCCTTGGCGGCCAGCGCCGAGTCGTAGGTCCCCGAGACGCCCGCGGACAGGTGGATCGACACGACGTCGCAGCCCGCGTCGATCAGCGGCTCATAGCACGACAGGAAGTCCCCCACGGAGGGCTGCGAGGTGGTGGGCAGCTCGGGCGCCGAGCGCAGGTGCTCGTAGTACTCGTCGAAGTCCGGCAGGTCCGCCTCGCGGTCGTCGCGGTCCTGCCAGTGGACGTACAGGCTGACCTGGCGGATGTCGTTGGCCGCCGCCACGCCGGCGGGCAGGTAGTGCGTGGTGTCGGAGACGACGGCGACCGGGGCCATGCCGGGCCATCCTATGCGTGACTAAGCTGGCCGGGTGGCCACCCTCTACCGCTGCCCGACCCCGACCAACTGGCTGTGTCCCTGCGGCAAGGTCGAGCGCGCGTTGCGCCGGGCGGGGGTCGAGCACGACACGGTTCGCGTCGCGCTGCGCCAGCGCGACCGCGACGAGATCGAGGAGCTGACGGGCCAGCGCCGCGTCCCGGTCCTGGTCACCGGCGACGAGGCGATCTGCGACTCGCGGCGGATCGTCGAGTTCGTCAGCAGCCGCGGAACGTCCGCGTCAGGCTGAGGCGGCGGCCGTCGCGCAGCGCCACCTGGGCGCTGACGCGGTAGAAGCGCCCCGGCTCGACCCGGCGGTTGGACAGGCGCAGGTCGAACGGCGCGGAGGTGTCGCGGCGCACCCGGCGCAGCCCCAGCTTGGGCCCGAACAGGAACGTCACCCGCAGGACGTTGAGCTTGTCGCGCCCGGCCACCAGCGCGCGCACCGCCCGCGGCGCGCACGTGCGGCCCGGGACGTTGCGCCGGTGCAGGCCGTAGATCCCCAGGAGCAGGCGCGGCGCCTCGCGGCCGCTCTGGCCCGACGGGCGCGCGACGCGCGCCGGGGCCACCCGGTCGCGCAGCGCCACCAGCCCCCCGATCACCCCGACGTAGGCCGTCCCGTCCGGGCCCGTCGTCACCGGGGCGTAGTTGTTGTTGAAGCCCACGCCCCGGCCGGCCAGGCGCTTCCACACCGTGCGGCCGGTGCGGAAGTCGACCGCGGTCAGGTACCACGGGTCGTCCCCGCTGGGATCGGGCTCCTTGGTGTAGAGGTAGACCAGGCCGTTCTCCAGCGACAGCTTGGGCACCAGCGAGGGGGAGCGCTCCTGCGAGCGCCACACGGTGTGGCAGCCGCTGCCGTCGGCGTCGATGTCCACGCGCTCCACGCCCGGCTCGGTCGCCCCGCTGCCCATGGTCGCCGCGGGGCCGGTGTAGCCGTAGTTGTTCTCCACCACCATGGAGGTCGCCGTCCCGATCAGCGAGTTGTCCGTGGAGCCCTTGCCCTTCGTGAACACGGGCTGGGAGCAGACCAGGCGCGAGCCGCTCACCGTCTTGGCGCGGCGGTAGACGACCACGTCGATGGGGTCGGCGTTGTCGGTGATCGACACGAAGTCCGTGCCCATCAGCGTCGGCGTCGTACCCGACCCGCGCTCGGTCTGGCCGGGCTTGACGTCGCCGGCGTTGGGATAGGGCTGGCGCCACGTCACCCTTGGCGCGCCCGCGGCGTCGGCGTCGAAGCGGTACAGCGCCCCGTCGGTGACGATGTAGACGCCGCCGGTCTCGTCGACCGCGTGCGAGTTGCCGATCGGCTCGCCCGTCTTGAAGACCTTGACCGCTCCGCTGGCCGGGGTGATCACGCCGACGACGCCCTGCACGGTGGCGAACCAGATGCGCCCGGCCCAGTCGGGCAGGGCCGAGACGAGCTTGTCGTCGGAGGCCAGGCTGCCGGACACGTCGTAATCGCGTTCCAGGCGGAAGTCCGGCGTGGCCGTCTGGGCGAGCACGAAGACGTGCCGGGTGGTCGTGGGGACGATCGCCCGGTCGTGGTCGTCCAGGTAGAAGTAGCCACCGCCCGTGAAGTCCTGGAACAGGTTGACCGGGACGCTCTGGCGGGTGGGCAGGTCGTAGGCGGCCAGCGGCGCCAGCGTCCTGGGGTCCAGCAGCCGCAGCGTGGGACGCACCCCGCCCACGCAGACCGTCTCGATGCGCCCCTTGGAGTCGAACGTGACCGAGCCGCAGACGCCGAAGTTCGAGAGCGACAGGCGCTCCATGTCGCGCCCCAGCGGCCCCGGGCCGTTGGCCGTGTCGGTCTGGTAGGCGTCCTGGTGGAGGTTCGAGCGGTCGTTGGGCGCCATGAAGGGGTGGCGCGGCGGGGTGGGCGCGTCCAGCAGCGTGATCGGCTGCGGCGTCCAGGCCGCGCCGGTGAACTCGGGGGCCGGGGTGGTCGGCGGGCGCTCGGGGATCGGGTCGGCGCCGGCGGTGACGGGAGCCGCGAGACCCACGAGCGCCGCGGACAGTGCGATCGCGCGGCGGACCATGCGACGCCCCATGTTGCCGGATCGCGCCGCCCGGTGACTCAGCCGAGGCGGTTCTCGATGCTCAGCGGCGGCGGCGCGACGTCCTCGCCGGCCGGCGCCTCGCCCGCGTCCTCGGGCGGCTCGACGCCCAGGGCCTGCGCCAGCTCGCCGGACGCGTACATCTCAGCCACGATGTCGGCCCCGCCGACCAGCTCGCCCTTGACGAACAGCTGGGGGATGGTCGGCCAGTTGGAGATCGCCGACAGCTCCTGGCGGATGCGCGGGTCGGGCAGGATGTCGACGGCCGCGAACGGCGCCTCGAGGTCCTGCAGCGCGCCCGCCGTGCGGGCGGAGAACCCGCAGGCCGGGGCCTCCGGGGTGCCCTTCATGAAGAGGATCACGGGGTGCTCGTCGATCGCCTGCTGGATCGCGTCGCGAATGGGATTCGTCTCGGTCTCGCTCATGTGGAGGTCCTCGTCGTGATGGAGAGTGCATGGATGGGTCCGCCCACCTCGTCGCCGAAGACGTCGTAGATCAGGCGGTGCTGCTCGAGGCGGCTCTTGCCGGCGAAGGCGTCGGCCACGACCGTGGCCTGGAAGTGGTCGCCGCCGCCGTTGAGGTCGACGACCTCGGCCTCCGCGCCGGGGATGGCGGCCTCGATCCGGCTCTTGAGCTCGTGCGTCGTGGGCATCGCACGGGAGGTTAGCGACGCGGGGCGGGGCCGCTACACTTCCTGAAGCGATGATCACCCTGACCGACAAGGGCGCCGAGAAGGTCCACGAGTTCCTGGCCTCCCAGCAGTCGCCGGTCGAGACGTCCGGCCTGCGGGTCGGCGTGCGCGGTGGCGGGTGCTCCGGGTTCCAGTACGCCCTGGCCTTCGACGTCCAGCGCGACGACGACACGGTGTTCGAGAGCCACGGGATCAAGCTCCTGGTGGACACCCAGAGCCTGGCCTACGTGACCGGCGCCGTCGTCGACTACGTGGACGGCCTCCAGGGCGCGGGCTTCCAGGTCAACAACCCGAACGTCATCGCCTCGTGCGGCTGCGGCTCCTCCTTCCGCGTTCGCGACGAGGAAGAGGTCTCGGCGGTCTGACGGCCCGGCGCGCGGCGGCCGCCCTCACGGCGGCTGGGCTCGTCCTCGCGGTGCTCTCCGGCTGCGGTGGGAAGGCGTCACCCGGTCGTCCGACGCTGGACACCGGGCTCACCGAGTTCGATCCGGCCGCGCTGGCCGGTCCGTCGGGGCGGGCGCTGCGCCCGCGCTACGCGCGCGTCTACGTCCTGTGGTCGGCCGTCCAGCCGACGGCGGGCGCGCGGCCGGACTGGGACGCTCCGGGAACGGGCGGGTTCAGCCCCCGCGCCCAGCTGCGCGCCGTGCGCCGGGCCGGGCTGGAGCCGGTGGTGACCTTCTACTCCACGCCGCCCTGGGCCGCGCAGCCCAAGCTGGGCTGCGAGCCCCCTCACCCCAACGTCAACGCGCGCGCGCCGCGCGGCGACGCCCTGCCCGCCTACCAGGCGCTGGTGAGCGCCTTCCTGGCCCTGGCGCGCGACGAGCACGTGGACGTCCACTGGCTCAGCGCCTGGAACGAGCCCAACAGCGGGCTGTTCCTGGCGCCCCAGCGCGGGCAGTGCAACCGCGCGTCGCCGTCCGTGGGCGCGTCGATCTACGCCGCTCTGGTCCGCCGGCTGCGGGCCGCGCTGGACCAGGCGCCCGGCGACCAGCAGATCGTCCTGGGAGAGACGTCGAGCCCCTACGACGCCCGGCCGATCATCTCCGCGCTCACCGAGTTCGTGGACCGGCTCCCGCGTGACGTGCTGTGCGCGGGGCCGGTGTGGGCCCAGCACCAGTACGCCGGCGACGCCGACGGCGTGACCGAGCTCGAGCCGCTGCTGCGCCGCACGCCGTGCGCGCCGAGGCGCATCTGGGTCACCGAGACCGGCGCCGGAGCCCGGCGCCCCGGCGCGCCCGTGGACCCCAGCCCGGCCCGCCGCCGCGCCGCCTGCCGCGAGCTCGACGTCCTGCTGCGCCGCTGGGATCGCGACCCCGCCGTGGAGGCCGCGTTCCAGTACACGCTGCGCGAGGACCCCAACTTCGCGGTCGGCCTGGCCGCGCGCTCGGGCCAGCCCACCTACCCGGCGTACTCGCTGTGGCGCGCCTGGGGCGCGCGGAAGGCCGGCGACCCGCCGCCGGGGCTGCCCGCGGATTGCGCCGGCTAGGCCGGCTCGTTGTCCAGCGAGCGCCAGAGGAAGCGCGCGGCGGTGGAGCGGTGGGGGCGCCAGGGCTCGGCGATCTCGGTCATCTCCGTCGGGCCGGGCGGCTCGTCGAGCCCGTAGGCGGCGCGGATCGCGTTGCGCACGCCCAGGTCGCCCACGGGCAGGACGTCGGGCCGCTGGAGGTGGAAGATCAGGAACATGTGGGCGGTCCACTCGCCGATGCCCTTGACCGCCACGAGCTCTGAGATCACCTCGTCGTCGGGCAGCGAGCCCATCCGCTCCAGCTCCAGCGCGCCGTCCTCCACGTGCTCGGCCAGCGAGCGCAGGAACGACACCTTGGCCCGGGACAGGCCGATCGCGGCGCGCAGCTCCTCGGGGTCCTCGGCCAGCACCTCGGCCGGCGTGGGCGGGCGGCCGTCGTAGCGCTCCAGCACCCGGGCGTTCATCACCGCGGCGACCTTGGCCGACAGCTGCTGGCCGATGATCGCGCGCACGAGCGCGCCGTAATGGTCGTCCGGGCCCAGGCCACGCCGCCCACCGCGCGCGCCCAGCTCGCCCACCGAGTCGATCAGCTCGCGCAGGACCGGGTCGGCGGCGCGCAGGTGCTCCACCGCCCGGTCCAACCGGGCGGGCCACCGGCGCCGCGGCGTCAAGTCGCGGCCGAGGTCGGGTCGCCCTCGACCGCCCCGGGCACGCCGGTGTTGGTCGAGTACTTGGGCTGGATCTTCATGTCGGGCCGGATGTGGTGCACGGCCTGCGACACGGCGATCGCCGCCTCGCCGAACCCGGTGGCGATCAGCTTGAGCTTGCCGTCGAAGGTCGTGATGTCCCCGCAGGCCCAGACGCCGTCGAGGTTTGTCTTCATCACCGGGTCGACCACGATCGCGCCCTTGGAGATCTCCAGGCCCCACTCCTTCAGCGGTCCCAGCGCGGTCTTGAACCCGAGCTGGAGCAGGATCGCATCGGCCTCCAGCTCCACCTCCTGGGACTCGTCCTCGGAGTGCAGCAGGGTCACGCGCTCGACCTGGCCGTTGCCCTGGACGTCCTTGATCTGGAAGGGGACGTGGACGTCGATCTGACCCGCGTCGGCCGCGTCCATCACCTGGGCCACGGTGTTCTCGTGGGCGCGGAAGCCCTCGCGGCGGTGCACGAGCGACACGCGCTCGGCCACGTCGAGCAGGTTGACCACCCAGTCGCAGGCCGAGTCGCCGCCGCCCACGATCAGCACGCGCTTGCCCGCGAACTCCTGCTTCTCCCCGACGAGGTAGTGCGCGCCGCTGCCCTCCCAGGGCGTCATGTCATAGCCCGGGAGCCGCTTGGGCTCGAAGGCGCCATGGCCGCCCGCGACGATCATCGTGCGCGAGCGCAGGTCGCCGTGGTCGGTGTGCAGCACGACCAGGTCGTCCTCCCAGGAGATCCGCTGCGCGGTCGTCTCCAGGTGGACCGGCACGTCGAACTGCTCCAGCGCCTGCACGCGCATCAGCTCGACCAGGTCCTTGGCCAGGACGCGCGGGTGGCCGGGCACGTCGAAGATCCACTTGTCCGGGTACAGCGCCGTGAGCTGGCCGCCCAGCTCGGGCAGCGAGTCGATCACCCGCGACGTGGCCTCGCGCATCCCGGCCCAGAAGGCGGCGGACAGGCCGACGGGCCCGGCGCCGATCACGGTGACGTCGCGGACCTCGTCGAAGTCGCTCATGCCACCACCTCGGCGACGGGATCGCCGTCCAGCGCGCCGAGGGCGCGCTCGACCGAGCCCGAGACGCACGTGAAGGTCGGCGTGTCGCGCTTGGTGTAGCGCGAGGACTCCGTGGCCCGCAGCTTCTGCACCAGGTCCAGGAAGTCGCCGGGATCGTCGGTCTCGAAGGCCACCACGAACTCCTGGTCGTCGAGGCCGAACGAGTAGGACGTGTTGAGGTCGATGGACGGGAACTCGCGGCCCACGCGGATGTGCTCCTGCATGATCCGGTAGCGCTCCTCGGCCGGCAGGCCGTACCACTCGCGCGTCTTGACGAACGGATAGACGAAGAGGTACTTCGCGTGGGCGGGGCGGACCTCCAGGCGCGACTCGTCGGAGTACTCGGACTCCTTGGTCATCGCCAGGTAGGAGTACGGCGTCTCGCACCACTTGGCCAGCCCGCTCTGGGCGAGCACGACGTGGAACTCGTGGATGCGCTCCAGGTTCTGGGCCTGGGAGAGCAGCATCAGGTCGGCGTCGCCGCGCGTCCCCACCAGCGAGAACGCGCGCAGCAGGTGGCCCTCGGCGAAGTCGGCGCAGGCGGCCGCGAACTCGGCCTTGTCGCGGGCGCGCTGCTCGGCCGGCAGGCGCCGCCACGCGGGGTCCACCTTGAGGAACGAGTACTTGACGAAATGACGCCCAGGCATGCGAATGCCCGCCGGGAAGGAACAAAGCACGGCGGGCCCGAAAAGTATAGTCCTGCCGATGTTCCGGCCCCGCCGAGTCGTGTTGGCGCGGGCGCTCGTCCTCCTCGCCGCCCTGGCCGTCGCGCTGCCCGCGACCGCGGGCGCCCAGGAGCCCAAGCGCGCCGTCGTCGTGTTCTGGACCGCCACGCCGGTCCAGGACCTCGACCTGTCCGGTCCCACCAAGCCCGATGAGCCGCGCGACCTCATCCTGCGCCACCTGGGCGCGCAGCCGGGCCTGGCGCTGGGTGTGTGGTCCTCGGTCCTCGGCGAGTACCGCGAGGAGCAGGCGCTGCTCGACGTCTCGCAGGGCACGCGCGCCACGCTGTCGCTGTACAAGCCGCGCGACCCGTTCCGCACGACGCTGGACCCGGCGACGCGGACGCTGGCCCACTGGGCGGCCACCAAGCGCCGCGCCAAGCGGGTCTCGGACACGCTGCGGCCCGGGCTGCTGGCGAGCTCCATCCCGGGGGGCGCCGGGTTCGCGGGCGTGACGGGCCGCGACACGCGACCGGCGATCGTCGCCGCGGACCGCGGCGGGCACGTGGCGGCGGTGTCCTTCGGCCCGGTGGACACGCTGGCCGGGCGGACCATGCAGCTCAGCGCGCGACGGGCGCTCGTGGCGGTCGCCGTGCCGCCGACGCCGGCCGGGCGGGCCCAGCTCGACGCGCTGATCGCCGCGCGCTCGCCCGGCGAGCTGCTGCTCATCGCGCACCTGCCCCCGACCGCCAACGACCGCGCGCTGACGCGGCCGCCCTCGCGCTTCTACAAGCAGCCCGCCTTCGCCGCCGCCGGGCTGGGCGAGGGCAGCGTGCGCTCGCCCTCCACGCGCCACGACGGACTGGTGTCGGGGATCGACGTGATGCCCACCGTGCTCGAGCACCTCGGCGTCAAGGTGCCCGACCAGTCCCGCGGCGAGGCGATCGACACCGGCCCGCGGCTGAGCGCGAAGGACCTGGAGCATCAGCGCCGGCGCTGGTCGGACGTGCGCAGCGGCCGCCAGTCCGCGTCCATGCGCGGCGTTATCGCGCTGGGACTCGTGCTCTTCCTGTTCCTCGGCGCGCTGCGCGGCCTGCGCGCCGCGGTGGCGCCCGCGCTGCGCATCACGACGCTGGGGCTGATGTGGTGGCCGACGGCCGTGCTGGCCAGTGCCGCCGTGGAGCCGAGCACGCGCCTGAAGGAGACCGCCTTCATCGGTGTGCTGTCCATCCTCGCGGCCGCGATCACCGACCGCGTGGCGCGGTGGCCGCGTGGCCCGGCGATCCCGGCGGCGGTGGGGATCGCCGTCTACACCGTCGACCTGGCGTTCGGCGGCCCGCTGCTCACGAACTCCGCGCTGGGGCCGAGCGTCGCCTTCGGCGCGCGGTTCTTCGGGATCTCCAACGAGCTCGAGCCGCTGCTGCCGATCCTGCTGCTGTCCGGCCTGGCCGCCGTGATGACCGGCCGCGAGATCACCCGGCGCACGCCGGTCGTCTACGCGCTGGCCGGGCTGTTCCTGGCCATCGTGGTGGGCTGGGGCCGCCTGGGCGCGGACGTCGGCGGCGTCATCACCGTGGGCATGGGCATGGCCGTGGCCACGCTGGTGATGCTGCGCAACGGGCCCACCAAGCGCGCGCTCGCGCTGACCGCCCTGGTCCCGTTCGTGGCCATCGGCGGGCTGATCGCGCTGGACCTGCTGCTGTCCGGCTCGGACCACCTGAGCCGCAACATCGGCAAGGCGTCGGGGCCCGGCGACCTGTGGGAGCTCGTGGCCCGCCGCTACGAGCTGGCGTTCAAGGTGCTCAAGACCGGGCGCACCCCGGCCTACTTCCTGGGCGCCGGCCTGGCCATCTGGTTCGCGGTGCGCAACCGCGAGTGGCTCTACGGCCGCGTGCCGCATCGGGCGTGGACCGCGGTGCTGGTGGGCGGACTGGCGGCCGGCGTCGCCGGGATGCTGACCAACGACTCGGGGCCGGTCCTGCTCGTCAACGCGGTGCTCTCGCTGGCCACGGTGACCGGCTACCTGCTGGCCGGCACCCGCGCGCGGGCGCTCGCGGAGGCGCCGCGCCGGCCGGACGCGCCGGCGCCCTCGGGCGCGCCCGCGGCCGACCCCGTCCTCACCCCCTGATGCCACGCGCGCGGCGATCGCGCATCGGGCTCCTGCTCACCGCGGTGCTGGCCGTGGCGGCCTGCGCCGCCGCGCCCGCCCCGGCGGCGGCCGCGCCCCGCGCCCTGCTCGTCTTCGTCCCCGCCGGATCGGGGGACGACGCGGGGGTGGCGCGCCTATTGCGCGACCTCGAGCACCGGCCCCAGCTGGGCATCGGGCTCGTCTCGGCGACGCAGGGCAACTACAGCGACGACCAGGCCCTGCTGGACATCACGTCGGGAATCCGCGTGTCGCCCACCGCCTACGGGCCGTCGCTGCCCGGGGACCTGCGGCTGGTCGCGCGCGGCGCGCGCGGAGTCATCGCCGGTTGGGACGCGGCCGCACGGCGGGCGCACGACGCGCCGGCCACCGTGCGCCCGGGCCTCCTCGCCTCGGCCATCCCGGGCGGCGCCGCGTACGCGGGAGTCGCGGGCGCGCGCACGACCGACGCCGCGGCCGCCGCCGACCGGCGCGGGCGCGTCGCCGCCGTGTCGCTGGGCGCGACGGGCACACTGGTCTCGCGCACGCGCGCGCTGCTGCGCGGGCACCGGCTCGTGGTGGCAACCGTGCCCGGCGTGGCGCAGCTGGACGCGTTCCTTGCGGCGCGGGCCCCGGACGAGCTCGTGCTCGTCATGGCGCAGCCGCCCGACGCGCGCGTGCTCCAGTTCCTGCCCATCGCCGCCGCGGGCGACGGCTACGCCGGGCGCGGCCTGACCTCGGACACCACGCAGCGCGACGGTGTGGTCACGGGCATCGACCTGGCGCCCACCATCCTGCGCCACCTGCACCGCCGCGTCCCGGGCAACGTCACGGGCTCGCGCATCGAGCCGGGCCCGCGCGTGTCCGCCGCCGACCTGCTGAGTCTGCGCGACCGCTACCGCCACGTCGCGCCGCGGCGCATCCGCACACTGGAGGTGCTGCTCGCCGCGTGGGCGCTTCTCCTGGCGGCGTGCGCGCTGGCCGGGCGCGCCCGGACCGGTCTGCGCGTGGGGGCGCTGGCCTTCCTGTGGGTGCCGGTCCTCGTCCTCGTCCCGGGCGTCGTGGACCCGGCCAGCCCGCTGCGCGAGGCGCTGCTCGTGGCGGTGCCCGCGTTCGTCCTGGGCGCGCTGACCGACCGGCTCGTCGCCTGGCCGCGCGCGCCGCTCGTGCCGGCGGTGGTCACGCTCGTGGTGTACCTGGCCGACCTGGCCACCGGGTCCGACCTGCTCACGCTGTCCATGCTCGGCCCCAACCCGCGCGCGGGCGCCCGCTTCTACGGCGTGGGCAACGAGCTCGAGCCCACGCTGCCGATCATGCTGTTCACCGGTCTCGCGGCTCTGTTCACCGGACACGAGCGGTCGCGGCGCATCGCCGCGGTGTTCGGGATCGCGGGCCTCGCCCTCGCCCTGGCCATCGGGTCGGGGCTGCTGGGCGCCGACGTGGGCGGCGTCATCACCGGCAGCGTCGGGGCCGCGGTGGCGGCGCTGTTCATGGTCCCCGGGCACGTGCGCGCGCGGGTGGCGGCGGCGGTGTTCGTCGTGGTGCCGGTGGTCGCCGTGGGCGCGCTGGCGCTGCTGGATCTCCTCACCGGCGCGCAGAGCCACTTCGCGCGCAACGTCCTGGAGGCGCACGGGAACGTGTCGTTCTGGCAGACGGTCCAGCGCCGCTACGAGTTCGCGTGGCACGCGCTGCTGCGGGGGAAGATGCCGTTCGTCTTCGCGGTCTCGGCGGGCCTGGCCGGGCTCGCGCTGGCCTACCGCGACCGGCTCTACGCGCGACTTCCCGGCCCGGCGTGGCGCGCCGCGCTGGCCGGCGGGCTGGCCGGGGGAGTGGCCGGCGCGCTGACCAACGACTCGGGCCCACTGCTGTTCGTGGTGGCGGTCTTCGTACTCGGCGTGGTCACCGCCTACCTGCATGGGGGCCCTCTCATGAATACGCGCCCGGGTGCCCTACACTCGGAGGACGCGTCCGGTTCCCGGCCCTCGGACGCATCGCCCCGTCCCGCCCGCGTCGCATGAGCAAGATCGCTCTCGTATCTCCGTACTCCTGGACCTATCCGGGTGGCGTCATGCGCCACATCGAGGCGCTGGCGGACGAGTTCATGGCGAGCGGGCACGACGTGCGGATCCTGGCCCCGCTCGACCCGCCCGACCGGCTGGCCGCGCTGCTGCACCGGGGCGCCGAGCCCCAGCGCCGGCCGCTCCCGGACCACCTCGTCCCGCTCGGGCGCACCTTCGGGTTCCCGGCCAACGGCGCGGTGTCCAACCTGGCGATGACGCCGCACGCCGTCACCACCATGCGCCGGGAGCTGCGCACCGGCGGCTACGACGTCGTCCATGTGCACGAGCCGGTGGCGCCGGTGGTGGGGTGGGACCTGCTGGCCTCGACTCGCCCGCCGGTCGTGGGGACGTTCCACTGCTACTCCGACAACGTCCTCACCAACGGCGTGGCGAACCTGCTCGGCGCCCGCCGGCGGTTGAACATGCTGAGCGCCCGGATCGCGGTGTCCGAGGCCGCGGCCTGGACCGGGCAGCGCTTCTTCGGCGGGCGCTACCGCGTGATCCCCAACGGCGTCGCCGTGCCCGACGCGCGCCCGGTCGCCGCGGCGACCGACCGCCTGCGGATCGTCTTTGTCGGGCAGGCCGTGGAGCGCAAGGGCCTGCCGGTCCTGCTGCGCGCCTTCGAGGCGCTGCGCGACCACGTCCCCGCGACGCTGCAGATCGTGGGGGCGACCGAGGACGAGGTGGCCTCGCTGCTGGTCGACGCGCGCGGGGTGGAGGTGCTGGGCAAGGTCTCCGACGAGCGCAAGCGCGAGGCGCTGGAGTCGGCGGACATCCTGTGCGCCCCCTCGCTGGGCGGCGAGAGCTTCGGGATGGTCCTGACGGAGGCGTTCGCCGCCGGGACGCCCGTCGTCGCGTCGGACATCGCCGGCTATCGCGACGTGGTGAGCGACGGGGTGGACGGCGTGCTGGTGCCGCGTGGCGACGCGACGGCGCTGGCCGAGGCGCTGCGCGACCTGTGGCTGGAGCCGGAGCGGCGCGAGCGGATGAGCGCCGCGGCGTTCGCCGGCGCCGGGCGCTTCGCCTGGCCGCGCGTGGCCGCCGAGGTGCTCGACGTCTACGACGCGGCGGCTTCGGCGCCCGCACCCGCGACGCCGGCCCGCCGTGTCGCGGTGGCCGCCGGCCTGGCGCCCGCCGACGGCGAGCCCCGCGTCAAGGCGCGGCGGCTGCCCACGCTGGAGCCGGATCCCGATCCGTCGGGCGCGCTCCCCCGGGGCGGGCGCGGACGGCTCGCGGTGGCCCGTCGCCTGGCGCTCTTCGTCGCGGCGGTGCTGGCGTTCGGCCTCGGCGCCCTGGCGCTCCAGCGCATCGGCCTGCACAACATCGGGCGCACGCTGCTGTCCTCCAGCCCCACCTGGGTGCTGGTGGGGCTCGGCCTGATGTGCTCGTCGATGGTCCTGCGCGCGCTGAGCTGGCACCAGATCCTGCGCGCCGCGCTGCCCGAGGTGCGCGTGAAGCGGCGCGACGCCATGCAGGGGACCTTCATCGGCGTCCTCATGTCGGCGACGCTGCCCGCCCGCCTGGGCGAGCCGTCGCGCGCGCTGATCGTGTCGCGCCGGCTGGGCCGCGCCCGCGAGTACCTGCCCGTGGTGCTGGGGACGCTCGTGTCCCAGACGCTGCTGAACATCGTGGCCCTGGTCGTCCTGGGGTCGGTCATGTTCGCCACGGTCGGGCTGTTCCAGGGCCACGAGGGAGCGCTGCTCGCGTTCGCCGTCGCGCCGGTGGCCATCCTGGCCGGCGTCCTGCTGGCGCCGGCGCTGCTGCGCTCGGGCAAGCCGTCGCGGTTCCGCCGGGTGGAGGCGTGGCTGCGCCAGGCGCGCGGCGCGCTGCACCAGGTTCGCCGCGGGCTCGTCGTCTTCCGCCGTCCCCGCCAGGGCGCGCTGGCCACGGTCGGGCAGCTGGCGGCGTGGGCGGTGCAGTGGCTGTCCTGCTACGTCCTGCTGGTCGCGCTCGGTCTCGAGCACCAGGCCGGCCTCGGCGCCGCCGCGGCCGTCCTGTTCGCGGTCAACGTGACCGCGGTCCTTCCGGCCACGCCGTCGAACCTCGGGGTGTTCCAGGCCGCGTGCGTGGCCGTCCTGACGGGGGCGTACGGGGTGTCGTCGGCGAACGCGCTGGGCTACGGGATCATCCTGCAGGCGGTTGAGATCGCCACGGCCGTGGCGATGGGGATGCCCGCGCTGGTCAAGGAGGGCCTGTCCTGGCGCGACGTGCGCCTGCGCGCCCTCTCCGGCTCACCCGTCCGCCTCTCGCCGCGCGGCGACGGCCACGGCGAGCTCGAAGCCGAGGTCTGACAGGACGCCGCCAGGCCCGGCGAGAGCCCGTCAGCGGGACCAGACGACGCCGGGCCGGGCCTTGCCGGTCCAAACCCCGGCATGACGCCACGTGCCGGCGGGCGGCGTGGGGGAGAGGGCCGCGGCGCGCTCCGCGTACACCTGCCGCCGCGCCTCGGCGCGCTCGTCGCGCAGCGCGGCCAGCCGCTCGGCCAGCCCGTCGCGCACCTCGCGCAGCTCGGCCGCGGACAGGATGCGCCCGGCCGCCGGTCGCGGCCGCTCGGGAAGCTCCGCGCCCTTCTCCAGCCCGACCAGCTCGTGCTCCATCTCGGCGATCTCCGCGCGCAGAGCCCGGCGGACCTCGCGGTCGTCGAGCTCCGGCGAAGCGGCCCCGGTCCCGGGAGCGGCCCGGTCGGGGCCGGCCGGCTCGGCGGGGGTCTCTCCGGCGGGACGGCTCGGGGGCGTGAGGTCGGCGCCTGAGTACAGGGCCGTGGCGAGGTCGCGGGGGTCCAGGCCCGCCTCGCGGGCGGCGGCGGCCGCGTCGGAGGCGACGCGGGCCAGGTCGGCCGACTCGGCGGCGCCGGGCGCGACGAAGGTGCCGCGGCCGTGCTCGGAGCGCAGGAGCCCCTGCTCCTCCAGCCGCGCGTAGACCGCGCGGACGGTGTTGACGTTCACGCCGGCGCCCTCGGCCAGCTCGCGCACGCCGGGCACCCGCTCGCCGGGCGCCAGCCGCCCCGTCGCGATCAGCGCGCGCAGGCGCCAGGCCAGCTGCGTCCCCAGCGGGACGTCGCTGTCGCGGTCGATCTGGATCTCGGACAGCGTCATGAGTGCCAAGAGGCTAGCACAGTACAGTGATGTTTGACAGACACACGCCGGGGTGATAGAGATCTCTGTGCTAGCTCACCAGCAGACCAGATGATCCGAGCCGTCGCCGACAGAGCCTTCCTCCCCACGAAGAACCTCCTCGAGGAGGTCGGGGACATGATGATCTTGACGGGGAAGACGATCGTGTCTGCCCTGCGCCCGCCGTATCCCTACGGCGGGGAGTTCGTGAGTCAGTTCCTGTTCGCGTTGAAGCTGTGTTGGTTCCCGCTGCTGGTCTCCACGGTGGCGTTCGGTTATGGCGCGCCGGGTCTGCAGGCGGCCAACTTCCTGGTGTTGTTCGGGGCGCTGGATCGCCTGGGTGGTTTCTTCGTGCTGGCCTCCATCCGCGAGTTCGCGCCGTTCGTGGACGCGATCGTGTTGGCGGGGGTGGCGGGTACGGCGATCACGGCGGACCTGGGCGCGCGCAAGATCCGTGAGGAGCTCGACGCGCTGCAGGTGCTGGGCGTGGATCCGGTCAAGAACCTCGTCGTCCCGCGGTTCCTGGCGCTGATGCTGGTCACGGGGCTGTTTGACATCTACGCGCTGCTCTTCGGGATCTTCGGGGGGATCCTGGCCACGCTGGTCAACGGGGCGCCGTTGGGGCCGTTTTGGGCGACGTTCTTCACCAACGCCTCCACGACGGACCTGTGGGGGTCGGTCCTGAAGACCACGCTGTTCGGGGCGATCATCGCGATCGTGTGCTGCTACAAGGGAATGACCGCATCGGGCGGCGCCGAGGGCGTGGGACGCGCGGTCAACCAGGCCGTGGTCATCGCGTTCCTGGGGGTGTTCGCGTTCAACTACGTGTTCACCCAGACCCTGCTGGCCACCCACCCCGAGATCACGGTGATCCGATGAGGGGCGCGATCGCGGCCCCGGTCGGCTGGCTGGAGAGCGCCGGCGACCTCAGCCTCTTCTGCGCCCGGGTCATGCGCGACATCTTCGGCGGACGCGTCTTTCGCTTCTTCGGCGAGACGCTGCGCCAGGCCGGCGTGCTGATCGTCTCCTCGTCGCTGGTCATCTGCGGCCTGGTCTTCATCATCGGCCTGCAGTGCGGCATCGAGGGCGCCTACTTCACGCGCTCCCAGGGCACTCCGGCGTACGCCGGGGTGTTCAGCGCCTGGTGCGACCTGCGCGAGCTGGTGCCCTACGTCTTCGGCTACATGATGGCCGCCAAGGTGGGCACCGGGATCGTGGCCGAGCTGGGCTCGATGCGCATCTCCGACGAGATCGACGCGCTGGAGGTCATGGGCATCCCGTCGCTGACGTTCCTCTGCGCGACGCGCCTGCTCGGCAGCTGGCTCGTGCTCCCGTTCGTCTACATGATCGCCGTGGGGGCCGGCTTCTTCGCCTCCTACCTGGCGGTGGTGGTCCAGATCGGCGAGGTGTCCTCGGGCGGCTTCTTCCTGATCTTCTGGATGTTCCAGAACCCGCCCGACCTGCTGTTCAGCGTGATCAAGGGCATGGCCATGGCCACCGCCATCGTGCTGGTCGGCTGCTACTACGGCTACAACGCCGGCGGCGGGCCGGTCGGGGTGGGGACGGCGACCGCGAAGTCGATGGTGGTCAACCTCGTCCTCGTCCACCTGATCGGGATGCTCGGGACCCAGATCTTCTGGGGTGCCAACCCGCGAGCCCCGATCGGAGGCTGACCGTGCGCGTGCTCGAAGAGACCCGCTTCAGGCCGGCGCTGCCCCTCGTCACCGAGGAGAATCTCGCGGCGCGGCGGGCGCTGCGTGGCCAGATCGCCCGCTTGGAGGCGCGCCTGGTCGCGGTGTCGCCGGAGTTCGTCACCGGAGTCGCGCGGAGCGGCCCGTGGCTGCCCTCGCTGGGCGAGTTGGAGCGGATTCGCGATGGGCTGGTGGAGAAGGTGCGCGCCGGGGGCGCCCGCGAAGCCGCTCGGGCCGAGTCCCAGGCCGCGGCGCGCCGTCATGTCGAGGCGATGCGCGCCGACCCCGCCGCCCACCGCTGGGAGCGCGTGACCCGCGAGCAGCTCGGCGAGCCCGGGTGCGGCGCCTACGAGGTGCGCCCGCGGGTGGGGCTGCTGGGGATGCTGGCCGGCTGGTGGCAGGTCAAGCTCTCGGGAGGCTGCCCCTTATGCGGCGCGCGGTGACCGCGTCGATCGTCCTCGCCGCCCTGGTCGCGCCCGCGAGCGCGCCGGGCGCCGCCGGGCTGCGTTTCCAGCTGGACCTGCTGACCCAGACGCCCGCGTCGCCCACGGGGGCGCGCCTGCGCCTCACGATCCCCGACCGCAACGGCAAGCCGCCGCTGCTGCGGACCGTCCTCTACGAGCTGCCGTCCGGGACCGTGATCGACGGCACCGTCGTCCCCGCGTGCCCGGCGACCGAGGACGACTTCGACCGTATGGGCACGGCCGCGTGCCCCGCCTCCACCCGCGTCGGCGGCGGGAGCCTGACCGCGGTCACCGGCTTCGGCCCGCCGCTCGACCCGCTGTCTACCGACGCGCACATCTTCCAGGGCCACGGCGAGTTCATCGAGGTGTTCACGCCGCCGGGCACCGACCGCGTCGTGGCCAAGGACCACGCGAAGATCGGCCCCGGGACGCTGACGCTCCACCCGCCCGCGTCGCCCGGCGGCCCGCCCGACGGTCACACCACCCCGCGCGACATCGACTTCCTCCTGCCGCAGCGCTCGGTCGGCGGCCGATCCGTCTTCCGCACGCCTCCCGACTGCCCGGCCACGCGGGTGTGGACGTCGCGGGCGACCGTCACGTTCGACTCCGGCGAGACCGTGTCCGCGACCTCGACCACCCCGTGCAGCCCCGCGGCCGGGCCGGCGCCCCGCACGGCCCGGCCGCGCCTGCACCTGACCATCGCGCCGCGCCGGGTCAAGGTGAACCGGCGCACGCGCTTCCGGCTGCGCCTGACCGGAGACCGGGACTGCGTGGCCCACGCCGTCGTGCGCTTCCACGGACGCAACTGGACCGCCGGACCCGACGGGAAGCGCGCGCTCTACGCCCGCCTGCGCCGCGCCGGTAGACAGCGCGCTACGGTGACGGCGCCCGGGTGCCGCTCCGCCAGCGCGACGGTCCGGGCCGTGAGCTGACCATGGTCGACCGCCGCAACCGCCGCCCCGAGAATCCCGTCCTGGAATGGACGCTGACCATCCTGGTCCTCGCGGTCCTCGTCGGGACCGTCCTGGTCTTCCTGTTCGTCTTCCACGACTTTCCGCTGCGGACGTCCTAGACGCGGTGGACGTTGGGGTCGGGGAGCGGCGTGAGCCGCGCCTCGATCTCCTCGCGGCGATCCTCCAGGAAGGGGGGGAGGATCACCTTGGACCCCAGCTCCTCCAGCGGCACGTCGACCGTGAAGCCCGGGCCGTCGTCGGCGATCTCGAACAGGACGCCGCTCGGCTCGCGGAAGTAGATCGAGTGGAAGTAGTGGCGGTCGATGACCGGAGTCACGCGCACGCCCGCCCCGGCGACGCGGTCGCGCCAGCGCGGGTGCTCATCGACCGTCGTGCCGAAGGCGACGTGGTGGACGGTGCCCGCCCCGGCGTCGCCCGGCTCGGCCGGCGGCGCCTCGTAGGCGATCGTCCCGCCGCGGCGCTCGCCCCGCAGCTCCCATGTCGCGTCGCCCGCCGGGACGGCGCCCAGCACGTCCTCCAGCAGCGCGCGGCTGCGCTCGGGGTCGGCGGTGTAGGCGCGCACGGAGTCGAAGCCCTGGAGCGCGTGCTCGGCCGGGACCTCGGGATGCTCGGCGCTCAGCGGCTCGTCGCCGCTGGAGTTCACGACGAGCTCGTGGCCCAGGCCCTCGGGATCCTCGAAGTGCAGGCGGTCGCCGGTGCGCTCCACGGGCAGGCCCTCGGCCTGGAGACGAGACTCCCAGAAGTCCAGGGCCTCGGGCGCGCCCACGCGCCATACGACCGTATGGACCATCCCGGCGCCGGCGCGGCCGCGCGGGGCGCCCGGGTACTCGAAGAAGGTGATGTCCGAGCCCGCCCGTCCGAGCTCGTCGGAATAGAAGAGGTGGTAGACGGTCGGGTCGTCCTGGTTGACCGACTTGGCCGCCATCCGCAGCCCCAGGACACGCGTGTAGAAGTCGACGTTGCCCGGCGCGTCGCCGGTGATGGCCGTCACATGGTGGATGCCCTCGAGTCGCATGCGGTCCCTCTCCTCAGAAGTAGTTGTATCTACAACTATATCATCACGACGCGGTGTTCGCGAGCGCTCGCGCGCGCCGCCTCGAGGATCTCGATGACCCGGGCCGCCTCGCCCGGCTCGACGGGCAGAGGTGCCCCGTCGCGCAGGGCGCCGGCCACGGAGGCGTAGAAGCGCTCGTAGGCGCCGGGCTCGGTGGGGACCGGCTCCGAGGCGTCGCCCGCGGCCAGCCGTCCGGGCTCGGGGTCCTCGCCCCAGCCGGCGTCGCCCGGGCGCTTGCCCGCCTTCAGCTGGTCCTCCTGCGGATCGAGTCCCGCCTTGACGTAGGCGCCGCGCTCGCCGAGGACACGGAACCGGGGGGCCGGCTCGCTGGCCAGCATGGTGGCCCACAGGTGCGAGCGCTCCCCGCCGGGATGCTCCAGCGCCACGAAGACGTCGTCGTCCACCACCGCGCCCGGCCGCCGCGCCGCCACCTCGGCGTAGACGGACACCGGCGCGCCGAACAGGACGACGGCCTGGTCGACCAGGTGGCTGCCCAGGTCGAACAGCAGGCCGCCCGCGTCCGCCGGGTCGGCCAGCTCGCGCCAGCGCCCGGCCGCCACCTCGGGCCGCCAGCGGTCGAAGCGCGACTCGAAGCGCACGACGTCTCCCAGCCGGCCCTCGTCGCGCAGCCGGCGCACGGTGAGGAAGTCGCCGTCCCAGCGGCGGTTGTGGAAGACGGTGAGCGGGCGCCCGCGTCTCTCGGCCGCCTCGGCGAGCGCCCGCGCGTCGGCCGCCGTCGCCGCCATCGGCTTGTCGACGACCACGGCGGCGCCCGCCTCCAGCGCCGCCAGCGCCACCGGAACGTGCTCGCGGTTGGGGGTGGCGACGACGACCAGGTCCACGCCGCCGTGCAGCAGCTCGTCCACCGACCCGACGACGCGCGCGCCCGGGTGCTCGCGCGCCGCCTGGGCGGCCCGCTCCGGGTTGCGCGTCACGATCGCCGCCACCCGCAGCCCGGGCGTAGCGGCGATCAGCGGGGCGTGGAAGACCGCCCCGGCCAGGCCATAACCCACGATCCCCGCGCGCAGGTCGGCGGTCACTGCGCCGGCTCGGGCAGCGCGCCGCCGCGCTGCGTGCCGGCGATCAGCTCGTCGGGCGACTTGCCCTCGGGCAGGCGCCCGGACTTCATCCCGAAGTACACGGCCTGGGGATGGTGGGCGACGATCGCCACCGTGGACTGCTCGGGCTCCACGGCGTGGCCGCCCGACAGCCGCAGGCCGATCGACTCGGCGCCCAGCAGGCGGAAGACCTTCTCGTGCTCGGACTGGTCCGGGCAGGCCGGGTAGCCCCAGGAGTAGCGCCGGCCCTGGTCGGGGTCGACGCCCAGATCGCGCCGGACGCCCGCGTGCAGCCACTCGGCCAGGCCCTCGGCGGACTGCACGCCCAGGCCGTGGACGAAGAGCTGCTCGGCGAACTCGCCGTCGGCCTCCAGGCGCGCCATCACGTCGGTCACCTCGGGGCCCACGGTGACGGCCTGGATCGCGCACACGTCGACCTGGCCGCTGTCCACCGGGCGGTAGAAGTCCGACAGCGCGATGCGATCGTGCTTGGGCTGGCGGGGGAAGGTCAGGCGCTCGAGCTCGCGCTCACCCGGGGCCTCGGGGTCCCAGACGATCAACTCGTTGCCGTCGGAGTTGCACGGGAAGTAGCCCAGCAGCGCGCGCGGGCGCAGGTAGTCCTGCTCGCGCCACATGCGCTCCAGGCGCGGCGCGAAGTCGTCCTCGATCAGCTTCGCCTTGTCGTCGCGGGACATCCCGCGCCCGCCCCAGTGCAGGGTGAACAGGACGTGGCGGTCCAGGTACGGGTAGACGTCGTCGAGGTCGACCTCGATCTCGCGCGCGCCCCAGAAGGGCGGCGCGGGGACGGGCGTGTCGGTGCGCGCGGGCGAGCGCACGCTGTCGTCGGTCACCGGCGGGGAGTCGTCGGGCACCTCGACCTTCTCGCGCAGCGCCTGCGCCTCCTCGCGCATCTTGGAGACGAGGGCGTCGCGGGCGGCGTCGTCGACCAGCTGGTCCATCACGGACAGGCCGGCGAAGGCGTCCTTGCAGTAGAAGACGCCGGGCGCGTAGACCTCGTCGGACTCCCTGCCCTTCGGGTACAGCACGCGCCGGCCGAAGTCGCGGTTGATGGCGGCGCCGCCGATCAGCACGGGGTACTCCAGCCCGCGCTCGTGCAGCTCGGCGATGCACGCGGGCATCTGCTTGGAGGTGGACACGAGCAGGGCGGACAGCCCGATCGCGGTGGCGTCGTGCTCCTGCGCCGCGTCGAGGATGTTGGAGATCGGGACCTGCTTGCCCAGGTCCACGACCGTGTAGCCGTTGTTGGTGAGGATCGTGTTGACCAGCGACTTGCCGATGTCGTGCACGTCGCCGAACACCGTGGCGATCACGACGGTGCCCTTGGTGTGGCCCTCGATGCGGTCCAGGTAGTTCTCCAGCTGCGCCACGGCGCGCTTCATGACCTCGGCGGACTGGAGCACGAAGGGCAGGATCAGCTCGCCGGCGCCGAACTTGTCGCCGACCTCCTTCATGGCCGGCAGCAGGACCTCGTTGAGCGTCGGGACGGCGCCGATCTTCTCGTTGCTGCGGTCGATCCACTCCTCCACGCCCTCCTTCTTGCGGCGCAGGATGTGCCAGTGCAGCGCCTCCTCGGGCTCCATCCCCGCGGTGGGGTCGGCGCCCTCGGACTCCTCCTCGGGGCCCTTGGACTCGAAGTGACCGATGAAGCGCTCCAGCGCGTCCTCGCGGCGGTCGAACACCAGGTCGTCGGCCAGCTCGCGCTCGTTCTCGGGGATCTCCGAGTACGGCGTGATGTGGTTGGGGTTGACCATCGCCAGGTCCAGCCCGGCCTCGACGCAGTGGTGCAGGAAGACGGAGTTCAGGACGGCCCGGGCGCCGGGCGAGACGCCGAAGGAGACGTTGGACACCCCCAGCGACGTCTTGACGCCGGGCAGCTGCGCCTTGATGCGCCGGATGCCCTCGATGGTCTCGACCGCGCTGGGGCGCCACTCCTCCTCGCCGGTGGTCAGCGTGAAGGTCAGCGCGTCGAAGATCAGCGCCTCGGGGTCCAGGCCGTGGTCGTCGCAGGCGATCTCCTTGATCCGCTGGGCGATCTCCACCTTGCGGTCGGCCGTCTTGGCCATCCCGACCTCGTCGATCGTCAGCGCGATCAGGGCGGCGCCGTGCGCGACCGCCAGCGGGACGACGGTGTCGGCCTTATCGCGGCCGGCCTCGAGGTTGATGGAGTTGACGATCGCGCGGCCGGGGATCTGCTCCAGCGCCTTCTCGATCACCTCGGGCTCGGTGGAGTCGACCTGGATCGGCGCGGGCTGGGTCAGGCTGATGCGCTTGACGGTCTCGCGCATCTGCTCGTCCTCGTCCTGTCTCTCCGTGAGCGCCACGCAGACGTCGAGGACGTGGGCGCCGCCGGTGACCTGGTCCTCGGCCACGGTGACGAGGCCGTCGTAGTCGTCCTGGAGCAGCAGCTCCTTCGCCTTCCTCGAGCCCTGGCTGTTCACCCGTTCGCCGACGAGGGTCGGCCTTGGGTCCTGGACGAGCGGCGTCGCGGTCATCATCGAGGAGACGTGGACCGGCTCGGGGTCCGGGCGCTTGGTGGCCTCCCGGCCGTCGACTCGCTCGGCGAGCGCCCTGATGTGCTCGGGCGTGGTTCCGCAGCAACCGCCCACGATCCCCACCCCGTACCTCTCCACGAACTCGCCCAGGACGGTGGCCAGCGGCTCGGGCTCCTCGGGGAAGATCGTCTCGCCGTCGGGGCCCTGGAGCGGCAGCCCGGCGTTGGGGATGCAGTGGACGGGCAGGGGGGAGTGCTCGCCCAGGAAGCGGATCGCGTCGCGCATGTCCTCGGGGCCCGTCGAGCAGTTGAGGCCGATGACGTCCACGCGCAGCGCGCCCAGCGTCGTCAGCACGGCGTGGATGTCGGTCCCCAGCAGCATCTTGCCGCCGTTGGGCAGCAGCGAGACGCTGGTCTGGATCGGCAGCGTGCGGCCGGCCAGCTTGAACGCCTCGCGCGCGCCGAAGATCGCTGCCTTGACCTCCAGGATGTCCTGGGCGGTCTCGATGATGATGAGGTCGGCGCCGCCCTCGACCAGGCCGCGGGCCTGCTCGGTGAACGTCTCGACCAGCTCGCGGAAGGTGATCTTCCCCAGCGTCGGGTCGTCGGAGGCGGGGAGGTGCCCGGTGGGGCCGATGGAGCCCGCGACGAACCGGCTGTCGCCGGCCGCCTTGCGCGCGATCTCCGCGGCCCTGCGGTTGATCTCGGGCGTGTGGTCGGCCAGGCCCCACTCGTCGAGCTTGATCCGCGAGCCCTGGAACGTGTCGGTCTCCACCACCTGCGCGCCCGCCTCGAGCATGGAGGCGTGGACGCCCTCGATCACGTCGGGGCGGTGGAGGACCAGCGCTTCGTGGCACTTGCCCTGAAGCCCGCCGTAGTCCTCGGGACCCAGGTCGAATTGCTCCAGCGTCGCGCCCATGCCGCCGTCGAAGACGACGACGCGCTCACGAACCGCGGCCAGGAAGTCACGCTCGGCCATGGAGCTAGGCTAGCACCAACCTTGACACACCTGTGTCAGGGTCTGAGGAGGGCCCTGAGCTCGCGTTCGACCGCCTTGCGGTCGTGCGTGACCCGCGCCCAGGTCAGCCTGAGGACCCGGTAGCCCTCGGCGGCGAGCGTGGCGTCCCGGCGGCGGTCGTCCTCGAAGGCGCGGCGCGTGTGGTGCGAGGCCGCGCCGTCCAGCTCGACCACCACCTTTTCGCGCGGCCAGAGGACGTCGACCTCCATGAGCCGCCCGTTCGCGTCTATATGGACGTTGCGCTTCGGGGCGGGCAGGTCCGTGGCCGCGATGAGATCGGCGAACAGCTCTTCGAGGGGGCTGCGGGTGGGGCCGGGGTCCTGGATCGCGAGGGCCGCCTCCAGTTTGCGCCTCCCTCGCCGGCCGTTCGCGGTGGCCAGCGTCTCCTGCATCGCCCGCATGTCCAGGAGGCGCAGGCGCTCGGCTTCGTGGACCGCGCGGGTGAGTGCCTGTGGGCTGAGCGTGTCCGCGAGGTCGAGGAGCGTCCTCGGGACGCTCGTGACGCGGATTGCGGCCTCGGGATGAACGACCGCGTCGAAGGGGGTCCGGACGCGGTGGAGGGTTGTCCCTCGCGGTCCTTTCCTCCCGCGGTGTTGCGTGGTCACCTCGATGCGGGTCTCCGGCCCTCTTCGGATCCCCCAGACCACGGCCGCACTGGCGTGGCTCAGCGCCGCGCCGGGCCCGGCGGCGAGCACGGCGGCCAGGCGCCTGCCGTCGAGCGTCACCCTGGGGTGTCCCACGGCGTAGACGCCGCGGTGCAGCCGATGGAGGCGCCCGGCCTTGGCCCGCTCGTGCACACCGTTTCGGCCGAGCCCCAACGCATGCATCTGCTCGACCGCCACGACCCCATGCTGCCGCGCGGCAAGCTCGGCCAACGACGCATCGAGGGAGGGGGGTGGGCCCTCTAAGTCACGGTATGGGTGATTAAGGCTGACCACCCCTGGAGCCTCGGGCTCCAGGGGTGGCGGGACAACCGGGGTTTGTTGCGAGATGGCCTACTTGATGAACAGCATCTCCGCGTACTTGGGGAGCGGCCAGAGGTCGTCGGCGACGACCTTCTCCAGGCGGTCGGCGACCTCGCGGACCGCGTCCATCGCCGGGAGGACGGTGTCGCGCATGTAGTTCGCGTGCTCGATCGAGCCCTCCTCGCCCTCGTGCTTCTCGTTGACCGCGTCCAGGGCGCGGATCGCGCCCACGAAGTCGGCCACCAGCCCCTCGGTCTCCTCGACGAGGTCGGCGACGCCGGCTCCGCGCAACCCTTCGAGGTGGCGCACCGCGGCCGGCAGCAGCATCGTCCGGGCGATCGAGGCGGCGGTCTCGGCCTCGATGTTCACCTTGACCACGTACTGCTCGACCTGGATCTCGTAGCGCGACTCCAGCTCGCGCTGGGAGAGGACGCCGTAGTTGGAGAACACGGTCACCGTGGAGTCCTCGACCAGCCACGGCAGCGCGTCCGGCGTGGTGCGCAGGTTGGCCAGGCCACGCCGCTCGGCCTCGGCGTGCCACTCGTCGGAGTAGTTGTCGCCCTCGAAGACGACGGCCTTGTTGGCCTCCCACGCGGAGCGCACGCTCGCCGTGACGGCGTCCTCCAGCGACTGCCCCCCCTCGATGGCCTTCTCGAGCTCCTCCGACATGTAGTCCAGCGACTCCGCCACGATCGTGTTCAGCACCGTGTTGGGCATCGACAGCGACTGCGACGAGCCCGCGGCCCGGAACTCGAACTTGTTCCCCGTGAACGCGAACGGCGAGGTGCGGTTGCGGTCGCCGCCGTGCATGGGCAGCGGCGGCAGGACCTCGGTGCCCAGGCCGAGGAATCCCTTGGCGGTCCCCCCGTCCCCGGACGCCGACTCGATGGCCTCGAACACCTTCAGCAGCTCGGCGCCGAGGAAGATCGAGATGATCGCCGGGGGCGCCTCGTTGGCGCCCAGCCGGTGGTCCTGGCCGGCCGACGCGATCGACGCCCGCAGCAGCGCCTGGTGCTCGTTGACCGCCCGGACGACGGCCATGCACATGAACAGGAACTGCAGGTTCTCCTCCGGCGTCTCGCCGGGCTCGAGCAGGTTGTCGCCGGTGTCGGTGCCCATGGACCAGTTGTTGTGCTTGCCCGAGCCGTTGACGCCGGCGAAGGGCTTCTCGTGCAGCAGGGCCACCAGGCCGTAGCGCCGGGCCACCCGCTGGAGCACCTGCATCACGATCTGCTGGTGGTCGCAGCCCACGTTGGAGTTCTCGAACACCGGGGCGACCTCGTACTGGTTGGGCGCCACCTCGTTGTGACGGGTCTTGATCGGCACCCCGAGCTTGGCCAGCTCGCGCTCGACGTCGAGCATGCAGGCCAGGATCCGCTCCGGGATGGACCCGAAGTAGTGGTCGTCGAGCTCGTGGCCCTTGGGCGGCTTGGCGCCGAACAGCGTGCGCCCGGTGTTGATCAGGTCGGGCCGCTCGAAGTAGTACTGCTCGTCGATGAGGAAGTACTCCTGCTCGGGGCCGACCGTGGTGAACACGCGGCCCGCCCGGTCGTCGCCGAACAGGCGCAGCACCCGGATCGCCGACTTGCTCAGCGCGTCCATCGAGCGCAGCAGCGGGATCTTGTGGTCCAGCGCCTCGCCCGTCCACGACGCGAACGCCGTGGGGATGCACAGCACCGCCCCGTTGGGGTTCTCCAGGATGAACGCCGGTGACGTGGGGTCCCACGCCGTGTAGCCGCGCGCCTCGAAGGTCGCCCGGATGCCGCCCGTGGGGAACGACGACGCGTCCGGCTCGCCCTGGATGAGCTCCTTGCCGGAGAAGTCCGCGATCGCGGTTCCCTCGCCGGTGGGGGCGTAGAAGGAGTCGTGCTTCTCGGCCGTCGAGCCGGTCAGCGGCTGGAACCAGTGGGTGAAGTGGGTCGCCCCCTTCTCCATCGCCCAGTCCTTCATGGCGGCGGCGATCTGGTCGGCCAGCGAGGTGTCCAGCGCCTCGCCCTGGGCCAGCGTCGCCTGGAGGCGCTGGTAGACGGCCTTGGGCAGCCGCTGGCGCTGGATGGCGGGCGAGAACACGTTGAGTCCGAAGACCTGGTTGGCGGGGATGGTGAGGTCGAGCGGGCCGAGGGCCTCCCCGTTGGGGCTCCACTGGGCCGCGAGCACGTTCTGAGTTCTTGGCATGGAGGGCAGCCTAAGGACTATGTGTCCAGGGGGCCATCGACCACCGGGCGAAAACCTCCGCGGGATCTTTCGACACCGGTACAAGGCCCCCCGGCCCGCGCGGCCCCACACTGCGATCGGTATCCGACCAAGGAGGGACGTATGAGACGTCCGTTGCTCGTGGTCGGCATCGCGGTGCTCGGAATGCTCGCGTTGCCGGCACTGGCGTTCGGCGACGGTGACACGCTGACGCGGCTCACCGACGAGAAGAACGCCGCCCTGGCGCAGCAGGTGGCCATCAACTCCATCTGGGTGCTGGTGGCGGGAATCCTCGTGATGTTCATGCAGGCGGGCTTCGCCTTCCTGGAGATCGGCTTCTCACGCGGCAAGAACGCCGGCACCGTGGTGGCCAAGATCCTCATGAACTTCGGGATCGCGGCACTGGCCTTCTGGGCCGTCGGCTTCGCCTTCAGCTTCGGCTCAGGGAACGACATCATCGGGACGCACGGGTTCTTCCTGTCCGGCGACAACGCCGGCGCGAACTTCCCGCTGCTCGCCCAGAACAAGGGCGTGGCCAACATCACGCCCGAGACGCTCTGGTTCTTCCAGTTCGTCTTCTGCGCGGTGTCCCTGGCGATCGTCTGGGGGACGACGCTCGAGCGGATCAAGTTCGGCGTCTACATCATCTACAGCGTCATCTTCGCCGCGGTCCTGTACCCCATCGGGGCGCACTGGATCTTCGGCGGCGGCTGGCTGCAGGTGAACATCGGCATGCAGGACTTCGCCGGTTCGACGGTGGTCCACCTCATCGGGGCCTCCGGCGCGCTCGCGGTTCTCCTGCTGCTCGGCCCGCGCAAGGGCAAGTACGGCCAGGACGGGAAGCCTCGAGCGATCCCTGGGCACTCCATGCCGCTGTTCGGGTTGGGTGTGCTGATCCTGTGGCTGGGCTGGTTCGGGTTCAACCCGGGCTCGACGCTGGGCGCGCTCGACGGCCGCTTCCCCGAGGTGGCCATGGTCACGCAGCTCGCGGCGGCGGCGGGTGTCATCACGGCGGCTCTGACCGTCTGGCTGAAGTCCCGGACCGTGGACATCGGCATGGTCGGCAACGGCGCGATCGCGGCCCTGGTCGCCATCACGGCGCCCTCCGGCTACGTCGAGCTGTGGGCGGCACCGATCATCGGCGGCGTGGCCGGCGTGATCGTCGTCCTCGGCGTCTACGCCATCGATCGCTGGATCGACGACCCGGTCGGCGCGCTGTCCGCGCACGGCCTGGCCGGCATCTGGGGGACGCTCTCCTGCGGCATCTTCACGGCGCCGCGGCTGGCGGACTACAACGCGGTCGGCAAGGCGGGCCTCTGGTACAGCGGCTCGTTCCACCAGCTCGGCGCCCAGGCGCTGGGCGTGGCGGCGGCCTTCGCGTTCGTGTTCACCGCGAGCTTCGCCGTCTTCTTCATCATCAAGAAGACGTACGGCCTGCGCGTGACCGACGAGCACGAGGAGGCCGGGCTCGACATCTCCGAGCACGGCATGTACGGGTACCCGGAGCAGTTCATCCCGGCTCCCGAGCTGATCGGCTTCACGCCGCAGCGTCATGCGCCGGCCGCGAACGCGACCGGGGCCACGGCTCCCAAGGAGGTGCCGGCATGAAGATGGTCATCGCGTACATCCGCCACGAGGCGTTCGAGCCGATCCGCAACGAGCTGCTCGGACTCGGGTTCCCGTCGCTCTCCATCACCGAGGTGAAGGGCTCGGGGCGCCAGAAGGGGATCACCGAGCACTACCGCGGGGCGGAGCTCACGAACTACCTCCGGCCGAAGATCAAGATCGAGTGCGTGGTCGAGGCGAAGGACGTGCCGGCGATAGTCGACACGATCCTGCGTCACGCTCGCACCGGCTCGGTCGGCGACGGCAAGGTGTTCGTGACGCCCGTGGAGGAGGCGTACCGCATCCGGACCGGCGAGTCCGGAGAGGAGACGCTCCAGGCACATCCCGACACGGCCAGCGCCCCCGCGTGACGCCGATGCCGGACCCGACGCCCCGGCGGGCCGACGAGCCCGCCGGGGAGGTCCCGCTCGTCAGCCGCCTGCGCGGCGTCCACCTGGAGATGGTGGACGCCGTGCTGGGCGGCGACGGGCTGGCGCGGGTGGCCGCGCTGGCCGCCGAGGCCGCGGGCGCGCCCGTGGCCCTGCTGGTGCCGAGGCTGGGGGTGCAGGTGGCGGCGGGCGACCCCGCGCCGGGCGCCCTGGCCGAGGTCGGCCGCTACGTCACCGACCGGTTGCGCGACCGTCCCGCCCAGGTGCCCGACTGCGTCGCCGCCGAGGTGGCGATCGCGGCGGGCGACGAGGTCCTGGGAGCGGCGGTCCTGCTGGCCGGGCCCGCCGCGCCCGACCCGCACGCCGCCGAGTTCCTGCACCTGGCGGCCGTCGCGTCGCTGACCGAGGTGGCCGTGGAGGAGGCGCGCCACGAGGTCGAGCAGAACCTGCGGGGATCGCTGCTCGAGGAGCTGCGCGCCCGGCCCGACCTCGAGGCGGCCGAGATATCGCGCCGCGCCCGGCGCCTGGGCTGCGACCTCGACCACGGCGCCGTCGTGCTGTGCGCCGAGCTGCACACCGAGCGCCCGCGCCACGTCGTCGCCACGGTGGCCGGCGAGTACCCGGGCGCCCTGGCCCAGCAGGTGGACGACCGGGTGTACGGCCTGCTGCCCGCCGGTCCCGAGCGCACCTCGGAGGAGACGGTGGAGGCCGCGCGCAAGCTCGCCGCCCGCCTCCAGCGTCACGGCACGGTCGCGCTGTCGTCCTTCTACGCCGACACCGGCGAGCTGCACCGCGCCGTCCAGGAGGCCGAGCTCGTGCTCGATGTCCTGCGCCGCTCGGACGGCCCGATCGCCGAGGACATCGGCCAGGGCACGTACCGCCTGCTCTTCCGCGTGCTGGCCTCGCATCCCGAGGAGGTCCGCTCGTTCTACGAGGACACGGTCGCGCCGATCGTCCACTACGACGACCAGTACGCCACCGACCTGGCCGGCACGCTCGAGTCCTACCTGGAGCAGAACTGCAACATGAACGCGACCGCCGCGGCGATCTACGCCCACAGACACACCGTGGCCTACCGGCTGGACCGCGTCAAAGAGCTCACCGGCCTGGACCCCATGCTCTCCGAGGACCGGGAACGCCTGGGCCTCGGGCTCAAGGCGTACCGCATCATCGCCCCCCGCCTGCCTCGCTGAAGACAGCCTGGGCCCGAGCGCCGTGGCGGCGGGTCCTGTCCGGGGTCCCTGGCCCGGATTTCGCCGGAGGCGAGAATCCGTCAGTAGGACCCCGGCCACCCGCCGGTCGGCGCGCGGTTCGGACCGTCTGCGGTCGACCGCCAGTCGATCCTCGATGGGCCGTTTCCCTACCGGCGGGCGGATGACTTCGCGTGGACGCGACGCGACTCTTTCGCGGCATGACGCGCACGCGGCTGACAGCCCTCGACAGCTCCTTCCTCCGTGTCGAGACGCCGAACGCGCACATGCACGTGGCCTGGACCGGTGTGTTCGACCCGCATGCCGCGCGGCCGCGCCCGGCGCTCGCTTACCTGAGGGCGAGCGTCGCGGCGCGGCTGCGCCACGTGCCGCGGTTCCGCCAGCGCCTGGCCTTCCCGCCGCTGGGCGTGGCCGAGCCGGTCTGGGTCGACGACCCGCACTTCAACATCGACCGCCATGTCATCCAGCTGGCCTCCGAGCGCCTCTCGACCGCGTCGTTCCACGAGCGGGCGGACCGCCTGCTGTCGACGCCGCTCGACCGCGCGCACCCGCTGTGGCAGATCGCCCTGGCACCGCACCTGGCGGACGGACGCGTGGGCGTCGTCTGCCGGATCCACCACGCGCTGGTCGACGGGAAGTCGGCGGTCGAGCTGGCCCTGCTCCTCCTCGACGCCGAGCCGAACGCCGAGCCCGGGGAGTCGGACTCGTGGGCTCCCACGCCGCCGCCCGGCGGGGCGCGGATGGCGCTGGACGCGATGGTCGACGGTGCCGGCGAGGGGCTGCGCGCGGCGGGCGGGGTGGCGCGGCTCGCCCGCTCGCCGCGCCGGGGCGCCAATCGCATCGCGAGCACGTTGCGCCAGACGGCGCTGGCCGTGGAGGCCGACCTCCTGCGCCCCGCCCCGTCCTCCTTCGTCAACGCCCCGATCGGGCCGCGGCGCCGGCTGCTGCGCGCGCAGGCGCCCATCCCGCGCCTGCTGGCGATCAAGGAGGCGGCCGGGGTCACGCTCAACGACGTGTGCCTGGCCGCCGTGGCGGGCGCGATGCGCGAGCTCTCGCTGTCCCGGCGCGAGCTCCCGCGCGGGCTGAAGGCGATGGTCCCGGTGAGCGTGCGCGGCGCCGACGAGCGCGGCGCGCTGGGCAACCGGATCTCGTTCGCGTTCGTCGAGCTCCCCGCCCAGTTGCGCGGGCCGGCCGAGCGCCTGGCGCGCGTGCACGAGCAGACCTCGGGGTTCAAGCGCGACTCGCGGCCCGCCGGGACCGAGATGCTGCTCGGCGCGCTCGGCGCGCTGCCGTCGCCGCTCAAGGACGTCGCGGCCCGCGCCGCGGCCAGCCCGCGCGTCTACAACCTGACGGTCTCCAACGTTCCCGGCCCCCGCGTGCCCGTGTACATGCTGGGCGCCGAGCTGGCCGAGGTGCACCCGGTCGTCCCCATCCCCGAGGGCCACGCCCTGTCCATCGGGATCTTCACCTACCGCGACAGCGCGTTCTTCGGGCTCTACGCCGATCCGGACGCGCTGCCCGAAGTCGAGCGGCTGCCCGCCGCGCTGAGCGCGTCGATCCTGGCGCTGGAGCGGGCGGTGCGCGAGGTCCCGGCGGCGCTGCCTAGCGCGGCTGGGACCGGATGACCTGGCCGTTGTCGCCCACGCGGGCGTCGGCCGGGGCGCCGGAGACGTCGATCGTGAAGGCGCCCTGCGGGCGCCGGCTGCCCCCGGACAGCACGGCCTTGGCCTTGCCGTCCAGCCCCGCCGCCACCTCGTAGCGGATGGAGTGCACGCCGGGCTTGATCGCCGTGACGTGCCACGTGAACGTCTTCTGCTGGCCGGGCTTGAGATTGCCCAGCGCCCACGTGTTCGTGTAGGCGGTCACGCCGCCGCGCGGACCCTCGTTGAGGATCCACACCGGGCGCGACGGGTCCGCGAGGCCCGGCTCCTGGCTGGCCTCGGCGAACGCCTGGGCGTTGCCCTCGGTCGTCGCCTCCCCGGACCTGTCGCCGGCGCGGATGGTCGCGGCGAGGTTGGGGATGACCTTTTGGCCGGCGTTGCGGACGGTGATCTCGAGCGTCACGTTGTCGGCCAGGCGCTGCTTGGCGGGGAAGGTCGCCTTGACGATGTCGACCGGGAACGTGCCGCTCGGCTCGTCGGCGTCCTGCGCCTTTCCGCCCCCGCAGCCAGAGGCTCCGGCGACACCCACGACGGCGACCGCCGCCACACACGCAACGCGACCCCTCATACCCGGCGCAACCCTAACACGGGCCCCGTGCGCGGCATGTCGGTTGCCGTTTGGCATTGGCATCTGCGTTCGCATACGCTTCACGCGCGGGATGTCGTAGCCAGCGGCGCTCCCGTGGCCGCCACACGAGGACCTGGAGAGAGATGGTTCGCAGCATCGCCGATCGAGCGTTTCTTCCCACGAAGAACCTGCTCGAAGAGGTCGGGGACATGATGATCCTGACGGGGAAGACGATCGTGTCTGCCCTGCGCCCGCCGTATCCGTATGGCGGGGAGTTCGTGAGCCAGTTTCTGTTCGCGTTGAAGCTGTGTTGGTTCCCGCTGCTGGTCTCCACGGTGGCCTTCGGTTACGGCGCGCCGGGTCTGCAGGCGGCCAACTTCCTGGTGTTGTTCGGGGCGCTGGATCGCCTGGGTGGTTTCTTCGTGCTGGCGTCGATTCGGGAGTTCGCGCCGTTCGTTGACGCGATCGTGTTGGCGGGGGTGGCGGGCACGGCGATCACGGCGGACCTGGGCGCGCGCAAGATCCGTGAGGAGCTCGACGCGCTGCAGGTGTTGGGTGTGGATCCGGTCAAGAACCTCGTCGTCCCGCGGTTTTTGGCGTTGATGTTGGTGACGGGGCTGTTTGACATCTACGCGCTTTTGTTCGGGATCTTCGGGGGGATCCTGGCCACGCTGGTCAACGGGGCGCCACTCGGCCCGTTTTGGGCGACGTTCTTCACCAACGCCTCCACGACGGACCTGTGGGGGTCGGTCCTGAAGACCACGTTGTTCGGGGCGATCATCGCGATCGTGTGCTGCTACAAGGGCATGACCGCGTCGGGCGGCGCCGAGGGCGTGGGACGCGCGGTCAACCAGGCCGTGGTGATCGCGTTCCTGGGCGTGTTCGCGTTCAACTACGTATTCACCCAGACCCTGCTGGCCACCCACCCCGAGATCACGGTGATCCGCTAGATGCGCGGCCTCGCCGTCCCCCGGGACTGGCTCGCCTCCACGGGGGACATGGCCAAGTTCATGGGCCGCGTCCTGCGCGACGTCTTCGGTGCGCGCGTCTTTCGCTTCTTCGGCGAGGCGCTGCGCCAGGCCGGGATCCTCATCCTCTCCAGCACCCTGGTCATCTGGGGCCTGGTCTTCATCATCGGCCTGCAGTGCGGCATCGAGGGCGCCTACTTCAACCGCTCGGTCGGCGCCCCCGCCTACGCGGGCGTCTTCTCGGCGTGGTGCGACCTGCGCGAGCTCGTCCCGTACGCCTTCGGGTACATGATGGCCGCCAAGGTGGGCACCGGGATCGTGGCCGAGCTGGGCTCGATGCGCATCTCCGACGAGATCGACGCCCTCGAGGTGATGGGCATCGACTCCATGACCTTCCTGTGCGCCACGCGGCTGCTAGCCGCCTGGATGGTGCTGCCCTTCATGTACATCGCGGCCGTGGGAGCGGGGTTCTTCGCCTCCTACCTGGCGGTGGTCGAGCAGATAGGCGAGGTCTCGTCGGGTGGCTTCTTCCTGATTTTCTGGATGTTCCAGAATCCACCGGACTTGGTGTACAGCGTGATCAAGGGGATGGCGATGGCCACGGTCATCGTCCTCGTCGGCTGCTACTACGGCTACAACGCCGGCGGCGGCCCCGTAGGGGTGGGCACCGCGACAGCGAAGTCCATGGTCGTCAACATCGTCCTCGTGCACCTCATCGGGATGCTCGGGACACAGGTCTTCTGGGGCGCCAATCCACGCGCCCCGATCGGAGGTTAGGCATGTCGCCGTTCGGAATCGGTAGAGGCAGGGACGGGGAGGGCGAGAGCCCGGCGGAGCCCCCCGAGCAGGACCCGCAGGGCGAGACCGCCGACTGGCCCGAGAAGGAGGCCCCGGCGCCGACCGAGGCCCCGGCCGGGCCGCCCGCCGCCGCCGGCGGCGAGCAGCCGCCGCCCGTCGAGGCGCCCGCCGCCGCGCAGGAGCCGGCCCCCGAGGCCGCGCAGGCGGAGGCGCCGGCCGAGCCGGCCGCCGTGGCCGAGCCCGCCGCGCAGGCCGAGCCGCCGGCGCAGGAGGAGCCGCAGGCGCAGGAGGAGTCCTCGCGCGTGGCGGTCGTGTCCGAGCCCGAGTCCGAGGACGCCGACGAGTACCAGTGGCACACCGGCCTCAAGCGCCCCACGGGCGTGCCGGACGCCATCGAGTTCATCGACGTCCACAAGGCCTTCGGCCGCAACCGCATCCTGCGCGGCCTGAACATGGGCCTGCCCGAGGGGCGCATCTCGATGATCCTCGGCCCGTCGGGCACCGGCAAGTCCGTGTGCATCAAGCACATGGTCGGGCTGCTCTACCCCGACGACGGCGACGTCCTCGTCCACGGCGAGTCCGTGCCCAACATGCAGGACGACGAGCTCTTCGACATGCGCAAGAAGTTCGGCGTCCTCTTCCAGGACGGCGCGCTCTTCGGGTCGATGAACCTCTACGACAACGTGGCCTTCCCGCTCCGCCAGCACACGGACAAGAGCGAGGAGGAGGTCGGGGAGATCGTCAATCGCCGCCTGCGGGAGGTCGGCCTGGCCGATGCCGGCGACAAGATGCCCAACGAGCTGTCGGGTGGGATGCGCAAGCGAGCGGGGTTCGCGCGCGCACTGGTCCTCGATCCCGACATCGTGCTGTTCGACGAGCCCGACTCGGGCCTGGATCCGGTCCGCACGGCGCTGCTGTGCGAGCTGATCCAGGAGGTGCACGACGAGAACGGCGGCGCCTACTGCGTGATCACGCACGACATCATGAGCGCGCGGCGGGTGGCCGAGCACATCTGCGTGCTGTGGAAGGGACGGATCGTCGAGTCCGGCCCGGCCAAGGAGCTCTTCGACTCCGACAACGCCTTCGTCCGGCAGTTCCTGTCGGGCGAGTCGCAGGGCCCCCTCGGCATGGAGTAGGGGGCTTCTTCGACGGCCCAACCCTCACTCTCGACTTTAACCCCAGCGTACCCCCGCACCCCAGGAATTGACCCCACCCCCGCCCGCCGACAGCACGGCACCCACTTCACCCGGACTCACAGTCGCCCGCGTCATCGCGGTGGGCGCGATCGCGGCCGCGGTCGTGGTGGTGGCGGTGATCCTGCTCACGGGCGGCAGCGAGACGACGTACAAGCTGCGCTTCCAGAACGCGGGCCAGCTGGTCAAGGGCGACCAGGTCCAGGTGGGCGGGCGCGCGGTCGGCACGATCAAGACCATCGACCTGACCAACAACAACCAGGCTCAGGTCACGATCGCGATGAAGGAGTTCACGCCGCTGCACGAGGGCACCTCCGCGGTCATCCGCTCGACCTCCCTGTCGGGCATCGCCAACCGCTACATCTCGCTCCAGCTCGGGCCCAACAGCGCGCCGCAGCTCAAGGACGGGCAGACGATCTCGACGCAGCGCACGACCACGCCGGTCGACCTCGACCAGCTGTTCAACACGCTGGACCCGCGGACGCGCAAGGGCCTCCAGGACGTCATCCAGGGCTCGGCGCAGCAGTACGACGGGCGCCAGCGCGAGACCAACCAGTCCTTCCAGTACTTCAACCCGTTCATCCAGTCCACCACGCAGCTGGTGCGCGAGGCCAACTCCGACCAGGACGCGCTCACCCGCTTCATCGTGGAGTCCTCGGCGCTGGTGACCGCGCTGGCCGACCGCCGCAGCGACCTGACGAGCCTGGTGTCCAACGCCAACGCGACCGCCGGCGCGATCGCCAACGAGAACGCGTCGTTCAGCACGGCGCTCGAGGTGCTGCCGACCACGCTGCGCCGGGGCAACTCCACGTTCGTCAACCTGCGCGCGACGCTCGGCGACCTCGACGTGCTGGTCAACGCGTCCAAGCCCGTGGCGCCCCGCCTGGCGCCGTTCTTCCGGGAGCTGCGGCCCCTGGTCGCCGCCGCGCGCCCGACGATCGCCGACCTGCGCAGGCTGGTCCGCCAGCCCGGCCCCAACAACGACGCGGTCGACCTGCTGCGCAAGGTCCCGCGGCTGGCCGCGCTCACCGGCCCGTTCTCCACCAACGCGATCGCCGCGCTGAAGAAGTCGGGGCCGGTCATCGACTTCATCCGTCCCTACACGCCCGAGCTCGTCGGCTGGTTCCGCGACTTCGGAGTCACGGCGTCGCCCTACGACGCCAACGGCCACTACGCGCGCATCGCCCCGCAGTTCAACGCCTTCCAGTTCAACGACAGCCCGGCCGGGCCGACCCTGACGCCGCAGGACCCGTCGGCGCGCCTGAACGCCAACGGCGTGCCCAACTACTTCTTCCCGGCGCCGCGCCGCTGCCCCGGCGCCGCGGCCCAGCCGCCGGCCGACGGCAGCGCCCCCTGGCGCGACAGCAGCGGCACCCTGGACTGCGACCCTGCGGTGGTCCCGCCCGGACCGTGAAGCGCGTCGCCGGCATCGCGATCGTCCTCAGCGCGCTGACGCTGGCCGTGCTGGGGACGGGCGCCAGCAGCACGAAGAGCAGCTACAAGGTCCGCGCGATCTTCGACAACGCCGTGTCGGTGATCCCGGGCGAGGACGTGAAGATCGCCGGCGTCAACGTGGGCAAGATCGTCGCCCTGGACGTCACGCCGGACAAGCGGGCCGCGGTGACGATCGACATCACCGAGCCGGGGTTCCAGGACTTCCGCCGCGACGCCACCTGCACCATCCGCCCGCAGTCGCTGATCGGCGAGAAGTTCGTGGAGTGCACCCCGACGCAGCCGCGCGCGGTGGGTCAGCCGCTGCCGCCGGCGCTGCCGAAGATCCGCGACGGCAAGGGCAAGGGCGAGCACCTGCTGCCGGTGAGCCAGACGTCGACCCCGGTGGACATCGACCTGATCAACAACACCCTGCGCCAGCCCTACGCCGAGCGGCTGTCCGTGATCCTGGGAGAGCTGGGCGTCGCGGTGGCCGGGCGCGGTAAGGACCTCAACGACACGATCCGCCGCGCCGACCCCGCGCTGCTGCAGACCGACCGCGTGCTGAAGATCCTGGCCGACCAGAACCAGGTGCTGGGTGACCTCGCGCGCAACTCCGACGCGGTCCTGGCGCCGCTGGCCCGCGAGCGCCAGGCGGTGGCCGACCAGTTCGCGCAGTCCGCGACCGTCGCGCAGGCCACGGCCGAGCGCGGGGCCGCCCTGGAGGACAACTTCCGCAAGCTGCCGACATTCCTGCGCGAGCTGCGCCCGACGATGGTGCGCCTCGGCGCGCTGGCCGACGAGGCGACGCCGGTGTTCGCCGACCTCGGCGCGCAGGCCCCGGCGATCAACCGGCTGGTGCGCCAGCTCGGCCCGTTCGCCAACGCGTCGACGCCCGCGCTGCGCACCCTGGGCCAGGCGGCGGCCATCGGCGGCCCGGCGCTGACCAAGTCGCGCCCGACCATCCAGGAGCTGGGGCGCTTCGCGATCGCGGCGCGGCCGGTGGCGGCCAACGCGGCGGCGCTGCTGGACTCCTTCCAGAAGACCGGTGGCGTCGAGCGGATCCTCGACTACACCTTCTACCAGGTGGCCGCGATCAACGGGTTCGACCAGTTCGGCCACTACCTGCGGGCCGCGCTGATCGTGAACCTCTGCACCACCTACGCCACGACACCCGCGGGCGGCTGCTCGTCGAACTTCGAGAGCTCGGCCGCCGCGTCGTCGCATCTGACCGCCGCGCAGCGCGCGCAGCTGAAGGCGCAGGCGGCGGCGCTGGCGGGCGGCCGGGTGGCCCAGGTGGGCCGGCCCGGTGACACCGGCGCGGTCCAGCGCAAGGTCGACCTGCCGTCGATCGCGCTGCCGGGGCGACTGGGCAACCTGCTGCCGGGATCGCGCTCGGCGACCACGGGCGCGAAGGCTCCCGCGGCCGCGCCGGTCGCCGGCGGCGGCCAGGCGCCCGTACGGACGCCGGGACCCCCGCCCGATCCGCGCCAGGGCCTGCTCGACTACCTCCTCGGGAGCGGCGCGTGAACCGCCGCGGCGCCAGCTCCATCGCGGGCAACCCCGTCCTCATCGGCGCGGCCACGACGCTGGTGACGATCGTCGCCGTGTTCCTGGCCTACAACGCCAACAACGGCCTGCCGTTCGTCCCGGTCTACGAGCTCAAGGCCGACGTGCCCAGCGCCACCAACCTCGTCCAGGGCAACGACGTGCGCATGGGCGGCTCGCGCGTGGGCGTGGTCAGCGAGATCAAGCCGCGACGGCACCGCGACGGCAGCGTCACCGCGCTGCTCACCCTCAAGCTGCAGACCACCGTCAAGCCGCTCCCCAAGGACTCGACGCTGATCGTGCGCTCGCGCTCGGCCCTGGGCCTGAAGTACGTCGAGATCACGCTGGGCAACCGCAAGCTGGCCGGGGGCCGGGCCGCGCCGTCGTTCCGCAGCGGGGACACGATTCCGTTGAAGAACGCCACTCCGCAGCCCGTGGAGATCGACCAGGTCTTCAACATCTTCGACCAGCCCACGCGCGCGGCCTCGCAGGTCAACCTGCTGGAGTTCGGCAACGCCTTCGCCGGCCGGGGGGAGAGCCTCAACAACGCCATCGAGGTCCTGCCGCAGCTGCTGCCCAACCTGGAGAAGGTCACGCGCAACCTGGCCGACCCGAACACCGAGCTGTCGCGGTTCTTCCGCGCGCTCAACCAGGCGGCGAGCGAGGTCGCGCCCGTGGCCGAGCAGCAGGCGCGGCTGTTCGTCAACCTCGACGTCACGTTCCGCGCGCTGGCCGACGTCGCGCGGCCGTTCATCCAGGACTCCATCAGCGGCGGGCCGCCCGCGCTGGACGAGGCCATCCGAGACTTCCCGTTCCAGCGCGTCTTCCTGGCCAACAACCAGGGGCTGTTCCACGACCTGCGCCCGGGCGTCGCCGCCCTGCGCCGCGCCGCGCCCGACCTGGCCAGCGCGCTGGAGATCGGCACGCCGACGCTCATCCGCTCGCAGATCCTCAACCGCCGCCTGATCCCGCTGTTCCAGTCGCTGGAGCGCTTCGCCAACGACCCGCAGGTCCCGATGGGCGTGCGCGGCCTCACGCGGCTCGTGCGCTCGCTGGACCCGACGCTGCGCTCGCTCACCCCGGCCCAGACCGTGTGCAACTACGCCACGCTGTTCTTCCGCAACACGGCCAGCCTGCTCTCCGAGGGCGACACCAACGGAACCTGGCAGCGGTTCATCGTCGTGCTGGCGCCCTCCGGGCCCAACAACGAGGGCGGCCCCTCCTCCGCCCCGGCCAACGGCCCCGACCAGACCAACCACCTGCACTTCAACCCGTACCCGAACACCGCCTCGCCGGGCCAGCCCCGCGAGTGCGAGGCCGGGCAGGAGCCCTACCTGACGGGCCGTACGGTCATCGGCAACGTGCCGGGCACCCAGTCGGCCACCACCGAGAAGACGACGCGCGACCCGAGCATCCCGGGAGGCGGCGGCTGATGGCCCGCGGAGCCCGCGCGCGCGGCGAGGGAGGCATGAGCCCGGTGGGGGCCGGGGCCCTGCTGATCGCGATCCTCGTGCTGATCACCTACTTCGGCTTCACCAAGCACATCCCGTTCACCCACGGGCACCGCCTCCAGGCCGTGTTCGAGAACGCCAACAACGTCCGGCCCGGATCGCCGGTGCGGATCGCCGGCGTCAACGTCGGCAAGGTCAAGGGCGTCAAGAAGATGGGCTCCGGCCAGGCCGCGGTGGTCACGATGGAGCTCCAGGACAGCGCGCTGCCGATCCACAAGGACGCGACGCTGAAGATCCGCCCCCGCATCTTCCTCGAGGGCAACTTCTTCGTCGACCTCAAGCCCGGCACGCCGTCGGCGCCCAGGCTGGGCGAGAACGACCGGATCGGGCCCACGCAGACCTCGGCGCCCGTCCAGCTCGACCAGGTGCTGACGACCCTGCAGTACGACTCGCGCGTGGACCTCCAGGACATCCTGCGCAACTACGGCGACGCGCTCAAGCGGCCGCCGAGCGCGCTGAGCGACGCCACGCAGGACCCGGCGGTGCGCGGCGAGACGGCGGCGAAGTCGCTCAACGACTCGCTGCGCTACAGCGGGCCGGCGCTGCGCGACACCTCGGTGGTCAACCAGGCGCTCCTGGGCACGCAGCCCGGCGACCTGCACAAGCTCATCGCCTCGTTCGGCACGGTGGCCGCCGCGCTGGACGCCAACGAGGAGTCGCTCAAGGGCCTGGTCACCAACCTCAACACGACGCTGGGCGCGTTCGCGGCGGAGTCCGGGAACCTGCAGGCTTCGATTCGCCGGCTCGGGCCGACCCTGCGCACGGCCAACGCCACGTTCACCAGCCTCAACCGGGCCTTCCCGCCCACGCGCGCGTTCGCGCGGGAGATCCTCCCCGGCGTGCGCACCACCCCGGCGACGATCGACGCCGCGATGCCGTGGATCCGCCAGACCACCCGCCTGCTCGGCCCGACCGAGCTGCGCGGGCTGGCCCGCGAGCTGCAGCCCACCACGGCCGCGCTGGCGCGCCTGACCGGCGACTCGATCTCGCTGCTGCCGCAGATCGACAAGGTCAACCGCTGCCTGACCAAGGTCATCCTCCCCACGGGCGACGTCAAGATCAACGACGGCACGCTGACCTCGGGCGTCGAGAACTACAAGGAGTTCTGGTACACGATGGTCGCGCTGGCCGGCGAGAGCCAGAACTTCGACGGCAACGGCCAGTACGTGCGCTTCGCCGTCGGCGGCGGCTCCCAGACCGTCTCGACCGGGAAGACCTCGACGGGCGGCGCGCCGCTGTTCGGCAACGCCGTGGCCAAGCCGATCGGCACGCGCCCGCTGTTCCCGGGGCAGCGGCCGCCCTACCGGCCGGACGTCGAGTGCGCCACGCAGGGCATCCCCAACCTCAACGGCGCGGCGACGGGCGGCGTCGAGCAGCCGGTCCGCTCCCAGCCGCGCGCGACCGGGCTGCGTGACCTCGGCGCCCAGGCGCCGCGCACGGCCGGCACGACGCCGTCGCTGCCCGAGGAGCTGGTCCGCCGGCTCAACCCGTTCGCCCGCGCCGGCCAGGCGGCCGCCGCGGCGGGGGAGGGCATCCACCCGTGAGCATGGCGATCCGCAAGCACTGGAAGGACTTCGTCGCGGTCATCGTGCTGGTCTTCGTGGCGGCGGGCGTGGGCGGCTACATCCTGTCCAACCAGCGCTTCTACCTGCCCAAGTGGGTCCCGGTCGTGGGCAGCGACTTCTACACGCTGCACGGCGACTTCGCCACCGCGCAGGCCGTCACGCCCGGCCAGGGCCAGACCGTGACCATCGCCGGCGTCAACGTCGGCGAGATCTCCAACGTTCAGCTCAAGGACGGGCGCGCGCGCGTGGAGATGAAGATCAAGCGCAAGTACTCCAAGATCTACCGCGACGCGTCGATCCTCCTGCGGCCCAAGACGGGGCTCAAGGACATGATCCTCGAGCTCGACCCGGGGACGGTGACGGCCGGCGAGATACCCAGCGGCGGGACCGTCCCGGTCTCCCAGACGCTGCCCGACATCAACCCGGACCAGGTCCTGTCCCAGCTGGACCGCGACACGCGCGACTACCTGCGTCTGCTCCTGGGCGGCGCCGGGCAGGGACTGCGCGGCAACGGGGAGTCGCTGTCGGCCACCCTGCGGCGCTTCGAGCCGACCGCCCGCGACGGCGGCCGGATCAGCGCCGCGCTGGCCGCGCGCCGGGGCAACCTCAAGCGCGTCATCCACAACTTCCGGCTGCTGTCCGAGGCGCTGGCCAACCGCGACGACCAGCTCTCGGCCTTCGTGGCCTCCTCCAACGAGGTCTTCGCCCACCTGGCGGCCCAGGAATCGAACATCCGGGCCACGCTGCGTGAGCTGCCCAGTGCGCTGGGGGCGACCAACACCGGCCTGGCCAAGGCCAACCGCCTGGCCAAGGTCCTGGGCCCCAGCCTCCAGGCGCTGCGCCCGACCGCGCGCGCACTGGGCCCGACGAACGTCGCCGTGCGGCCGTTCTTCACCGCGACCGAGCCGATCATCCGGACCCAGCTGCGCCCGTTCTCGCGCCAGGCGCTGCCGGTCGTGCGCGACCTGCGCCCCGCGGCCCAGAACCTGTCGATCCTCACGCCGAACCTCACGACGACGTTCCGCGTCGTCAACTACCTGCTCAACGAGCTGGCCTACAACCCGCCGGGCCCCGAGGAGGGCTACCTGTTCTGGACGGCGTGGGCCAACCACGCGGCCGCCTCCGTCTTCTCCACCCAGGACGCGCACGGGCCGATCCGGCGCGGCCTGTTCCTGGCGTCGTGCTCGGGCCTGGGCCTGCTCAAGCAGATCGCCACGGCGAACCCGGGCCTCCAGCTCCTGCTGGCCCTGACCAACGTCCCCGACAGCGCGGGCATCTGCCCGCAGCAGACCTCCCCCTTCGGATGATCGGCTGATGCAGAAGCAAGCCCCCAGCGTCGCGCGCATCTTCGTCATGGTGGCGTTCGCGCTGTCGTGCTTCGGGCTGCTGCTGTTCCTGTGGCTGGCCTTCGGCGGCTCGAGCCCGCTCAAGCCGCGCGGCTACCAGTTCAAGGTCCCCTTCAAGGAGGCGACCTCGCTGGCCAACGAGGCGGACGTGCGGATCTCCGGCGTGCCGGTGGGCAAGGTCAAGACGGTCAAGCTCAACCGCAACGGCCTCAACCTCGCGACGATCGAGCTGGACCGCAAGTACGCGCCGCTCCCCGCCGACGCGCGGGCCATCCTGCGCCAGAAGACGCTGCTGGGCGAGACCTACGTCGAGCTAACCCCCGGCTCGCCGGGCGTCCGCAAGCTCAAGGAGGGAGGCACGCTGAGCCCGGCCCAGGTGTCGCCCACCGTGGAGCTGGACGAGATCTTCCGCGCCTTCGACGATCCGACGCGCAAGGCGTTCCAGGTCTGGCAGCAGGCGCTGGCCGGCGGCATCCGCGGCCGCGGCCAGGACTTCTCCGACGCGCTGGGCAACCTCGGTCCGTTCGCGGAGGACACGAACTCCCTGCTCAAGGTTCTGGTCTCCCAGCAGGGCGCCGTGCAGCGCCTGGTGCGCAACACCGGCGTCGTCTTCAACGCGCTGTCCGAGCGCCGCGGCCAGCTCAGTGGCCTGATCACCAACGCCAACGTCGTCTTCCAGACGACCGCGGACAAGAACCGCCGCCTGCAGGAGGCGTTCACCGCCCTGCCCACGTTCGAGCGCGAGAGCCGGCTCACCCTCCGGCGCCTGGACCGCTTCGCGCGCAACGCCAACCCGGTCGTCACCGACCTGCGGCCCGCGGCGCGCGAGCTGTCGCCGACGCTCGTGGACCTCTCCGCGCTGGCTCCCGACCTCAAGGCGTTCTTCCGCGACCTCAACCTGCTCATCACGGCGTCGCGGCGCGGCGTCCCGGCCACGCAGAAGGTGCTCGACGACCTGCGCCCGGTGCTGGGCCAGCTGGACCCGGTCCTGCGCAACCTGATCCCGATCACGGACTTCATCGGGCGCTACCCGCGCGAGCTCAACACGTTCTTCGCCAACAGCGCGGCGGCCACCCAGGCCACCGACACGCCGGGGACCGCGGGGCGCAGGGTCCACTACCTGCGCACGTCGAACCCGGTCAACCCCGAGACGCTGGCGGTGTATCCGCGGCGCATCGGGACCAACCGCCCGAACCCGTACCACATGCCCGGCGACTTCCAGCGCATGGCCAACCCCGGCTACCTGGCGGTCTACGACAACCGCCACTGCGGCGCGGCCGGCATCCCGGTGCCGCTCTCCAGCCTGGGCGTCAACCCGGCCCTGATCCCGCCGGCGCTCAACACCCTCGTCGCCAACATCATCTTCAACGCCTCGGGCGGCGGAACCGCCCCGGCCCCGCCGTGCGTCCAGCAGGGCAAGTTCACGACGCCCTTCGGGGGCACCACCCAGTACCCGCACGTGGCGGCGTATCCGCCGCAGCCCTAGGCGGCCACCCGGCGCGGCCGCGCCCGGCCGCCCACTAACCTCAAGCGAGCATGTCGCTGCGCCTGGAACGGATCGTCCGCGCCGTCGTGCGCCGGCCCACGCTCGTCGTGGCGCTGTTCGCGCTGGTCGCCCTGGGCGGGGGCGCACTGGCGCTGGGCCTGCGTCCCGACACGGGCGTGGACACGCTGGTCTCGCGCAACTCCGACACCTTCCGTGCCACCGAGCAGTACCGCGCGCGCTTCGGCGAGGACGCGATCGTGGTGCTGGTGCGCGAGCCGCTCCCGCAGCTCGTGCTGACCTCGGACCTCGGACGCCTGCTGGGCCTCGAGGGCTGCCTGTCGGGCAACCTGCCGCGCGACGTGCGCAACCCGCCCGGCGGGCTGGGCGGGCCGTGCGCGAAGCTGGCCCGGGGCCGCGACCGTCCCGTGCAGGTCGTGTACGGACCCGGGACGTTCGTCAACGAGTCCGTGCGCCAGATCCAAGACCAGTTCGCGGCCCAGCAGTCCGAGCAGGCGCAGCGCGAGAAGCGCGCGATGACCGCGGCGCGCAAGCTGGCCAAGGCCCAGGGCCGCTCGGGCGTCGAGCGCCGCCGTCTGGCCGAGCAGGCCCGCCAGCTCGTCCGCGCCGAGTACTTCCGCACCACGCTGCGCCTCGCCCTGAGCTACGGCATCCGCTCGCTGCCGCGCCTCAACGACCCCGACTTCGTCTCGCAGCTGGTGTTCGACCCGCGCCGGGGCGTGAGCGTGCCCAAGGCGCGCTTCGCCTACCTGTTCCCGAGCACTCGCGCGGCGCTGGTGCAGGTGCGCCTGCGCCCCGGCCTATCCGAGGCCGCGCGCGACCGCACGATCGCGCTGGTGCGCGAGGCCACGCGCCTGCCGGAGTTCCGCCTGACCAACGGCGCCGGGCGCTACACGGTGACCGGGGCCCCGGTGGTCCTGTCCGCGCTCACCGACGAGGTCTCCAGCTCGATCGTCACGCTGCTCGTGGCGGCGCTCATCGTGATGGCGCTCACGCTGCTGTTCGTGTTCCGCTCGCCGGCCCGGCGCGGCGTGCGCCTGCTGCCGCTGGGGATCGCGCTGGGCGCCGCGGGGATCCTGTTCGGCGCGATGGACCTGGTCGGCGCGTCGCTGACCATGGCGTCGATCGCGGTGCTGCCGATCCTGGTCGGGCTGTCGGTGGACTACGCCATCCAGTTCCACTCGCGCCACGACGAGGTGATGCGCGCGGACGGGCTGCCGCCCGAGCGCGCGGCGCCCCGGGCCGCGGCGCTGGGCGGGCCCACCATCGCCACGGCCTGCCTGGCCACCGGCGCCGGCTTCCTGGTCCTGCTCCTCTCGCCCGTGCCGATGGTTCGCGGGTTCGGCCTGCTGCTGGTCATCGGAGTGGCGCTGGCCTTCGCCTGCGCGCTGACGGCGGGCTTCGCGGCGCTGGCGCTGCTTCCGCGCCTGCCCGCGCCGCGCTTCCCCGCGCCCGTGGTGGGCGCGGTGCGCGGCGCCGGCGACCTGCTGTCCGCGGCCGGGCGATCGCTGCGCTCCGTGGCGCCGACCGAGGGCGTGACGCACCTGGCGGGCGAGACGCGCGCCCTGGCCCGCCGCGCCCGCGACGGCGCCCTGCGCGAGGCCGTGCAGCGCCCCGCCCGCGTGCTGGGGATCGCCGTGGCGCTGTCGCTGCTGGGCTTCGTTCTGGACACCCAGACCCGCGTGGTCTCCGACATCCAGAAGCTGGTGCCCCAGAACCAGCAGGCGCTCCGTGACCTGGACACGCTCCAGCGCGCCACGGGCGTCTCGGGGCAGATCGACGTCACCGTCCAGGCCGACGACCTGACCGAGCCTCGGGTCATCCGCTGGATGACCGCCTATCAGGCCGACCTGCTCAAGCGCTTCGGCTACCGGGAGGAGCGTGGCTGCGGCCGGGCCCAGCTATGCCCCGCGCTCTCGCTGCCCAGCCTGTTCCGCGACCCCACGCAGGTGCAGGACCGCGAGCGCATCCGCGCCCTGCTGGAGGCCGTCCCGCCCTACTTCTCCCAGGCCGTGATCACGCCGGACCGGCGCATGGCGACCATGGCCTTCGGCATCCGCCTGATGCCGCTGGACCGCCAGCAGCAGGTCATCGACGTCATGCGCGATCGCCTGCACCCGCCGCCCGGGGTCAACGCGCACCTGGTCGGGCTGCCGGTGCTGGCCGCCGAGGCCAACGCCAAGGTGTCCTCGGACTGGCGGCGGCTGCTCACCGTGCTGGCCGGCCTGGCCGCGGTGTCGCTGGCCCTGCTGGCCGTCTATCGCCGCGTCGACCGCGCGCTGGTGCCGCTCATCCCGATCGCGCTGGCGGCCGGGTGGTCCGCGCTCGTGCTGTTCGTCGTGCGGGTTCCGCTGAACCCCATGTCGGTGACCCTGGGCGCGCTGGTCATCGCCATCTCCACCGAGTTCAGCGTGCTGCTGGCCGAGCGCTACCGCCAGGAGCGCATCGCCGGCCACGGGCCCGCGCAGGCCCTGGAGCGCACCTACCGCTCCACCGGCGCGGCCGTCCTGGCCTCCGGCATCACCGCCATCGCCGGGTTCGCGGTGCTCGTGGTCTCGGACATCCGCATGCTGCGCGACTTCGGCTTCGTGACCGTGATCGACCTGGCGGCCTCGCTGCTCGGGGTCCTGGTCGTGCTGCCCGCCGTGCTCGTCCTGGCCGAGCGGGGCGAGCTGGCCACGCTGCCGCGCCAGGCGTGGGAGCGGGTCCGCGCGGTGCGCGTGCCGCGCGTGCGCCGCCGTCGTGTGGCATGACCGAGAGCGGCCCGCTCGACTTTCACGACGACGACGACGCGCGGCGGGCCGCGCAGGCTCGGCTGGAGGGCCACGGCGAGCCGCCGCCCGAGCCGCCGCGCCGCCGTGGGCGCTACGGGTGGGTGATCGGCGTGATCTTCCTGGCCTGGATCGTCTACATCACGCTGAACACGCTGCGCACGGACAGCCCCGGGTCGCGCGGGGTGGCGGCCAACCGGCCGCTGCCGCCCGTCGCGGCGCCTCTCGTGCTCTCCGATCTGGACGGCGACGCCAACGTGGCCACGCGCCGCGACCAGGGCCAGGCGGGCCACCGGCCGGCCTGCGAGGTCCGCGGCCCGCGGATCCTCAACACGTGCCAGCTGGCCGAGCGCGGCCCGGTCGTCCTGGCCTTCTACTTCGCGCGCTCGGGCGGGGCCTGCCGGCGCCAGCTCGACGTCATGCAGCGCCAGCGCCGGCGCTTCCCGGGCGTCCAGTTCGCGGCGTTCACGGTGCGCGGGAACCGCGGCCAGCTGCGCGACCTGGTGCGCCGCCGCGGGTGGCGCTTCCCGGTGGGCCACGACCGCGACGGCCTGGTGGCCAACGTGTACGGCGTGGCCGGCTGCCCGACCACGACGCTGGCCTATCCTGGCGGCATCGTGATGCACAGCTACGTGGGAGATCGGCTGCTCACGGACGCCCGCCTGCACGCGGCGGTGACGCGGCTGGTGGAGGGATCGCGACGGCGGGGATGGAAGGCGCCGACCCCCTGACCGGCGACCCGCCCGACGTCGTCCCGGTCCCCGGCCGGGTGGACGCGGACGTGCGCGAGGAGTTCCCCGAGCTCGCGCTGGTCACGGCGACGCTGGAGGCCGAGCCGGGCCGCAGCCCCGACGGCGTGCGCGAGCGCCTGCGCGGCCTGTCGGACCGCTTCCGCGGCTCACACGCCGTGACGATGCGCCAGGACCCGATCCCCTGGGCCTACCGCGTCTTCTACCGCCACGTGGGACTGGACCCGGACGCCGACCGCACGCCCGTCGAGGCGGCGGCCGTCGAGCGCCTGCTGCGCGGCGGGTTCAAGTCGCGCAATATCGTCGACGACGCGCTGACCATCGCGGTGGTGGAGACCGGAGTGCCGGTGTGGGCGCTGGACTCCGACCGCGTGGAGGGCGAGCTGACGATCCGCGTTGCGGACGCGAACGAGCCGCTGGGGCGCGGCTCGGGAGCGCTGCCGCTCCCGTCCGGACGGCTCGTGGTGGCCGACGAGGCGGGCCCGGTGGCCCAGCTGTTCTCCGCGCCCGCGGAGGGTGTGGGGGTCACGCGGAAGACCCGCCGGATCACCCTGTTCTCCGTCCAGGTGGCCAATGTTCCGGCCATTCACGTGGAGGAGGCACTGCATACGTGCGTCGACGTGCTCCGGGCGCGGTAGAATCGCCGCGATGGAGGTGCTCGAACACTCCGAGCGGACGCCCCCGCAGGCCTCGCTCGGCACCCGGGTCGTCGAGACCGACGAACGCGCCGCGCGGCGCTCTCTGCGCGACCAGATCGCCCGGCTGGAGCGCGACCTGGCCCACACCTTCACCGGCGCCTACCCGCGCCAGGGCCTGGAGTGGGGAGTCCCGGCCATGGCCGGCCCCCGGCTGCTCGGACTGGGAGAGCTCGAGCGCCTGCGCGACGACCTGGCCGGCCGTTTGGGCCGCGCCCGCGGCGACCTGGCGCAGCGCACCGCCCGCGAGGAGGAGTGCCGCCGGCTGATCGAGCGCATGATGCTCGACCCGGGGTCCTACCGGCGCGTGCGCGTGTCGCGCGAGGACATCGGGGAGCGCGGCTGCGGCCACTGGCACGTGCGCCCCCGCCTCGGGCTCATCGGCATGCTGATGGGCTGGTGGCAGGTCAAGCTCTCCTCCGGCTGTCCGTTAGCCAGGGGGCTGTCGCCCCCGGCCCCTGATGGGAAGACGTAGTCGCAAGCGCGCCCACACCCCGGCGCCGGAGCGTCCCGCTCCGGCGCGTCGGCGTACGGGCGAGCGCCCCCAGGCGCCGTGGGGCAGCTTCCCGCTGGTCGAGCTGTGCGTCCTGCTGGCGCTCGTGATCGGGGTGGCCGGGTTCGTGACCGGCGGCAAGCGGGGCGGGCTCATGCTCGCCACCGCGGCGGCGCTCGGCTCGCTGGCCGGATTGGAGCTGGCCATTCGCGAGCACATGGCCGGCTTCAAGTCGCACACCAGCGTCCTGGCCGCCGCGCCCGCCGTCCTGACGATGGGTGGGCTGTTCTTCGCCGGCGCGCCACAGGTCGCGCTGCTCGGGGCCGGGATTGGCGTCTTCGCCGCGGCCTTCTGGGCCCTGCGCGAGGTCTTCAAGCGCCGCTCGGGCGGCTACGGGTTCCGCTGACGTGTCCGTCCAGCGCCGCATGCGACTGACCGGGCTGCACCACGTCACGCTGATCTCGCGCGACCTCCAGCGCACCACGGCCTTCTGGCGCGACCTGCTCGGCCTCACCCTGGTGCGCGAGGAGCGCAACGACGACGATCCCGACTCGCGCCACTTCTGGTTCGGCGACGAGCACGGGACGCCGGGGACCCTGGTGTCGTTCCTGGAGTACCCGGCGATGGAGGCCGGGGTGGTGGGCGCCGGCTCGACGCACCATCTCGCGCTGACCGTCGAGACGGCGGACGAGCAGCTGGCCTGGCGCGACTACCTGCGGTCGCGGGGGATCGAGTGCACCGATCCGTTCGACCGCGGCGCCTTCCGGTCGATCTACCTGCGCGACCCGGACGGCCACATCGTCGAGTTAGCGACCCGCCGCGCCTGACGCGGCGGGTCGCGCCCCCGTCAGGCGTGCGCGAAGTAGCCCAGGCCGATCGCGGCCCGGTGCTCCACGTCGCCGGTGCGTCCCTTCGCGGAGAGCAGCGCCGCCAGTGTCCTGCGCTGGCGTTCCGTCAGCGTTCCCACGGTCTTGGTCTCCGACATCCGAATCGACGTCAGGAACTTGCGGCAGCGGGTGCGGCCCCATCGGCGCTGGCTCATGAGCAGGTCCATGATCGGCATGCTCTCGGCCTCCCACGGACACGCGACGATCACCTCGGCGGCCGCCAGTTCGCCGGTCCCGACGCGGCGCTTGAGCGTCGCGCGGGCCAATCTCACCCGGTTGGCCAGTTCGAGGGCTTGCATGTGCTGCTCCTGCGGGGCAGCGATCGTCCCGGTTGCGTCCATCCTGTCCTTCCCTGCTCGCCTCTCAGTGGCGAACACGTCGCTGGGTTGGTTGACGACAGCCCCAACCGCTCGGCGGTCGCCGGGAGGACTCGTGTTTCAGCGCGCCGAAACCGGGCCCGCTGAACCTTCCAGCCGGCGCGCTGCGACCCTTTTTGAGACCCCCCTCACCCGGCGATGGCCAAGTGGTCGAGACGAAATGAAGCTATGGCAGCGCGCGTCCCGGGGTCAATGGACGTTCGTCCAAGTCGTGCGCTCAGAGCGGCCTTTTCGTCGGACCCTCGAGTCAGGGTCCAGGAAGGGGCCCATGCTCGGATTCGAAGTTCCGCTTGACGTGCGCGAAGGCCTCCAGCGCGCGGTCCAGGACGGGGCGGTCGTGGGTCGCCATGACGCTGGTCCGCAGCATCGCCCCGCCCGGCGGGACGGCCGGGTGCAGGGCGACGTTGACGTAGACGCCGGCGTCGTAGAGCGCGCGCCAGAGCAGCCCCGCCTTCCAGTCGTCGGCCACCAGGACGGGCACGATCGGCGTGAGGACAGCGGTACCGTCGGGCAGCGGCGTCGGCTCGACGACGTGGAAGCCCAGCTCGCTCAGGCCGGCGTGCAGGTAGCGCGCGTTCTCCAGCACCCGGGCGAACAGCGCCGGCCCATCGTCCGAGCGGCAGATGCGCGTCGCGGCCAGGGCCGCGCCGACGGCGGCGGGGACGGCGGCCGCGGTGAAGAGGAAGGGACGCGAGGCGATCCGCAGGTACTCGACGACCTCGGCCGGGCCGGCGATGAAGCCGCCGCAGGAGGCCAGCGACTTGGAGAAGGTCCCCATGCGCAGGTCGACCCGGTCCTCGACTCCCAGCAGCTCGCTCGTCCCGGCGCCGCGCGCGCCGAGCACGCCGACGCCGTGGGCCTCGTCGACCATGAGCCGGGCGCCGTAGCGCTCGCACAGCTCGGCGACCTGGGGGAGGGGGGCGACGTCGCCCTCCATCGAGAACACCCCGTCCACCACGACGAGGACGCCGCCGCCGTCGCCGGCCGCGCGCTCCAGCGTGCGCTCCAGCTTGTCCAGGCGGTTGTGGCGGAAGGGGCGCAGCTTGGCCCGTGAGAGCAGCGCGCCGTCGAGGATCGAGGCGTGGTCACCGGAGTCCACGACCACGGTGTCCCCCGGCTCCAGGAGGGTCCCGAGCGCTCCGAGGTTGGCCTGGTGGCCGGTGGTGTAGACGATCGCGTCCTCGGTTCCCATCCAGTCGGCCAGCTCCTGCTCGAGCTCGAGGTGCAGGTCGATCGTCCCGTTGAGCAGGCGCGAGCCGGTGAGGCCGGTGCCGTAGCGCTCCAGCGCCTCGCGGGCCGCCTGCTTGACCCGCTCGTCGCCCGTCAGGCCGAGGTAGTTGTTGGAGCCGAGCATGACCCGCTGGGCACCCTCCATCTCCACGACGGGCCCGGCGGCCGACTCCAGCACGCGGAAGTAGGGGACGACGCCCGCCTGGCGCGCGGCATTGAGCAACTCGGAGCGCTCATGGCCGCGGACCTTCGCGAAGACGTCGTGGGCGGTGGGCGTCGGCATATAGGGTGCGGCCTCGTGTCCGTGGACGTCCGGCCGGTCGAGGGGCGGCGCGACCTGCGCGCGTTCATCGAGCTCCCCTACCGCCTTCACTCTACATCGCCGTTCTGGATCCCTCCGCTGCGCCTGGAGCGGTGGATCTTCCTGAACCCGCGCCTGGGCGGCTTCTTCCACCGGGGCGAGGCGCAGCTGTTCCTGGCCCGGCGCGGCGGCCGCGTCGTGGGGCGGATCTCGGCCCACGTGGACCACGCGCTCAACGCCGAGAAGGGCACCCGCTGGGGGCTGTTCGGGTTCCTGGAGCTCGAGGACGACCCCGAGGTCGCCGCGGCGCTGTTCGACGCCGCCGAGGCGTGGCTGCGCGAGCGCGGCTACGACCGGATGGTGGGGCCCATGGACTTCCGCATGAACGACGAGAGCGGCATCCTGATCGAGGGCTTCGACCGCGAGCCGATGATCCGCCAGTCCTGGCAGCCCCCCCACTACCAGCGGCTGGTGGAGGAGGACACCGGGCTGGAGAAGGTCATCGACCTGTGGATGTGGGAGCTGGACGTCTCGGACCGGTCCAAGATCCTGCCGGTGGTGTTCGACCTGGCCGAGCAGTCGCGCACCGAGCACGGGATCACGCTGCGGCACATGACCCGCCGCCACCTGCGCCGCGACATGCAGATCTTCGGCGACATCTACAACGAGGCCTGGAAGCGCAACTGGGACTTCGTGCCCTACTCCGAGCGCGACCTCGACGACTACGCCCACGAGATGCAGCTGGCCTTCGCGCGCGAGTGGTTCATGGTGGCCGAGAAGGACGGCGAGCCGGTCGGGGTGGCGGTGACCGTCCCCGACCTCAACCAGGCCCTGAAGCGGATGAAGGGACGGCTGCTGCCCCTGGGCTGGTGGCACTTCCTGCGCCGGCGCCGGATCATGGACCGCTGCCGCGTCGGGTTCCTGGGGGTCAAGCCGGGCTGGCAGCACACGGGCGTGGCGGCGCAGCTCTACATCGAGCACTTCGACACGGCCGGCCGCGGACGGGTGACCTGGGGCGAGATGGGCTGGATCCTGGAGACCAACACCCCGATGAACCGGGGCATGGAGGCGATGGGAGGGCGCATCGTCAAGCGCTTCCGCATCTACGAGCAGCGCTTCGACCCGGCGGCCGAGCCCGCCCGGCCCGAGGGTGTGGAGCCCGTCTGAGCGGGCACTACACTGCGCGGATGCCCGAGCCCGCGCGCGACCCCGACCTGCTGCCGGTCCTGGCCGAGGTCACGCCGATCGAGCGCGAGGAGGCGGTCTCGGGGGAGCTCGTCCGTGCCATGCCCTCGCCGGCCGTCCAGGCCGCCGCCGTCGCCGCAACCGGCTTCGTGGCCGGCGCCGCGACCGTCGCGCTGGCCCGCCGCCGCGCCGCGCGCCGGGCGATGCCGTCGCGCCGTAAGCGCGGCCGCAAGCGCGGCGAGCTGATCGACGTCGCCGCCTCGCGGTCGTTCCTGGTGGACATCCACCTCTTGAACCGCGACTGAGCGCACCGGACGCGCGCCTGGCGGCGTCCTCGGGGGTGGGCCGTGCGGAGCACTGTCCCACCCCCTGCGTCCTGGCCAGGCACCCGCCGGAGCGCCCATTCACGGTTCAAGGGCGTCGCCGAGACTCGGGTTAGGCTCCGGGAATGATCGAGCTCTCCCGCGAAGTGGTCGCGAGATGGCCGTGGCGGCTGCCGCGGTATGGGGGGCCGGACGGGTTGGCGCGGGTGTCCGGGGGCGCTCTGCGGCGCCTGCTGCACCTCGGCGACGAGGCCGTCGTGGTCACGGTGCGCCAGCCGGCGCGCGACCGGGCGCTGCTGCACGCGGTGGCGCCGTCGCGCGAGGCCGTCGAGCACGGGATCGAGCGGATGCGCTTCGCGCTGGGCCTCGACGACGACCTGCGCCCGTTCTACGAGCGCTTCCGCTTCGACCCGCTGATCGGGCCGGCGGTGCGCCGCGACCCGCTGCGCCGCGTCCGCCGCCGTCCCGAGCCGTTCGAGGCGCTGACCTGGGCCATCACCGAGCAGCTGATCGAGTTCGATCGCGCGGCCGCGATCCAGCGCCGGCTGATCGCCCGCCTGGGCCGCCGCTGCGCCCGCACCGGACTGCGCGACGCGCCCGGCCCGGCCGCGCTCGCCGGCGCCGCCCCGGCGCTGCTGCAGTCCTGCGACCTCGCCGGAGCCCGAGCGATCACGCTGATCCGCGTCTCCCGCGAGATCGCGGCCGCCCGCGTCGAGCTTCCCGCGCCGGCCGCGGCCGGCCGCCGCGGCGACGCCGGTCTCGAGGCCGTCTGGCGGCGGCTGCGCGCCGTCCCCGGCATCGGCCAGTGGACCATGGAGATGCTCGCGCTGCACGGCCACGGCCGCCTCGACGTCGTCCCCGCCGGCGACCTCGGGTTCCTCAAGCTCGTCGGGCGCCTGCGCACCGGCAACCCCTACGACCGCGCCACGCCCGAGGAGGCCCACGAGTTCTTCGAGCGCTTCCACCCCTGGGCCGGCCAGGCCGGCGCCTACCTGCTCTCCCCCGGCGGTCTGGCCCGCCGGATGGTCGCCGCCGCCTAGCTAGATCCCCTGCCCCGGCAGGAACTCGTTGGTCGCGGCGCGGAAGGCGTTGGGGGGGTTGCGGACGAGCTGGTTGTCGCGCATCCAGCGGCCGTAGGCGTTCCAGGCGCGGCGGTCCTGGTAGCCGAAGGGGCGTTTCTCGTTGGCCGGGAAGAACACCGGCAGGGTGGCTCGGACGCTGGCCAGCTGGAGCTTGGGGTTCAGGCCCGGGTTGGCGCGGACCAGCTGGGCGACCGCCCGAGCCGGGTTGGCCCGGGCCGCCGCGTAGCCCTGGCCCAGGGCGCGCATGAAGCGCCGCACGCGGCTCCCGCGGTTGGCCAGGTCGTCCTTGCGCGCGACGATCACGAGCTCGTTGTACGTCGGCACGCCCACGCGGTCGACCGGGATCACGACCGGTGCGCGCTTGCGCTGGCGCAGCTCGACTCCCTCGTAGTTCCAGAAGGCGCCGAGGGTGGCGTCGACGCGTCGCGACAGCATCGCCGGGACGAGGTTGAACCCCACGGAGATCTCGTCGACCGAGTTCGGGTTCACGCCGGCGCGCCCGAGGATCGTCTTGAGATAGGCCGACTGGTAGGGGATCCCCGCCGTGCCGACCTTCTTGCCCCGCAGGTCGCGCACGCCGCGCACGTGGGCCGACCCGACGGCCATGATCGAGGTCAGCGGCTTCTGCACGATCGCCCCCACCGAGACCACGCGCAGCCCGCGGTCGCGCGCCAGCAGGACCTCGGGCTCGTAGGAGATCGCCAGGTCGGCCTGGCCCGCCGCCAGCAGCTTCAGGGGCGCCGCCGGGTCCGACGGGGTGCGCACCCGCACGTCCAGCCCGACGCGGCGGAAGTCGCCGTCCGCCAGGCCCGCGTAGAGGCCGACGTGATCCGCGTTGGGGAAGTAGTCCAGGACCAGGTCGAGCTTCTCGGTCCCCGGCGCCGACGTCGATTCGGACTTCTCGCCGCAGCCCGCGGCCAAGAGCACCAGGGCCAGCAGGGCGGCGAGGGAGAGCAGGGCCTTCTTCACGCGGGAGAGTCTCCTTGGGATCGGTGGGCCCAGGGCACCAGCCGGCGCTCGGCCAGCGACAGCGCCCCGAACAGGATCACGGCGAAGGCCGACAGGACTACCACGGCGGCGTAGGCCCGTGCGGTCTCGAACTGCGGGATCGCCTGCAGGATCAGGTGCCCCAGGCCCTCCGAGGACCCCGCCTGCTCGGCCAGGACCGCCCCGATCACCGCCACCGCCACGGCGATCTTGGCCCCGGACAGCACCGACGGCAGCGCGGCCGGCGCCTCCACGCGGCGAAACGTCTGCCAGCGCGACGCGTCCAGTGTGCGCATGAGCTTGCGCAGCTCGGGGTCGACCCCCCGGAGGCCGTCCAGCGCCGTCACCGTCACCGGGAAGAAGCAGATGAGTCCGATGATCGCCAGCTTGGGCGCGAGGTCGTAGCCCAGCCAGACCACGAGCAGCGGCGCGATCACGACGATCGGGACGGTCTGGGACGCCACGAGCAGGGGGTAGGTGGCGCGACGCAGCAGGGCGGAGAAGTGCAGCGCGACCGCGCAGGCGATCCCCGCGACGAGCGCCACGCCGATGCCCAGCAGCACCTCGCCGGCGGTGACCCGGAAGTCGTGCCAGAGCAGCGAGCGGTCGGTCCACAGCGAGTCCGCCACCTCGGTGGGCGCGGGGAGGAGGAAGTCGTCGACGCTGCCCAGCTGCGCGTAGGCCTCCCAGGCGCCGAGCAGCGCCAGGACCAGGACCGTCGGAAGCGCCGCCCGCCTCACGTCAGCATCTCCAGCGCCCGCTCGCGCAGCGAGACGGCGGCGGGGTCGGTCCGTACGCGAGGCCGGGGGAGACCGACCTCGATCTCGCCGACCGCCCGTCCCGGCCGCGGCGACATTACGACGACGCGGTCGGCCAGGACCACCGCCTCCTCGACGTCGTGGGTGACCAGCAGCACCGTGCGGGGCTCGCGCGCCAGGGCCTCGGCCAGCCACTCCTGCATCTGCGAGCGCGTGAGCGCGTCCAGCGAGGCGAACGGCTCGTCGAGCGCCAGCACGGGCTTGCCGGCCAGCAGCGTGCGCAGGAAGGCCACCCGCTGGCGCATCCCGCCCGACAGCTCGTCGGGACGCGCCGCCTCGAAGCCCTCCAGCCCCAGCTGCGCGAACAGCGGGCGCGCGCGCTCCCGCGCGGCGCCGCGCGAGACCCCGTGCACCAGCAGCGGCAGGGCGGCGTTGTCCAGCGCGCTGCTCCACGGCAGCAGCAGGTCGCGCTGAGGCATCAACACGGCCGGCCCGCTGTCCACCCGCCCGGCGTCCGGGCGCTGGAGCCCGCACACGAGCTCGAGCAGCGTCGACTTCCCGCACCCGCTCGGCCCGACGACCGCGACGACCTCGCCGCCGTCCACCCGCAGGCTCATGTCGCGCAGCGCCACGACGTCGCCGTACGCGCGCGTCACGGCCTCGACGACCACCGCGTCCACCCGCTAGGGGGCCGCGCCGGGCACCGGCCGCGTGAGCGCCTTGACGAAGTCCTCGAGCTGGGACGTGGTCCAGCACTCGAACGCCTCGCAGTGGCGCTCGTAGGCCGCGATGACCGAGTCGCCGTAGTTCCAGTACAGGCGCGGCTCGGGGTTCAGCCAGAACGTCCGGCCCGCCTTCTCGGCCACCCGCGCGAACAGGTCGGCGCGGGGCTCGCGGCCGTTGGTCCGGGCGTCGCCCAGGACGATCACCGTGGCGCGCGGATGCAGGTCGTCCTCGATCAGCGCCAGGAACTCCTCCCACACGCGCCCGTAGTCCGTGTAGCCCGAGATGTCGGCGACGCCGGCGTCGCGGCCGATCCTCTCGGACACCGCCTTGAAGTTGCGCTCGCGCTCGAAGATGTCGGTGACCTCGGAGATCCGCTCGATGAACACGAACGAGCGCAGCTTGCGAAACGCGTCGTGCAGCGCGTGCAGGACGGAGAGGAAGAAGACCGAGGCGCTGGTCACGGAGGTCGAGACGTCGGTCAGGACGAGGATCTCCGGGCGCCGGGGCCGGCGCGGCTTCGTCTTGATCACGATCGGGACGCCGCCGGTCTGCAGCGACGCGCGCATCGTCCGCCGCACGTCGACATGGGCGTGGCGCTTGCGCCCGCGCTGCTCGTGGCCCTGCGTGGCCAGGCGGCGCTTGAGCTGCGTCACGATCCGGTGGACCTGGGCCAGGTCGGCCAGCGGCCCGGAGGGCAGCGCGCGGTCGAGCTCGTTCAGCGGCCGCGACGGCGGGAGCTTGCGGGTGCGCTCGATCGTCGCCCGCTCCAGCTCGCGGCGCAGGTGGGCCTCGAACTCGCGGATGTTCTCCCGCGGCAGGCCCTCGCTGCGCGGGTCGTCGGGCGGCAGGTCGGTCTGGGGCTCGGCGCGCAGGCCCAGCGCGCGGCGGATGCGCTGGACGTCCACCCCGATGACGCCGGAGCCCTCGCCCTGGCGACCGAAGGCCGCGATGGCCATCCGGGCCAGGTCGCGCATGGCGCCCTCGTTGCCCTCGCGGACGGCGGCGGCGATCTGCGCGCGCAGGGCGTCCATGTCGATGAGCTGGGCGCCGTTGGGATCGATGCCGCCGTCCTCGCGGACGTCGTGGTCGAGCGCCTCGGCCTCGGCGGCGCGGAAGAAGAAGCGCTCGAACAGCAGGTCGAACACCCGGCGGTCCTCCTGGGACTTGGCCAGCGTGGTGGCCAGCGCCTCGCGCATGTCCTCGCGCGACGTCCACGACACCTCCTCCAGCGCGGCGAAGCTGTCCAGCAGCTCCGACGTGCCCACGGCCAGCCCTTCGTCGCGCAGCTCCTCGGCGAAGCGCAGGAGCTGCCCGGCGAAGTCAGGCGTGTCCGACATCGGCCAGCCCGCCCAGCTTCACGCCGATGCGCTCGGCGACCGTGTCCAGGTCGGTCCGGTGCTTGACGATGATGCTCATCGTCTCGCGGAAGGTGTCGGCGTCGATGTCGCGCGCTCCCAGCAGCAGCAGGGCCCGGGCCCAGTCGATCGACTCGGCGATCGAGGGCGGCTTCTTGAGGTCCAGCGCGCGGATCTGGTGGATCACCTCGACAAGCTTGCGCGCCACCGTCTCGTCGAGCTCGGGGGAGTGCAGCCGCACGATCTCCAGCTCGAGATCGAGCTCGGGGTAGTCCAGCCACAGGTACAGGCAGCGGCGCTTCAGGGCCTCGGTCAGCTCACGCGAGTTGTTGGACGTGAGGATCACGACCGGCTGGGTGCGCGCGTCGATGCGGCCCAGCTCGGGGATGGAGATCTGGAAGTCCGAGAGCAGCTCGAGCAGCATCGCCTCGAACTCCTGGTCGGTCTTGTCGATCTCGTCGATCAGCAGGACGACCGGGTCCTCGGAGGCGATCGCCTCCATCAGCGGGCGCTGGAGCAGGAAGTCGGCGGAGAAGATGTCGTCCTGGACGGCGTCCCAGCCCGCGCCCGCCTGCTCGGTTTGGATGCGCAGCAGCTGCTTGCGGTAGTTCCACTCGTACAGCGCCTTGGCCTCGTCCAGGCCCTCGTAGCACTGCAGGCGCACGAGGCGGCGCTCGAGGTAGCGCGAGAGCGCCTTGGCCAGCTCGGTCTTCCCGACGCCCGCCGGCCCCTCGACCAGCACGGGCTTGCCGAGCTTGGCGGCCAGGAAGGAGACCAGCGCGGTCGACTCCCCCGGGAGGTAGCCGGTGCCCCGCAGGCCCTCGGCGACCTCGGCGACGGATGCGGGCTCGACCGGCATGACGGCGCATTGTGCCAGCTTGGATGCCACCTGATACCCCCTGGGGGTATAGTGAGCGCACGATGAGCCCTCTCGACCGGCTGGCCACCACCGCCACCGGGCACTGCCTCACCGGCTGCGCGCTGGGCGAGATCGCCGGAATGGTGATCGGCACCGCCCTGGGCTGGGGGAACCTGGGAACGATCCTGCTGGCCATCGCGCTGGCCTTCGTCTTCGGCTACTCGCTCACCTCGCTGCCGCTGCTGACCTCGGGGATGGCGCTGGCCGCCGTGCTTCCCGTCGCGCTGGCCGCCGACACGTTCTCGATCACGGTGATGGAGATCGTGGACAACGCCATCGTCCTCGTCGTGCCCGGCGCCCTGGACGCCGGCCTGGGCGACCTGCTCTTCTGGGGCAGCCTGGCGCTGTCGCTGGCCATCGCCTTCGCCGCGGCGTGGCCGGTCAACCGCGCGCTGATCGTCCGCGGGAAGGGCCACGCCGTCGTCCACGCGCACCACGGCCCCGCCGACCACGCCGGGCCCGACGACCCCGCCGGTCACGCCGGCCACGACATGGGCCCGTGGACCTTCGGCCGCGTCGTCGCGGTGGTCGCGGCGATGTTCGTCTTCGGCGCCGCCGTGGTCTTCTTCAGCGCTGTCTGATCTGCTCGATCAGACAGCGACGGCGGTTCGATCTAGGCGCTAATCCTCCATACCAACCAGCTCCACTTTACCCAGCCCTCGGATGCTCGTAAAGCACTTCCTCCGCGTCGGCCGCCAACTGCGCTGGCACGGGAAGCTCCTCTAGAACTTCATCGGCTTCCATTCGGTCCGGATAAAGCACACCCTCGAGGTGGTCCACTTCGTGTTCGATGAGACGAGCCTCGAACCCCCGTGCTTCAAACTCGATTGGCTCAAGTCTGTGGTTCAAAGCTGAAACACGGATTTCCTCGGCTCGCTGCACACGACCACGGAAGAGCGGGATGCTCAGGCACGACTCAAAGCCGTCTTGCGTTTCCGCTGAGCGCGCAACCACTACTGGGTTCACCAGCACGTGCGGATCGACTGCACGGGCCGGGTTCCCGAGATCCGTGATGACGATTCGTAGCAGTAGACCGATCTGTGGGGCGGCGAGGCCGACGCCGCTCGGAGTCGAATACAGAGTCTCCAGCAGATCGAACGCGATTCGCTTCAGGATTGAGCGATCGAGCGTCTCGGGTACCTCCGCGCTGCGCTGCCGCAGAGCGGAGTAGTTGAGCTCCACGGTTGCGTCTGGGCGCACGGAACTGATCGGAAGGATCGCCACGTCAGTCCCGGCCCCACCGGATGACATAGCGGTGGCCCAATCGCGGCTTGCCAATACGCCACGTCAGCGTGGTCGCGTTTCCTGGGCGCTCCAACTCTTCCTCCACAGGTTCCGTCGCTGTGAAGTACTCGTAAGTCAACTTCAGAATCCAATCTGCGGCCAGGTCCGGCGGAAGCCTGACCTCCATGGAGAGGGCCTTCGTAGGAACGTCGACGGTGGTTGAGTAGAAGTCGCGCGCGTCGCCGACCGAGTTGTCGAGGTCCCACCGGACTTCGATGTCCAGCTCGTCGCCTTTCTTGAGGCTTGGCGTCCATTCGACCTCGTACCTGCACCACATGTCCTCCTGGACGTCACGGTGCTGGCCGGCTGTCCGTGGCCCATCCAGCCTGCCGCCGCGGTCCTGTCCTGGCGTCAGCAACCTGATCTCGGCGTGGCCGGAGCCGCTCCATCTATAGCGGTCTTCGAACTGCTGGACCCCGTCGTGATTCGCCCTGATCCGGAACCGCTTCGTTTGCACCATGGAAGCTGCGCCCGGTGCGTACTGATAGACCAGGTCCTTGGACAGGATGGAGTAACTGTGCTGGCGGCGGCGGCGGCGATGACGGCGGACCGCTGAGAGAGCACTCCGGATCGCCACGAGGGCCAGCGCCGGCCCCGCGACGGCGATTCCCGCGAGCAAGAGGGGCGAAACGCCCAGCACGGCGCCTGACCCAGCCGACGCTACGCCGAGCGCCGCCAGGATGGCAAGAACGTTCGCGATCCTCGAAAGGGCGGTGTCCACCCACCGTCCCGCCCGAACGAAGGCGCTGTCGTTTGGCGTCTCGCTGCGCATCGTCGAATTTCCAACGCACGGGCGCCAGGCGGCGTGACGCTCAACGTTTGACCGCGCCATGGCTTCGCGGTCGCATGAGCAGTCGGGGATACTCCCGCGCCAATGCGCCCGGCGCTCGTGCTCGCCAACTGGGTGCCCGACCCGCACCCGGAGTTCGGGACCGACCCCAAGCCCTACGTCACCCTCATGCTCGCCGGTCTGGCGATCGGGATCCTCGGCCACATCTTCCGCTCGCGCACGATGGTGGTCCTCGGCGTCGCGGCGGTCTTCCTGGGCACCTTCCTGCTCCCGCTCGGCTTCTACCTCTCCAAGTCGTGACCGACCCCGCCGACGTCACCAGCTTCAGCAAGGCCCTGATGCTGGGGGAGATCCACGAGGAGCTCGTCTTCCCCTATCCCATGTCCGATGCGGCCGAGGCGGAGAAGGTCCGCGGCCTCATCTCCGCCTTCCGCGAGTACGCCGACGCGAACATCGACGCGCGGGCGATCGACGAGGCGGGCTGGATCGACGACCAGGTCTACCGCGACCTGGGGGACATCGGGATCACCGGGCTCTACGTGCCCGAGGAGTACGGCGGCCAGGGCCTCTCGCAGACCGGCTACGCCCGCGTGTTCGAGGCGGTGGGCCAGGTCAGCGGCTCGCTGACCATCGGACTGGGCGTCCACCAGTCGATCGGGTTCAAGGGGATCGCCCTGTACGGCACCGACGATCAGAAGGCGCGCTTCCTGCCCGATCTGGCCCGCGGGCGCAAGCTCGCGGGGTTCGCCCTGACCGAGCCGGAGGCGGGCTCGGACGCCTACAACATCCAGTCGCGCGCGGTGAGGCAGGCCGACGGGTCCTGGCTGCTCAACGGCGAGAAGCGCTTCATCGGCAACGGCGGGCGCGGCGACGTGTTCACCACCTTCGCCCGCGCCGAGATCGACGGCAGGGAGACCCACATCGCGCTGATCCTCGAGCGCGGGATGGAGGGCCTGGAGTCGGGCGAGCCCTACGAGACGATGGGGCTCCGGGGAAACAACCTGACGCCGCTGTACTTCCACGACGTCCGCGTGCCGCCGGAGAACGTCCTGGGCGAGCCGGGCCAGGGCTTCCGGATCGCCATGGAGGTCCTCAACAACGGGCGCATCGGACTGGGCACCGGCTCGGTCGGCCTGGCCAAGCACCTCATCGACCTGTCGATAGACCACGTCAACACGCGCCGCCAGTTCGGCCGCCCGCTGGCCGACTTCGACATGGTCGAGGACAAGATCGGCTGGATGGTCTCCTATCTGTTCGGCCTGGAGTCGATGGCCTACATGACCACCGGTCTGATCGACGCGGGGATCGACGACTACTCGGTCGAGTCCGCCATGGCGAAGGTCACCGGCACCGAGTTCGCCTGGTACCAGGCCAACCGCGCCATGCAGCTCAAGGGCGGCGCCGGCTACCTGAAGACCGAGCCCTACGAGCTGATCATGCGCGACATCCGGATCTTCCCGATCTTCGAGGGCGCCAACGACGTGATGCGCTCCTTCGTCGCGCTGTCGCTCCTCAAGCCGCTGGGCGAGGAGCTCAAGGTGCTCGCCGACGCCGACCTGGGCGATCCGCTGGGCGCGATGGGCGCCTGGGCGGGCTACCTGGGCGGGCGCCTGAAGCGCGAGGTGCGCCCGGATCGCGTAACGCTGGCCCACGAGTCGCTGTCCGGCCTGGCCGATCCGCTGGCCGACCAGGTCAAGCGGCTGCGCTCCGTGGGGGAGACGGTCCTGCGCAAGCACGGCAAGGCGATCGTCGACCAGGGCATGACCCACAAGCGCATCGCCGACGCGGCGGCCGACATCTACGCTCAGATCGCGGTGCTGTCACGCGTCACCGCGATCTTCGAGGACCAGGGGGTCGAGGCCTCGGGCCAGGAGCGCTTCATCGCCGAGACGTTCTGCACCCGCGCCGCCCGCCGGGTCATGCTCGAGCTGGACAAGGTCGAGGGCAACGACGACGAGCGGATGCACTCCATCGCCCGCCTGGCCTACAAGCGCGGCGAGTACGGCTACGCGCTGTTCGAGGACTGATCGTCGGGCGGGAGCGGCTTCGTCTCGTCCTCGGGCGGGAGCCGCTCGGTCGGTCCTTCGGCCTCGTCGCCGGCCTGCGCCGCGCGGAACTCCGCCGTGTCCTGCGTGGCCGCCTCGCGGCTGAGGGGCGCGCGGTCGGGCATCACGCGGGTCTCGTCGAGGTGCGGGCGCTCGGAGCCCAGCGCGCGGGTCTCCTCCAGGTGCGGCCGGTCCTCGGGGATCCGGAACTCGATCGGCTCGTTCGCCGCGGCGTCCGCGCGCGGTGGGCGGGCCGTGTCGAGCGGTGGCTCGGGCCGGCCGGCGGCCCGCAGCCGGTTGCCCGCGGCGGCCAGGCCGATAGCGGCGGCCAGCGCGAAGAAGATCCCCCAGCTCAGGCCCACCGAGATGCCACCGTTGAGTCCGGGCTTGTCGAAGAAGCGCCACACGATGAGCAGCGCCGCCCAGACGCCCGCGCCGGTGATGACGGCGCCGTCGCCGCCGGGCAGGTGGAAGGCGCGTCGCTCCCCGCGGGCCAGGAGAAGGGCCAGGACGCCCAGCGCGATCAGCAGGACGGCCGCCTCGACCCACGAGAACGCCGTGAGCGCGCTCTGGTGGTCGCGGACCAGCTCGACACGGCGTCCGAGCGGCACGCCGCGGCTCTTGGAGTACCAGGGCAGCAGCATCGTCGCGAGCAGGACGAGCGCGGCCACGCCGCACAGCCGGTGTTCCGCGGGCAGGGCGCGCCAGGCGTCGCGCAGCCGGCGGAGGAAGGTCACGAGATCGGGATGTCCTGAACCTCGACCGGCGCCTTGCGGCGAGCCTCGACGCGCTCCAGGTACCAGTCGATGAGCGCCCGGACGAGCAGCAGGATCTCGCGCACCAGCTCGGCCACCTGCGCGCGCAGCTCGGGCGGGAGCATGGTCCGGCCGAGCTCGAGCAGCGCGGCCAGCGCCTGGATGTCCGCGGCCGTCGAGCGGCCGCCGTCCCCGGGGGTGGCGTAGCCGCGCGGGGGCGGGCGGCGCGGGTCGCCGGCCGGGTCGCCGCCGGCCATCCGCGCGGCCTCGGTGGCCTCGCGCACCAGGCGGTCCGCCGTCTCCTGGGCCGAGCGCAGCCGCTCGCCCAGCTCATCGAGCGGGTCGCCGCCCTCAGCCGGTGGGTGGGGAGTGTTCATCGAGCGTCACCTGTAGCGCGCCGTCCTCGAAGCGCGCCTCGGTCGCGCGCCAGTGTGCCAGAGCCGGGGGGAGCATGATCGTGCGCTTCTGGCCGTCCACGCGCACGACCAGCTCCAGGCCGATCTTCTTCAGGGCGATGTCGCCGCGCTCCGCGAACGGCAGGTCCAGGCGCAGGCTGGCCTCGCCCTCGCCGACCCGCAGCTCGTGCGAGAGCGCATCGTGCAGGACGGCGGCCGCGTCGCGGTGCTCGAACAGCGCGTCTCCCAGCCGGTCGAGCATCTCGGGGCCGACGACCTCGCTGTCGAAGTAGGGGGCGCGCAGGACGGGCACGGGGGAGAAGGCGGAGTCCACGAGCTCCAGGTGCTCCTGCTGGCGCTCGCGCCACGCGCCGAAGTACGTCCCCGCCACCTCGTCGGGGAACACCCGGTTCACGATCACCGCGTCGGTCAGGTAGCCGTACAGGTTGAGGTAGGTGAAGGTCCGCATCGCCTCGCCGATGACCATCTTGTCCGGGTTCATGACCAGCCGGATCGTGGCGTGCGCGCGGTCGCGGAGGATCTCGTTCATCGCGATCAGGCTGTCCATCAGCCGCTGGACGTCGGCGAACACCGCCTCGGAGGGCAGCGTCACGTCGAGCATCGTGCGGGCGATCGGCCGCGCCGCGGCCAGGAGCTGACGTTCGTGGGGGAAGACCTTGTCCAGCCACCAGCGCGCCACGTCGGGGAACGAGAGCAGGCGCAGCGTCTCGCCGGTCGGCGCGCAGTCCACGACGATCGCGTCCCACTCGCCCGACTCGTGATGGCGCTTGAGCTGGAGCAGCGAGAACAGCTCGTCCAGTCCGGGTGGCACCGCCAGCTCCTCGGCGGTGATGCGGTTGACGCCGCGCTCGACCAGCAGCTCGCCCATCCAGTCGGCCACGGCCGACCAGTGGCGCTCCATCTCCTCCTGGGCCTGGACCTGCTGGGCCCACAGTCCGTCCCCGACCTCCGTGGGCGCGCTGCCGACGGGCGTCTCCAGCGACTCGGCCAGCGAGTGGGCGGGGTCGGTGGAGAGGACGAGGGTCCGCCCGCCCGCGGCGGCGCAGCGCCGCGCCGTGGCGGCGGCGACTGACGTCTTGCCGACTCCGCCCTTGCCGGTGTAGAGGATCGTCCGCGGCGTCATGGCGCCGCACCAGTCTACGGTTGGCCCTGGCGCAGGTACGCCGTGAACCGCGCGGCCTTGGCGCAGTAGATCCGCGTTCCGGTCCGCTGGCACAGGTCGCGCAGGAAGTCGCGCAGGAGCACGTGGTAGTTCAGCGGCGAGAGGTCGTGCTGGTTGGAGTAGTAGGACCAGCGCCCCGTGTCGTAGGCGGGCAGGGCGCGTCGCGCCTCGCGGTCGCCGCGCGTGAAGAGCGTGCGGGCCAGCGTCGTGTAGGGGCGCGCGTCCCAGAGTCCGTTGAGCGCCTGGATGAACCCGTTGATGATCCGGTAGCGGGGCGCGAACGAGTACTCGGCGTAGCTGTTGCCGTAGCGGGTGGGCACGCGCACGCCCAGGGGGGCGTTGAACGAGTACAGGCGCACCGCCGAGCGCAGCGCCGCCACGTAGGCCTCGTCGCCCAGGTCGCGGTAGGCGCGCGCCAGCGTCACCAGCACCGTGCCCTGGGAGAGGCCGCTCGTCCAGGGCGGCCCGCCGCCCCCGAAGTTGAAGTAGTACTCCCAGGTCATCGCCCCGTTGCGACGCGCGGCGAGGGGGAGGAGCTCGGCCAGGAACTCGCGCGTGTTGGGCTTGTAGCCGTTCTGGATCAGCGCGCTGGCCCGGCCCCAGTTGGCCAGCGGATGGAGCTGGAGGCCCTGGCCCGGGAAGTACTGAAACAGCACGCGGCTGTTGCGGAAGCGCACGCGCTCGCCGCTGGAGGGCAGGCGGTCCGAGAAGCCCCACCACTCGACGTTGCGGTTGATCTGGAGCCACAGCGCGTTCAGGCGCGAGGCGTCCATCTGGCCCCGGGAGGCGATCCCGGCCGTGAGTCCCAGCACGCCGTCCAGCTCGTTGCGCCGCGTGCCGGTCAGCTGGTTGCGGATGAACAGCGCGTCGTCGAGGTCTTTGGCGCGCGCGTCGTACTCGGCCTGCGAGATGGCGCCGGCCCGGCGCAGGTCGCCGAGCGCGGTACGGATGGACGAGACGCCCGCCGCGTGGGCGCGCGCGCGGGCGGCGCCGGCCTTCACGGCGGCGGCCGGCACGGGGGTGCCCCGAGGGGTGAACGGGTCCTGCTCGCGGACGACGTGGCCACCCTTCCCGAGGACCAGGACGGGTGCCGCCGCGGCCGGCGCGGCGGGCGCCAGCAGGCACGCCGCGAGCAGCGCGAAGCGGATCAGACGCACCAGGGGAATGCTACGCTCGCCCGCCCGCGGCTCCCGTCGCTGCAAGCCGTCCTGCACCCGGAAAAGGATCATCTGAACGTGTTCAACACCCGCCCGTACCGGTTCGTTGCGGTCGCCCTGGCGGCCCTTGTGGCGGCGCTCGGCCTGGCCGCGTGCGGCGGCGGCGGAGGCGGCGAGGACGTCAACAAGGTCCTCAAGGAGACGTTCTCGGGCAACAAGCGGGTGACCAGCGGGAAGGTCGAGCTCTCGGTCAAGGTCAAGACGGAGGGCGGCAGCACCTCCGGCGGCCCGATCGAGCTCAAGCTCACCGGGCCGCTCCAGAACCAGGGCGGCAACGAGCTGCCGAAGTTCGACTTCGACCTGGCGCTGGCCGCGTCGGGCCAGAGCTTCAAGGCGGGCGCGGTGTCCACCGGGGACGCGGGCTTCTTGAAGTTCCAGGGCCAGGCCTACTCCGTGCCCGACAAGGTCTTCAAGCAGTTCAAGGACGGCTACGTGCGCTCGCGCGCCCAGCGCGAGGGGTCCAGCGGCAACCAGAGCTTCGCCTCGCTGGGCATCAACCCCCAGTCCTGGCTCAAGGACCCCAAGAACGAGGGAGAGGACGACGTGGGCGGCGCCAAGACCATCCACATCTCCTCCGGCGTCGACGTGAGCAAGCTGCTCGACGACGTCAACCAGATCCTGTCCAAGGCGCGCGGCCTGGGCGGCCAGGCCGGCCAGCTGCCCCAGCAGATCACCCCCCAGCAGCGCAAGGCGGTGCAGGGCGCGGTCAAGGACGTCTCGTTCGACCTCTACACGGGCAAGGACGACAAGACGCTGCGCCGGATGAACATCACGCTGAAGTTCCAGATCCCCCAGGCCTCGCGCCAGGCTGCGCAGGGGCTGACGGGCGGCGAGCTGGCGTTCGACCTGGTGATCAACGACCTCAACAAGCCGCAGACGATCAGCCCGCCGGCCAACGCGCGCCCGTTCAGCGAGCTGGCGCAGGCGGCCCGCGGCGTGCTGGGCGGCCTGGGCGGGCTGGGCGCGTCGGGCGCCGCGGGCGGCGGCGCGACGACCACGACGCCCCCGGCCTCCGGCGGCACGGGCGGCGCCGGGGACGCGAAGGCGCAGCGCTACCTGCAGTGCCTGCAGCAGGCGGGCGGCGACGTGGGCCAGGCGCAGAAGTGCGCCGCCCTGCTCAACAGCGGCTAGCCACGCGGCCGTGCGGCGCTTCCTGTTCAGCGGGGCGGGCTGGCCCTACCTGCTGGCCCCGTTCATCCCGGTCGCCGTCGGCCTCGAGCTCGCGCACGCGACGGCCGAGCTGATCTTCTTCGCCGCCGCGGCGGGCGTCGTGCCCACGGCGGCGCTGATGGGCCGCGCCACGGAGGAGCTCTCGGCCCGCTCGGGGCCGGGGATCGGCGGCTTCCTCAATGTCACGTTCGGCAACGCGCCGGAGCTGATCATCGCCTTCTTCGCCCTGCGCGAGGGCCTCCAGGAGGTGGTCAAGGCGTCCTTGATCGGGTCCATCCTGGGCAACATCCTGCTCGTGATGGGCGTCGCGATGATCGTCGGCGGCTGGAAGCGCGAGCGCCAGACGTTCAACCAGACCGCGGCCACCGCGCAGTCGGCCATGCTGCTGCTGGGAGCGATCGCCCTGGTCATGCCGGCGATCTTCCAGCTGGTCCACGGCGACGGGCTGCCCCGGATCGGGGCCGAGCGGGTGGACTTCGGCGGCGACGTGGAGAGCCTCTCGGTGGCCGTGGCGATCATCCTGCTGATCTCCTACGCGGGCGGCCTCGTCTTCTCGCTGCGCACCCACCGCGACCTGTTCAACCCCGACCACGGCGAGCAGCACGGCGAGGGTTGGAGCGTGCGCACCGCCGTCCTGGCGCTGGCCGGGGCGGGCGTGGCCGTCGGCGTGATGTCGGAGATCCTCGTCGGGTCGATCTCGGAGGCCTCGAAGGGCATCGGCCTGAGCGAGTTCTTCGTCGGCCTGATCGTCGTGGCGATCGTGGGCAACGCGGCCGAGCACTGGGTCGCCGTGCTGGTCGCGGCCAAGGACAAGATGGACCTCGCCGTCAACATCTCCATCGGGTCCAGCGCCCAGATCGCCATGTTCGTGGCGCCGGTGCTGGTCCTGCTGTCGTTCGTCGTCGGGCCCAACCCGATGGCGCTGGTCTTCAACGGGCTGGAGCTGGCCGGCGTGCTGCTGGCCGTCCTCATCGCGGTGCACGTCACCAACGAGGGGGAGTCCACCTGGTTCGAGGGCCTCCAGCTCGTGGGCGTGTACGCGGTGATCGGCCTCACCGTGTACTTCGCGTGACGCCCGCGTTCGTCTCCCTCGACTCCCCCGCGGCACTGGCCGGCCTGGTGGGCCTCGTGGTCGTGCTGCTGATGTTCGACCTCGCGGTCTTCGCCCGCGGGCGCGAGCCGTCGTTCCGCGAGGGCGCCGTCTGGAGCGCCGGGTGGCTCGTCCTCTCCCTGCTGGTGGCGCTGCCGCTGCTCGCGCTCTCGGGCTCGGAGGCGGCGATCAACTACACGACGGTCTACCTGATCGAGCGCTCGCTCTCGCTGGACAACCTGTTCGTGTTCCTCCTGCTGTTCGCGTACTTCGGCGTGCCGCTGCGCCACCGGGCGCGGCTGCTGTTCTGGGGGATCGTCTTCGCCCTGGCCATGCGGGGCGTGGCGATCCTCGCCGGGGTCACGCTGATCGAGCGCTTCCACTTCGTGATCTACGTCCTGGGCGCAACGCTGCTCATCCTGGCCTACCGCATCCTGCGCGGGGTGGAGGAGGGCTTCGACCCCGACTCCAACCTGCTGGTGCGGCTCGCGCGCCGGCTGTTCCCGGTCACGCACGGGTATCGCGAGGGCCACTGGTTCCGCCGCGAGGACGGGCGCCTGCACGCCACGCCGCTGTTCCTGGCCTTCGTGGCGCTCGGCGCGGCCGACGTCGCCTTCGCCGTGGACTCGATTCCCGCCGCGTTCGCGATCACGCGCGACAGCGCCGTCATCTGGATGGGCAACGCCTTCGCGCTGCTGGGGCTGCGGGCGCTGTTCGTCCTCGTGGAGGGACTGATCTCCCGCTTCCGCTACCTGGACCAGACGATCGCGGTCGTCCTGGCTCTCGTCGCGGTCAAGCTGCTGATCGAGGACCTGGTGAAGGTCGGCCCGGTGGCCTCCCTGATCGGCGTGGCGGTCGCCTTCGCCGTGGGCATCGGCGCGTCGCTGTGGGCCGACCGCCGCGACCCGGACTCCGAGGCCAAGCGCGCCGCCCGGGGCGGGCGCGTGCAGGCCGCCGACGGGCCCGACGGCGCCTAGACCGCGTCCTCCTCGTCCACCGCCTCGCGCCCGATGTCCTCGCGCCCGACCTCCTGGTCGTCGTCGGCGTCGTCGACCGTGTCGTCGTCGTCGAAGTCCGCGATCGACTGCGAGGTGCCCGGGTGGTAGCGGACCTGGAAGCGCTCGAGCAGCTCGTCGCGGCGGGGCTCGTCCATCGGGAGGTCGTCGGCGACCAGCACCCAGTCGGCCCCCTCGAACTCCTCCATGTTGAAGATCTCCTGGTCGAGCTCGGGGGAGTCGTCGACCACGAGGAGCACCTCGGTCTGCGGGTTGAAGTAGGTCCCCGGGCGGACGAGAAGCTCGTCGAGCTCGAAGACGCGCTGGTCTCTGGCCATGGCGATGAGCCTACCCCGTGCGGGGCGCCTCACGCCAGGCGTCTGATCTCGCGCTCGACCTCGTCGTCGACGTCCAGGGGCGGCTTGCCCGCGCGCTGGCGTCGCTCGTTGCGGGCGACCACGAGCTGGCGGACCTCGGCGCGCAGCGCGGGGTCCACGCCGCCGGTCGAGGTGAGGCGGCGCAACTCGTCGTCCACGTCCAGCGGGGCCTGCCCCTTGCGGGCCCGGCGCTCGTTGCGCGCGTCGAGCATCTGGCGGATCTCGTCCTCGCGCACGCCGGCGGTCTCCTTCGGTGGCGCCTGGCCGGTCCCCATGTCCTCGTTGAGCGAGAGGCCGCCGCGGCCGATCTGGTCGTACAGGCGCCCCGATCCCACGAAGGTGACGATCGCCACGAGCGCCGCGCCCGCCACGACGACGAGGATCACCGGGAAGAAGGCGTCCTGGAGGGTGGAGGCAATCAGCACGTCCACGCGCGCAGTGTGACGGGTGACCGTTGCCGCGTGCGGCGAGGGGCGCTACCCTTTCGTTGACTGACCAGTCAATCTACGCCTGGAGAAAGAAGAGCTAAGAGTGGTCGATTTCACCCTCACAGACGAGCAGAAGGCGCTGCGGGAGATGGCGCACGACTTCGCCGAGAAGGAGATGCGGCCGGTCGCCTGGGAGTACGACAAGGACGGCACCTGGCCCGAGGACGTGCTCCGCAAGGCGTGGGACCTGGGCCTGATGAACAGCCACATCCCGGAGGAGTACGGCGGGCCGGGGGCCTCCTACTTCGATGGCGTCCTGATCGAGGAGGAGATGGGCTGGGGCTGTTCCGGCATCGGGACCTCGCTCACCTGCAACGGCCTGGCCACCGCGCCGATCATGCTCGGCGGGTCCGAGGACACCAAGAAGGAGTTCCTGGGCCGCCTGACCGAGGAGTACGGGCTGGCCTCGTTCTGCCTGACCGAGCCGGACGCCGGCTCCGACGTGTCCGGCATGCGCACCACGGCGACGAAGCAGGGCGACAAGTACGTCATCAACGGCAGCAAGTGCTTCATCACCAACGGCGGCTACGCGGACTTCTACACCGTCTACGCCAAGACAGACAAGGACGCCGGCCACCGCGGGATCTCCGCCTTCGTCGTGCCCCGTGACGACACCGTGACGGTGGACAAGAAGGAGGACAAGATGGGCCAGCGGGCGTCCAACACCGCGACCATCACGTTCAACGAGACCGAGGTCCCGGCCGAGAACCTCCTCGGCGAGGAGAACCATGGCTTCAAGCTGGCCATGATGACCCTCGACCGGACCCGTCCCGGCGTCGCGGCCATGGCCGTCGGCATCGCCCGGGCCGCGTTCGAGTTCGCGACGGACTACTCCAAGGAGCGCGTGCAGTTCGGCGTTCCCATCGCCATGCACCAGGCGATCCAGTTCATGATCGCCGACATGGCCACCGAGGTGGAGGCCGGGCGGCTGATGGTGTGGAAGTCCGCCGTCGAGCTCGACCAGGGCAAGCGCAACACGCTGACCTCCTCGCACGCCAAGCGCTTCGCCGCCGACGCCGCGATGAAGATCACGACCGACGCCGTGCAGGTGTACGGCGGGTACGGCTTCATCAAGGAGTACCCGGTGGAGAAGCTGATGCGCGACGCGAAGATCATGCAGCTCTACGAGGGCACGTCGCAGATCCAGCGGCTCGTCATCGCCCGCGAGACGCTGCTCCCGCGCCGCGTCGACGAGCCCGCGCCCGCCGCGGCGTAGTCCCGGCACTGGAACGCACGGAAGCGGGGGCCGCCTTCGGGCGGCCCCGCTTCGTTCAGCTCACGACGCGCAGCCCGCGCTGGGCGAAGTGCGCGTCGAAGGCCAGCGCCTCGTCCGTCTCCTCGCGGGCCATCAGCGCGAACGAGGTCGCATCGACGTAGCTCCACGTCTTGTCGTCGTGGGACTCCAGGATGGCCCAGGCCTCGTCCTCCACCGGCTCCTCCACCCGCACCACCTCGAGGGCGGCGCCGGCACGCACGCGCCGGCCCCACTCGATGGCCTCGGCCCGGCCGGCGCGCTTCAGCAGGGCGGTGTACGTCTCGACGACCACGTAGTTCGACGTGAACAGGGCGGCGCGTTCGGCGGCCAGGTTCGCGAAGGCCCGGCGCGCCGCGCCGTGCTCGCGCTCGCGCGCATTGCGCGCGGCGACGAACGCGCTGGTGTCGACGAAGACCCTCCTCACGCCCCGTACACGTCCCAGTCGAGGTCGGAGACGGAGGAGCTTCGCCCCCCGGTCGCCGGCGGGTCCTCGATCAGGAAGCGCATGAGCGGATCGTCGGCCGTTGGCGGCTGGCGGTGGCGCGCCTCGTCGATCAGCTCGCGGACGACGCCGGCGATGCTGCCGCGCGCGCCGGCGCGGCGCTTGAGCCAGCGGTACTGGTCGGGATCGAGGTGCAGCTGCGTCCGGTGTTTCTCCATGACGGCTTCCAGCATACAGCACCCCTAGGCGGCGCCCGATATCGTTTCGCCCCCATGGCGGATCCTGGACACGTGGCGCTGGGTGCCTGGAGTGGGGGGCGCTACCTCCACTTCGGAGAGCCGATCTCCGAGGAGCGGCTGGAGGCGCTGCTGCGGCCCGGCGACGGGATCTCCACGGTCCTGACGGCGGACGTCTACGGGCAGGGGGAGGCGGACCGGCTGGTGGGCCGCTCGCTGGCGGGCCTGCCGCGTGACTCCTACTCGCTCGTGGGGGCGATCGGGCACGACTTCGTCGCGGGCGAGCGCGACGGGCCGCGCGGGTTCCCCCGGTTCACGGACCCCTCGCTGCGCGGGCCGGACGGGTACGCCTCGTACGTCCGCCGGGCCACCGAGGCCTCGCTGGGGCGCTGCGGCGTCGACTCGTTCGACGTCCTGCTCCTGCACAACCCCGACCGCATCGGGTACTCGTCGCCCGAGGTCTGGGAGGCGCTGGAGGGCGTCCGGTCCGCGGGCCTCACGCGCTCGCTCGGCGTCGCGCCCGGCCCGGCCAACGGGTTCACCCTGGACCTCCTGGCCTGCCTGGAGCGCTTCGGCGACTCGATCGACTGGGCCATGGTCATCCTCAACCCGCTGGAGCCCTGGCCGGGCGAGCTCGTCCTCGACGCCTGCGCCGCCCGCGACGTGTCCGTGATCACCCGCGTCGTGGACTACGGCGGCCTGTTCTGGGACGACCTGCGCCCGGAGCACCCGCTGGAGCGCCGCGACCACCGGTCGTTCCGCCCGGATGGCTGGGTCGTCCGGGGCCTGGAGCGCATGGAGGCGATGCGCCCGGTCGCGGCGCGGCACGGGCTGACCATGGGACAGCTGGCGTGCGCCTGGAACCTGGCGCATCCGGCGGTGCGCTGCGCCGTCCCGACGCTGATCCAGGAGGCGTTCGAGGGGGCGCGGCCCATCGAGTCCCAGCGCGCCGAGCTGGCCGGCGTGCCGGCACGCTCCCCGCTGACGCCGGAGGAGGTCGCGGAGATCCGGGCCATCGGAGACAACACCGGCTCCATGGCGCTCAAGGGGGCCCACCCCGACCACGACGGCCCCGAGCGCCCCGACCGGTGGGCGCTCCAGCCCGGCCAGGACGCCCTGGGCGTCGACGTCGACCTCCTGCGCCAGCGCGTGCCCGCGGCCTGACCGTGCCCACGGTCAGCGCGCAGATCGAGGTGGACGCCGAGCCGGCCGCGGTCGAGGCCCTCTGGTACGACCTCCGGCGCTGGCCGTCGTTCGTGGACGGCTTCGCCCACGTGGCCAAGGAGGAGGGCGGCTGGCCGGCCGCGGGCGGGAAGCTGGTGTGGGACTCCACGGCGCGCGGCCGCGGACGCGTGGTCGAGCGGGTGAGCTCCCAGGACCCCGGTGAGGGCCAGGCCGTGGAGTTCGAGGACCCACGGATGCGCGGCACCCAGGAGGTCCGGTTCACGCCCCTGGCCGACGGCACCGCGGTCGCGCTCCAGCTCGACTACCGGCTCAAGGACGCCAACCCCCTGACGCCGCTCGTGGACCTCCTGTTCATCCGCCGCTCGGTCCGCGACAGCCTGCGCCGCACCCTCACCCGCTTCGCCCGCGAGCTGGACGCGGACGCCGACCTACTCCAATAGATTCCAGCCCATGTTCGTCTTCAAGGCAGCCGTCGTCGGCGCGGGCACGATGGGGGGCGAGATCGCGCAGGTCTTCGCCTCCGCGGACATCCCGGTCGTGCTCAAGGACGTCGACCAGAAGTTCGTCGACCAGGGCCTCCAGAAGGCCCGCGAGGTCACCGAAGCCCAGCTCGGGCGCCTGGTCAAGAAGGAGAAGCTCACGCAGGAGCAGGCCGACGCCCAGGCGCAGGAGATCGTCGGGCGCATCCACGGGACGACCGACTACGAGGGCTTCGGCGACGTCGACTTCGTGCTCGAGGCCGTCCCCGAGAAGATGGAGATCAAGCGCGCGGTCTTCGGCGAGCTCGACGCTGTCACGCCCGGCCACGCGATCCTCGCCTCGAACACCTCGTCGCTGTCCATCTCCGAGATGGCCGAGGCCACGTCGCGCCCCGACAAGGTCGTCGGGTTCCACTTCTTCTACCCGGCGTCGATGATGCGCCTGATCGAGGTCATCGAGGGCGACGAGACGTCGCCGGAGACCATGCAGGTCAGCGCCAACCTGGCCCAGGCGCTCCGCAAGATGCCGATCCGCTGCGCCGAGTGCCCCGGGTTCGTGGGCAACCGCATCGCGAACTCGGCGATAAGCGAGATCTGGCGCGTGCAGGAGGAGAGTGGCCTCTCCTACGAGGAGATCGACAAGGCGGTCACCGAGGCCAAGGCGCTCCCGATGGGGCCGTTCTTCCTCACCGACATGGTCGGCCTCGACACCACGCTGAAGGTGGCCCAGCACCTGCGCGACGCCTACGGCGAGCGCTTCCACGTCCACAAGGGCATGGAGGAGCTGGTCGCGGCCGGGAACCTCGGCGCCAAGACCGGGAAGGGGTTCTATGAGCACGGCGGCTGAGGTCGACACGGGCGCGCTGATCGAGCGGTTCTCGCTCAAGGCCTTCGTCGAGTCCTGCCTGGTGCTCGAGGAGGGCGTCGCGACGATCCGCGACATCGACCTGGCGATGATGACGGGCTTCGGGATCATCCCGCCGCCCTTCGCCCGCGCCGACGCGACGGGGCTGGACGAGGTCCTGGCCGCCCTGGAGCGCGCGCAGACCGAGTACGGCGAGGCCTTCGCGCCGCCGCTGATCCTGCGCCGCCTCGTGGCGCAGGGGCGGCTGGGCCAGAAGTCCGGCCAGGGCTTCTTCCCCTACCCGCGTGCGGACGACGGCTTCGAGCAGGGCGAGACGGTCCAGCTGGAGACCCGCGGCGACATGGCGATCGCCTGGCTGGCCAACCCGCCGGCCAACTCGATCTCGCCCCAGGTCATCGCCGACCTCCAGCGCATCTGGGACCACGTGGACGGCTCGGCGGAGATCCGCGCGCTGGTCATCGCGTCCAGCAACCCGATGCTCTACTGCGCCGGCGCCGACATCAAGGCGTTCACCAAGATGGACGAGGCGGGCGGCCGCGAGCTGCTCGACCAGGGCCATTCGCTGCTTCGCGCCTTCGGGCAGTCCTCCACCGCCACGATCGCCGCCGTGAACGGCCTGGCCTTCGGCGGCGGTTGCGAGCTGGCCATGGCCTGTGACGTGCGGATCGCGGCGGACAGCGCCACGTTCGGCCAGCCCGAGATCAACCTGGGCATCATCCCCGGCTTCGGCGGCACCCAGCGGCTGCCGCGGCTGGTCGGCGAGCAGAAGGCGCTGGAGATGAACCTGACCGGCGAGGCGATCGGGGCCGACGAGGCCTACGAGTACGGCCTGGTCAACCGGATCGTGCCGGACCACGAGCTCTTCGACACGGCCCTGATGTGGGCGCGCAAGCTGGCCGGCCAGGCGCCGCTGGCCGTCGAGCAGGCCAAGCGCGTGTCGCACAAGGGCGACCTCGACGAGGGGATCGCGGCCGAGAAGGAGGGCTTCGCCACCGTCTTCGGCAGCGAGGACGCCCGCGAGGGCATCGGCGCGTTCATCGCCAAGCGCTCGCCGAAGTGGCAGGGTCGGTAGCGACCGACCTGGAGCGGCTGGCCGACCTCATCCGAGAGGCCGGCTCGGTCGTCGCCCTCACCGGGGCCGGGATCTCCGTGCCGTCCGGGATCCCCGACTTCCGCTCGCCGGGGACGGGGTTGTGGGAGAAGGTCGACCCGATGGAGGTCGCCCACATCGACGTGTTCCGCCGCGACCCGCAGCGCTTCTGGCGCTTCTACGGCGACCGCTTCGCCACGCTCACGGAGAAGCGGCCCAACGGCGCCCACGACGCGCTCGTCGCCCTGGAGGAGCGCGGCGTCCTGGACGCCGTCATCACCCAGAACATCGACATGCTCCACCGCCGGGCGGGGACCCAGGAGCTGATCGAGGTCCACGGCACCATCGCCACGTCGTCCTGCCTGGATTGCGGCGAGGCGGTGTCCCTCGACAAGGCCCGCGCCCGCCTGGCCGCCGACGGCGCCATGCCGCGCTGCGACTGCGGCGAGCCGCTCAAGCCAGACGTGGTCCTGTTCGGAGAGATGCTCCCGCCGGGGGCCATGGAGCGAGCCGCCCACCTCGCGGCCCACGCCGACGTCCTGCTCTGCGTCGGCTCATCCCTCGAGGTCTACCCGGTGGCCGGCCTCCCCGAGGTGACGCTGCGCGCCGGCGGCCGCGTCGCCCTCGTCACCCAGGGATCGACGCCCTACGACACCGCCGCCACGGTCAAGCTCGACGGCGACGTCGTGGACGAGCTCCAGGCTCTGCTCGCGGCCCTGTAGTTGCGGTTGACCGCCTCATAGGCGGCTAACTGCAGCCGGTGGCGGGCGTCAGTCGAACCCCGCGGCGCTGCGGGCGCGCAGGGCGGCCTCGAGGCGGTCCACCGTCTCGGTGACGGCGGTGAGGGACTCGGGCGAGAGCGGGCTGTGCAGGGCCTGGTTGGCCGCCTCGCCGATGGCGGAGCGCCGGTCGCGCAGGTCGGTCAGGCGGTCGGGCATGTCGGGGACGCGGTCGCCCTCGGCCTCGAGCTCGGCCAGGGCGGCCTCCAATGCCACGCGCAGCTGCAGCGCGGCCGCCCGGTCGCGGCCGGCGTCGAGGTCGGTGCGGGTACGCAGGACCAGGTCCTCGCAGGCCAGCGCGGTGTCGCGGCCGCCGAGGAGGGCGGCCAGGCGCTCCTGGGGGCGCAGGGCGGACGTGCGGCGCATCCGGCGGCCCTCGCGGGCCTGCGGGAGCTCGACCGCCGAGGCCCAGCGGCCGTCCGCCACCTGGTCGCCGCTGCCGTAGCCCAGCCGCGCGACGAGCGCGCCCTCGCGCGAGACCTCGCGGACGTAGGGGTCAGCCGCCGCCAGGCGGTGAGCCTGCAGGACCTGGTTGACCACGACCAGCGCCTCCTCCAGCCCCTCCTCGCTCGCTTCGGACAGCCACCCGGAAGCCTCGTCGTCGGGCACCTCGGGCGCGAGGATGACGGTCACCGCGCCCGTCGGGACAGCCGTAGGCTCCGGCTCCGGATCGACCGGCTGGGGGCGGGGCCGGCGCAGGCGCCGGCGCTCGGACGCGCCCAGCGTCCGCACCACGACCACGTGCGTCACCTCGTCGCCGGAGCGCACGACGTAGCGCCCGTCGTCGGGCCCCAGCGCCCACGGGAACTCGAACTGCGCGAAGCGGAAGGGCAGCTGGCTACTCGCCGCGGTGGGCGCGGCTCGTCTTGCCCGCCGGGATCGAGGCCCGCGACGGCTTGACCGGCACCGTCGGGTTGTCGATCTGGTTGAGGCGGTCGATCAGCTTGATCCACTGGCCGGGCTTGAGCGCGGCGTTGAACCGCGCCGCGTTGTCGCCGTAGCTCGGGGTGAACCCGACGTGGATGTGGTCGTCGTGGTCGGACAGCACCAGCGTGTTGTCCGCGCCCGGGAAGTTCATCAGCGAGATGATCTGCGCGGGCTTCAGGTTGCCCTGCAACGTCAGGAGCCGCCGGATCGTGATGTCCGTGATCGTCCCGTTGCCCTGGTGGCCGATGATCGGGATGCCGTTGACCGCGGCGATGTCGACCGCGTTCCCGGACGAGTGGGCCGAGACGCCGCCCGCCTTGGTCAGGTAGGAGTGGCCGCACTTCAGCGACGAGATCGTCGGCTTCAGGCCGGACGAGGTCAGGTAGAGGAGCGTGGCCAGCACGCGGCGGTCCACCTGGCCGGTCTGGATGTCGCGCCGGCCGCAGTCGTAGATCAGGATGCGCGGGTCGCCCAGGACGCGCCGCTGCATCTGGTCCTTGCTCATGAGCAGGATCTGCCCGATCGTCGGGTTCTTGGCGTCCGGCCCGAAGAACGGGTTCTTGCCCGCGGCGCGGTAGATCGCCGTCGACTCCAGCAGCTTCCAGCCGTCGAGGATCGGCTTCGGGTCGATGGCCGGGGAGCCCTTGCCGGCCGGCCGGATCATGAAGTGCAGGTGCGGCGCCTGCGAGGAGCCCTGCACCTTGTCGATGCGTCCCAGGACCGTGCCCGCGATGACCTGCGCACCCGGCCGCAGCGCCTTGAGGACCACGTCCTGGCGCTTGAGGCCCAGGACCTGGTCGAAGTAGGCCTCGAAGGTCGTGTAGCCCGCCACCGGCTTGCCGGCCTGGAGCATCTGCTGCTCGCCGCCGTTGCGGTAGGCCAGCCCGCGACTCGGGTGCGCGAACAGGCGCTCCTTGACCACCTGGACCGTGCGCACCGTCGCGCCGGCCGAGGCGCCGCCGCGCGTCGGGGCGCCCGCCTTGGCCTGCGCGCCGGCGGACGCCGCCTGCGTCGGCTTGGGATCGGAGGCCTTGCCCGGCAGCTCCAGCTCGCGCTTGATCGACGTGGCGGAGACCGTCTTGGGCTTGGGGGAGGGGAAGGACGTCGCGATGCGGCCCAGCTGCGCATAGGTGTAGTTGTTGCCGTAGACGTCCTGGAGGACGACGTAGCGCCCGAGCTTGGGCGACGACCCGACCGCCTTGATCACGCCGTCGTTGACCGCGATGACCGGCGCGCCCGCCTTGGAGTAGATGTTGATGCCTCGGCGGGTGGGAGAGCTGTTGACGGTCTTGGCCGCGTTGCCCGAGTGCGTACGGGCCAACGCCTCGCGCTGGGAGATGTCATCGGCGTACGTCGCGCGGGCGGCGACCGGGAAGTGACCCTGGGTCAGGCCGGTGATCGCGCCGATCAGCGTCTCGGGCAGGCCCCCGATGAGCTTGGCCCGCAGCATGACCGAGTCCACGTACCAGGTGGCGTGGTTGTAGGAGAAGATCGACTGGCGGATGTTGTGCTTGGCGCCGGCGGCCTTGAGGTAGCGCGCGGCGGCGAAGATCGCGTCGACGGGGTTGTAGGGGTCCTTGCGACCGTCGTTGTTGGCGTCGACGCCGTAGGCCTTCCAAGAGGACGGGATGAACTGCATCCACCCCATGGCGCCGGCGGAGGAGACGTTGAGGTTGCGGCCGTAGTCGGTCTCGATCTCGTTGATCGCCGCGAGGATCTGCCACGGCACCTCGTACTCGATGCCCGCCGCCTGGTAGATCGGGAGGAGGAACGGCGGGATGCGGAACTTCTCGATGAAGAAGTTGGGAACGCCGATCGCGGCGGCGCCGGGGGTGGCCAGCGAGAAGGTGGGATCCGCGGCGGTGGGAGTTCCATCGGGCGTGCGCGCGCGCGCCCGTACGTCCGCGCGCTGTGCCCCCAGGTCCTCGACGCGCTTGGAGCCGAGCCGTGTCGCCGGCTTGGGCTTGGGCTTGGCGGGGGTGGTGGTCTGGCCCGGTGTGGTGGGAGTGGTGCCCGGCTGGGTGGGCGTCGTGCCCGGCGAGGTCGGGTTCGTCGGAGTCGTGGGCTGCGGCTGGGAGGGCTGCGCGGGCTGGTTGGGCGCGGCGATGTCCGTGCACGACACGGACGCCACGGGGGCGGCGAGCGGGCCCAGCGCGTCGGCCGAGCACGGCGTGCCCGCGGGCACGGTGACGCTGACGGACTGGCCGGTGATCAGGGTGGCCGTGATGACGCGCTGCTGGGCCGATGCGGGCCCCAGGGACGAGCCGAGGCCGACGGTCAGGCCGCCGGCCACGATCAGGCTAATGAACAGCTTGCGTCTCTTCATCGCGTCGCCCAGCGGCTAGGGCCATTTGACCCTACCAAGGCAGAACCTCTCCCGATCCAGCACGCTACTGGTGGCATCTGACGTTTGCAACGTTGAACCGTAGGCGTCGCAGGCCCGAAGTACCCGCACGGCGGCGCCGGGAACCCGTTGCGGTACCGATAGTCCTCATCTAACCCTCGAGTCGAGGGTTACTCCAGGCTCCGAGGCGCGCTCGGCTCACAGGACGTCAGGTATCGTGGCGCCGCGACCGGGCAACGAAGCGGAAGGGGCAAGATGAGCGAGGACGAGGGGCTGCGCACCCGCCTGACCCGACAGGGCGAGGATGCCCTCGGCAAGCTGGCCCAGGACCTGCTGGAGAACCCGCTGGTCAACGGCGCCATCACCCGCGCCTTCGACGCCCGCGAGAAGGCGTCGGCCGCCCAGGAGGTGGCCATGGGTGCGCTGAACATCCCGTCCGCCGCCGACATCGAGCGCCTGACGCGCCGCGTGCGCTCCGTCTCCCAGCGCCTCGAGGGGATCGAGGACGGGGTGGACCGCCTCGACGCCCGCGTCCAGGAGGTCGCCCGCAACGGCCTGGCCGAGCAGCTTGCGCGCATCGAGGAGACCCTGGACGGCCTGGCCCGCGAGATGACCTCGCTGCGCGCCGCGCTGCCCGACGCGCCCGAGCCGGTCCCGGCGCGCCAGGAACGCTTCCAGGTCCCGCAGAGGTAGCGGCCGTGTCGTCGCCGTTCCACTCGCCGGAGGAGTTTCGCGAGGTGATGGACCGGACGTTCGCCACGATGAGCGAGGACCCCGAGATGGGCCCGGAGCTGCGTGACGCCGACGTCCCGCAGCGCTTCGAGTTCGGCGACCTCGACCTGGTGGTGAACATCCGCGCCGCCCGGCCCGGTGAGGAGGGCGAGCTGCACTGGGAGTGGAGCGACGACGTGGACTGGGAGCCCAAGGTCCGCATGACCATGTCCTCCGAGGTCGCCAACAAGTACTTCCAGGGACGCGAGAACATCCCGATCGCCATCGCCCGCCGGCGCATCAAGACCGGCGGCGACGTCAAGGCGGCGCTGAAGCTGATTCCCATCAGCAAGCCCATCTACCAGCACTACCGCGACATGGTCGAGGCCGACTACCCGCACCTCGCGGTGTGACGCGCGGGCGTTGACTTCGCCGCGCGATCGGAGTAGACCACGCCGTAGGAGTTCAGTAGGCCGCAGCCTGGGCCAACGCCCGGCCGGCCGACGAAGCGGGCCGTGAGCCCGCAGCGGCGGGATCGCCCACGAGGAGGTCCCGCCGCTCCTCGTCCGGTCCGGCCGTCTGGGACGATCCGCGTCCGTGACCACGCTCTCCCTCAGCGAGGCGGCCGCGCGCGCCGGCGTCTCGGCGGCCACGCTGCGCCGCTGGGCCGAGCAGGGGGTCATCCCGCAGTACCGGGGCGAGTGGACGCCGTCCGCCGCGGCCCATGCGCGGATCGTGGCCCGGCTGCGCGACCGCGGACACTCGCTGGAGGAGATCCGCCGCGCCGGGGAGTCCGGGCGGCTGGCCTTCGGCTACATCGAGGACCTGTTCCCGGAGGAGGGCGGCACGACCTACACCGTGGCCGACGCCGCGCGCGAGACGGGGCTGGAGCCGGCCCTGATCGAGCGGATCTGGTCGACCGTCGGCTTCAACCTGCACTCCATGGACCACATGTCGCAGGACGACCTGCAGTTCCTGCGCTACATCGCGGCCGTGCTGGCCGCCGGCTTCCCGCTCGTGGCCTTCCTCCAGCTGCTGCGCGTGTACGGGCAGGCGGTGGCCCAGCTGGCCGACGCGGAGGTGCGCCTGTTCCACCTCTACGTGCACGAGCCGCTGATGCGCGACGGGGTGGGCGGGCTGGAGATGGCCGAGGAGATGGAGGCGCTGGCCCGCGAGCTGCTGCCGCTGGCCTCGCCGATCATGGACCACGTCCACCAGCGCTTCCTGGCCCACTTCGTCGAGCAGGACGTGATCGGCCACATGGAGACCGACCTCGAGGACGGCGGCCTGGACCTCGGCCGCCTGCGCGTGGCGATCGCCTTCGCCGACCTCGCCGGCTACACGCGCCTGACCGAGGAGGAGGGCGAGGAGCAGGCCCTGGACGCCGTGGAGCGCTTCGTGGAGTCGGTCGAGCACACGCTCCCCGACGACGCGCGCGTGATCAAGACGATCGGGGACGAGGTGATGGTCGTGGGCTCGGACCCGGCCGCGCTGACCGACTGGGCCGTCGGGTTCCAGGCCCTGCACACAGAGCGCCCGCTGCCGCGCATCGGCGTCCACTACGGCGAGACGCTGTACCGCGACGGCGACTACTACGGGCGCGAGGTCAACCTGGCCGCGCGCGTCGCGGCGCGGGCGGCGGGGGGCGAGGTGCTCGTCACGCGCCCGGTCGTGGACAGCGCCGGAGCGCACCTGGAGTTCGAGCCGATCGGGCAGGTTCGCCTCAAGGGGTTCCAGGACGTCACCGAGATCTTCCTCGCGCAATCGGCCGAGGACTGACGCCTACACTGCGCCGCGTGGAACCTGACCGCCTGGTCGAGGAGGTCCGCGCCGGCGGACTCATCGGGACCGGTGAGCCCGTGACCGTGCTGCTCTCCGGCGGGCGCGACTCGGTGTGCCTGCTCGACGTGTGCGTGCGGCTGGGAGCCGAGGTTCGCGCGCTGCACGTGAACTACCGGCTGCGCGACGGGGCCGACGCGGACGAGGCGCATTGCGCGGCGCTGTGCGCGCGGATGGGCGTGGCGCTGGAGGTGGCGCACCCGGCACCGCCCGAGCGGGGCAATGTCCAGGCCTGGGCACGCGACGTGCGCTACGGCCTGGCCGCCCGCGCCGGGACGCTCGTGGCCGCCGGCCACACGGCGACCGACCAGGCCGAGACCGTGCTGCACCGGCTGGCGTCCTCGCCCGGGCGCCGCGCGCTGCTGGGGATGCGCCCGCGCCAGGGCCGGCTGGTCCGGCCGCTCCTCGATTACACGCGCGAGGACACCGCCGCCTACTGCCGCGCCCGCGGGCTGACCTGGCGCGAGGACCCGACCAACCAGGGCTCTCATTACGCGCGCGCGCGCGTGAGGGGCGCGCTGATGCCGGCGCTGCGCTCGATCCACCCGGCCGCCGAGGCGAACGTCGTGCGCACCGCCGCGCTGCTGCGCGACGAGGCCGAGGTGCTGGACGCGGCGGTCGAGGACGTGCTGGGGGGCGCGGACTCGATCGAGCTCGAGCGGCTGGCGCAGCTCCCGCCCGCCCTGCGCCGGCTCGTCGCCCGCCGCCTGGCCGGCGACGCCGCCGCGGCCGCCACCCGCGTCGACGAGATCCTCGCGCTGCGCCGCACCGGCTCGGCCGCCCTCGACCTCGGCGCCGGACTGCGCGCGGTGGTGGAGTACGGAGTCCTGCGCTTCGCCGCCGGCCCGCCGCCGCGGCCCCCGGGGCCGATCACGCTCGCCATCCCGGGAGAGGCCCGGTTCGGTGCCTGGAGGGTGGCGTCGGAGCGGTCCGGTGACGGGACGCTGGACGCGAATCGCCTGGGTGACAGGGTCACCGTCCGCGCGTGGCGGCCGGGCGACCGGGTGGGCGGGCGGACGCTCGGCGACCTGTTCACCGAGCGGCGCGTCCCGCGCGAGGCGCGGCTCACCATCCCGGTCGTCGAGTCCGGCGGCGAGGTCGCCTGGGTACCCGGCGTCGTGACGGCCCCGGGCTTCGCGGCCACCCCCGCCACCCGGTCCGCCGTCCGCCTCAGCGCCCAGCCCGCCGCGTGACCGCGCCCGGGCCCGTCCCCGCCCCGGCGCTCGCGCAGGTCGCCGAGCGGCGCATCCGCTTCCAGGGCCGCGCCGTGCGTGTCCTGGCCATCATCGGCCTGGTCCTGGCCGGGCTGGTCACGCTGCTGGTCGTGGGGATCGACGCCGGACCCGTCCCCTTCGTCACCGGTCTCGTCCTGGCCACGGTCCCGGTCCCGATCTACGTCTTCCTCGCGCTGCGCATCGACCGCTTCGAGCCCGAGCCGGTCCGCCTGCTGGCCTGGGCGTTCTTCTGGGGCGCGACGGGCGCCGTGTTCATCGCGCTGGTCCTCAACACCGCCGGCCAGGCGATCGTCGGCTCGCAGTTCGGCGCCGACGTGGGCGAGCTGTACGGCGGCTCGGTGTCCGCCCCGCTGGTCGAGGAGAGCGCGAAGGGATTCGTCCTGCTCCTCATCTACCGCTGGCGGCGCTGGCGGCTGGACAGCGTGCTGGACGGGATCGTCTACGCGGCGATGGTCGGCCTCGGGTTCGCCATGACCGAGAACGTCCTGTACTACTCCAACGCCGCGGCCGGGGGCGGCGTCCCGCTCGGGGCGGTGTTCTTCCTGCGCGGGGTGCTCCAGCCCTTCGGCCACCCCGTGTTCACCTCGATGACGGGCATCGGCCTGGCCGTGGCGGCCACCACGGACCGGCGCTGGCTGCGCGCCGTGGCGCCCTTCGCCGGCTGGGCCGGCGCGGTGGGGCTGCACAGCCTGTGGAACACGTCGGCCACCGTGGGCGGCGGGATCGCCTTCGTCGGCGTGTACTTCCTCATCATGGTCCCGCTCTTCTTCGGGCTGATCTGCGTGGCGCTGGTGTCGATGCGGCGCGAGGGCCGCGTCGTGAGCGAGTACCTGCGCCCCGAGGTCGCGGCGGGGACGCTCACGGCCGGCGACGTGGAGCTGCTGTCCTCGCTGCGCAACCGCCGTCGCCTGGTCAAGGCCGCGCGGCGCGACTCCCGGGCGGCGCGGCGCGCCGCGCGCGCCTTCCAGCTCGCGGCCACCGAGCTGGCCTTCCACCGGCGCCGCGCGGCACGGGGACTGCCTCTCGGCACCTCGGATCCCGTCACCGACGAGGCGACCTTCACCCAGGCGCTGGAGGCACTGAGCCGCAACCTGGGCCCCCACGTCCAGCGTCTGCGCGGGCAGATGGAGGAGGCCATGCGCTGGCGAGCCGACTACGCCACCCGCCTGGCCAACGCGGCGCCGCCGGCCACGCCCGCCCTCCCCGCCGCGCCCGTCGCCGCCTGGTACCCGGATCCCTGGGGCCAGGGGCGGGTGCGCTGGTGGGACGGCCGGGCCTGGACCGGCCACGTCTCCCACTGACGCGGCCCTTGGCAGGTGGGGCCGGTCGCGCTACGGTCAACCCGCTCGATGTCGCACGTCCCGCTCTGGCTCCGCTGCGTCTTCGCCGCACTGCTCGTGGGGACGATGGCGCTGGCCTTCTGGGGGCGCCCCCCGCGCCACCGCCCGCGTCCCAAGGTGTGGCGGCGGCTGGCCGCCGTCGGGGCGGGGTTCTACGGCGCGGGTTGCGCGGCGCTGCTGGCCGGCGAGGCCGTCCTGAGCGCCGGGCTGGTCGGCGTGGGGGTCGAGACCCTGTCCGTGGTGGCGTGGCTGGGCCGCGGGCTGGGCGGGGAGGACGGAGAAGACGGGGGCGGGGGCGGGGGCGGCTCTGACCCCGACGACCACGACCGCGACGGGGACGGGGACGGGGAGGGCGGGCCCCACGTCTGGAGGCCGTCGGACGAGCGCGCCTTCTGGGACTACGTCTCGCGCAAGCGCCCGCACCAGCCCATCCCCGGCTAGCGCGCCGCGTTCGAATAGCCTGCGCGCCCGTGCGCGACCCGGAGATCGGCGAGGTCCTCGTCCAGAAGGACGCCCTGGAGCACCGCGTGCGCCAGCTCGGCGAGGAGATCTCGGCCGACTACGCCGACCGCAATCCCCTGCTCGTGGGCGTGCTGAAGGGGGCGGTGTTCTTCCTGTCCGACCTCATGCGCCGCATCCAGATCCCCTGCGAGGTCGACTTCATGGCGGTCGCGTCCTACGGCTCGTCGACCGACTCCAGCGGCGTCGTGCGGATCCTCAAGGACCTCGACGCGACGATCGAGGGCCGCGACGTGCTGATCGTGGAGGACATCGTGGACTCCGGGCTCACCCTCCAGTACCTGCTGCGCAGCCTCGGCGCCCGCGACCCCGCCTCGGTCGAGGTGTGCGCGCTGCTGGTCAAGCCGGAGCGCCGCAAGGTCGAGCTGCCGATCCGCTACGTGGGGTTCGAGATCCCCAACCGCTTCGCCATCGGGTACGGACTGGACCACGCGGAGAAGCACCGCAACCTTCCCTACGTGGCCGCGTTGCAATCCCGGTAACGCCCCCGGGGGCTCCAAATGCCCCCTGCTACGCTGACTCCCGCTTATGAGCAGGTTTTTCAAGAGCGCCGCCTTCCCGATCCTCATCGTCGTGGTGCTGGCGTTCTTCGCCCAGAAGCTGATCAGCCCGGGCCAGGACAAGCCCAAGACGAGCTTCTCGCAGTTCCTGACCCAGGTCGACGACAACCAGGTCAAGAGTGCGGTCCTGAAGACGAAGGACAACACCGTCCACGTCACGCTCAACAGCGGCCAGAAGTACGAGGTCGGCTACGACCCGGACTACGGCAACGAGCTCATCAACCGACTGCAGGGCAAGGACGTCAAGTTCGACGTGGAGGGGCGCAAGTCGTCGGGATGGCTGTCCCTGCTCACGTACGTGTTGCCGTTCCTGATCTTCATCGGGTTCTGGATATTCCTCATGAACCAGGTCCAAGGCGGCGGCTCGAAGGTCATGTCCTTCGGCAAGTCGCGGGCCAAGCGGCTGTCGGTCGACTCGCCCAAGATCACCTTCCGCGACGTCGCGGGGGTCGACGAGGCGGTGGAGGAGCTCCACGAGATCAAGGAGTTCCTGGAAAACCCGAAGAAGTTCCAGGCGCTGGGGGCCCGCATACCCAAGGGCGTGCTGCTCTACGGCCCGCCGGGCACCGGCAAGACCCTGCTCGCGCGCGCCGTGGCGGGCGAGGCGGGCGTGCCCTTCTTCTCCATCTCCGGCTCTGACTTCGTCGAGATGTTCGTCGGCGTGGGCGCCTCGCGCGTGCGCGACCTGTTCGAGCAGGCCAAGCAGAACAGCCCCTGCATCATCTTCATGGACGAGATCGACGCCGTCGGGCGCCATCGCGGCGCCGGCCTGGGCGGCGGCCACGACGAGCGCGAGCAGACGCTCAACCAGCTGCTCGTCGAGATGGACGGCTTCGAGATGAAGGACAACATCATCCTCATCGCCGCCACGAACCGGCCGGACATCCTCGACCCGGCGCTGC
>JAWVFQ010000019.1:0-63241 GCA_033856025.1 Solirubrobacteraceae bacterium | reverse complement strand
CGAGGTTGCGCAGCGACTCCTCCGAGCGGTTCGGGATGTCGCGGGTGATCTCCTCGTCGCCCAGCTTGGTGGTGCGGGCGTCGATCTCGTACTCCTCGATGTGGATCGAGGTGAGCTCGTCGTCCTTGACCAGACGGCGGCTGAGGATGATCGCGTCCTCGAAGTTGTAGCCCTCCCAGGACATGAAGGCGACGAGCAGGTTCTTGCCCAGCGCCATCTCGCCCTCGCTCGTGGACGCGCCGTCGGCCAGCACCTCGCCGGTCTTGACCTTCTGCCCGGTGGAGATGCGCGGCTTCTGGTGGATGAGCGTCCCCTGGTTGGAGCGCATGAACTTCTGGACCTCGTAGCTGTCGTTGCCCTTCGCCGTCTCCACGACGATCGACTCGGCGTCGACATGGGCCACCGTGCCGGGGTTGCGGGCCAGGACGACGTCGCCGGTGTCCAGCGCGGCGCGGCGCTCCATCCCGGTGCCCACCAGCGGGGCCTCGGTCTTCAGGAGCGGCACGGCCTGGCGCTGCATGTTCGAGCCCATCAGGGCCCGGTTGGCGTCGTCGTGCTCGAGGAACGGGATCATCGCCGTCGCCACCGACCAGATCTGGTCGGGGCTGACGTCCATGAGGTCGACGTCCTTGGGCTTGACCGTCACGTACTGGCCGGCCTGGGTGCGGCAGAGGATGTCGGTGCCCTTGAGCTTGCCGGTCTTCTCGTCCAGGGGCGTGTTGGCCTGGGCGATGACCTTGCTCTCCTCCTCGGTGGCGTCGAGGCGGACGATCTTGTCGGTGACGGTGCCGTCCTTGACCACCCGGTAGGGGGTCTCGACGAAGCCGAACTCCGACACCGTGGCGTAGGAGGACAGCGAGCCGATCAGGCCGATGTTCGGGCCCTCCGGCGTCTCGATCGGGCACATGCGCCCGTAGTGGGTCGGGTGCACGTCGCGGACCTCGATGGGCGCGCGCTCGCGGGTGAGGCCACCCGCGCCGAGCGCGCTCAGGCGGCGGCGGTGCGTAAGCCCCGCGAGCGAATTCGTCTGGTCCATGAACTGGGAGAGCTGGGAGGAGCCGAAGAACTCCTTCTGCGCCGCCACGACGGGACGGATGTTCACGATCGTCTGCGGCGTGATCGTGTCGGCGTCCTCGGTGGTCAGGCGCTCGCGCACGACGCGCTCCATCCGGTACAGGCCGACGCGGAACGCCTCCTGAATGAGCTCGCCGACGGTGCGCAGGCGGCGGTTGCCGAAGTCCTCGTACTCGTCGAGGCGGTCCTCGATGGGCTCGCGCGGCATGGCCAGCGCCTCGGCCGCGAAGTCCTTGATCTCCTCCTCCGGGTGCTCGGGCATGCCGATGGCCTTGGGGAGCGAGATCAGCTCGCGGATGAGCTCGATGATGTCGTCCTTGGTCAGGACACGCGTGTCGAGGTCGACGTCGAGGCCCAGGCGCTTGTTGAGCTTGTAGCGGCCGACCCGAGTCAAGTCGTATCTCTTGGGGTCGAAGAAGAGCTGGTTGAGCAGTGCGCGCGCGTTGTCGACGCTGGGCGGCTCGCCCGGGCGCTGCTTCTTGAACAGCTCGATCAGCGCGCCCTCCTCGGACTTGGTGCCCTCGGCGTCGGCGGCGATCGTGTTGCGGACGTAGAGGGAGTCGTCGAGGAGCTTGAGGATCTCCTCGTCGGACTCGTAGCCCATCGCCCGCAGCAGGACGGTGACCGGGAGCTTGCGCTTGCGGTCGATCCGAACGAAGACCTTGCCCTTCTTGTCGATCTCCAGCTCCAGCCAGGACCCGCGCGCGGGCATGAGGTTGGCGATGAAGACCTGCTTCTCGGAGTCCTTGGGCTCCATGACGTAGGCGCCCGGGGACCGCACGAGCTGCGTGACGACCACGCGCTCGGTGCCGTTGATGATGAACGTGCCCCAGTCGGTCATCCACGGGAAGTCGCCCATGAAGACCTGCTGCTCGCGGATCTCGCCCGTCTCGCGGTTGATGAAGGCGACCGTGACGGTGAGCGGGCGCGCGTAGGTCAGATCCTTCTCGCGACACTCTTCGATGTTGGCGACGGGGTCGTCGAACTTGAACTCGCCGAACGACACGGCGAGGTTGCCCGTGTAGTCCTCGATGGGCGAGATGTCATCGATGGTCTCGCGCAGGCCACCGGTCTGGGGGTCGGTCAGGGCCTCGAACGACTTCCGCTGGATGTCGATGAGATGGGGAACTTCGAGAACACGGTCCAGGCGCGCGAAGGAACGGCGCACCCGGGGAGCGTCAACGGCAGCCACGTGGGCAACTCCTCAAGATCGGACGGCAAGGGGGCGAAGCGAGGGCACAGAAGTGCGGCCAGCCAAGATAGCACAGCAGGCTGACGCCCCCTGATGGGCGACCGGCTCTCACGGACCCCGCCCGGACGCCCCGCGTATGTGGCGCGGTCCGTCGTGGTTGGGCGGCTGCGGCTATAGGCCGATCGCGGGGCAGTGTAGCGGCGAAACGGGCGTCTGGCTAGGACGACGCGGGGGCGTCCGGGACCTTGCGCCCGACCGGTCTGCCGCCCTTCGCGAACGCGACGTCGAGGGCGCTGGCGTTCCCGGCCCAGTCCCACGCGTAGATCGTCAGGACGTAGCGCCCGGGCGCGATCCGGGGGATCCTCGGCGCCAGCCCCCCGGCCAGCCAGTAGCGCCAGGTGGGGGTGCAGCGGGGGTGGAACGCGAAGCACAGGTAGCCCCCGCCGCGAGCGCCCGGTGCGTACACGCGGTGCCGGACCGAGAAGGGATAGACGCGCGTGCCGCGCAGGGCCCAGTGCAGGGGGCCGATGCGCCGGCCCCTGCGTGTGCGCAGCCGCCAGGCGATGGCGGCCGGGGCGAGTACGGGGGTGGCGTAGGTCGTGCGGACCACGTAGGACTGCGGGTCGTAGACCTCCACCGTCACGCGGCGGTCGCGGCGGATGTGCGGCAGCCCGATCACCGGGCGCGCGGTGTCGCGCCAGGGCCCCACGACCCGGCCGCCGGGGCGCAGCGGGTTGAGCTCGGTGCGGCCGACCTGGTCGGTGACGTGGACGTGGCCGGCCGGAGAGCGGACCGTCCCGACGACGGTGGAGTAGGCGAGGACGTACTGGCCGGTGGCGACCCAGGGGTTGACGTGGAAGTAGACGAAGCGCCCGACCTGGACGTTGGTGTCGAAGCCCTGCTCGGTCACGGTGGCGGTCCCGCTCTGCATGGCATAGACCGCCTCCCCGTCGCGGGCCTGGATGTCGATGCCGCTGTGCATGGAGCCGGTGCGCAGCTCGTTGATGCCGGCCCGCAGCGCGTGCTGGCGGTGGAACGGGCGCAGCGGCCAGCCGGTGCGGGCGGCCGGGCGGCAGCCGGTGGAGCAGAAGCCGCCGTCGGCGAACCAGCGGGGCAGGCCGTCGCGGCGGCTGGGCCGCCTGAGACCTCGCGGGGGCGTGAACGGGACCACGTTCGCGGGGTGCCCGCCGGCCGGGACCCTGGAGCGGGCCACGTGCGCCCGGGGGCCGGCGTCGCCCGTCTCGGCGTTGGGCGAAACGGCCGCCAGGAGGGCTGTGACCAAGGTCACTCTCATGCGCGCGCGTTATGGGCGTAACCCGTCACTATCGGTGGGTAGTCTGAAGGGAACGCGGTGTCCGGACTCCGCGGGCGACCGAAACCCGGTCGAAGTGCCCCGGGACTCCGGCGATCATCTGCGCGACGCGGTCAGAAGGAGCAGCGCGCGCCGGTGGTCGGGCACAGAACATCGCGACCCGAGAACACCACGATCAGGAGGCTTCGCGATGCCCGCGACGCTCAAGCAGTTCCTGCACGTGCTGCGCCACGGCCCGGAGACGGACGAGCGCGACGTGCACTTCCACCGCGGTCCCCAGGGGGCGCCGGCGGCGTGCCACGACGCTCGCTGCCAGTCGCCGCGCCTGTCTCTCTAGAGGTGCGCTGCGTCAGCCGGCCGAGGGCTCGCTCATGGGCCGCATCGCGACGTCCATGATGCGAAGCCCTCGAGGCCGGGTGAGGGCGAAGACCACGACGTCGGCCACGTCCTGTGGCGACATCATCGTCTGGAGCTCCGGCATGTCCGGCGTGCGCCCGGCGCCCATGGCGAAGTCGGTGGCCACGCCGCCGGGGCAGATCGCCGTGCAGCGCACCCCCTGCTCGCGCAGCTCTTGGTCCAGCGCGCGCGTGAACCCGACCTGGCCGAACTTCGAGGCGCAGTAGGCGGCCTCGCCCGGCAGGCCGCGCAGGCCCGCCACCGAGGCGACGGTGACGAGGTCTCCCCCCTGCTCGGTCAGGTGGGGGATCGCCGCCCGGGCGGCGTTCATCGTCCCCACCAGGTTCACCGCGACGATGTCGTCGGCGGTGTCGGGGTCGAGCTCGGCGAAGGGGCCGTAGGCGCCCATGCCGGCGTTGGCGACGAGGATGTCCAGGGCTCCGTGGGCCTCGACCGTCGCCCGCACCGCGGCGTCCACCTGCCCGCGGTCGCGCACATCGCACTCCCGCGCCACGACGCCTTCGAGACCGAGGTCGTCGCCGCCGCGCGAAGCCAGCCCGAGCTTCACGCCGGCCGCATGGAGAGACCGGGCGACGGCCGCGCCGATCCCCCGGCTCGCGCCCGTGACTAGGGCGACCCGGCCCTCCAGGGCGACCGGGTCGCCGGAGCTCATCTACTTGACCTCGACGGAGGCGCCGGCCTCTTCGAGGTCGGCCTTGAGCGTGTCGGCCTCCTCGCGCTCGACGCCCTCCTTGACCGGCTTGGGGGCCTCGTCGACGAGGGCCTTGGCCTCCTTGAGACCGAGGCCGGTCGCCGCGCGGACGACCTTGATGGCCTGGATCTTCTTGTCGCCGGCGCTCGTGATGATGACGTCGAAGGCGGACTGCTCCTCCGCCGCGCCGTCACCGTCGCCGCCGCCGCCGGCCGCGGGAGCCGCGGCCGCGACGGCCGTGGCCGACACCCCGAACTCCTCCTCGAGCGCCTTGATGCGCTCGGCCAGCTCCAGGACCGAGATGCCCTTGAGCTCCTCGATCCAGTCCTCTGTGCTCGTCTTGGTTGCCATGTGTTCCTCCTACGCCTCTTCCGTTTCATTTGCAGTTTCTTCCGGCGGGCCCTCCGCGGGCTCGTCGGTGTGCTCGCCCTCGGGCCCGGCCGCCGAGCTGGCGGAGTCGCCCTCGGTGACGGGATCGTCATCGCCGGCCGGAGAGTCGGCGGCCGCGGACTCGGTGACGGTCTCGTGACCACCGGCTTCGCCGTCGGTGCCCGCCGGCGTGTCCTGCGCTGGAGCCGTCTCCTCCGCGGGCGGGGAGTCGGCCGGACCGGGTGCCTCCTCGGCCGGCGTGGATTCCTCCGGCGCCTCGGCCGGGGGTGCCTCGGCCGGGGCTTCGCCGGTGACGAGGCCCTGGTCGTGGATGGCCTGAAGCTGGATCGCGATGCCGGTGAGCAGGGCGTTGAGGCCGCGGACCACGCCGGTGATCGGGGCGGCGATCATGCCGACGAGCTGGCCGTGCAGGATGTCGCGGGCCGGGAGACGGGCGATCGACTTGATCTCGTCGATGGTCAGGACCTGCTCGCCGAGGAGGCCGCCCTTGAATTCGAGGATGTCCGTGGCGCGGCCGAAGTCGTTGAGCGCCTTCGCCGCCACGGCGGCGTCGCCGCGGACGAAGGTCAGCGCGGTCGGGCCCTCCAGCAGATCGTCGAGCCCCTGCGTCCCCGCCTGCTCGGCGGCGCGCAGCGTCAGACGGTTCTTGACGATCCGGAACGACGCGTCGGCCTCGCGCAGGCGGCCGCGCAGCTCGGCGGCCTGGGGCACCGAGATGCCGCGGTAGTCCACGGCGAAGATGGCCTCCGAGCCCTTGAGCTCGTCGGCGATCTGATCTACGACTGCGGCCTTCTCTTCCTTGTTCATGTCGTCTCCACGGGCGGGCGCGACGACATGGCAGTCGATCGGCTCCGCCTACCCAGGTCTTACGCCGAAGCGGCCGGGGGTCTCGGGCAGTGCTTGCTCTCAGTCTACGCGGTGGCGGCCGCGGCCTCCTCGCCGGCGATGTCGCGCGTGTGCGCCGGGTCCACCTTGATGCCGGGCCCCATCGTCGTCGTCAGCGTGATGTTGCGCAGGTAGCGGCCCTTGGCGGCGGGGGGCTTGGCCCGCATGAGCTCCTCGATCACCGCGGCGTAGTTCTCCAGCAGGCGGCGCTCGTCGAACGACGCCTTGCCAATGACCATGTGGACGATCGCGGTGCGGTCCGTGCGGTACTCGACCTTGCCGGCCTTGGCCTCCTCCACCGCGCGGCGGACGTCCGGCGTGACCGTTCCCACCTTGGGGTTGGGCATCTTGCCCTGCGGCCCGAGGACCCGGCCCAGGCGGCCGACCACGGGCATCATGTCCGGGGTGGCGATGGCCACGTCGAAGTCGGTCCAGCCCTCCTCGACGCGCTTGGCCAGGTCGTCGGCGCCCACGTGGTCGGCGCCCGCCTCCTCGGCCTCACGGGCCGCGTCGCCCTTGGCGAAGACGGCGATGGTCACGTCCTTGCCCAGCCCGTGGGGCAGGGCGATCGTCCCGCGCAGCTGCTCGTCGGCGTGACGGACGTTCAGGCCGGTGCGGATGTGCAGCTCGATCGACTCGTCGAACTTGCGCTCGCCGGAGGTCTCCTTGAGCAGGGCGACGGCATCCGACGGCTCGTACTCGCGGTCGCGATCGATCTTGGCGATCGAGTCGAGGTAGTGCTTGCCGTGGCGGCTCATCCGGACACGTCCACGCCCATCGAGCGGGCGGTCCCGGCCACGATCTTCACCGCGGCGTCGAGGTCGTTGGCGTTGAGGTCGTCCTTCTTGCGCTCGGCGATCGACTCCAGCTGGGCGCGGCTGATCTTCCCCACCTTGTCGCGGTTGGGCTCGCCCGAGCCCTTGTCCAGCCCGATGGCCTGCTTGATCAGGACCGCGGCGGGCGGCGACTTGGTGACGAAGGTGAACGAGCGGTCCTCGAAGACCGTGATCTCGACCGGGATGACCGTGCCCATGTCGTTCTGCGTCTGCGCGTTGAACGCCTTGCAGAACTCCATGATGTTGATGCCGTGCTGGCCCAAGGCGGGGCCGACGGGAGGGGCGGGCGAGGCCTGTCCGCCGACGGCCTGCAGCTTGATCGTGGTTAGGACCTTCTTGGCCAAGGCACAGCCTCCTAGATCTTCTTCACCTGGTCGAAGCCGACCTCGACCGGGGTCTCGCGGCCGAAGATGGATACCAGCACCTTGAGCTTGCCGGCGTCGTCGTTGATCTCGGAGATCTCGCCGGAGAAGTCCGACAGCGGGCCCGAGACCACCTTGACGGACTCGCCGATGTTGAACTGCGCGCGCGTGCGCGGGGCGGTGGCGACCTCCTTGTGCAGCAGACGGTCCACCTCCACCTGGGTCAGCGGCACCGGCTCGTTGGACGCGCCGACGAAGCCCGTCACGCCGGGCGTGCCCTTGACCAGCGACCAGGAGTCCTCGTTGAGGTCCATGTTGACCAGCACGTAGCCGGGCATCGTGCGCTTCTCGACGGTCACCTTCTGGTTGTCCTTCATCTCCGAGACCTGCTCGGTGGGGACGACGACCTGGCGCACCGCGCGCTGCTGTCCCAGCGAGACCACGCGGTGCTCGAGGTTGTGCTTGACCTTGTTCTCGTGACCGGAATAGGTGTTGACGACGTACCAGCGGAACATGCTCTCTCAGTCTTTCGAAGGCTCTACAGGATGAAGTTGACGACGCGCGAGAAGACCGCGTCCAGCAGGCCGAGGTAGCCGCCGGCGATCACGACGAACCCCAGGACGACGCCCGTGGCCTGTCCGACGTGCCGGCGGTCGGGCCACTGGACCCGGCGCAGCTCCGCCACGCACGCGCGCAGGAAGTTGACGAAGCGGTTGCCCTCGCGCGGCAGGTCGGCGCCCGGCTTGGCGCTGCGCGACCCCTTGACGGGGACATCGGCGACCTCGTCGGGCTGGGGGTACTCGTCCGGCTCCAGCGGCCCGTTCTCCTGCCCGGGCTCGGGGATCGCCGCCTCCGCCAGCTCGGCGATGTCGACGTCGGCCGAGGCGTGCGCGAGGGGATCGGGCGCGGCGTTGGGGGCGTCCTCGTGATCGTCATGGACGGTCTCGTCGCGCACGGGCGCCACGCCCGGCGGCTGTTGCTGCGCGCGCCGGCGCTGCCGCTGCTTGGCTCGCTTGCGGTCGCGCGCCATCGCGGATCAGCGCGTCTCCTTGTGCGGCGTGTGCCGGCGGCACCAGCGGCAGAACTTGCGCAGCTCGATGCGCTCAGGATCGTTGCGCTTGGACTTGTTGGTTTGGTAGTTGCGGCGCCGGCACTCCTCACAGGCGAGGGTGATGGCGATGCGCACGTCTCCACGGGCCATACGTGTTCCCCGGGGTCAGATGGATGGGTCCGCCGCGGGCAGAAAAAAAGCCCACCCGGGGCGCAGCGCTGGAGTCTAGCGCGCGGGCGGGGCTCGGTTACCCTCGGTCGTCGCCGCATGGAGGCCCGCAGCGACACCATCCGGGACCGCGCCGTCGCCGCGGCGGCGGCCCGCCCAGCCGCCACCGCATTCGCGGGGGTGTTCGTGGCGTGCCTGCTCGTCTTCCTCGGCCTGGGCTGCGTGCTGCCGGTGCTGCCGCGCTACGTCCGGGGGCCGGTGGGCTCTACCGACCTCGCGGTCGGCCTGGTCACCGGGGCGTTCGCCTTCACGGCGGTGGCGGCCCGTCCGCTCGGCGGGCGCCTGGCGGACGCGCGCGGGCGCCGCGGCGTGGTGGTGACGGGCGCGCTGCTCGTGGCGCTGGCGGGCGGCCTGTACTTCCTGCCGTTCGGCGTGCCGGGGATCGTGGTCGCGCGGCTCGTCCTGGGCGCGGGCGAGGGCCTGGTGTTCACCGCGGGCGCGGCCTGGACGGTCGACCTCGCCCCCGAGACCTCGCGCGGGCGGGCGATCGGGCTGTTCGGGCTGTCGATCTGGGGCGCGCTGACCGCGGGCCCGATCATCGGACAGCTGCTCCTGGACGGCCTGGGCTACGACGCCGTCTGGGCCTTCGCGGCGGCGGCCCCGCTCGCCGGAGCGGCGGTGGCCCGGGCGCTCCCGGACTCGCCCCGCCGGCCCGACCCGGAGCTGCGCGGCGCGCTGGTGGCGCGCGAGGCCGTGCGCCCCGGCATCTCGCTCTCGCTGGCCGCGATGGGACAGGCCGCGTTCGCCGGCTTCATCGTGCTGCACCTCGACGCCCGGGGCATCGGCCACGGCGCCGCCGTCTTCACCGCCTTCGCGGCGGCGGTCGTGGGGACGCGGATCTTCGCCGGGCGCCTGCCGGACGTGGTCGGTGCGCGGCGAACCGCCGTGGGCGCGGCGGGCTGCGAGGCGATCGGGCTGGCCGTCATCGCGCTCGCCCACGGGCTGCCGGCCGCGCTGGTGGGCGCGCTCGTCATGGGGGCCGGGTTCTCGGTGCTGTTCCCGTCCCTCGCGCTGCTGGTGGTCAACCGGGCCGGGGACGCGCGGCGCGGCGCGGCGCTGGGCACGTTCACCGCCTTCTTCGACATCGGGATGGGCGTCGGGGGACTGGTCGCCGGCGCGGTCGCCGCGAGCTCCGGATACCCGGGCGCCTTCTGGGTGGCGGCGGGCGCCGCCGCGGTCGGGGGGGCTCTCGTCGCCGCCTCGGCGCGGCCGGGGCGCCGGGCGGCCGAAGCCGTCGCGTGAAGCCCAGAGGGGGACTCGAACCCCCGACCCCCTCCTTACCATGGAGGTGCTCTACCAACTGAGCTATCTGGGCGGGCTGCGCGGAGGGTAGCGCCCTAGGATGGGGCCGTGTCCGCGCTCACCGGGAGCTGTCTGTGCGGAGCCGTGCGCTTCGCGCTCAGCCAGCCTCCCACCGACGCCGGCTACTGCCACTGCACGCGCTGCCAGCGCCGCACGGGCGGCGGCGCGTCGGCCCAGGCGCGCATCGACGGCGCCACGTTTCGCCTGCTGGCCGGCGAGGACCTGGTCGGAGGCTGGCGGCCACCCGACACCGCCTTCGAGAAGTGCTTCTGCCGCGAGTGCGGCGCGCACCTGTTCAGCCGCAACGCCGACGGGTCGCGGATGAGCATCCGCCTGGCCGCCTTCGACACCGACCCCGGCGTCCGCCCCGCCTGGCGCGCCTTCACCGACTACGCCGCGCCCTGGGAACCCATCCCTCAAGACGGCCTCCCCCGCTACCCCGAGGCCAAGCCACGCGACTGAGTGGGGGGAGCAGGATTCGAACCTGCGTAGGCAGAGCCAACGGGTTTACAGCCCGTCTCCTTTAACCACTCGGACATCCCCCCGAGGGGTCGTGATTCTAGAGCTCCGCGGCGTCAGTCGGCGGGCCAGAAGTCGTCGACGATCTCGCCCTCGGAGCGCAGATCGTCGACCTTCGTGGAGCAGATGACGAGGCGGACGTCCTCGGGGCCTTCGTTCCAGACTCCGCGGACCGTGGGCGGCGCGATGCGCACCGCGGTCAGGGGGCCGACGTCGATCACGTCGTCGTCGAGCTTGAACTGGAGGGTCCCGTCGATGACGAAGTAGATCTCCTCCTGGGTCTTGTGCCGGTGGCCGTAGCTGCCCTTGCTCCCCGTCCCCGCCGGCATCAGGCGGTACGTGAACGCGACCTGCTCGGTCCCGAGCTCGCCGGCCAGGAAGCGCATCTCGCCGGGGTAGTCGCCGAGGACGTCGTCGGCCTCGGACACCTGGGTGATCGTGTAGTCGCTCAGGACGCGTCGCGCAGTCGCTGCGCCTCGGGAAGCGCTTCCAGCTTCTTCAGGGTGTGGTTCTCGATCTGGCGGATGCGCTCGCGGGTCACGTTGAACGCGCGGCCCACCTCCTCCAGCGTCCGCGGACGGCCGCCGGATAGGCCGAACCGCATCTCGATCACCTCGCGCTCGCGCGCCGGCAGCGCGGCCAGGGCCCGCCGGACGTTCTCGCGGCGCAGGTTCTCCGACGCCAGCTCGAACGGCGACTCGGCCGTCTGGTCCTCCACGAAGTCGCCGAGCTCGGACTCCTCCTCCTCGCCGATCGGCTTCTCCAGCGAGACCGGCTGCTGGGCGATGCGCAGGATGTCGCGCACCTCGCGCGCCGTGCACTCCAGCTCCAGAGCGATCTCCTCGGGAGACGGCTCGCGCCCCAGCGACTGCACCAGCTGGCGCTCGACGTGCACGACCTTGTTGAGCTTCTCCACCATGTGGACCGGGATGCGGATCGTCCGGCCCTTGTCCGCGATCGCCCGCGTCACGGCCTGGCGGATCCACCACGTCGCGTAGGTGGAGAACTTGTAGCCCCGGCGGTAGTCGAACTTCTCCACCGCGCGGATCAGGCCCAGCGAGCCCTCCTGGATCAGGTCCAGGAACGTCAGGCCGCGGCCCAGGTAGGACTTGGCGATCGAGACCACCAGCCGCAGGTTGGCCTCGACCATCTGCTGCTTGGCCAGCATGTCGCCGCGCTCGATGCGCTTGGCCAGCGCGACCTCCTCGCCGGCCGTCAGCAGCTCGACGCGTCCGATCGACCGCAGGTAGAGCCGCAGCGAGTCCAGCGAAGGCTCAACCGTCAAGTCGATCTCAGGCTTCTTCGGCGCCGCCGCCGCCGGCTCGGCGCGGGCGTCGCCCTTCGGCGCGTCCAGCGCCATGGGCTTGCCGTCCGGGCCCATCACGTCGATGCCCTGGTCGACGAAGAAGCCGTGCAACTCGGCTAGCTGCTCCTTCGTGACCTCGACCTCCTCGAGGCACGCCTCGATCTGGCCGAACGTCAGGAAACCTCGTTCCTGACCCTCCTGGATGAGAGAACGGAACTCCTCGACCTCCGCGATCGGTGCCTCGTCGGCGAGCAGCGCCTCTGGCTTCGTACTCACAAGTCCCCGTTTTCTATGTAGCACCCGGGCGTCCGCGGTTGCGTCCGCCCTCCTCCGGGCCTTACCTGATGCTCTATGGGTCCTACCGGTACGAAGGCGCGACAGATGTCGCGAGATGGCTGAGCCCTGAGGCTTTCCAGCCGACCGGCGAAGTGATAGCACAGAATTCCGATTCTTGGGCACCGCCTCCAAGACGCCTCCCACGCCCCGCTACCCTCCCCGCGTGGCCCGCTTCCCCGTCGCCTCCCCGGACGTCCAGGCGCAGCGCCCCGCGATCGGCGTGTCGCTGTCGAGCGTCGGCGTCACCGGCGTGGAGAAGGTCATCCGCATCCGCCAGAACGGGAGCGAGAGCCTGTTCTACGCCGAGCTGGAATGCGTGGTCGACCTGGGGCCCGAGCAGAAGGGCGCCCACATGTCGCGCTTCGAGGAGGTCGTCAACGAAGCGATCAACGAGGTGGTCCTCGGCGAGGCGAACTTCAAGGCCGAGACGCTGGCCCAGCACGTGGCCGAGCTGGTGCGCGAGCGCCAGGGCGCCCGGCGCGCCGAGGTCACGATCGCCGCGCGCTACCCCGAGTACAAGCCGGCGCCGGTGTCCGGGATCCGCACGCAGGAGATCTTCACGCTGCTGGGCTCCGCCGTCGCGTCGGAACGCGGCACGCGCCGGGTCATCGGCGTCCAGGCCCAGGGCATGACCGCGTGCCCGTGCGCGCAGGGCCTGGTGGAGGCCGGGGCCCGCGACCGCCTGGTGGAGGAGGGCTTCACCGAGGACGAGATCGAGCGCATCGTGGCCGCGGTCCCCGTGGCCACCCACAACCAGCGCGGCCTGGGCACGCTGCGCATCGGCTGCACCGAGGCCTGCGAGGACGAGATCGACGCGCTGGATCTCCTGGCCATCGTCGAGAACTCGATGAGCTCCGAGATCTACGAGCTGATGAAGCGCTCCGACGAGGCCGCGGTGGTCGAGAAGGCCCATCGCCGTCCCCGCTTCGTCGAGGACTGCGTGCGCGAGATGGTGGGCGGCGTGCTGGAGCGCTACCCCGACCTGGCCGACGCGGCCTTCGTCTCGGCGCGCCAGGAGAACCTGGAGACGATCCACCAGCACAACGTCGTGGCCGAGCGCCACGGCGAGCTGGGCGAGCTGCGGGCCGAGCTCGCGACCGGCGAGCGCGCGCAGCGCCACACCACGCTGCGGGCCTGGCTGGACGCGGCGATCTAGGTCGTCCGGGTGCGCCGCGCCGCGTTGACCTGGCGGCGGATCCCGAACGCGTAGTCCACGCCGGAGGCCACCGTCACGGCCACGGTCACGTAGACGAGCGCGTCGAGCCACGCGCCCGCGTCCGGCGTCACGATCAGGGCGAAGACCATCCCCACCTGGAGGATCGTCTTGGCCTTGCCGAAGGTGTTCGCGGGGATGACGACCCGCTGGGACCCGGCCGCCATGCGCAGCGCGGTGACGGCGAACTCGCGCGCGATGATGACCATCGCCACCCAGGCGTCGACGCGGTTCAGCGAGACCAGCGCGACCAGCGCGCCGATGACCAGGAGCTTGTCGGCCACCGGGTCCATCAGCTTCCCGAAGGTCGTGACCCACTGGCGCGAGCGCGCCAGGTAGCCGTCGACCGCGTCGGTCAGCGAGGCCACGGCGAAGACGACCGCCGCCAGCAGGTCCCCGTTGGGCGTCTGGTCGAGCAGCGCGACGACCAGCACCGGCACCAGCAGGATGCGCAGCACCGTGAGGACGTTGGGCACGTTGACCGGGACCACGGGCCGAGGGTAGTGCCATCATCGGCCCCGTGCGCAAGGGGATCGCGCCACTGGGCCTGGTGCTCGTCGCCCTCGCCGGCTGCGGCCAGGCGACGGACGAGCGGCCGTCCGCGCACGCCGCCACGCCGGTCCCCGACGACCCCACGCGGGGTCTGCGCGTGCGTCCGCACGCGGTGGAGCCCGACGTCGGGCTGCCGTCGGAGACCCAGGTGCAGGTGGAGGTGCCGCGCGACCCGGAGGAGGAGCTCGCGCTGGCCCACAACGGGCCCGTCGACAAGCCGCCGACCGACGCCGAGGTGCGCGCCGCGCTCAAGCAGATCGAGGGCGTCCCGGGCGCGCGGGCGCGGCTGAACTCCGACGGGACCGCCACGGCGCCGGCGGGCGCGCCCGAGGTGGTCAAGCAGATGATCGCCGCCGCCAACGCCATCGCGCGGACGCCGTACATCTGGGGCGGCGGCCACGCGCGCGTGTTCGACCGCGGCTACGACTGCTCGGGCTCGCTGTCCTTCGCCTTCATCCACGCCGGGCTGCTCAACTCGCCGATCGCCAACGGATGGCGGCTGATGGGCGACGCCGGACCGGGGAAGTGGGTGACCGTGTTCTCCAGCACCGGTCACGTCTGGATGATCGTCGCGGGGCTGCGCTACGACACGAGCGCGCTGCACATCGCCGGCTCGCGCTGGACGGACCAGGGCCGCTCCACGGCCGGGTTCGTGCAGCGCCACCTGCCGGGGCTCTAGCTAGGCCTTGAGCCGCTTGCCCGTCGCGAACAGGTGGGAGCTCCAGGCCACCGCGCCCGCGGCCAGCGCGGCCGTCACCGCCAGGGAGAGCGCGACGCTGACGTCCGCCGTCCCCAGGAACCCGTAGCGCATGGCGTTGACCAGGTAGAAGATCGGGTTGGCGTGGGAGACCTCCTGCCAGGGCGAGGGCAGGCGGTCGACGGAGTAGAAGACGCCGCCCAGGAAGGTGAGCGGCAGGATCACGATGTTGTTGACGAACGTGTGGTGGTCGAAGGTCTCGGCGTAGATCCCCACGATCACGCCGAGCGAGCAGAACAGCGCCAGCGCCAGGACCACCGCGGCGGCCACGACCAGCGGGTGCTCGACGGGGACGTCGGCCACCGGCAGGGCCAGGAGGGCCAGCGCCGTCCCGATCAGCAGCGCGCGCACCGCGCCGCCGACGGACAGCCCGAAGTTGACCTCCCAGCTGCGCATGGGCGCGGCCAGCACGTCGTGCAGGTAGCGGTCGAAGCGCGCCTGGAAGACCGACGAGGAGTTGTTGGAGTAGGCGGCCTGGACCATGGCCATCGTGATCAGGCCCGGGACGATGAACGTCTGGTACTCCACCCCGTCGATCGAGCTGATCCGCCCGCCCAGCGAGAGCCCGAAGACGACGATGAACAAGAACGCGGAGATCACCGGCGCCGCGATCGTCTGGGTCCACAGCTTGGTCACGCGCAGCACCTCGCGTGCACACAGCCACCACAGCCCGCGGCTCACGGTCACGCGGGCTCCCCGGCCATCGCCTTGACGTAGACGTCGGCCAGCGAGCCGGCGTCGTAGGTGTGGCGCAGGCCCTCGGCGCTGTCGCGGGCGATCAGACGGCCGCCGCGGATCAGCGCGATGTCCTCGCACAGCGACTCGGCCTCCTCGAGGTAGTGCGTGGTGAGCAGGATGGTCGTGCCCGCGCCGTGCAGGCGGCGGATGTAGCGCCACAGCTCCATGCGCAGCTCGAAGTCCACCCCGGCGGTCGGCTCGTCGAGGATGACCAGGCGCGGCTCGTGCATCAGCGCCCGGGCCAGCAGCAGGCGCCGGCGCATGCCGCCGCTGAGCTTGGGCGCGCGCACGCCGGCCTTGGCGCGCAGGTCGAAGACGTCCATCATCTCCCGGGCGCGGGTCCGGGCGCGGTCGCGGCCCATCCCGTAGTAGCCGCCGTGGTAGAGCAGCGTCTCCTCCACGTCGAGGAAGCGGTCGAGGTTGACGTCCTGCTCGGCCAGCCCGACGAGGGCCCGCGCCTCGCGCGTGCGGTGGTCGGAGCCGAACACGCGGACCTCGCCGGCGGTCAGGCGGATGAGGTTGCACACCGCGCTGATCAGGGTGGTCTTCCCGGCGCCGTTGGGCCCGAGCAGGCCGAAGAACTCCCCGTCCGGGATGACCAGGTCGAGGCTGTCGAGGGCCAGCAGGCCGTCGTCGTAGCGCTTGGTCAGTCCGCGGAGCTCGAGGGCGTTCACCACTTCGAGGCTAGCGACGCCGCCGCGCGGCTATACGGAGGGCACACGACGAGGGAGGCCGGTATGCGCTTGTGGGCGTTGGTGGCGGTGGGCGTGCTGGGACTGTCGGCGACCGCGTGGGCCGGGGGCGAGCTGGTCACCTCCAGCCGCCAGGTCCGCGACGGGGTGCTGCTGGGCCGCGACCTGCAGGCGGGGACGCTGGACTCGCGCCAGGTGGGCGACGGCGGGCTGGAGGCGCGCGACCTCAGCGCCGCCGCGCGGCGCGAGCTGCGCGGGACCCAGGGCCCGCGGGGCCGGACCGGGCCGCCCGGCCCCATCCCGCAGGTCGACTACTCCACGGTCCGCGCCACCGCCCGGGCGGGCGGTCTCTCGACCGCCAAGGCGTCGTGCCGCGGCGGTCGCCTGCCGCTGGGCGGCGGGATGCGCGAGGGCTCGGGGCGCCTGGTCCTGAACTCGTCGTACCCGTCGGCGGCGCGGCGCGCCGGCCCGGGCTGGGTCGTGGCGGTTCTCAATCCGGACGGCGCGGCGCACGGCTTCACGGCCTACGCGGTGTGCGGCCGGGTGGGCTGAGCGAGGTCGCCCGGGGCGCCTATCTAGACTGGCGCGATGCCCCTCATCCCGTCGGTCGTCCAGCAGGACTCACGCGGCGAGCGCGAGTACGACATCTACTCGCGGCTGCTCTCCGAGCGCATCATCTTCATCGGGACGCCGATCGACGATCAGATCGGCAACCTCGTCGTGGCGCAGCTCCTGCACCTGGAGTCCGACGACCCGGAGAAGGACATCTCCGTCTACATCAACACGCCCGGCGGCGACGTGTACTCGGGCCTGGCGATCTACGACACGATGCAGTTCATCAAGCCCGACGTGCAGACGATCTGCTTCGGGATCGCCATGTCGATGGGCGCGCTGCTGCTCACCGGCGGCGCCAAGGGCAAGCGCCTCGCGCTTCCCAACTCCCGGATGCTCATCCACCAGCCGTCCGCGGGCTTCGAGGGCCAGGCCAGCGACATCGAGATCCACGCGCACGAGATCATCGACATGCGCGGGCGCATCGACAAGATCTTCGCCCTGCACACCGGCCAGCCGCTGGAGCAGGTCCACGAGGACATGGAGCGCGACCGGTTCTTCAAGTCGCACGAGGCCGTGGAGTACGGCCTCATCGACCAGGTGCTCGACAGCCACTAGCGGGCGCCCGGCCTAGGCGGGCGCCACGGCGTGCTCGATCGCGCCGAGGCCCTCGATCTCGATGCGCACCACGTCGCCGCCGGCCAGGAAGCGCGGCGGGTCCATGGCGAAGCCGACGCCGCTCGGCGTTCCCGTGAGGACGAGGTCCCCCGGCTCCAGCGCCTGCGTCTCGGCCAGGAAGCCCAGCAGCGCGTCGATGCCGAAGATCAGGTCGTTGGTGCGGGCGTCCTGGCGCAGCTCCCCGTTGACCCACGTGCGCAGGCGCAGGTCCTCGGGGTCTGAGACCTCGTCGGGCGTGGTGATCCACGGGCCCCACGGGCAGAAGGTCGCGGCGCCCTTGGCCCGCGTCCACTGCGGCTCGCGGCCCTGGAGGTCGCGGGCGCTGACGTCGTCGGCCACCGCGAAGCCGCCGACCCCACCGTCCGCCCCGACCACGACCACCAGCTCGCCCTCGTAGTCCAGGCGGCGCACCACGGCGGGGCAGCGGACCGGGCCGCCCGGCGGCGCGGACGAGGTGGTCACCTTGAGGAAGACGATGGGCGCGGGGGGCGGATCCTGGCCCGAGTCGGCGGCGTGGGCGGCGTAGTTGAGGCCGATGCCGTAGATCGCGCCGGGACGCGGGACGGGCGCGAGCAGCTCGACGTCGCCCAGCGGCCAGCTCTCGCCGTCCGCCGCGGCGCGGTCGCCGGAGGCCAGGCGGGCGGCGACGTCCACGCCGTCCGTGAACGCCACGACCTCGTCGCCGCGGACCTCGCCGGCCAGCGGGGCGGCGTCTCCCGGGGGTCGGAAAGTGGCGAGCCTCACGGCGCGCGAGCCTAACCGCACCGCATCCCGGGTTGGCACCTCGTGTTACGGTCGTAGTGGGAGGCGCCTCCAACCAGGAGGAGAATTTCGTGCGCCGTATTCCCATCGTCCTTGCGCTTCTCTGCGCGGCCTGTCTTCCCGCGCTGTGGATCGGCGCCGTGGCCACCGCCGACCCGGCCGGCCATTCCACCCTCACCGAGACGATCCTGCCCACCGGGTCGGGATTCAAGGATCTCAAGCTCGGTCGCGGTGAGCCGTTCATCGTGCGTCGCGGCAACGCGGGGGCCAAGGCCACCCGCACGCGCACCCGGCGCTCGGTGGTCTTCTTCGGCCAGTTCACCGACCCGCAGATCGCCGACGAGATGTCGCCGCTGCGCGCGGAGTTCGTGGACCCGGTGGCGCAGCAGGGCGACAGCAGCTCGGGCCTGGGCTCGGCGTGGCGCCCGCAGGAGGCGCTGGGGCCGGTGACCTTCGACTACACGATCCGCAACATGAACGCCAACCGCGTCAGCGCGGTGCGCCAGGGCAACGGCGCGCGCAAGAGCCTGAACATGGTGCTGACCACCGGCGACCTGGCCGACAACCAGCAGCTCAACGAGACGCGCTGGTTCATCGGGCTGCTCAACGGCGGCACGATCGACCCCTTCTCGGGCCAGGCGGTCAGCGCGACCAACCCGTGCAGCAACGACCAGGCCGAGAACGCGCGGCTGAACGCCGACGTGGCGGCCCGCCGCTACACCGGCGTGCAGGACTTCAACGACTGGCCGGGGCGCCCCGCGGACCGCTACGCCGGGTTCTGGGATCCCAACCAGGCGTCGGCCATGTCGGGTCCCTACAGCGCCTTCCCGCGCTACCCGGGCCTGATGGACCGGGCCCAGAAGCCGTTCACCGCGCAGGGATCGCGTGTCCCGTGGTTCACCGCGCGCGGCAACCACGACGGCGAGACCCAGGGGACGCTGGCGTCCACCAACGCGCTGCTGGTCGGCCTGGCCACCAGCTGCCTGAAGGTGTTCCCCAGCCAGTCGTTCGACCCGGCGACGCAGCGCGGGCGCAGCTACTCGGACGTCGTGGGCGGGTTCACCGATCCCGCGGTCCAGGCCCAGCTGCTGGGCGGCGCGACGAACGTCCCGCCTGATCCCGACCGCAAGCTGGTTACCAAGAAGGAGTACAAGGCGCTGCACGGCGGCGGCACGGCGCACGGGTACGGCCTCGTCGACCCGGTGCAGAACCGCGCCTCCGGCGGCACCGCCAGCTACTACTCGTTCGTGCGCTCCGGCGTGCGCTTCATCGCCATGGACACGGTCGCCGAGGGCGGCGGCCCCGAGGGCAACGTCGACGACCCGCAGTACCGCTGGATCGAGACGCAGCTGCGGCGCGCCAAGGCATCCCGCCAGCTGGTGATCCTCTACGGGCATCACACGCTGGCCACGATGCGCAACACCAACGCCGACGAGAAGGCCGGCTCGTGCAGCGGCTCCTCGCCGCCGCCCGGGTGCGACGCCGACCCGCGCACGAGCACGCCGATCCATCGCGGACTCGTCGGGCCCAAGCCCATGCGCGACCTGTTCCTGCGCTACCGCAACGTGGTGGGGCTCGTGACGGGCCACACCCACAAGAACAAAATCACGCCGTACTTCCGCGGCGGCGGTGGGTTCTGGGAGCTCAACACGGCGGCCCACATCGACTGGCCGCAGCAGAGCCGCCAGATCGAGCTGATGGACAACCGCGACGGGACGCTGTCGCTGTTCAGCCGGGTGCTCGACCAGGCCGGTCCGCTCAAGACGCCCGCGGCGGGCGCCAGCGCGGCGGCGTTCACCGAGACCGACCTCGCGGCCCTGTCGCGCCGGCTCTCGCTGAACGACCCGCAGGTCAACGCCGTGGTGGCACGCGGGACGGCGCGCGACCGCAACGTGGAGCTGGTCGTGAAGGACCCGCGGTGAACGTCGCCTAGGCGACGCGGCCGGCGTCCGCGTACACGTTGAGCCGTCCCCCGCGGGCGAACCCGCACAGGGTGAGCCCGCGGTCGGCGGCCAGCGAGACGGCCAGGGAGGTCGGCGCCCCCACCCCGACGAGGATGGGCGCGCCGGCCACCGCGGCCTTCTGGACGAGCTCGAAGGACAGGCGCCCGCTGACGCACAGCACGCGGTCGTGCAGCGGCAGGGCGTCGTCGAGCCGGGCGCGGCCCACCACCTTGTCCATCGCGTTGTGGCGGCCCACGTCCTCGCGGACCTGCAGGAGGGTCCCCTTCGCGTCGAACAGGCCCGTGGCGTGCAGGCCGCCGGTGCGGGCGAACTCGGGCTGCTCCAGGCGGTCGGGCAGCGCGGCCAGGACGTCGCGCGGCACCCGCGGGCCGTCGGGGAGCGGCGCGGAGTGGACGGCCACCTCCTCCAGCGCCCCCTTGCCGCACACGCCGCACGACGACGTGGTGTAGAAGCGACGCGCGCCGGGGTCGCGGGCCAGGGGCCCCGCGACGTCGACCGCGTTGGCGTCCAGCGTGGGATGGAAGCGCGGCGCGCCGGCCAGCAGGCCCTCGCCGTGCAGGAAGCCGGCCGCCAGCTCCTCGTCGTGGCCCGGCGTGCGCATGGTGACGGCCAGCGGGGCGCCGTCGACGCGGATCTCCAGCGGCTCCTCGACCGCGACCTCGTCCTCGGTCCCGTCGCGCTCGACGCGCGCGTGCATCCCCATGACCCTCATCTCCGCCATCCCGCGAGACTAGCCCGATGCGGGTGCTGACCTGGAACGTCGCCGGCCGGGTGAAGCGCCGGGCCGAGCAGGTGGCGGCGGTGCTGGACGTGGACGCCGACGTGGTGGCGCTCCAGGAGGTCACCCCGACCACGGCGGCCGGCTGGACGCAGGACCTGGAGCGGGCCGGCTACGAGGTGGTCACGACCGGGGCGGGCCCGCGGCCCGAGGGTCGCCGGAGGCTGGGCGTCCTGACGGGCGCCCGGGGCGGGCTGGAGCGGCGTTCCCCGGAGAGCGGCGGGCCACCCGAGGCGGGGAGCGACCTCCCGTGGCCGGAGCGGCTGGTGGTCGTGGAGACGAGCGGGGCCGAGGTGTGGAACCTGCACTCGCCCATCGCCCCCTCCCCCGGCCTGGCCAAGGTCCGCACGCACGAGGCCGTGCACGCCGCGCTGGCGGCCGCGGCCGGAGCGCGGATCCTGGCGGGCGACCTCAACACGCCGCGGCGCGAGTCGCCCGAGGGCGACGTCATGACGTTCGCCCGCGACTCCAAGGGCCGGCTGCGTCCCGAGCGCGGCGAGCGCTGGGACCGCGCCGAGCTGGCGCTGGTCAAGGGCCTGGAGGCGCATGGGTGGCGCGACGCCTTCCGCGCGGTGCACGGCTACGGGCGCAAGGAGGTCTCCTGGGCCTGGCCGCACGGCGGCGGGTGGCGCCTGGACCACGTGCTCGTCTCGCCGGAGGTCGAGCCCGTGGCCGCCGAGTACCTCCACGACCTGCGCCTGTCCGGCCTCAGCGACCACTCCGCCCTGGTGGCGCAGCTCGCTGTGTAGGGTCCGGCCGTGGCCACCTACGACCTCATCGCCGACCTCCCGATCGAGATCGAGGGCTACGGGCTGGAGCGCCACGAGCGTGCGCTCGGCCCCCAGTTCACCCGCGTGACCACCGTGATCACGCTGCGCGGCGGCGGCCAGGAGGGCGTCGGCGAGGATGTCACCTACGTCGCCGAGGACCACGACGCCCTGCACGAGTTCGGGCCCAACCTTCCGCTGTCCGGCACGCACTCCCTGCGCTCGCTGTCCCAGCGGCTGGACGAGCTCGACCTGTTCCCGCGTCCGGCCTCGAGCGAGCCCTTCGTCAACTACCGCCGCTGGGCGTTCGAGAGCGCGGCGCTCGACCTCGCCCTGCGCCAGGCCGGCGAGCCGCTGCACGCGGTGCTGCGCCGCGATCCCCAGCCGCTGCGCTTCGTCTCGTCCACCCGGCTGGGGGACCCGCCGAGCCTCGATCCGATCCAGCGCCGCCGCGCCAGCGACCCGGACCTGCGCTTCAAGCTCGACCCCGAGAACAACTGGACGTCGGAGTTCATCGACGAGCTCGCGGCGCTGGACTGCACCGACACGCTCGACCTCAAGGGCTTCTACCGCGGCACGGTCGTCGAGGTGGACACCGATCCGTGGCTGTACGGGCGCTGCGCCGCCGCCTTCCCCGACGCCTGGCTCGAGGACCCCGACCTGTCCGTGCCCGAGGCCGACGCGGCGCTGCGGCCCTACCGCGACCGCATCACCTGGGACGCGCCGCTGCACTCGGTGGCCGACATCGAGGCGCTGCCCTTCCCGCCGCGGACGATCAACAGCAAGCCGTCGCGATTCGGGCCGCTGGAGAACCTGTTCGCCGTCTACGACTGGTGCGCCGAGAAGGGCGTGGCCATCTACGGCGGGGGCCAGGGCGAGCTGGGGCCGGGGCGCGGGCAGATCCAGTACCTCGCCTCGCTGTTTCACCCGGACACGCCCAACGACGTCGCGCCGGGCGCCTACAACCTGCCCGAGCCGCCGCCCAACCTCCCGCGCAGCCCGCTGGAGCCGGCGCCCGCGCCCACCGGCTTCACCTGGGGCTGACGGCCGGGCTAGCCGTCCGGGAGCCGTCGGCGCAGCAGGGCGCCGGCGGTCACGAGCGCCAGCCCGCCCAGGGCGAGCAGCCCGATCTGGAGGCCGGTGTTGGGAAGGCTCGTGCCGGTGGAGGAGGTGGTACCGGCGCTCGTCCCCGAGGACGTCGATCCCGACGACCCGGTGCCCGACCCGCTGCCGGACGTTCCCGCGCCCGAGGCCGTGTCCGACGCCGCGCGCACGACCACGGTCGCGGTCATGTTCGGGTGCGGCACGCAGTGGTAGGTGTAGGTCCCGGCCTGGGTGAAGGTGTGAGAGCCGCTCTGGCCGCGGGCCAGCAGGCCGGTGTCCCAGGAGCCGTCGTCGGCGGTGGAGCTGTGCTTCACGCCGTCGTGGTTGGTCCAGCTAACGGTGTCGCCGGCGTTGACGGTGATGCTGCTGGGAGCGAAGGCGAAGTTCTGGATCGAGACCCCGCCGGAGGCGGCCGCGCCGGCGACGGGGCCGGCCTCGGCGACGGCCGGCGCGGGTGCGGCCGCGGCGGCCTTGGCGGTCGGCGGGGGCGTCGGCGCAGATGGCGGCGGCGGGGCCGGGACGGACGCGGGAGCGGGAGCCGCCTCGGGCGCGGGAGCCGGAGTGGTGGCGGTGGTCGGGGTCGTCGCGGGCGTCGTCGCGGTGGGCGCCTCGTCGGCGCCCCACAGCACGGCGGGCACCGCGAGCAGGACCAGGGCGGCGTAGGCCGCGGCCACAGCGGCTAGCCTGCGGGTCGGGGGATGCGTTTCGCTCATTGGATATCCGTGGCCGGAGCGGCCGTCGCGCTGCTCGCGACCTGCGCCCCGGCGCAGGCGGCTCAGCGCGACGAGACGATCTCCTCCTTCGATGGGACGTCCATCGTCCTCTCATTCTTCCCGGCTGACAACCTGGGCCCCGGCCAGAAGGCCCCGGTCATCCTCTACGGGCCCGGCTGGAGCCAGACCCGTCCGCAGGACAACAGCACCAGCAGCGACGTGGAGGGAGCGTTCGGCGCGCTGGGCGTGCGCACGCTGCGCGCCGCCGGCTACAACGTCCTCACGTGGGACCCCCGCGGCTTCGGGGACTCCGGCGGGACCGTGACCGTCGACGCCCCCGACCGGGAGGGCCGCGACGTCCAGGCCCTGCTGGACTACGCCGCCCGCCAGCCCGAGGTCGCGCTGGACGCGCCGGGCGACCCGCGCGCCGGGATGAGCGGCGCGTCCTACGGCGGCGGCATCCAGCTCGTCGTGGCGGCGATCGACAACCGCCTGGACGCGATCGTCCCGGACATCGCCTGGCACTCGCTGGTCACCAGCCTGTACAAGGACCGCACCGTCAAGGCCGGCTGGGGCAGCGTGCTGACGGGCGCCGCGGCGCCCGCCTCGCGCATGCGCACGGACCCGCACATCAACTCCGCGTTCCAGGAGGGCGCCGCCACGGGGCGCTTCTCCGACGAGAACGTCCGCTGGTTCGCCTCGCGCGGGCCGGGGAGCCTGGTCGACCGGATCCGCATCCCCACCTTCTTCACCCAGGGCACCGTGGACACGCTGTTCACGCTGGACGAGGCGGCCGTCAACTACGCGACCCTGCGCCGCAACGGGATCCCCACGAAGCTCATGTGGTTCTGCGGCGGGCACGGCACCTGCCTGACGCCGGGCGGCGATCCGGCGCACCTGCGCGACGCCGTCCTGGCCTGGCTCAAGCGCTGGCTGCGCCGCGACCGCGCGACGGCCACCGGCCCGCGCTTCGAGTGGATCGACCAGCGCGGCGCGTGGCACGCGGCCTCCGACTTCCCGCTGGCCCCCGGCGCCCCGCTGACCGCGGCCGGGAACGGCGTCCACGTGCTGTCCACCGGCCCGGGCGAGGGCGGCGCGGTCGCGTCGACGCGCGCGGCCAACGCGGTCAACGTGGCCATCCCGCCGCCGGCCGCCGACACGCACCTGGTCGGGGCTCCGCGGCTGTCGCTCGCCTACTCCGGCACCGCGGCGAGCGCCGACGCGCGGCTGTACGCGCAGATCGTCGACGAGGAGACCGGCATCGTCCTGGGCAATCAGGTCACTCCGCTGCCCGTGACGCTGGACGGTGCGCCCCACACGCTCAACCGCCCGCTGGAGATGGTGTCCGCGCTGTTGCACCCCGGCCAGCGGCTCACCCTCCAGCTGTTCAGCGCCAGCAGCGTCTACGACCTCGGCCGCACGCCCGGCACCCTCAGCCTGAGCACGGTCAACCTCTCCCTGCCCACCGCCGACCCGGCCAAGGCGCCGCCCGGCTACCCGGGCAGCGCCGCGGCGCGCGCCCGCCACCGCGCCGGGCTGCGCCTGGGCCCCGTGGCCGGCCTGTCGGCGCGGCGCCTGCGCGCGCTGCTGGTGCGCGTGACCGCCTCCGGCGGGGTGGTGCGCAACGTCGTCGTCACGGTCCGCGGCCGCCGCGGCCGCGTCGAGGGCCGGTCCAGGCCGCGCTCGTTCGGCGGGACCCGGCGCGTCGTCGTCCGGCTGCGCCGCGTCCTGCCCGCCGGGCGCTACCGCATCGAGGCGGTCGGGCGCCGGGCGGACGGGACCACCGTCCGCGCAGTCAGGACGGTTCGGCGTCCCCCCCGGCGATCCGCTCGAAGCGCAGGGCGTTCGTGACGGCGCCGCCCAGGATGATCAGCGCCACCGCGTAGAACCACAGCAGCACGATCAGGACGAAGACCAGCGTCGTGCCGAACCGCGCGATGGTGCTCACGTTGGACAGGTAGGCGGGGAAGGCGTAGTCCACCAGGCCGACGGCCAGGGTGGCGGCCAGCGCGCCGGGCCACACCGCGCCCCAGGGCACCGGCTCGTTGGGCACGGTCCAGTAGATGGCCGAGAGCGTGACGAAGAGCAGGCTCAGCCCGGCCCCCAGGCTGATCGCGTACACGACGGCGCGGACGTCGGCCAGCCCGAACGGCAGCCGGCCCGCCCCCGACACCAGGATGCTCTGGATGGTGGGCACCGCCACCGTCGCGGCCATGAACAGCAGGGCCACCGCCAGCATGGCCAGCGCGAAGCGCTTCTGCTGGAGCCAGCTGCGACAGCGCACGTGGTAGATCCGGCAGAACGCCGTGTCCAGCGCGCCCCAGAAGGACGCGCCGATCCACACCGAGGCCACCAGCGCGGCCACCCCGATGCGCCCCGTCCCGGCCTCGATCCGGTGCAGGGTGGTGGAGAGCGTGTTCTCGGCCGCGGTGGGGAAGAGGCGGCGCAGGTCGTCGAGGACGCTGCGCTGGAGCTCCTGGCTCTGGAGGACCTGCCCGCCGACGAACAGCGCGATCAGCGCCAGGGGCAGGATCGCGAGCAGCATGTTGTAGGCGACCATGCCCGCGAGGCCGGTCACGTTGTCCTCGTAGGCCTTGCGGTAGAACCGCTTCAGCCAGCCTCCGGCGCGCGACATGGCGGCACAGGTTGACAGCGCCCGACGCCGTGCGATAGGCAGGGCACTGCAGTGCCCAACGGGGACCAGCCACTGGCGCCCAACCTCGACGTATCCGAGGAGCGCCCCGAGGACGGTACGCGCGTCGTCGCGCTGCGCGGCGAGCTGGACGTCGCCACCGTCGGCCGGCTGCGCGCGGCGCTGTCGCCGATCATCGACGACACCTCGGCGAAGCTGGTGGTGGTCGACCTTGTCGAGGTCACCTTCATCGACTCCACCGGCCTGATGACGCTCCTCAACGCGCTGCGGCGCCTGGTGCGCCGCGACGCGCGGCTCGTGCTGGCGTGCAGCAACCCCACGGTCCTGCGGCTGTTCGAGGCGACGCGCACCGACGCGACGTTCGACATCGCGCCGACGCGCGAGCAGGCCCTCAGCGGTTCCTGAGGATCGGCACGACCAGCCGGACGAAGGGCCGCGGCGGCGTCGGGTCGTACGCCGGCTTGGAATCGAACTGCAGGCGCCAGCTGCCGGGGGCGGCCCGGAACGGGAACACCCGGCGCAGGGGCGTGGACACCGTTCCGCACGGCCCGCTCGTGCGGCCCAGGCGCACGGTCATCCGGTGGCGGCGGCTCGGGGCGACGTAGTGCAGCCACACCGTCCGCCCGCGGCCGAAGTCGAAGGCGTAGAAGCGGACGCGCAGCGTCGCGGGGTCCCCCTGGTCGGGACGGAAGTCCGCGCCGAAGATCGTGGAGCGAAAGCGCGTCGTGGCGCGCCGAACGCCGTCGGTCACGGTGAGCACGAACGTCCGCTCGCCCGGGCGCCCGCGCGCCGGCACGGGCGCCCGGAAGTCCCCGGACAGGTCGCCGAACGGCGAGACCTTCCCCGTCGTCACCTGGCGCCCGGCCACGTAGACCTTGTACGTCGCGCGGGCCCGGAACTCCGTCCCCACGTAGTCCACCGGCTGGCGCGAGGAGTAGCAGGCCTCCGGGGTGGAGACCGTGGCCGCGTCCGCGGGCCCGGCGGCGAGGAGCAGGCCGGCGACCGCCGCCGGCAGCGCGCGCCGCGCCCTCACGGGCGGGCGAGCGCGCGGTCGATCTCGTCGCCCGCGGCCCGCAGGCGCACGCGATAGACGCCGTTGAGCTTGCGCTGGTAGGCCAGGAACTCGCGGCGGAACGCCGGGCGATCGCCGGCGCGCGCGGCGCGGATGGTCGGCGCCGTCCCCGCCGCGATCTCCCGCAGGGTGCGCGAGAGGTGACGCTGCCCGGCGGCCGCCGTGGGCGGGGCGCGGCTGGCGTCCAGCCGGACCGCGGCCTGGTCCACGCTGGCGCGGAACGCCGCCAGCGCCCGGGCGACGTCGGACAGCGACGACGCCGCGCGCACCGAGACGACGAGGCTGCGGCCCGCGGTGCCGACCGACCGCAGGATGCCCTGGACGGTCAGCTTGTAGGCGCGCGCCTGCTCCGCGCCCACCGTGGTGGAGGTGGTCGAGGAGCCCTTGTCGCCGCTTCCGCCGCCGCAGCCGCCCGCCGCCAGGACGGCCGCGAGGGCGGCCGGCAGGAGCAGGCGGCGCAGCATGGCCGGACTGTATCGGCGGCGCGGTTCAGCCGAGCTGGGCGCCGGGCTCGCGCAGCGCCAGCACCGTGAGCTCGCCCGCCTCGACCAGGTGCGTGAGCGCGTCCACCAGGCGCGGCTCGAACTGGGTCCCCGAGCAGCGGCGCAACTCGGCGACCGCGTCGGCGACGTCCATCCCCGCCCGGTAGGGCCGGTCGGAGGTCATGGCCTCGAAGGAGTCGGCCACGAAGATGATGCGGGCCTCCAGCGGGATCTCGCCGCCCGCCAGCCGGTCCGGATAGCCGGCCCCGTCCAGGCGCTCGTGGTGGTGGCGCACCCAGGCCGCCTCGCGCGACAAGCCGGCGTGCTGGAGCATCGTCGCGCCGACCGCCGGATGCAGCTTGATCTCGTCGTACTCGGCGTCGGTGAGCTTGCCGGGCTTGGTGAGGATCCCCTCGCCCACCGCCACCTTGCCGATGTCGTGCAGCAGGGCGGCCCGGCGCAGCGCGACGACGCGCTCGCGGTCCAGGCCCAGCGCCTGCGCGAGCGCCACGGCGTAGGCCGCGACGTTCTCGGAGTGGTCGCGCGTGTGCAGGTGGCTGTCGTCGATCGTGGACACCAGCGCGTAGAGGTGGGCGATCGAGCCCTCGCGCTCGGTCGTCCCGTCGTCGACCACGACCTCGCTGGCCACGGCGCACATGTCCTTGCCGTGGCCCTTGGCCCAGTACAGCGCGGCGTCGGCGCGGCGCTCGAGCTCCTCGCGCGCCGTGGCGTCCTGCGGGCAGGTGGCCACGCCGCCGCTCACCGTGACGCGGCGTCCCGGCAGGATCGAGTGGCGGGCGATGGCAGTGCGCAGGCGCTCGGCCACCAGCAGGCCGTCGAGCTGTCCCGTCTCGGGCATGAGCAGCGCGAACTCCTCCCCGCCGATGCGCGCGAAGGAGTCGGTCGGGCGCACGAGACCCTCGGCGATGCGGCCGATCGTCCGCAGGACGTCGTCGCCGGTGGCGTGGCCGTGGCGGTCGTTGATGAGCTTGAAGCCGTCCACGTCGAAGACGGCGAGCGACACCGGCGAGCCGTAGCGCTCGGTGCGGTGGACCTCCTTGTCCAGCGCCTCGAAGAAGAAGCGCCGGTTGTAGAGGCCGGTGAGCGGGTCGCGGATGGCCAGCTCGAGCTTCTCGCGGTAGTCGCGGGCGTTCTGCAGCGCGACGGCGAGCTCGTCGACCAGCAGCGCGAGGAGAGCGAGCGGGCGCGACTGGAAGGGATCACCGGCGCCGCGCACCAGCGTGACGTGGCCGATGCGGTTACCGCGGGCGCGCAGCACGATGCGCACGACCTGGCGCCCGCCGCGGTGGACGACCTCGCGGTCCTCGGCCGGCGCGCCCAGGCCGGCCGCCCAGGCCTGCTCGGCCTGCCAGGCGCCCGCCGCCGCGCGCAGCTCCGGGGCGTCGTCCCCGTCGGTGTGCAGCGCGGAGCCGTCCGCCCGCGCGGCCAGGTGCAGCACGCCCAGGGCCTGCTCGATGATCGGCGCCTCCTCCAGCGTCTGGGTCATCGTGGTGGCCAGGCCGGTGAGCGCCTCGAGCTCCTCGTTGCGGCGCATGGCGTCGGCGCGCAGTCGCCGCTCACGGGTCACCGCGCGGCGGTTGTCCACGAGCAGCCAGGCCTGGCGGCCGAAGACCAGCACCAGCTCGACCAGGAAGAAGGCGCCGAAGAAGGCCAGCGCGGCGGGCCGCAGCACCCCGCCGAGCCACAGCCCCAGGGTGATCGCGGGAAAGGTCAGGACCGCCAGCAGCGGCAGGACCACGCGGCCGAGCAGCCAGCGGCGGACCGTGGCGGTCTCCGTGCGCTCGTCCCCGTCCTGCGCCGTGTCGCCGTCCGCGGCCAGCGCGATGAAGAAGCCGGCCGCGCCCCACAGCAGGGCGGTCACGGGACCGCCCAGGCCGAGGGCGACGAGGGCGTCGCCGCCGGCCGCGGCAACGGTGGCTGTGACCAGCGCCCAGCCGACCCGGCGCGAGCGCGGCGCGTCGTGGGCCAGGGCGGCCACGACGGCCACGATCAGGGCGAGCAGGTCGAGCAGGAAGACGGCCGTGAGCACGGCGTTGGACCGGGTGAAGCCCGGCATCGCCACGAACCAGGTGCCGACCGCGGCCACGAGCAGCGCGAGCAGGATCGCGTCGACGACGCGCTCCATCCGAACACCGACGATGGCATGACGGGCCAGCCCGGCCAGGGCGACCAGCAGCGCCGCGGAGCCCGCGGCGCCGACATAGAAGGCGGCCTGCGACCCCGAGCCCGCGACCGCGGTGGCGACGGCCAGCGCGGAGGCCGCCGCGACCAGTCCGGCGCACAGGCACAGGGTCAGCCACGGACCGCGGCGCTGTGGATTGCGCCCGGCCGCGGCCCAGCAGCGCCCGGCGGCGAACAGCGTCAGCGCGAAGGGCACGAGGAAGGCGAGGTCGCCGATCTGGATCCCGATCACGGGCAGCATCATGGGGATGGCCACCAGGCCGGCGAACAGCGCTGTCACGTCGCGGCTGCGCGTCGGGGGGACGAAGTCGTCGGCGTGGGCGTCGTCGCCGGCGCGGCGCAGCTCCTCGGGCGTGGTGGCCCGCAGGGTGCAGCCGCAGGCCTCGCAGGCCGGCGCGAGCAGCGTGGCCGACTCGGCGGGCCGGCTCCAGCCGCAGAACACGCAGTGGTGCACGTATGGCATGCCAGAAACCTGATCGACCGTTGCGCGGAACGACTTGAGCCGTCCGCCCGCTGGTGCGGGCCGTAGAGTCCGCGCATGCTGCACGAGGAGGCCCAGGCCGAGGCGGATCGGCGCAACAACGAGGACCCGGACCGCGAGCGCTTCGAGTTCTATCCCTTCGACGAGAGCGCCGGGATGGCCGCCGACGCGTGGGACGTCGCGGCGCGCCTGCGCCAGGGCCCGAGCACCCAGCGGCCGGCCACGGCGGCGGGCGCGGCGCACCCGCGCGAGGCCGTCTCACGGCCGCCGCCGCAGCCGGCCGCGCCCGACGCCGCTCCGCCCGAGACGGTCGCCCACGAGACGATCGCCCCGGCCTACGAGGAGCCTGTCGCCTACCCGGAGGCGGAGCCTGAGCCCTACGTCCACCCCGAGCCGCTGGAGGCGCCCGACGCCTGGGAGCACGACGACCGGCCCGGCTTCTTCGTGCGCCTGGTCGGCCTCGTGGTCGTCTTCGTCGGCGTGACCTGGCTGGCCATCGTGGTCGCGCTGGCGCTGATCCTCAGTCCGGACAACGCGACGAGCTTCGCCATCTACCTGGGCGCCGCCGCGCTCGGCTTCCTGGCCATGGCCCTCGGCGTGGTCATCCGCCGGTCCTGAGGACGACGGCCCCTATGCTGCCCGCGCCATGTCGGTGACGCCGCGCTACCTCCAGCCCGCCTCGCGGCGGTCGCGCCCGCCCCGGCGGCGAGTCCCGCCGCGCCTCCTGCTGGCCGGGCTGGCGCTGGCGCTGGGCGGCGCGCTGTTCGTCGTGTGGGTGTCCGGGCGCCACGCCGACCGCCAGGCCAAGCGGACGGTGCAGCGCTTCGCGCGCGCCTGGGAGCGCTCGGACTACCAGGCGATGTACGGCGAGCTCGACGCCGCCTCGCGCGGGCGCGTCTCCCGCGTCTCCTTCGCCCGCGCCTACCAGCGCGCCGCGCTGGTGGCCACCTCGACGCGGGTGCGCACCGGCGAGCCGAAGAAGGACGGCGACGCCTGGCGCCTGCCGGTCCGGGTGTCCACGCGCGCGTTCGGCACCGTGCGCGGCGACGTGACGGTCCCGGTGGGCGGCGACCCGCCGCGCGTGGCCTGGAACGTGGAGATGACCTTCCCCGGCGTGGCCAAGGGCTCGCCGCTGCGCCGCGTGACCCGCGCGCCGCGGCGCGCCGCGCTCCAGGCGCGCGACGGGCGCCTGCTCGCGCGCTCGGACGGCTCGCAGACGGACGTCGGCGCGGCCACCGGGATCACTGGCGAACTCGGCGTCGCGGGGTCCGACCGCCGCGCCGAGCTGGTCTCCGCGGGCTTCCCCCCGACCGCGCGCGTCGGCGTCTCGGGGATCCAGCGTGCGCTGGACGACCGGCTGCGCGGACGCCCGGGCGGGACGCTGTTCGCCGGGCGCACGGTCCTGGCGCGCTCGCGACCGCGCCCCGCGCCGCCGGTGCGCTCGTCGATCGACCCCGACGTGTCGCGCGCCGCGCAGAACGCGCTGGCCGGGCGCTTCGGCAGCGTCGCCGCGATCGCACCGGTGACCGGCGAGGTGCTGGGGCTGGCCGGGATAGCGCTCGACGGTGCCCAGCCGCCCGGCTCGACGATGAAGATCATCACCGTCAGCGCCGCCCTCCAGTACGGCAAGGTCAAGATGACCGACCGCTTCCCCGTGCAGACCGGCGCCAACGCCGGGGGGCGCTACATCTCCAACGCCCACGGCGAGGCGTGCGGCGGCGACCTGACGCAGTCCTTCGCCAAGTCGTGCAACTCGGTGTTCGCGCCGCTGGGCGCCGACGTCGGGGCCCGGCACCTCATCCAGACGGCCGAGCGCTTCGGGTTCAACAAGCGCACCGGCGTGCCCAACGCGACGCCCGCCTCGATCCCGCGCCAGCTCACCTCCGTGGAGACCGGCGCGTCGGCGATCGGCCAGGACCGCGTCCTCGCCACCTCGCTGAACATGGCGGTGGTGGGCGCGACGATCGCCAACCGCGGGCGCCGGCCGCTGCTCACGCTGCTCGCGGGGGCGCGCCCGCGCAGCGTCGCCGCCACCACGCCGCGTGTGGCCGGTCAGGTCACGAAGCTGATGGAGGAGGTCGTCAACGGCGCCGGCGCGACGGGCAACGCGGCGCGGATCGACGGCGTGCGCGTGGCCGGCAAGACGGGCACCGCCGAGCTGGGCGGCGGTCAGCCCGACGACGCCTGGTTCGTGGCGTTCGCGCCCGTCGGCCGGCCGAAGGTCGCGGTGGCGGTGCTGGTCGTCAACGGCGGGTTCGGCGGCGACACCGCCGCGCCGATCGCCAAACAGGTCATGCAGGCCGGCCTCTAGGCCGGCATCCCCTGGGCCGCCGCGGCGGCGGACAGCACGCGCACGGCGTCCAGCGGGTCGTCGCACAGCGTCATCAGGTCGAGGTCCTCGGGCGCGATCATCCCCGCCGCCTCTACGTGCTCGCGCAGCCAATCCAGCATCCCCCGCCAGTGCGCGGACTCCATCAGCACGACGGCGAAGTCGACGGCCTTGTCCGTCTGCATCAGGGTGAGCGCCTCGAACAGCTCGTCCAGCGTGCCGAAGCCCCCGGGGAGCACGACGAAGCCCACGGCGTAGCGCACGAACATGATCTTGCGCGCGAAGAAGTAGTGGAAGGTCAGCGGCAGGTCGACGTAGGGGTTCATGCCCTGCTCGAAGGGCAGCTCGATGTTCAGGCCGACGGACCGCGCGCCCGCCTCCCGCGCCCCGCGGTTCGCCGCCTCCATCAGGCCGGGGCCGCCGCCCGTGACGACCGCGAAGCCGGCCTCGCCCAGCCTGCGCCCGACCTCGCGGGCACGCTCGTAGCGCGGGTCGTCCTGCGGCACGCGGGCCGAGCCGAACACGGCGACGGCCGGGCCCAGGCCCGCCAGCGCGGAGAAGCCCATCTCGACCTCGTGGCGGATGCGCTCCACCCGCGCGGCGTCGTCGAGCGCCGCCCGCACGTTCGGGCTCTCGGCGGCCAGCAGCTCCTGGTCGGCGGTGGTGGGCGGGTCGGGCGCCACGCCCCCAGGTTACGAGGCGATCACGCCTCCCGGGTGCTCGCGCACGAACTCGAGCAGCAGGGGCAGCAGACCGGTCGCCGCCTCGTCCGGCGCCACGTAGACGTCGGCGGACAGCGAGCGGGCGATCACGGTGCGCGGCCGGTCGGCGGGCGCGGCCACGGCCAGGACTCCGGCCCGCGGCGCCGCGCCGCGCAGGCGCGCCACGAGCTTCGCCCCCTCCACGCCGGGCCGCGCGGAGTCCACCACGATCATGTCGGGCTGCCGCGCCGCCGCGGCGCGCGTGGCGGAGTCGTCGGCCGGACACACCCCGACGAGGACCAGTTCGGACGCGGCTCCCACAGCGGCCTGGTGCAGTCGCCGCAGGTCGGCGTCGTCGATGCACAGGAGGATCCGTGCGGTGGCCATGTCCACCCGTTGCAACGCGCCCCCGCGGGCGAGGTTGGGAGGTGACGGGGGGCCGGGGGTAGAGTTGGCCGTCCATGGGGCAGCCGCTCGAGCTCATCCTCGCCCGCAACCTCATGTCGAGCATCTCCACCCCATCCGTCCTCGTGGACACCGACGGCGTGCTGCTCTTCTACAACGACGCCGCGGCCGCCATGCTGGGTCAGCGCTTCGAGGAGGCGGGCCGGATGCCCTGGCAGGAGTGGGGCGAGCGCTTCGGCCCGTTCGACGAGGAGGGCGCGGCCATTCCCTTCGACGACCTGCCGCTGACGATCGCGCTGCGCGAGGGACGCCCGGCCCACCACCACGTGACGATCAGCGCGCAGACCGGCGACCGCCACGCCGTCGAGGTGAGCGCGATGCCCCTGGTCAGCGCGCAGGGCGGCTTCCGCGGCGCGATCGCCTTCTTCTGGAGCGACGGCACGTGAGGATCAAGGTGTGGGGCGCGCGCGGGTCGGTCCCCTCGCCGGGACCGGAGACCACGCGCTACGGCGGCAACACCTCGTGCCTGCAGGTGACGCTGGAGGACGGAACGGTGATCGTGCTGGACGCGGGGACCGGCATCCGCAACCTCGGCCTGGCGCTGGCCGGGGCCGCGCCGCGCATCCACCTCCTGCTCACCCACCTGCACCTCGACCACATCCAGGGGCTCATGTTCTTCGCGCCGGCCTTCCGCCCGCGCACGGAGATCGTGGTCTGGGGGCCGCGGTCGCCCGAGGCCTCGCTGCAGGACCGCATCGCACGCTACATCTCGGCGCCACTCTCGCCGGTGGAGATGCGCGAGCTGCCGTGCGAGGTGTCTTTCCTGGAGGCGCCGACGACGGAGTGGGAGATCGGCTCGGCGCACATCGAGGCGGCGTCCGTCACCCACCGCGGCCCGACGCTGGGCTACCGGATCACCGAGGGCGACACGTCGCTGTGCTACATCCCCGACCACGAGCCCGGGCTCGGCGCCGACCTCTCCGAGCTGGCGCCCGAGTGGATCTCGGGGTACGAGCTGGGCTGCCGCGCGTCGCTGCTCGTCCACGACTGCCAGTACTCCGACCGCGAGTACCCCGAGCACATCGGGTGGGGCCACTCGCGCCTGGAGGACTCGCTGACCTTCGCCCGGCGCGTGGAGGCCCAGCGCGTCCTGCTCTTCCACCACGACCCGCTGCACACCGACGACTGGCTGGACTCGTTCGCCGGCACGGCGTCCGAGCGCTGGGCCGCCCTGGGCGGCGACCCCGCGCGGCTCGAGCTGGCGGTGGAGCGCCGGGAGATCCGCCTGGGCGCCGCCGAGCCCGCGCCGCTCTGATGCGCCGGGCCGGCCTGGTGGCCGCCGCGCTGGCGGCGCTCGGCGGCGCGGCCGCGGCCTTCGCGCTGGTGGCGCTGTCGCCGCGGGCGCAGACCGGCCGGGCGGTGGCCACGGTGGGCGACGACTACTACGCGCGCCTGAAGCCGCACCCCACGGTGGTCGAGCCGGTGGCCGGCGAGGTCGGCGGGACCCCGTCGGGCTCCTACCGCGTGGTGGAGCCGGTGGTGGGCGGAGGCGGCGCGGCCGCGGCGCCGGCGCGGGGCGCGCGCGGCGGCCCGCCCAGCGACGCCCAGATCCGGCGCGAGCTGGCCCGCCTGCCCAAGCCCCAGCGCGACCGCGCGTACAGCAACCCGCCCGGCGTGGGCCCGGTGGCGCCGTTCGAGCCCGCCGGTGGGTGGCACACCAGCGTGGCGTCCGTCTACACCGACTACGGCGGGCCGCTGGCCTGCGGCGGTCGCCTGGGGCGCCACCAGCTCGGCGTGGCGCACAAGTCCGCCCCGTGCGGCGCGCTCGTCACGTTCCGCTACAACGGGCGCGTCCTGCGCGTCCCCGTGATCGACCGCGGGCCCTACATCGCCGGGCGCGAGTGGGACCTGACCGGAGCCACCGCCGAGGCCCTGGGCTTCCCCGGCCTGGACTTCATCGACTGGACCGTCTAGCTACGGCTGGACGGAGAGCGTGCCCTGCATGCCGGCCTGGCGGTGGGCGTCGACCGAGCAGTAGAACGTGTAGCTGCCGGGCTGCAGCGCCAGGGACGCCGTGGCCTTCCCCTTGGACACGACCTTCGTCCCGCCGAGCTTCTTGCCCGCCCGCTCGATCGTCACGTCGTGGGGGATGACCGAGGAGTTGTCGAACTCGATCGCCACCTTCCCCGGCCGCGCCGTCGCCGAGGCCTGCTGGAAGCGCAGCTGCCCGCTGGGGTCGGCCGAGATCTTCACCGTGGCCCCGCCTGAGCCCTGCCCGGCACCGGCCTGAGGCGGCGCCTGGCCGGGCGGCTCGGGCGTGTGGCCCAGCGACGGGTCGTCCTCGCGCGTGCCGTTGCCGTGGCCGGCGCTCGCCTCGGCGTTCGCGTCGGAGTGGTGCTTGGCCGATGTGCCGACCGCGGCGGCGAGCGTCCCCGCGACGAGGACGGCGCTGAGCGCCATGACCGCGCGCTGAGCGGTGGGCGAGCCGGGGAAGTCCGGCCGCGTCATCCCGCCGACGGCCAGCAGGACCGCCCACGCGACGAGCACCCCTCCGGCCACGTAGAAGGGGACCTTGCTGGGCTCGCTCGCGGCGAGGACCGAGACGATGCTGGGGACCGCGGCCGTCAAGGGCCGCGAGCCTAGAACATCAGACGGGACGGCGCGGCGCCGCGGCCCGGGCGAGCCCCAACCAGCCCGCGCCGAACAGCACCAGGAACAACAGCAGGCTCGGCAGGAAGCCCAGGCCGGCGATCCGCGCCACGAAGGCCACGACCAGCGCCACGGCGCCGGCCGCCAGCACGAAGCGCAGGTCGAGCGCCTGCGCGACGGCCGGGTGCTCCTCGGCGGTGTCGGACAGCCGGCGCTCGACGTCGTCTCGGGTCGCGCGCAGCTCGTCGGGAACGGCCTTGAGATCCTCTCGCATGAGCGGGACATACCCGGCTCGGCGCGAAGCGCACTCCTTTAAGTTGACGGGATGGGGGAGCTGCGCCTGGTCGTGTCCATCGCCCTGGCCCTGGCGCTGGGCGCGCCGGCGGCGCACGCCGCCTTCCCGGCCACGGCTCCGAACGACCCGCTCTACGACGCTTCCCCCGTCCCGGGCGCAACGGGCGAGCAGTGGGACCTGACGACCGACCGCGGGATCTCCGTCGACCGAGCCTGGCCCCTGAGCACCGGGGCCGGGACCGTCATCGCGGACCTCGACCTCGGAGTGCAGCTGGACCATCCCGACCTGGCCGGGCGCTGGGCCGAGAACGCGGGCGAGACCGGGCGCGACGCGGCGGGGCGCGACCGGCGCGCCAACGGCGTGGACGACGACCGCGACGGCTACGTCGACGACTGGCGCGGCTGGGACTTCTACGCCCGCGACAACGACCCCACGTCGGACACCGCGAACGCTCACGGGACCAACGTGGCCGGCGTGCTGGGGGCGGCGGCGGACAACGGGATCGGCATCGCGGGCGTCGCCCCGGGCGCCCGGCTCCTGCCGCTGCGCACCTCGGACGGCATCCTGCACCAGGGCGCGCGCATCGCCCAGGCGATCGTCTACGCCACGGACCGCGGCGCCGGGGCGATCAGCATGAGCCTGGGCGCCGACACCTTCGACGGCGCGCTGCGGCGCGCCGTGGCCTACGCACACCGCCACGGCGTCGTCATGGCGGTGGCGTCGGGCAACGAGTTCCACTTCCACCACCACCAGCCCCAGATGCTGGGTGACGTGCTGGCCGTGGGCGGCATCAACCCCGACAGCGCCAACACGACCGCCTTCCGCGAGGAGCTGGCGGCCACGGGCAGCGACTTCACCGTCCACGCGGCCTACGCGGACTACGGGCCGCACCTCGACGTCGTGGCGCCCACGCAGGTCCCCACGACGCAGTGGGGCGGCGGCTACACGCGCAACTGGAGCGGCACGTCGGCGGCCACGCCGCACGTCGCGGCGGTGGCGGCGCTGGTGCAGGCGCGCGGCCGCGCCAACGGCCTGCGCCTGAGCGCCGGCGAGGTCAACCAGATCATCCGGATGAGCGCCGACGACCTCTCCGATCCGGCCCGGGGATACGCGCCGGGCTGGGACGCCCTGTCGGGCTGGGGCCGCGTGAACGCCTACGAGGCGGTGCGCCGGGCCGCGCCGGGCCGCGTCCCGCCCGTCGCGCGGATCACCTCCCCCGACGTCTACCGGCCCGCGCGCGGGCGCATCGACGTGCGCGGCGCCGTCTCGGGGCGCAGCGCGGCGAGCTGGACGCTGGAGCTGGGACGCGGCGTGCAGCCGGCCGCGTGGACCACCCTGGCGACGGGACGCTCGACGGCGGCCCGCCGCGGTGCGCCCGGCCCCGGTGACGGGCCGGCCGGCTCCGAGGCGGGCCGGCTGGCGCGGATCGACGTCTCGCGGCTGGCGCCCGGCGGATGGACGCTGCGGCTGCGGGCGCGCGACGCGGCGGGCAACCCGGGGGAGGACCGCACCTACTTCACCGCGCTCGACATCCGCGGCCTGCGCCCGGGCTTCCCGCGCGCGCTGGGCACGTCGGGCGAGTCCTCCCCCACGCTGGCCGACGTCAACGGCGACGGACGCGCCGACCTCGTGCTGGCCACCTCGGACGGGCTGGTGCGCGTCCACGACGGCCGCACGGGCCGGATGCTGCCGGGCTGGCCGCGGGCGATGGTGGCGATCCCCGGCTCCGAGCCGGTGGCCCGGCGGATCGGCGTGCTGCGGGCCGGGTTCGTGGGCACGCCGGCCGTCGGCGACATCGATGGCGACCGCCGACCCGACGTCGTGGTGGGCGGCCTGGACGGGCGGGTGTACGCCTGGAACGGGCGCGGGCGGTCGCTGCGCGGCTTCCCCTTCGGGATCGGGCTGCGCGCCCCCGCCGAGGCGGGCCGACTGGACTCGGCGATCTACGCCAGCCCGGCGCTGGCCGACCTGGACCGCGACGGGCGCCTGGACGTCGTGGTCGGCGCGGCGGACCAGCGCGTGTACGCGCTGCGCGGCGACGGGCGGGCGCTCCCCGGCTGGCCGGTGCTCGCCCGCGACGGCGGGGACGTGGCGAAGATCCTGGCCTCGCCCGCTATCGGCGACCTCGACGGCGACGGGGCCCCCGACGTGGTGGAGGGGACGGCCGAGGCGTACGGCTCCACCCCGGACACCACCGGGCGCGTGTACGCCTGGGACGCCCGCGGGCGGCGGCTGCCCGGGTGGCCGGTGCACCCGGCGGCGGTGGCGGCCGACTCGATCCCGCTCGTGGGCGAGGGCGTGCCGGTCTCCCCCGTCCTGGCCGACGTGGACGGCGACCGCCGCGACGAGGTCGCGGTCGCCGCGTTCACCGGCATGCCCGAGCTCTACCGCGGCGACGGGACCCGCATGGACGGGCCGGGCGCGACCGGCGGGCACTTCGCCACGGCGGGGCGCGGCGGGGCCTCGGACGCGCAGGCGCCCAGCGTCCTGGCGCTCGGCGCCAACGCCGCGTTCGCGCGCCTGTCCCCGGGCGGCCCGCTGCGCTTCCTCTCCGGCCTCGTGGACTTCCGGCTGGCCGCCGCGCAGCAGGCGCCCGCCTCGAGCCTGCTCTTCGAGCACCTCCTGGGGGGCTGGGACGCGCGGACGGGCGACTGGTTGCCCGCCTTCCCGCGCGTCATGGAGGGCTGGCAGATCGTCCACGCGCCGGTCGCGGCCGACGTGGACGGCGACGGGCGCGCGGAGGTCCTGGTGGGCGGCAGCGGGAACCGGCTGCACGCGTTTCGCGAGGACGGCTCGGAGCCCGCGGGCTGGCCGCGCGACACGGGCGGCTGGCTGCTGGCCAGCGCCGCGGTGGGCGACGTGGACGGCGACGGGCGCGCCGAGGTGGTGGCGGTGACGCGCGACGGCTGGCTGTTCGCCTGGGACACGCCCGCCGTGGCGCCGGGCGCCGGGAACAAGGAGTGGCCGGCGTTCCGCCATGACGAGCGCAACACCGGCCGGTACGGCTAGAGAGAGATGACGCGGCGCGGCGGGCATCCGTGCCCCCCGCATCGCTGTCCAGGCCCAGAAAGCTTCCCTCCGTGGCGCCAACCGGGACGAACACCACAGTAGGGGGTCCAGGCCCGCAGCGCACCGGGGTAGCTACCCCAGTCTTTTCTCCGCGCTGCCCTAGGCAGGCGCCTGCGCGGGCTGCCCCTCGGCGGCCGCCTGCCGGGCGTGCGCGCGGCTGTCGCTGCCCCGGATCAGGACCAGAGCCAGGACCAGGCCGAGCAGCGCGAACCCCACGCCCACGGCGAACGCGGACTGGAAGCCCTCCGTCAGGGCGCGCGTGCGGGCGGTCCCGCCGGCCGAGAGCAGGCTGTCCGTGCGCGAGTTGGCCACGGTGGCCAGGATGGCCAGGCCCAGCGCTCCGCCGATCTGCTGCGCCGTGTTGATGAGCCCGCTGGCCAGACCCGACTCGCGCTCGGACACCCCGGCCACCGCGCCGATCGTCACCGAGACGAACGAGAGCCCCAGCCCGATCGCGGCGAGCAGCGACGGGAACAGGATGTCGCCGAGGTAGGAGCCGTCCGGCGAGACCCGCGAGAACCACAGCAGCCCCGCGGCCACGAAGACGAGTCCCGCGGCGAGGACGGGCTTGAAGCCGATCCGGGTCGTCAGCTGGGAGGCGACTCCGGCCGAGATCATGATCGTCAGCGCCAGCGGCAGGTAGGCGAAGCCCGCCTTGAGCGGCGCGTAGCCCAGCACCTGCTGCATGTAGAGCGAGATGAAGAAGAACATCGAGAACAGCGAGGCGCCGATGAGCAGCGCGACGACGTTGGACCCGGTCACCGTCCGCGAGCGGAAGAAGCGGAACGGGGCGAGCGGGTGGGCGGCGCGCAGCTCGATCGCCACGAAGGCGACCAGCAGCGCGACGGACAGCGCCAGGAGCCCGACCGTCTGCGTCGAGCCCCAGCCCGCGTGGTTGGCGTCCACCAGCGCGTAGACGAGGAGGGACAGGCCGGCGGTCACCGTGAACGCGCCGGCGACGTCGAACGAGCGGGCGGCGTCGGTCGAGCGGCTCTCGGGGATCAGGCGCGTGGCCAGGGCGGCCGCCGCGAGGCCGATCGGGGTGTTGACGAACAGCACCCACTGCCAGCCGAGGGTGTCGGTGAGCACGCCGCCCAGCAGCACGCCGGCGGCCCCGCCGGACCCGGCGACGGCGCCCCATACGCCCAGCGCGCGGTTGCGGTCGGCGCCGTCGGTGAAGATCGTGGTGACGATGGAGAGCGCGGCCGGGGACAGGATCGCCGCCCCGAGGCCCTGGACCGCCCGGGCGACGATGAGCTGGCCCTCGCTCTGGGCCAGGCCGCCGGCCAGCGAGGCCAGCGCGAACAGGATCAGGCCGCCGATGAAGACGCGCCGGCGGCCCAGGAGGTCCGCCATGCGCCCGCCGAGCAGCAGGAAGCCGCCGAACGTCAGGACGTACGCGTTGACCACCCAGGCCAGGTTCGCCTGGGAGAAGTGCAGGTCGGCGCCGATCGAGGGCAGCGCGACGTTGACGATCGAGGCGTCGAGGACGACGACGAACTGGGCCACGGCCAGGAGCGCGAGGGCGTACCAGCGGCGCTTGTCGTCGGGGTTCGTGAGGTCGGCGGCGGTCATGGCGGCTCCTTGCGTCTGCGTCTGCGGCGGCTATAATCGGAAGAGGAGTTCCGGTTCTGCTCAATATACGGAAGCTAGATTCCGCTTGTCAAGCCCCCCTCCCACGACCGCGCCCACCGAGCGCCCGCTCCGCGCCGACGCGCAGCGCAACCGCGACAGCATCCTCGCCGCGGCGCGCGAGGCGTTCGCCGAGGCGGGGCTCGACGCGCAGATGGAGGACCTCGCCCGTCGCGCCGGGGTCGGCGTGGGAACCGTCTACCGCCACTTCCCCACCAAGGAGGCGCTGGTCGGCGCGCTGGTCGACGACTACTTCGCCGGCCTGGCCACCGAGGCCGAGCGAGCGCTGGAGGACGAGGCGCCGTGGGACTCCTTCGAGGGCTTCATGTGGCGCGCGGCCGAGCGGCTGGGCGCCAACCGCGCGCTGTCCGAGGTCACGGCCGACGGGCAGATGCGCGAGGGCGCGGTGCGGGCGGGTCTGGACCGGATGCTCGGCGAGCTGATCGGCCGGGCGCAGCGGGCGGGCGTCATGCGGCCCGACGTGAGTCCCGACGACGTCCCGATGATCATGTGCTCGCTGGGCCGCGTGCAGCTGCTCGGCGCGCCGGGAGGGCCGGACGCCTGGCGCCGGCACCTGTCGATCATGCTGGACGGACTGCGCGCCACCGGCGCGCGACCGCTGCGCCGGTCGCCCTAGGCGACGTGGGCCGCGGGCCCCGGGGCGCCGAAGTAGTAGCCCTGGGCCAGGCTGAACCCGGCGGCCACCATGTCGTCGCGCTGGACGCCGGTCTCGATCCCCTCGGCGACGATGTCGATCTCCAGGCGCTCGGCCAGGCCGATGACGGAGTCGACGATCGTGGCCACCCGCGGGTCGTGCGCCATCGCGGCGACGAAGGAGCGGTCGAGCTTGATCGCGTCGATCGGGAAGCGCGTGAGGTAGCCGAGCGACGACCAGCCCGTGCCGAAGTCGTCCAGGACGAGCTTGACCCCGAGCGCCCGCACGTCGGCCAGGCGGTTGGCCACGGCGGCGGAGCGGTCCAGGGGCACCGTCTCCGTGAGCTCCAGGTTGAGCAGCGCCGGGTCCAGGCCGGACTCCTCCAGCGCCTGGGCCACGTGGCCCACCACGCGCGGGTCGGCGGCCTGGTGGCCGGAGACGTTGACTCCGACGCTGACCGGGCGGGCGTCGCCGGCGGCGTCTCGGTTCCAGCGCACGGCCTGGGCGCAGGCGGTGCGCAGGGCCCAGGCGCCGACGGGAACGATGAGCCCCACCTCCTCCAGGACCGGCAGGAAGGTGGCGGGCAGCAGCGTGCCGCGCGCCGGATGGACCCAGCGCAGCAGCGCCTCCGCGCCGACGATCGAGCCGTCCACGAGCGAGACGACGGGCTGGTAGACGAGCCGGAACTCGTCGCGCTCCAGCGCCTCGTCGAGCTCCCCGCGCGGGTTCCAGCGGGTCCAGGGATCTCCCATGGGGCGCGGATTTCGCCGCCCGTCCGCAAATGCCTGGCGATGAACGCGATCCGTCATGCGCGCGTCCGATCCGGCCGCGGCGTCATCAGCGCCAGGGGGACGCCGAGGCCCGCGGCCCCGCGCGCCGTGGCGATGCGCCGGCCGGGCTGGACGGCGTCCCGGGGCGTGCCGAGCCCGTCTCCCAGGCGGGCCGCCGCGGCGTCGATGTCGGTCACGACCGCGACCAGGCCCCAGAAGCGCGCGGGGCCCGGCGGGTCGACGTCGCCCGCCACCTCGAGGATCGCCGGCCCGAGGTGGAAGAAGCCCTGGCGCACGCCGCCGCCGGCCTCGCGGACGCGGCGCAGCGGCAGCCCGGCGGCCTCCAGCGCCGCGAACGTCCGGTCCAGGGCGGGCGTCATCACGACGACGTGGTCGAGGGCGACGGCCCCGTTGGGATGCTCGCCGTCGTCGTCGGGCGGCGGGTCGCCGGCGGGCATCCGCCGGGTGGGCAGGCCGTCGACCGGCCCCTCCCCGGTCGCGCCCGACAGCGTCCAGCCGCGGATGCCCGGGGCGGTGGAGGGCGCGAAGCGCAGCGCCACGCCGCCCAGCCTCACCGCCCCGTCCGCGTCGACGCGGAAGCCCAGCTGGGCCCACGGCTGCGCCGAGCCGCCCAGCTCGAGCTCGGTCAGACGAGGCCTGTTCCCGTCGCCGGCCACATGGCCGACGATAGCCCTATCCGCCGAACAGCTCCCGGGGCCGCCGTTTGATGCCGGTCGCCGCCGCCGCGAAGGCGGCCCGCATCTCGCCCGGCGCGAGCGCGGAGTCGGCAAGCTCCGGCTCCGGCTCCGCGCGGGCCGGTTCGGGGGCTGGCGCGGACTGGGCCGCGAGAGTCGCGCGGACGATGGCCACGAGGGCGGCCAGCTCGCCCACGAGCTCGCGGGCGCGACGCAGGGCCGCGGCCTGGGCTGGGGTGAGCGGCGCGGGGGACATGGAGCCTCGCCTCCCCGCTTCGGGGTTTTAGGCGAGTTCCCTACTTCCCCCCGGCTAAAGGGCGGGCAGAGCCGCGCCGTAGGGCCCGCGGCCGGTCAGGCAGGCCGCCCCCGCCGCGGCGGCGAAGCGCAGCGCCGCGTCCACCTCGTCGCCCCGCGCCAGCGCGGCCGTCAGCGCGGCGGCGAACGTGTCGCCGCAGCCGTAGGCGTCCACCGGCGGGCGGGGCGGCGGGACGGCCTCCCACGCCCCCGTGCGGTCGCCGGACGGCGCGGCCGCCGCCCACGCTCCGGTGCCGGCCTTGGCGGCCTCCCAGCGCCCGCCGGTCTGGCCGCTCGTGGTCACCCCGAGCGCGGGCGGCGGGCGCACGTCGCGCGCCCAGGCGGCCTCGTCGGCGTCCGCCCCGCTGAAGACCAGCGCGTCGAGTGCGACCGTGCCGCCACTCAGCGGCCCGCGCGCCCGGGGCGTGGCGACGAGGACGCCGGCCCGGCGCGCCGCGGCGAGGGCGGCCGCGTCCCCGCCGGTGAAGTAGGCGCCGCGCGCCGCGCCCAGCTCGGCCCAGGGCAGCGGATCGTCGCCGCGGGGTACGTGACGCTCGCCCATCACGACGATGGTGCGCTCGGCGTCCCCGTCGAGGAACGTGACCGCGCGCCGCTGCGGCGCCGGGCGCCGGGCCGCGTGGACCCGCACGCCGAGCCCGGCCAGCTCCGCCTCGGCCGCCGCGCCGTGCGCGTCGTCGCCCAGCGCCGTGAACAGGTCCACCTGCGCCCCCATGCGGGCCATCTGCGCCGCGGCCACCCCGCCCCCGCCGGCCGCCTGCTCCCAGGCCGCGGTCGCGTGCACGATCTCGCCCGGCCGGGGGACGCGCCGCACCTCCGCGAACCAGACGCGCTCCACGTGTCCCACGACGGCCAACCGCATCGGGGGATTCTCCCCCGCCCGCGCGCGACCGCGTCAGGAGCCGGTGCGCAGCGCGGCCGACGCCGTGTCCAGCGTGGCCATGAAGGCTCGCACCACGTCGGGGTCGAACTGCGACCCCGAGCCGCGGCGCAGCTCGCCGCGCGCCGCCTCGTCCCCGATCGCCGGACGGTAGACGCGGTCCGAGGTCATGGCCTCGTAGGCGTCGGCCACGGCGAGGATCTTGGCCTCCAGCGGCATGTCCTCGCCCCGCAGCCCGGCCGGGTAGCCGCGGCCGTCCGGTCGCTCGTGGTGGGCCAGGACCCACTCGCGGATGTCGTCGAACTCGCCGGCGGCGAGGATCCGCGCCCCGATCTCGGGGTGGCGGCGCATCTCGGCCCACTCCGCGTCGTCCAGCGGGCCCGGCTTGCGCAGGATCGTGTCCGACACGCCGATCTTGCCGACGTCGTGCAGGACGCCGGCCAGGCGCACGCGCTCCACGCGCTCGCGGGGCAGCCCCAGCTCGCGGGCCACCTGCTCGCAGTGACGGCCCACGGTCTGGGAGTGGTCGGCCGTCCCGGCGTCGCGCAGGTCCAGCGCCTCGGCCAGCGACAGGAGCGTGGCCAGGTGGACCTCGCGGCCCGCGCCGGAGGGGAGCGACACCGAGGCGATCTCCGCCGAGTAGATGACCGAGCGGTTGCGACCCAGCTCCTTGGCCGCGTAGAGAGCGCGGTCCGCCGAGCGCAGCAGGTCGTCCGGCGTGCGGCCGTGGTGGGGATGGCCGGCGATGCCGAAGGAGAACGTGACGGGGATCAGCTCGCCGGCGAAGCTCTGCTCGACGGCGACGCGCAGGCGCTCGGTGAGCACGTAGGCCTCCTGCTCGGTCGTCTCGGGCAGGATCAGCGCGAACTCCTCGCCGCCCGTGCGCGCCGCGTAGTCGATCTGGCGCTTGCCTTCGGCCAGGAGCCGGCCGATGCGCATGAGCGCAGCGTCGCCCGCGCCGTGGCCCAGCCGGTCGTTGACGCGCTTGAAGTGGTCGAGGTCGCCCACCACGAGCGTGAGCGAGTGGCCGCCGCGCCGGGCTCGCTCGATCTCGACGTCGATGACCTCCTCGAAGCCGCGGCGGTTTTTCAGGCCGGTCAGCGGGTCGGTGCGGGCGGCGTCGGCCAGCGCCGTCAGGAGCGTCTGCACGCGCGTCTTGAGCAGCGTGATGATGAGGACGACGATGGCCAGCGTGGAGGTCGTCTCGATCCAGCGCGTGGCGATGACGTCGTGGGGCGAGATGAACACCAGCGTCACCCCGTAGAGCAGTGTTGCCCAGACCACGTGCGCGGCGGCCTGGCGGGCGGTGAAGAAGTACGAGGCGTACAGCGCCACCCACACGTAGAGCATCTCGTTATCGGGCATGGAGGCGCCGCGGTGCTCGCCGCTCATGGCGATGTCGGCGGTGATGAGCGCCGAGCCGGCCGCGATGGCGACGTTCAGGGCGCCGCGCGACAGGCGCTCGTCGAGGACCCACAGCGCCAGCGCGACGAGCTCCGCGACCACCCCGACGGCCACGAAGCCGGGGACGAACACCGCATCGGGGTGCGGGGCCAGGACGACCAGGAACGAGATCGAGCCGCCCAGCGCCCACAGGACGGCGGCGACGCGCGCAGCCGTTCGCGAGCCCGGTGCCACGTCCGGGTGCATGAGGCTCCATCGGGATTTCGTCGCGAAGGCTTTAGGCGCGCAGGGCCTCGCGGGCCGCCTGGCGGTCGTCGACCGGGGCGACCTCGCCCGCCGCGTCGACCGTGTGCGCGCGCTCGCCGCGCCCCAGGATCGCCACGACATCGCCCGGGCGGGCGGCGGCGATCGCGTCGGCGATGGCGGCCCGGCGGTCGGGGACGACGTGGACCTCGGCCGCCCCGGCCGCCCGCGCGCCGGCCTCCAGGCCGGGCGGCAGGGCGTCAGGCGGCTCGGCGGGGTGGATCCGGTCCAGCGACAGCACGAGACGGTCGCTCCCCTCGGCCGCGGCGCGGCCCATGGCGCGGCGCTGACGGGTCGTGAGCACCCGCAGCGCGGACGCCACCACGTGCAGGCGGGCCCCGGGCTCGGGGCAGCGCGCGCGGGCCGCGCGCAGCGCCTCGCGGATGCCGTCCGGGTTGTGCGCGTAGTCCACGAGGACCTCGACCGGGCCCTCGGCGACGCGCTCCAGGCGGCCGGGGGGCGCGGCGGTCCGCGCCAGCGCCGTCAGCGTGGCCTGGCGCGGGAGCCCCAGCGCCTCCGCCACGGCCAGCGCCGTCACGACGTTGCGCGCGTTGTGCTCGCCCGTCAGGAGGGTGCGCGCCTCCACGGGCTCGCCACCCAGCCGAAGGTGGACGCGCGCGCCCCCCGGCGCGGGCTCCCAGCCCTTCAGCCCGGCGTCGGAGCGGCCCGCGCCGCCGACCGTCAGCACCCGCGTGCCCGCCGCGCGCAGGTCGCGCGCCAGGTCGCGGCCGAAGCGCTCGCGCACACCGACCACCGCGACGGGGGCGTGGGCTTCGTCGCGCAGCGCGATCCGGCGCTTGGCGGCCGCGTACGCGGCCATCGTGCGGTGGCGGTCCAGGTGGTCCTGGGACAGGTTGGTGAGGACGGCCACCTCGGGCAGGAAGGCGGGGCTGCCCTCGAGCTGGAGGCTGGACACCTCGGCCACCACGACGTCCGCGGCGTCGGCCGGCAGCCCGCTCAGGGGCGGGCCGAAGGCCGTGTTGCCGGCGAGCCCCGGCCGCCCGCCGGCGGCCGCCAGGGCGGCGCGCACCAGCTCGCACACCGTGGACTTGCCGTTGGTCCCGGTGACGGCGACGACCGGGCGCCGGTCCAGTCGCCAGCCCACCTCCAGCTCGTCGAGCACGGGCAGGCCGCGGGCCTGGGCCGCGGCCACCAGCGCCACGTCGAACCCGATGCCCGGGCTCTTGACCAGGCAATGTGGGGCGGGACTCGCGTCGAGCAGGTCGGCGCCGTCGCCGCCCAGGGAGACGGCGACACCCGCCTCGGCCAGCCCGGCGGCGGCGCGCTGGGTGCGCGCGCTGTCGGCCCGGTCCCAGGCCCGGACGTCCGCGCCGGGGACCGCGGCGAGTGCGCGGGCGGCCGCCTGGCCGGCCCGGGCGACGCCCGCGATCAGGTACGGGCCCGGTGGGAGCGGCGGCCGGCGCCGCGGGCGGGAAGCGTCAGCCGGCGAGCGGGGCGATGGCGCCGTCGGCGTGCCGCCCACGGTCGAACTGGTTGTCCGTCTGGAAGGCGCGGCCGGCCACGCCGTCCGTCTGGAAGGCGCGCTCGGACGGGGGGCGGGCCGGGCCGAGGTCGGTCTGGAACGCGCGGTCGTCGGTGCCCTGCGGCCGCTCGGTCACGGTGATCTCGAAACGCCTCACGTACGACTCCTCTCACGCCTACGGGAACGGATGGGGCAGTATAGGTCGCTCGCCCAGGCCGGGCAGGTCGCGCCCCAGGCGGCGGCCGGCCGCCGTGCGTGCCGGCCGGGCCAGGCGCTCCATCCCCAGGGCCTCGCGGTCGTAGCCGAAGGAGATCGGCACCAGGCCGGGGACGAGCGCACGCACCACGTGGAACGGGGCGGTGCGCGGCGAGGTCAGGTCGACGAGGACCGGCTCGCCCACGGCCGTCACGACCTCCGCGACGGGCCCGGGCGCGGACGCGACCTCGTCCATCGCGATGACGTCGTCCGACGCCCACAGGAACGCCGCGGACCGCGCCGCCTCGCGGTGCAGGTGCAGCCACATGTGGTCCTCGGGCGTCTCGACGTCCTCCGCGCGGACGTCCGGCGGGGCGTGCGGGTGCTCGAGGGACAGGACGAGCGCGGTCTCGTCCAGCGCCTTGGCCGCCGCCTGGGCCGCGCTCTCGCGACAGGCGGCGGCGACGTGGATGCGCTCGTCGTTGTGGAGCACGGCCATGACCACCGGCTTGGTGTCCAGGGTGATGTTCACGAGCGAGACCCCGTAGCCCATGGCCTCGATGGCGTGCGCGAGGCCGGCGGCGCCGGCGTCGAGCCCCGCGGGGTCCAGGCGCTCGCGCGACGCGCGCTGGACCCAGGTCCACATGAACGCGTCGCGCTCGATCGCCTCGCGCAGCGCGGCGTCGGCGGCGTCCCGGGCGGTCGCGCCGGCGGCCAGACCCGAGCTCGACGACTCGAACGCGCCGCGCCGTCCGGGCGCGCGCAGCCCGACGTGGACCGCCTCGGCGGGCACCCAGCGAGCCTCGCCCCGCGGCGTCGCGCCGCGCATCCACAGGATCCGGTCCCCCTCGCGGTAGTGGGTCAGGTCGGGGTGGGCCGCGTACTGGCGCGCCGCGAAGCGCTGGAGGCGGTCGGGCTTCAGCGCCGGGGCGTCGAGCTCGCCGGCGGGCGCGTCGCGCAGTCGCGCCGGGTCGACCTCGTAGGCGCCGAAGCGCTCCGCCGCCTCGGCGCGCGCGATCAGCGCCGCGCGGCTCGCCTCGGGCGCCATGCCGCGGCCGATCCGGAAGGCGCGCGGCCACGGGCTGGCCAGGTTGCCGACCGCGTACTCGGCGACGGCCGTCTCGCGGCGCCCGGCGAGCGGCGGCTGGGTCGCGGTCGCCCGTACGTCCTGCAGCGGGCCGAGCCGGTGCGGGGCGTCCATGCCCAGGTGCTCGAGGTCCGCCGGCGCGACCGACCGCCGGCGGCCGTCGGCCAGCGAGATGGCGTGGACGTGGTCCGGCGCGGCGCCCCGGGCGGCCGCGACCGCGCGGTCGACGGCGGCGGGCTCGGGGCGATCGCCGGTGGCGCTGGGCAGGCCGATGGCGGCGACGGCGGCGTAGGCCTCGGCGCGGGCGTCCGGGGCCAGGCCCGCCACGAACGCGCGGACGGCGCGCCGCGTCACCCGCGGCCCCGGGCCAGGCGGCACGACCAGGACCTCGTCGGCCGTCCAGGCGACCGTCACCGGCCGGTCCGCGAGCGCGGAGAGGATCGCCTCCGTGAGCGGAACCCCTTCGGGACCGGGCGCGAGCGGGCCGGCCTCGGCGGCGAACACGCCGAGGTCGGTCAGCGTCGCCACGGCGCGCTGCGCGTCCGCGACGGAGGTCCCGGCGGCGGAGGCGACCCGCTCCGGGTCGCCTCCGGCGCGCAGCGCGTCGAGGACCGCGACCAGCGCGTCGAACGGCGCCTCCAGCGCCAGGACGGCCTCCGTCGTCCCGCGCACGGCCACGATCCCGCGCGGCGCCGCCGCCAGGAGCCAGGACGGGTCGGGCCTCACCGCCGGCGCCGCAGCCTGTCCAGCGGCGCGGTCAGCCGCTGCGCGAGGCGGTAGCGCGCCGAGCCCTTGATCTCGGCCAAGCGGCCCTCCGCCTCCAGCGCGCGGCGCTCGGCGTCGACCGCGCGCTCCTCGGCCACCATGGTCCGGCGCTGCATCTCGCGCGCCTCGCGCTGGTAGTGCGTGGCGCGCAGCTGCGCCTCCCACTCCAGGCGCACCAGGCGCGACATCTCCGCCGTCACCGCCCGCTCGGGCGGCCGCGGCGCCAGGCCGCCCAGCAGCTCGGCCAGCGCCTTGGCGTGCTCGAAGGGGCTGTGGCGCGTGACGATCAGCTCGCGATTGACCGTCCCCATCGCCGGGTCGTAGCCGGCCAGCTCGCGGGCCAGCCGGCCGACGTCGGGCGGGGTGTCGAAGGCGGTCCCGGCGAAGCCGTCGGCCTCCAGCGCCGGGTAGCTCTCGGCGGTCACCCAGCCGTCGGCGGAGAACTCGTCGACGTAGGCCGCGCAGCCCGCCGACATCCCCTCCAGGACCGAGCGCCCGTAGCCGATCACGACGTCCGCCTCGTTGAGCTCGAGCGCCGGATCGTCGGAGACCTCGGCGCGGCGGCCCAGCCGGCGCCAGGCGATCCCCGCCTCGTCGAGGGCTCCCGTGACGGCGTCCAGGCGCGCGCCCGTCAGGTAGTTGCCGAGCAGGATGGCCAGTCGCGGCGGGCGGCGCGGCGCCTCCAGCGGAACGAAGCGCGTGAAGTCGATGGGCTGCGTGAGGCGCACCACCTCGGCGTCCAGCGCCGTCGCCTCGACCCGCCGGCGCACCCGGTCGTTGAGCACGACCACCTTCTCCACCACCCCCGGCAGCTGCGGCGGGACCTCGACGTCGAACTCCGCGCCGTGCGAGACGAACAGCTGCCCCACCCCTGGATAGCGCTCGGCCAGGTCGTAGCTGCACGGCGCGTCCTGGACCAGGATCGCGTCGCACGCCTCGGGCAGGCGCGCCGGGCCGACCACGGCGATGCCGCCGGCCTCCAGGCGCTCGGCCATCGGCCCCGGCTCGTGGGTGAACGCGGTCACCTCGTGGCCCAGCCGCTGGAGGTGGTCCGCGACGGTGGCGAAGTACGTCACCGCCCCGCCGGGAAGGTTCAGGTAGTAGGCGCCGAGGACCAGCCGCACCCCGGCAACTTACGAGCTAGCGCTTGACCTCGGGGTTGCGGATCTGGTCGAGGTGATTGACCAGGCGGGTCCACTGCTGGGGGCGCAGCACCGCGGAGACCGAGCCGGTCGACGTGGTGGCGCCGGTGTCGCGCGGCTGGAACCCGACGTGAATGTGGTTCGCGTGGTCGGACATCGACAGCGTGTTCGGATGCCCGGCGTAGGTCATGAGGGAGATGATCTGACCCGGCTGCATGGAGCCCTGGAGGTGCAGCAGGCGACGGATCGTGACGTCGGTGACCGAGCCCTTGCCCTGGTGGCCCAGGATCGCGGTGCCGTTGATCGAGGCGATGTCCACGGCGTTGCCGCTGCTGTGCCACGAGACGGCGCCGCCGCTGGTCAGGTAGGAGTGGCCGCACTTCAGCGCGGAGACCAGCGGGTGCAGGCCCGAGGAGGCCAGGTAGGACAGCGTGATCAGGACGCGCCGGTCGATGGCGCCGGTGGAGATGTCGCGCCGGCCGCACTCGTAGATGCGGATGCGCTTGTCGGCGAGCACGAGCCGCGACAGCGCCTCCTTGCTCATGAGCATCAGGGCGCCGATCGAGGGGTTGCGCTGGTCCTGGCCGCGCAGCTTCCCCTTGTAGATCTCGGTGGCCTCCAGCAGGCGCCACCCGTCCAGCACGGGACGCGGGTTGATCCGCGGCGAGCCCTGCCCGGCCGGGCGCACGCGGAAGCGGATCGGCCGCTTGCCGGCGCGGCCGAGGACGGAGCCCCCGATGACCTGCGCGCCGGGGCGCATCGGCTTGAGCACGACGTCGGCGCGCTTGAGCGGGAAGTCGGCGGTGAAGTAGTCGCTGACCGTCGCGGCCGAGGGCAGCTCCTGGTTGCTGTCGCCCAGCTGGCGGTCGCCGCCCGCGGCCAGGGCCTCGGGGCGGTCGGGGTGGGCGAACAGGCGCTCCTTGACCACGCTGACGGTGCGGACCTGGTGCTTCGGGGCGACGGCGCGCCCGGCCGAGGCGGGACCGTGCGGCTTGGGATCGCGGTGCTCGGACTCCCGGGCGTCCCGGGGCACGTACTCACCGGGCTTGCGGGGCCGCGGCGCGGGGTACTCGCGGGCGATCTCGCCGAGGTGAGCGTAGGTGTAGCGGTTGCCGTAGGCGTCCTGGAGGAGCAGGTGCAGCCCCAGCTTCTTCGAGCGGCCGTAGCTCTTGACCACGCCGTCGTTGACCGCGATGACGGCCGCGCCGTCGCGCGCGTCGATCAGCACGCCGCTCTCGCTGCCGCCGTGCTTGGGGTAGCGCGCCTGGCCGGCCACCGGGAAGCGGCCCTGCGTGAGGCCGGTCAGCGCGTCGACGAGCTCGTCGGGCAGCGCGCGCACCAGCTTGGCGCGCAGCATCACCGACTGCACGTACCAGTCGGCGTGGTTGTAGGCGAAGATCGCCTGGCGGATGTCGTTCTTGGCGCCGGCCGCCTTGAGGTAGCGCGCGGCGGCGAAGATCGCGTCGGCCGGGTTGTAGGGGTCCTTGCGCCCGTCGCCGTTGGCGTCGACCCCGTAGGCCTTCCAGGAGGAGGGCATGAACTGCATCCACCCCAGCGCGCCGGCGCTGGAGACGTTGGTGTTGCGGCCGTAGTCCGTCTCGATCTCGTTGATCGCGGCCAGGACCTGCCACGGCACCTCGTACTCCATGGCCGCGGCCTGGTAGATCGGGAGCAGGAACGGCGGGATCGGGAAGCGGTCGAGCAGGACGTTGGGCACCGCGCGGGTGGCCGCGGGCGCGTCGAAGGTGAGCGAGGGCAGGCCGGCCGAGCCCGTGGATGCGGGGACGTTGGGGTTGGCCGCGGCGGTGTGGCGGGGCGCCTGCGCGCGCGGTGCGCTCTCGGCGCGCTCGGTGTGCTTGGGGCCCACGCGCGTGGGAGACGACGGGGGAGCCGGGGTGGTGGTGTCCCGGCTCGGGGTGTCGGTCGCGCCGGCGGCGCCCTTGTCCTTGGGGGCCTTGGGGTCCGGAGCGGGCGCGGGCTGGGCGGCGGCAGCGGGGTCGGCCGGCGCGGCGGGCGGGTCGGCGGGCACCGGCGCGGGGGCGGGAGCGGCAGCGGGGTCCGGAGCCGGAGCCGGCGTGACCGGGCCCGTCGCGGGGCCCAGGACGCACGCGCGGCCGTCGGGGAGCACGCCGTTGGGCGGGCAGTCGACCGTGACCACCGGCGGGACCGCGGGGGCGGGGTCCTCCGAGATGGCCGGGACGGCGCCGGTCAGCCCGGCGGCGATGCCGCCCACCGTGGCGGCCACGGTGGCGTGCGAGCGCAGCACGGCCCACGCGCTGGACGCGTATCGGGGGTAGGGGGGCAGTCCCGCGCGCGGCGGTCCGCCCGAAGATCGGCGTTCGGGCATGTCAGACGGAGGGCTGGAGGTGAAGCCGCCAAGACGCGGCGACTTCGCAAGGACGCCCATTTCTTCGGCAGATTCCCCCCCAAGCCTTTAGCGCGGGCTTTACCGCCGTGGCCCGCCTGCCGATATTGCGCATGTTGCCCTCCTCCACCGCACCATCCGTCGCGCACGTCCTCCCCGCTGCGCCCCCTGTCCGCAAGACCGCTCTCCTCGGCGAGATCGTGGTCGACCTCGGCCATGCCACGAAGGAGCAGGTGGAGCACGCCGTCGAGCAGGCGCGCCACGCCGGGCGCCCGATCGGCGAGTACCTCGTCGACTCGGACATCATCAGCGCCGATCAGCTGGCCGAGGCGCTGGCCTACCGCTTCGGCGTCGACCACGTCCACCTGTCGAACTTCGCGGTCGACATGGCCGCCGCCAACCTCATCGCCCCCGACGTCGCCAAGCGGCTCGAGGCGGTGCCCGTCGGCTTCTACGGCGAGGGCCGGATCGTCGTCGCCATGCGCGACCCGGCGAACGTCGTGGCCATCGACGACATCGCCATGCTCACCGGGTACGCCGTGCGCCCGGCCGTGGCCACGCGCGAGGACATCCAGGGCCTGATCGCGCGGCTGGACCGCTTCGGCGACTCCGTCGAGGAGGACCCCGACGAGGATCTGGCGGCCGTCGACGCCGTCGACCTGGCCGAGTCCGCCGGCGACGCGCCGGTGGTCAAGCTGGTCAACTCGATCATCGGGCAGGCCGTCGAGCTGGGCGCCTCGGACATCCACTTCGACCCCGCGCCCGGCGGCCTGGACGTGCGCATGCGCGTGGACGGCGTCATGACCGACTCCACCGCCGTGCCCGCCAAGCTCGCCGCCGCGGTCATCTCGCGCCTGAAGATCATGGCCAACCTCGACATCTCCGAGCGCCGCCGTCCCCAGGACGGACGCATCGGGATGAACGTCGACCGCCGCCACGTGGACCTGCGCGTCGTCGCGCTCCCGCTGGTCAGCGGCGAGTCCGTCGTCCTGCGCGTGCTCGACCAGGGCAGCATCCCGCTGAGCCTGGACGAGCTGGGCCTGCACCCGGCCGACCGTCCGCGTCTGGAGAGCGCGCTCGCCCACTCCCACGGCGGCGTGCTGGCCACCGGCCCCACGGGCGCCGGGAAGTCGACCACGCTGTACGCCGCGCTGATGGCGATCAAGACGCCCGACAAGACGATCGTCACCATCGAGGACCCGGTCGAGTTCCGCCTCGAGGGGGTCAAGCAGGTCCAGGTCAACGAGAAGGTCGGCGTGACCTTCGCCTCCGGGCTGCGCTCGATGATGCGCGCCGACCCCGACACGATCATGGTCGGGGAGATCCGCGACTCCGAGAGCGCCAAGATCGCCATCGAAGCCGCGATCACCGGCCACCTCGTCCTCTCCACGCTGCACACCAACGACGCGCCGACCGCGATGACGCGGCTGACCGAGATGGGCATCGAGCCCTACCTCGTCGCGTCCTCCATCAACGCCGTCGTGGCCCAGCGCCTGGCGCGGCGGCTGTGCGAGTCCTGCCGCGAGAAGGCCTCCGTCCCGGCCAGCGCGCTGTCGGCGGAGTCCACCGGCGACGTCGAGATCTACGAGCCGCGGGGGTGCGCGCGCTGCGCGGGCACCGGCTACCGCGGGCGGGTCGGGCTGTTCGAGGTGATGGTGGTCAGCGACGAGGTCCGCCGGCTGGTCCTCGAGCGGGCGCCCGCGTCGACGATCGCCAAGGTCGCGATCTCCGAGGGCATGCGCACCCTGCGCGACGACGGCCTGTCCAAGGTGGCCGAGGGCCTGACCTCGCTCGCCGAGGTCACGCGCGTCACCGGCGGCTGAGCGCTCGCTCCGCGGCCTCCACGACCGTCGGCCGGTCGCGGTGCAGGCGTTCGTAGATCGCCACGACCGCCAGCTCCTCCGGCGTCGCCCGCTCCAGGCGGGCCACGACCTCGTCCGCGGTCAGCGCGGAGTAGCCGTCCCAGGGCTCCTCGACGTGCAGCTCGGCGCCGGCGCCGTCCTCGGCGCCCGGGTCGGCCACCTCGGCCACGACCTCGGTGGGCGTCTCCACGGGCGGCTCGGGCTGGCCGGGCAGCGGGTCGGGCGGGGCGTCGAAGTCCACGGTGGGCGCGTCGGCGGCGGGCGCGGGCTCCGGTTCGGGCGGCGCCGGCGGGGCGACCGTGTCGCGCAGCTCGTCCAGCGCAACGTCCAGCTCGCCCGCCAGAACGTCGGGATCCGGGGCGGCGATCGCGATCGTCACGGCGTCGGGCTCGCGCAGCGCGGCCAGCGCCAGCGCGGCGCCGTCCTCGGTCAGCGGCAGCGGGCGCACCGCCCGGGGCGCCCGTCCGTCCAGGCGCGGGCCGTCGGGCGACTCCACCGCCGGGCCCAGCGCCTCGCGGGCGAGGTCGCTGACGTCGGACGCCGCGCCGTCGTGCCCCAGCCGGTCGAGGTCGTCGCGCAGCGCCCGGCCCACGGCGGAGCCCAGCACGCCGTCCAGGTCCGCCCCGGGACTCTCCAGCAGCGGCGCCAGGCGCGCCGTCTCGACGCGCAGCCACGACACGCGCAGCTCGCCCGCGTCCTCCCCCGCGTAGGGAACGTCGGGGCGCGGCCACACCCGGCCGGCGACGGCGCCCAGCAGCCGCTCCCCGGTGGCCAGCGCGCCGCCGATGGCCCGGTCGGGGTGGCGGACGGCGTCCACGACCTGCGCCGGGACGCTCAGGGCCGCCATCAGCGCCTGCTCCACGAGGCTCGGGCCGCCCCCGTCGCCGTCCGCGGGCTCGAGGTCTGACGGATCGCCCTCCACGAGCACGTGGAAGCCGCCGTCGGAGGGGTCCACCGCGACCCATGGCTCCTGCGGGCGCTGCGCCGCGAAGCGCCCGGCCAGCTCGCCCAGCGCGGGCTCGCCCCCCGGCGCGGGCAGTGTGACCCGGCGGCCGGGGAGGCCCGAGGGGACGGGACCGGCGAACGAGAGGACGAACGCCGGCACTAGAGGTCTCGCGGCTCTTCCTCGTCGGGCTCGCCGTACTGCGCGACGTCGGGCTCGGCCTCCTCGTCGCCGAGCTTCTCCAGGCGCGGGATGCCCTCCCCCGCGTCGTCGCCGTGGGTCGCGTTCTCGATCAGGTCGGCCTCGGCCACCTCGAAGCCCTCGGCCTCGCCCTGGCCCGCCTCGCGCAGCGGGCGCATCGCCTCGTCGGCGTCCTCGGGAGTCTGGGGAGTGTCCATGCCTGGCACCTTTCCGGCGGGCCGCCGGGCTAAACGCGTCCGGCGTCGCGCGCCGCCTGCTCGGCCGCGTCGAGCTGCTCCTCGACGAGGTCCAGCCCGGCGTCCCAGAAGCCGGGATCGGCCAGGTCGACGCCGACGATGCGGCCGAGCTCCTCGGGCGGCGCGGAGCCGCCCGCGCTCAAGAGCTCCAGGTAGCGCCCGACGAAGCCCTCGCCCTCGTCGCGATAGCGCCGGTACACCGACAGCGCCAGCAGCTGTCCGTAGGCGTAGGCGTACACGTAGCCGGGCGTATTGACGAAGTGCGGCACGTAGGACCACCACGAGCGGTAGCCGGGCGTCACCTCGACGGAGTCGCCGAACATCTCCTCCTGGGAGTCCGCCCACAGCGAGCCCATCCGCTCGACGGCGAGCTCGCCCTCCTCCCGGCGGGCCGTGTGGACCAGGTGCTCGAAGCGGTGCATGGCCACCTGGCGAAACACGGTGGCGATCGAGCCCTCGATGCTCTCGGCCAACAGGGAGAGGCGGGACTCCGGCGTGTCGGCCTGCTCCAGCAGCCGGCCGAACACGATCGTCTCGCCGAACACCGACGCGGTCTCGGCCAGCGTCAGCGGAGTGTGCTGGTGGAGCAGCCCCTGGCGCGCCGCCAGCGCCGCGTGGACGCCGTGGCCCAGCTCGTGGGCCAGCGTGAGGACGTCGCGACGGCGCCCGGTCCAGTTGAGCATGAGAAAGGGGTGCACGGAGGGGACCGTGTAGGCGCAGAAGGCGCCGCCGCGCTTGTGTGGGCGCACCGGCGCGTCGATCCACGGCTCGTCGAAGAAGCGCCGGGCCACGCCCCCCAGGTCGGCGCTGAACGCGCTGTAGGACTCCAGCACGAGGTCGCGCCCCTCGGCCCAGGCGGCGGTGGGCTCGGTGTCGGTGACCGCGGCCGAGCGGTCGTAGTCCGCCAGGCGATCCAGGCCGAGGATCTGCGCCTTGAGCCGATACCAGCGCCGCGCCAGCTCGTAGCGGCCGCGGACCGACTCAACCAGCGCCGCCACCGACTCGTCGGACGCCTCGTTGGCCAGGTTGCGGGCGGCCAGCCAGTGCGGGTAGCGGCGCACGCGGTCGTCCACCGCCTTGTCGTGGAAGAGCGTGTTGAAGATGAACCCGCGCGTGCGCAGGCCGGGCTGAAGCGCCGCCGTGACGCCCTCGGCACTGGCCCGGCGGACGTCGCGGTCGGGCGAGACGAGGCGGCTCAGCGCCACCTCCAGGGGGATCGGCTCCTCGCCCTCGAGCTCCACCCGGATGGCCGACGTCTGCTCGGCGAACAGGCGCGCCCAGGCGCTGCGGCCGCTGACCGCCTTCTCGGCCATCAGCTTCTCCTCGGGCTCGGAGAGCAGGTGCGGCCGGTAGCGGCGCTGCATGCGCAGGTGGTGGCGGCAGAAGTCCAGCCCCTGGCCGGCCAGCAGCTCGTCGGCGCGCTCGGCCGGCAGCGCCGCCCACTCCAGGTCGAAGAAGAGCAGGGCGGTCTCGATCTCGGTGCCGCGCTCCTCGACGCGCTGCATCAGCGCACCGCGGGGCGGATCCGCCGTGTCGACGGCGAAGCGCAGCCCGGCGTAGTTGCCGGCGCGGGCCACCGCCTCCTGGATGCCCACGAGCTCCTCCATGGCCTCGCGCAGGCCGTCGGAGTCCAGCTCGGCCACCCGGCCCGCGTAGCGCTGCGAGAACGCCCGCGCGCGCTGCGCCGACTCGTCGAGCAGGCGCTCCACGCCGGCCTCGCCCTCGCCTTGCACCAGCGGCTCGAGGTCCCAGGCGACCTGCTCGACCTCGGGGTCGGCTATGGGTGTGGCGGGCGACGCGATCGGCTGAACCTACCCGCGGGCGAGCCGCCCAAGCGTGCTTGAGTCGCTAGACCGGGGTGGCGGTGCGGTCCGGCTGGGGCGCGGCCCGCATGGCGAGGGCGGCGGCGGCCAGGACCGCGAGCACCCCGGCGCCGGCCACGACGAACGCGGCGCGCGGGCCGGCCAGCGCCGCGACCGCGCCGCCGAGCAGGAACCCGACGCCGGGCATCGCGGCGCCCGAGGACTCGACCAGGCCGATGACGCGGGCCTGGAGCTCGGGGCTGGTCGCCTCCTGGACCGCGGTCATCAGGGCCACCCACTGCACTCCGTTGCCGGCACCGCCCACGACCGCCAGCGAGCACGCGACGGCCAGGGTCCCGGCGGCGGCCATACCCAGGTAGGCCACGCCGACGAGGGCGGTCGACGCCGCGATCACGCCGAGGTGGCGCCGGCGCAGCCCGGCGAAGATCAGGCTGCCGACGAAGATCCCGGCCCCCCACGAGGCCAGAAGCAGTCCGAACCCGCGGTCGCCGGTCCCCAGCGACTCCTTGGCGTAGACGACCTCGATCGGCAGGACGGTCGTGAAGAAGACGAAGGCCAGCGCCTGCCCGCCGACGAGCGTGCGCAGGTAGGGGTCGCGCCACACGAAGCCGAAGCCCTCGCGCACGCGGGCCAGCAGCGGCTCGGGATCCGGGCTGGCCTCGGGCACGCCGCGCGCCAGCGCCAGCAGCGCGGCGATGACCGCGAACGAGGCCGCGTCCAGGAGCAGCGCGTCGGCCACGCCCAGGCCGGCGACGACGATGCCGCCCAGCGCGGGCCCGGCGGCGGTCGCGCCCGCGAAGCCGATGTTGACGATCGCGTTGCCCTCGCGCAGCAGGCCGTGGGGCTCCAGCGTCGTCGCCACCGCGGCGCGCGACAGCGCCCGCGCGGTGAGCAGCAGGACCCCGTCGGCCAGCGCCAGGGCCAACACGGCCGGGAGCGAGAACGAGTCGGCCAGGAGCGCGAGGACGATGAAGATGGCGCCCTCGACGAGGTAGAGGGCCGGCAGGGCGCGGCTCACCGCGGTGCGGTCGATCCGCGCCGTGAGCAGCGGCGCCAGCACCGCCGGGACCAGGTTGGCGGCGAGGAAGAGCCCGGTCAGGGCGAGCGCCGAATCGGTTTCGCGGAAGACCAGGACCGACAGCGCCACGAGCCCGAGCCAGTCGCCCGCCTCGTTGATCGTGTACGCGGCGGCGAGCGACTTGAACGGCCGGACGCGAAGCGGTGCGAGCGCGCGCGAGCTCACGGAACCTCAGGTTCTACGCAACGCATCGCACATTTCCTTTTCGTTGCAACTTTCATAGCAATACGTGCAAAAGCTCCTCATCCCTGCCAACCTCGCCGCGTCTTGTGGATGGAACCGATTAGGCAAAAGGAGGGAACCATGGGTTACCGCTCTTCGGACGCGCGTCTCAAGAAGAACGTCAAGGGTCTCTAGGTCCCTGACGAGCCAGAAGGCCCCGGTCCTGCCGGCCGGGGCCTTCTCTCTACCTGAAGGAGGGATGGACATGCAAGCTCAAACCGATCAGACCGTTCTGGAGCGCCTCAAGCAGGTGCGCGGCGTCACCTTCGAGTGGCGCGAGGGCGAGGAGCGTCACCAGTCCATCCCCGGCAAGAACCGCGAGATGGGCGTGATCGCCCAGGAGGTGCAGGCCGCCTTCCCCGACGCCGTCGCCGAGCACGACGACGGCCACCTCATGGTCGACTACCCGGCGCTCGTCGCCGCGCTGATCGAGTCGGTCAAGGAGCTCGCGGACCGCGTGGAGACGCTCGAGTCGCGTCTGAACGCCAGCTGACCGCCAGGTCTGCGCAGCGATAGGGAGGTTTGGACCCCCTCGGGATTCAGCCTCGCACACGGATTTGCCGATGCCTCACGGGCATGCGCGCACGCCAGGCCTGGGTAGCGGGATCCGAAGCCCTCCTCCTCGTCGGGGCGCTGGTCGCTGCCGTCATCACCTCGCACGCCGCCGACTGGCAGCCCTGGCTGCTGCCGGTCCTGCTCCTCACCCTGGCGGTGGGCTCGGACCTCTTCGCTATCGAGACGAAGCGGATGCGCATCTCCGCCACGCACTTCTCGCTGGTCGTCGCGATGGTGCTGTGCGGTCCGGCGCCGGCCGTCGCGCTCGGCGTCGCCTCGACCCTGGTCGACGCGATCCGCTACCGCCCGCCCCGCCTGCACCTCCTGCTCGACCTGGCGACGTACTCCGCCTACCCGCTGATCGGCGCGCTCGCCCTGGGCGAGGTGGTCGGCGCCGCCGGCCTGGAGCCGACGGAGCCCGGCTTCCTCCTCGTGGTGCTCGTGCTGTTCATGGCGACGCACCTGCTCAACTTCCTGATGATCGTCGGCGTGCACTCGATCCTCGACGGCGAGTCCCTGTGGCAGCGGGCCAAGGCGATGTACTTCCCGGTGATGCCCGCGGAGATGGCGATCGCGCTGCTGGCCGTCGGCGTCGTCACCGTCTATGAGTCCGTCGGGCTCACCGCACTGGTCCTGTGCACCGTCGTGGTGTTCACCTTCCAGTACCTGCTGCGCGAGCTGCTGACCTCGCAGTCGCGGGCCGAGGCGCTCGAGGTGCGCGGCAAGCAGCTGGCGTCGCTGCAGCTCGGTGTCATCAGCGCGCTCATGCACACGCTGGACCTGCGCGACCGGATGACGGCGCGGCACTGTGCCGCCGTGGCGCGCTACTCCCGCGAGATCGCCAAAGAGCTCGGGCTGCCCGAGGCCGAGCAGGAGCTGGTGCACACGGCCGGGCTGCTGCACGACATCGGCAAGTTCGTGTTCCCCGACCACATCCTCAAGGCCGACGTGCCGCTCACCGAGCGCGACTGGCAGATCATCCGCTCGCATCCCTACCAGGGCTCCAAGATCGTCTCGCAGGTCGACGGGTACGGCCCGATCTCCGAGATCGTCCTGGCCCACCACGAGCGCTGGGACGGCGACGGCTACCCGCGCAAACTGGCCGCCGAGGACATCCCCCTCCTGTCCCGGATCATCTCCGTGGCCGACACCTACGACGTCATGACGGCCCGCGACACCTACCGCGAGCCGGTCTCCTCCATGGAGGCCATGCGCGAGCTCCAGCGCGTCTCCGGCGCCCAGCTGGACCCCCAGGCCGTCGAGGCCTTCATCTCGCTGCTCGCCCGCAACGACGTGGCCTTCGGGCACGGCGACAACGCGGACTTCGACGCCGAGCTGCGCCTCGATGAGCGCGTCAGCGCATACGCGCAGGCCGCCGAGGCCGACACCGAGGCCGTCTAGGCGGTCGCTTACGCGGGAGCGCCGGCGCCGGCGCTCACGACGCGCCACGGCGTGTCGTCCGCGCCGTCCAGCGCCATGGTCCAGCGCTCGGTGAAGGTCGTCTCGGAGTCGCGGCTGCCCGAGAGCACGGCCAGCGTGTCGCGGTTCTCCACGTAGCGCCGGCCGCTGACGTCGACCTCGACGGTCATCGTGGCCGGGGTCGCCGCCGCATCCAGCGCGACGATGCGCAGCCGCTTGACCTTGGGGCCGCGCACGACCAGCCGGGAGCCCTCCCCATTGGGGTAGAGCAGCTGGCGCAGCGCCTCGCTCGACGCCACCGCGGCCAGCTCGTCGTCCTCGCCGTCGACCGCCTCGGCCCAGCCGGCCACCGCGCGCCGCGCGGCCGCCTCCAGGATGTCCGGCGCGAAGCGCGGGTCGGCCAGGGACAGGTCGTTCGCCGCCTCGCGCGCGGTGCCGTCGAAGTCCAGGTCGGCGATCTCAGACGTCTTCACGTCCGCGGGGGCCTCGGCCACCGCGCCCTCGACCAGCGACTGGTCGCGCAGGCGCTCGTCGTCGGACGGCGTGGCCACGATGCGCTCGCCGAGCTCGTGGTCGCCCTCGGCCTGCTCCTCGATCGAGACCAGCCGCCAGGCCGCGCCGTCGGGCGTGCGCCCCAGGGTCCAGTACTGGGCGACCGACGTGTTCTCCGAGGAGGAATCGCTGCGCTTGACGTGCGTTCCGTTGGCGTCCACCACGTAGTCGCGCACGTCGGCCTGGATGCGCACCACGCAGCGGTCCTGGCGGTCGTCGGCGCGGTTGGTGATCCCCACGTACTCCGCGCGCACCGCCTTGACCTCGACGCGGTTGTGCCAGCCCTTGCGCTCGAAGTCGACCAGGCGGCGCTCCCACTCGTGCCACAGGGCGCCGGGGATCATCGCCTCGAGCTTCGCCTTGTCGCGGGCATCCCACGCGGCCTGGGCCTCGCGGAACAGGCGCTCGGCCTCGGCCACCACCTCGTCGTGGGCGAAGTAGGCGTCGTCCTCGGCGGCCTCGGCCGACGCGGTGCGCACCCGCGCGGCCCGCGCCCGGCGCCGCGCGCGGTACTTCGCGGTGCCGACCGCGCTCGAGAGCACGACGAACATGACGATCCCGCCGATCACCAGGAACCACACCCACCAGGGACCCCCCGAGCCCGAGCCGCCGCCGTAGCTTCCGCCGCCGCCGCCGCTGTAGCCGCCGCCACCGCCGCCTCCCCCACCGCCGCCGTAGCCCGAGGAGCCGCCACCGGCCAGCGCGAGCGCGGCGGGGGCGTGGATGAGCCCGAGGGCGAGCGTGAGCGAGGCGATCCTGGCCACGGGAAGATTGAAGCAGGCCGTGCAAGCGGGTAGGGATGGGTTCGTGCCCGCCTTCGTGGTCCAGAAGCACGACGCCACCCGCCTGCACTACGACTTCCGCCTGGAGGTCGACGGCGTGCTGCGCTCCTGGGCGGTCCCGCGCGGCCCGTCCCTGGACCCGTCGCGCAAGCGCCTGGCCGTCGAGGTGGAGGACCACCCGCTGTCCTGGGGGGACTTCGAGGGGCGCATCGGCGCCGGCTACGGCGCCGGCGCGGTGATCGTGTGGGACCGGGGGACGTGGTCGCCGCTGGGCGACGTGCCGTTCGCCGAGGCGCTGGAGGCGGGACACGCCACCTTCGAGCTGCTGGGCGAGAAGCTGCGCGGCGGCTTCGCGCTGCGCCGGATGGAGC
>JAWVFQ010000018.1:0-170163 GCA_033856025.1 Solirubrobacteraceae bacterium | reverse complement strand
TATTCGAGACCCAGGGCGCGCAGCTCGTCCGCGAGGTCGCCACGGCGACCAACGACGTTGCCGGTGACGGCACGACGACCGCGACCGTGCTGGCCCAGGCGATCGTGCACGCCGGCCTGAAGAACGTGGCCGCCGGCGCCAACCCGCTCGGCCTGAAGCGCGGCATCGAGTACGCCGTCAACCAGGTCGTCGAGGACATCGGCAAGCAGTCGACCGAGGTCTCCGGCAAGGAGCAGATCGCCCGCGTGGCGACCATCTCCGCCGGCGACGAGGAGATCGGCGACGTCATCGCCGACGCGATCGACAAGGTCGGCAAGGACGGCGTGGTCAACGTCGAGGAGGGCCAGACGTTCGGCATGGACCTCGAGTTCACCGAGGGCATGCAGTTCGACAAGGGCTACATCTCGCCCTACATGGTCACCGACCAGGACCGCATGGAGGCCGTCCTCGAGGACCCCTACATCCTCATCGCCAACCAGAAGATCGGCTCCGTGCGGGACATCCTCCCCGTGCTCGAGCAGGTCATCCAGTCCGGCAAGTCGATCCTCATCATCGCCGAGGACGTCGAGGGCGAGACCCTCGCCACGCTGGTCGTCAACAAGCTCCGCGGCACCTTCACCGGCGTCGCGGTCAAGGCGCCCGGCTTCGGCGACCGCCGCAAGCGGATGCTGGAGGACATCGCCATCCTCACGGGCGGCGAGGTCATCACCGAGGAGATGGGGCTCAAGCTGGAGAACACCCAGCTGTCCCAGCTCGGTCGCGCCCGGCGCATCGTCGTGTCCAAGGACACGACGACCATCGTCGACGGCGCCGGTGACACCGAGGCGATCAAGGGCCGCATCAAGCAGATCAAGGCCGAGGTCGAGACGACCGACTCCGACTTCGACCGCGAGAAGCTCCAGGAGCGCCTCGCCAAGCTGTCGGGCGGCGTCGCCGTGGTCAAGGTCGGCGCGGCCACCGAGACCGAGATGAAGGAGAAGAAGCACCGCGTCGAGGACGCGCTGCAGGCCACCCGGGCCGCCCTCGAGGAGGGCATCGTGCCGGGCGGCGGCGTGGCGCTCATCACCGCGGCGAAGGCGGTCAAGGTCGACGCCATCGAGATCGACGACGAGCGCACCGGCGCCCGGATCGTCGTGCGCGCGCTCGAGGAGCCGCTGCGTCAGATCGCGAACAACTCGGGCCTCGAGGGCTCGGTCGTGGTCAACGACGTGCGCAAGGCCAAGGCGGGCCACGGGCTCAACGCCGCGACCGGCGAGATCGTCGATCTCGTCGCGGCCGGCGTCATCGACCCGGCGATGGTCACCCGGTCGGCGCTGCAGAACGCGGCCTCGATCGCCAAGAACATCCTCACCACCGAGGCCATCGTGGCCGAGGTCCCCGAGAAGGACGGCGGGGGCGCCGGCATGGGCGGCGGCATGCCCGACATGGGCGGCATGATGTAGGCAGCGTTTCCCGCTGCGGAAGTTCGAGAGGGCCCGGCATCGCGCCGGGCCCTTTCTTTTCCCCCGAAGCACCCGAATTCTGGAAGACTCGGGGCCCCGGGGGGTGTCCAAGGAGGGACATGAGGGTCGTCGTCAGCCGTGCCGCCGTCATCGCCGTCCTGGCCTCGCTCGCCTGGGCGGTTCCGGCGTCCGCGGAGCAGGCCGCGTCGGATGTGCGCAGCTACCAGGCCGGGCTGTTGGACGCGGGGCAAGCTCACACGTGCGCCGTCCTGACGTCGGGCGCGCTGCGCTGCTGGGGCAACGGCGGGGCCGGCGTCCTCGGGTACGGCAACACCGACAACATCGGCGACACCGAGACGCCCGACACGGTCGGGCCCGTCGACTTCGGCCCCGGGCGCACGGCTCGCGCCGTTTCCGCCGGCGGTGCGGACGCCGCGGGCACCCCCATAGGCCACAACTGCGCGATCCTCGACGACGGCACGGTCCGCTGCTGGGGCAGAGGCTCCAACGGCAAGCTCGGGTATGGGAGCACCAGCAACGTCGGCGACGGGGTCGGCCCCTCCGTCGCCGCCGCCGGGCCGGTCGACATCGGCGCCGGCCGCACGGCCCGCGCCATCGCCGCCGGCGGGGGGCACACTTGCGCGATCCTGGACGACGGCAGGGTCCGCTGCTGGGGCGTTGGCGGCTCCGGCCGGCTCGGGTACGGGAACGAGACCGACGTCGGTGACGGCGCCGGCCCGTCGGTCGCCGCCGCCGGCCCCGTCGACCTCGGCGCCGGCCACACCGCGCGCTCCATCACCGCCGGCGACTTCCACACGTGCGCGATCCTCGACGACGACACCGTCCGCTGCTGGGGCTTTGGCGGCGCCGGCCAGCTCGGGTACGGCACCACCACCAACGTCGGTGACGGCGTCTCGGGACACCAGTCGGTGGCCACCGCCGGCCCCGTCAACCTCGGCGCCGGGCGCACGGCCCGCGCCATCACCGCCGGCGACCAGCACACCTGCGCGATCCTCGACGACGACACCGTCCGCTGCTGGGGCGACGGCAACAGCGGCAAGCTCGGGTACGACAGCACCACCGACATCGGGGACACCGAGCTCCCCAGCAGCGTCGGTCCCGTCGCCCTCGGCGCCGGACGCACCGCCCGCGCCATCGCCGCCGGCGGCTCTCACACCTGCGCGATCCTCGACGACAACACCGTTCGCTGCTGGGGCACTGGCTCCAACGGCGCGCTCGGGTACGGCAACATCACCAACGTCGGTGACGGCGTCTCCGGCCACCAGTCCGTCGCCACCGCCGGGGCCGTCAACATCGACAACGCCGGCGTCAGCCGCACCGCCCGCGCCATCACCGCCGGCGACCAGCACACCTGCGTGCTGCTCAACGACGGCAACGTCCGCTGCTGGGGCAGCGGCTCCAACGGCGCGCTCGGGTACGGCAACGCCACCTCGATCGGCGACACCGAGACTCCCAACAGCGCCGGCCCGGTGAGCCTGGGCGGATCTCTGAGCGCCCTGGTCGCCGACATCTCCCTGACGATGGTGCCCAGCGCCACCACGCGCGTGGTGGGCGAGCCGGTCGCCCTCACGCTGACGGCCACGAACTCGGGTCCCGACCCCGCCGCGGGCGTCCATGTCGCGGCCGGGCTGCCGCCGGGGCTGGCGTTCTCGAGCTTCAGCCCCTCGGGGTTCCTCTACAACCCGTTGAGCGGCGACTGGAACGTCAGCGGGATCGGCGCCGGGGGCGGGTTCGCGCTGCAGATCAACGCCACGGTCACGGCCGCCGGGACGATCACTCCCGTCGCCCAGGTGACCGCGTCGACCCGCGCCGATCCCGACTCCGTGCCCAACAACGGCGTCGCCGCGGAGGACGACCAGGCTTCCACCGTCATCACCGCCTCCGCCGCCCCGAGTGGCGGAGGTGGTGGTGGCGGAGGCGGCGGAGGCGGTGGCCCGACCGCGATCGCCTCGGCCAGCGTGTTGACCATCGGGCCCGGCGCCTTCCCGGCCGCCGCCTCCGGCGCGAGCATCGCCGCGCGGCGCACCGGGGCGACCGTGCGCTACCGCCTCTCCGCCGCCGCGCGGGTGCGCTTCGCGGTCGAGAGGTCCGCCGCCGGACGCCGGGTGAACCGGCGCTGCGTCAAGCCCACGCGCGCCAACCGCACGAAGCCGCGCTGCACCCGGTTCCTCGCGGTGCGCGGTTCCTTCACGCACACCGGCAGGGCGGGCCAGAACTCCTTCCACTTCACCGGCCGCCTGAACGGGCGCAGGCTGGCCCCGGGCAGCTACCGCCTCGTCGCCACGCCGCTGGCCGCCGACGGCCGCGCCGGCACCGCGGTCCGCCGGAGCTTCCGGATCATCCGCTAGCCGGCGGGACGACCCGCACGCCGGTCACGGCGAAGCCCAGGTGCCGGCGGCCGACCTTGACCTGGTTGCTCGAGTTCCCGTCGACCGTGACGACGTGGGTCTCGCCCGGGAGGATGCGGCGCACGACGATCCCGAAGTGGTCGGCGCGCGAGCCCGGGAACCCCCAGCGGTAGATCACGAGGTCGCCCCGGCGCACCGAGCGCACCGGGATCGCGCGCAGGTCGTTGCGCCGGGCGCGCGCGTCGTCCAGGACGTCCTCGGGGCGCAGGAAGGAGCTGGGGAGGTCCAGACCGGCCTGGAGGAACGCCTCGTGGACGAAGGCGCCGCACCACTCGTGGCAGGGCGGCACCCTCCAGCCGGAGTGGCGCTGCCAGCGCACGACGGTCCGCCCGCAGTTGGAGTTGCCCAGCTCGTGGACGCCGACCTGGCGCAGCCCCCAGCGCACGGCGCGCTCGGCCTGCGCAGTGGCCGCCCCCGGCGGCGCGGCGCCGGCCGGGGCGGCGGCCGGGCCCAGGGCGGCCGCGGCGAGGGTGGCGAGAGCGGCGCGCCGCACGCGCGGAGGGTAGCGGTGCAAGACCGGGGGCCTTTCCGGCGTCTTAACCTGCAGGTCATGGACGACAGAGCCCAAGACGAGCGCGCCCGCGAGCTGATCCGCGCGGCCGCGGTGCCGGCCCCCGCACGCCTGCGCGCGCGCGTCGACGCCCTGCGGGCCCAGGCCGCCCCGCGCGCCCGCCGGCGTCGGCGCCTGGCGGCGGTGGGCGCCGCCGCCGCGGCCGGCGCGACCGCGCTCGTCCTGGCGCTCACGCTCCCGGGCGACGTGCCGGGAGGCCCGACGATCGTCCAGGCCGCGGCGCTGTCCGGGCGCCCCGCCACCCAGGCCGCGCCGCCGCCCTGGCCGGGCGACCCCAGCCGGCTGTCGGCCGCCGTGGAGGGCGTCGCCTTCCCGGACTGGGGCGCGATCCGCTGGCCGGCCACCGGCGTGCGCACGGACGTCCTGGGCGACCGGCGCGTCGTCACCGTCTTCTACGCCCGCGGGCCGGCGGTCGTCGGCTACCAGATCGTCTCGGGCCAGCGCCTTCCCCCGCCGGTCTCCACCGACCAGGAGATCATCGGCGAGACCCTCTACCGCACCTTCCGCGCGGGCGGGAGGACCATCGTGACCTGGGTGGAGGGCGACCACACCTGCGTGGTCTCGGGGCGCGGCGTGCCGGCCGAGGTGCTGCGCAAGCTGGCCGCCTGGGGCGCCGAGGGGCCCCAGGCCGCGGCCTACTCCCGCGGGGCCTAGCCCGGCTCGCCGTCCAGCGCCTTGACCACCTGGGCGCGGGCGCGGTATAGCCGGCTGGTGAGCGTCCCCTGGCGCACGCGCAGCGCGCGGGCGGCCTCGTCGTAGGACATCCCGATCACGTCCACGGCGATCACGGCGTCGCGGTAGACCTCGGGCAGCGCGGAGATGGCACCGTAGACCTCGCGCGACGCGGTCGCCTCCTCCGGCCGCGCGCCGGCTCGGGGGTCGGGCGCGTCGAGCTCCTCCGCGGTGACCCCCGCGCCCTTGGGGCGGCGATCCGCCGCGCGCCGCCCGGAGACGTAGGTGTTGCGCAGGACCCGCAGCAGGTAGCCGAGGTCGTCGTCGTTGCGCACGATGCGCGGCCGGCGCAGGATCCGCGCGTAGGTGTCCTGGACCAGGTCCTCCGCGTCCTCGCGCGAGCCGCACAGGGCCCACGCCGCCCGGTAGAGCCGGTCGAGATGGTCCCCCAGCGACCGCGGATCCAGCTCGTGCTCGGGGGTCATCGCCGGGCCAGCCTAGCCCGGCGCCCGTACGGGCCGGAGGGCTAAGCGGTGGCGGGCTGCGCGCCCTCGACGGCGCTCAGCGGGCGGGGCGGCGGCCCGATGTACTTCGCCGACGGGCGGATCAGGCGGCCCTCGCGCTTCTGCTCGAGGATATGGGCGGCCCACCCCGCCGTGCGCGCGCACACGAACATCGGCGTGAACATCGGCGCGGGCACGTCGGCCAGGTCGAGGATCACCGCCGACCAGAACTCGACGTTGGTGGCCAGCACGCGGTCGGGCTTGCGCGCCTTCAGCTCGGCCAGGGCGGCCTGCTCCAGCGACTCGGCGACCTCGAAGCGCGGCGAGCCCAGCTCGCGGGCGGTGCGGCGCAGGACGCGGGCTCGCGGGTCCTCCGCGCGGTAGACGCGGTGGCCGAAGCCCATCAGGCGGTCCCCGCGGTCCAGCGCCGACTTGACCCAGCGCTCGGCGTCGCCCAGCTGCTCGACCTCGTCGAGCATGTGCAGGACGCGCGAGGGGGCGCCGCCGTGCAGCGGACCGCTCAACGCGCCGACCGCGCCACTCAGCGCCGCGGCCACGTCGGCGCCGGTGGACGCGATGACGCGCGCCGTGAACGTGGAGGCGTTCATCCCGTGCTCGGCGGCGGAGATCCAGTAGGCGTCGATGGCCTTGACGTGGTCGGGATCGGCCTCTCCGCGCCAGCGGATGAGGAAGCGCTCGGGGATCGAGACGCCGCGGTCGACGTCCTCCTGCGGCACGGGCGGACGATCAGGCCCGCGTGCCGACTGGGCCACGAACGAGAGCGCCATCACGCTGGCCCGGGCCAGGTCGTCGCGCGCCTGGCGCTCGGGGATGTCGATGAGCTGTCGCAGCCCCCACTCCGGCGCCAGCATGGCCAGCGCGGACTGCACGTCGACGCGCGGATCGCCGGACCGGATGGTCAGCGGGTGCGGCTCGGCGGGCGCCAGGCCCGGAACGAAGCTGCCGTCGACCAGCAGGCCCCAGACCTTCTCGAAGGGGACGGCGCCGACCAGGTCCTCGATGTCCACGCCGCGGTAGCGCAGCGCCCCACCCTCCTTGTCGGGCTCGGCTATCTCGGTGGCGAAGGCGACTACGCCTTCCAGGCCGGACTGGACTTCGCTCACGGGTTCGTCTCCTGTGGGGCGGGGGCGGGTTGCGAAGACTGCCAGGTCCGGCGCCTGCGCTCGGCGCGGCGGCCGCGCTCCTCGGCGACCAGCGGGGCCAGCAGCGCGACGCCGATCAGCTGGCAGACGGCGAGCGAGGCCCAGGACACCGCCCACGAGGAGGCGACGACCAGCGCGGCGAAGGCCACGGGCGCCAGCGCGCCCGCCCCGTTGAGCAAGGTGTTCTGCACGCCGATGGCGGTGCCGGCGCGCTCGCGCCCCGACATCTCGGTGGCCGCGGTGAGGGAGAGCGCGTTCCAGCTGGAGGCCAGCACCCCGCCGGTGAGCAGGACCGCCAGCATCACCGGGGTCGGGGCGCCGAGGCCCTCCAGCGCACCCGCGGCGGCGAGCAGGACGGAGGCCGCCGCGACCAGCCCGCGCAGCGGGGCCACGCGTTCGTCCAGGCGGTCCGACCAGCGGCCGGCCAGGATGCGCGCCACGGCCCCGCCGATGTAGAGAAAGGCCAGCGCGACCGCGGCGGCCGCCACCGACCAGCCCTTCTCGTCGTGCAGGAAGACGACGAGGAACCCGAACAGGGCGCTCTGGGCCACGACGATCATCGAGCTGCCGGCGCCCAGGCGCCAGAGCCGCCGGTCGCGGTGCGGCGGCGGACCCAGGACGGCCGGCCGCCCGGCGATCGCGGCCTCCGGGGGCTCGCGCATCCAGCGCCAGGAGGCGACGGCGGCGGCGGCGCACCCCGCGGCGAGCAGGAGCAGCGCGGCGCGCAGGTCGAACGCCGCGGCGATCAGCGGCAGCGAGACGGCGGCCAGCGCCCCGCCCAGCGGGACGCCGGTCTGGCGCACGCCGAGCGCCATGGCGCGCTCGCCCCGCCCGAACCACCCCATGACCGCGCGCCCGCTGGCGCCGATGGCGCTGGAGCCGGCCAGGCCGGCCGCGAGCAGCGCGACCAGCAGCCAGCCGAAGGTGGGCGCCGCCGCCGCGGCCAGGAGGGCGGCCGAGGCCGCTCCGAGGCCCACGGCGAGGACGATCCGCTCGCCGATCCGGTCCGCCAGGGCGCCCCACACGAACAGCGTGAGGAAGATCCCGACGTTCACGCTGGCCAGGACCACGCCGAGCTCGTGCAGCGAGAGGGAGTACTCGCCGCGCAGCGCCGGGGCCAGCGACGGGAGGCCCTGGCGCAGCCCCGAGATCGCGGTCTGCGAGCCCAGCCCGACGGCGAGGATCACCCAGCGGTAGTCGACCGACGAAGCGCCCGAGCGGGCCGCGCGAGCCAGCCGTCCGACGCCGGGCAGAGTGGCCGCCGTCAAGCCGCCGAGCCCTCTCGGGAGATGGCCGGCTTCGCGGTCTCCTCCTCTCGCCGCCGGCTGCGATGCCGCCGGGCCTTGGCGACGTTTCCGCAGGTGCTCATGGAGCACCAGCGCCGCGCGCCGGCCGGCGAGCGATCGTAGAAGCGCGCGGAGCAGTCGTCGGACGCGCACACGCGCATGCGCGCGCGCTCGGTGGCGCTGCCGAGCATCCGCGCGGCGTCCAGGGCGATGGTGCCCAGCGCGCGGCGCGGGGAGTCGGCGGCCGGGCGCTCGCCGAGCTCGAGCGCGCCGTCGGGGCCGGTCCGCAGCTGGGGCCGCGTGCCGGCGTGGACGAGCCAGTCGTCGATCCGCGTCAGGACGGCCGGATCCGGCTCCGTCCCGGCCAGGACGGCGATGACCGCCTGGTCGATCGCCTCGCGCAGGTCGCGCGCCTCGCGCAGGACCGTCCGCGGGACGGGCATCGGCTGGGGCAGCAGCTCCGCGGCGACGAGCCAGGCCGCCAGGTCCTCGGGCGCCTCGAGCGTCTCCAGGTCGCGGCGCCAGCGCTCGCGCCGGGTGTTGACGAAGTCCAGCGCCGGCCGTCCGCCCAACCAGTGCCAGCGTGCCTGGTCATCTTCCATAACCTCATCGTAGCAGCCAACCGGTTACGCCCAGCCGACGCGGTGTAGGGTTCGGCCCGTGCCCGACGCGGCCCTGACCGAGCTGCTGCGCCGCCCCGCCACCGAGCTGGCGGACCTGGTCCGCGGCGGCGAGGTCACGTCGCGCGAGCTGGTCGAGGCGTCGCTGGAGCGCATCGAGGACCTCAACGGCCGGCTCAACGCCTTCATCCACCTCGACCCCGACGGCGCGCTCGCCGCCGCCGACGCGATCGAGCCCGGCGACGAGCGGCCGTTCGCCGGGGTCCCGATCGCCATCAAGGACATCGGCCCCGCCTGGGCCGGACACCCCCTCACCTTCGGCTCCGAGCTGTTCGGCGACTTCACCCCGCCCGACAACGGCTACGTGGTCCGGCGCCTCCTCGACGCCGGCTTCGTTCCCGTGGGCAAGACGAACGTCCCCGAGATGGGGATCCTCAACGTCACCGAGCCGCGCCGCTACGGCCCGGCGCGCAATCCCTGGGACCCGGAGCGAACACCCGGCGGGTCCTCCGGCGGCTCGGCCGCCGCCACGGCGGCCGGGATGGTCCCGATCGCCCACGGCAACGACGGCGGCGGGTCGATCCGCATCCCCGCCGCGTGCTGCGGGCTGGTCGGCCTCAAGCCCGCGCGCGGCCGCGTCTCCCCCGGTCCCATCCTGGGCGACCAGTTCCTGGCCACCGACGGCGTCCTGTCGCGCACGGTCCTGGACACCGCCCGCTCCCTCGACGTGCTCGCCGGCTACGAGCTGGGGGACGCCACGTGGGCGCCCCCCGAGACGCGCCCGTTCGCCGAGGCCGTGGAGCACGAGCCGTCGGGCCTGCGCGTGGCGATCGCGCTCGATCCTCCGGTGGAGACCGATGTCGATCCGGTCCTGGAGCGCGCCGTGCGCGACGCCGGCGAGCTGCTGGAGTCGCTGGGTCACCACGTCGAGGAGGTCGAGGCGCCGTGGGGCGGGGGCGCTGAGGTGTTCGACGAGTTCCTCAAGCTCTGGGCCGTCGGCGTGGGCACCACCGTGGACTTCGGCGCGCGCGTCAGCGGGCGCGAGCCGACGCCGGAGACGGTCGAGGCCCTGACGCTCGAGCTCTGGCGGCTGGGCACCGAGACGAGCGGCATCGAGTACATGCGGACACTCGTGACGATGCAGGCGATGGCCCGCATGAGCATCGCCGCGATGGCGCCGTACGACGCCGTGCTCACGCCGGTCATGGCCGAGCGCCAGGTGCGCGTCGGGGAGATCGACCCCGAGCGCGGGATGGAGGCCTTCGACCGGGCCGCCCGGTTCACGCCCTACACGGCGACGCTCAACCTCTCCGGCCAACCCGGGATCTCATTGCCCCTGTTCGAGGACGCGGGGCTCCCCGTGCCGGTCCAGATGATCGGCCGCCCGGCGGGCGAGTGGGACCTGCTGGCGCTGGCGGCGCAGCTCGAGCGCGCGCGGCCCTGGGCCGACCGCCGGCCGCCCGGTCTCTAGCCGGCGCCGAGCACCGCGGGCATCGGCCGCGGGGTCACCCCGAGGCGCTCGGCGTCCGCCGTGCCGCTGGGCGTCGTCATCGGCTCCTCCATCAGCTCCACCTCGTCCCAGGTGGCGAACACCGCGTTTCCCGCCAGCAGCCCGGCCAGGCGCAGGAAGCGCCGGGCCACGGGAAGGGGGACGTGGACGATCGCGCGGCGCCGGCCGAACGAGCGCAGCGCCACCCGGACGATCCGCTCGTAGGACAGGGTGTCCGGGCCGGCCAGGTCGTAGCGCTCCCGTCCGTCACCGCCCCCGTCGAGGAGGGAGACCACGGCGTCGGCCACGTCGTCGGCCCAGATCGGCTGGTACAGGGACCTGGCCGAGCCGGAGACCGGCATCACGGGCAGCAGCAGCGACAAGCGGTCCAGCAGCGTGAGGAAGGGGTCCCCCGGCCCGTAGACGATCGACGGGGCGAGGATCGTCGACGGGACCGCGGCGTCGCGCACCGCCGCCTCGGCCAGCGCCTTGGCCCGGAAGAACCGGGCGCGGCCGAACCGCGAGGCCCCCAGCGCGGAGAAGAAGACAAAGCGCTCGACCCCCGCCCGCTCCGCCGCCTGGACCATCCGCCAGGTGGCCACGCCGTTGAGCTCCTCGATCGAGCCGGCGGGCTGGTCGCGGATCGACGCCGCGGCGTGGACCACCGTCCGCACCCCGCGCATGGCGTGACGGAAGGAGGGCGGGTCGGCCAGGTCGCCGAGCGCGATCTGGACCCGCACGCGCTGATCGCCCAGCTTGCGGGGGTCGCGCACGAGCACGCGCACGGGCTCGCTGCGCGCGGTCAGGCGGCGCAGGAGCGTGGACCCGACGAGCCCCGTGGCGCCGGTGAGCAGGATCATGGCGCCGCGGCCACCAGCACGATCCGCCAGGGCCGCGCGTCGCTGCGGTGCAGGTCGACCCGCGGGAAGCCCGCGTCGTGCAGCCAGCCGGTCAGCTCCGTGCGGGTGTACGTGCGCGCCCGGCTCATGGCGTAGAACAAAAGTCCGGACAGCGCACCCTGCTGGTGGACCTCGTCGCCGGGCTGCGGGCGCTCGGTCTCGCCCACGACCAGGCACCCCCCGGGCCGCAGCGCCTCCCGGGCGCGCGTGAACAGCGCGACGTTGCGCTCGGGCGACAGGTGGTGGACGAGGTTGAAGGCGGAGATCACGTCGAGGTCAGCGCCGAGCCGCGCCTGGAGCGCGTCCCCCTCGCGGAACGTGACCCGGTCCGCGAAGCCCTGCTCCTCGACGATGCGCCGGCCCACCGCCGCGCTCGCCGGGAGGTCGAGGACGGTCGCGCTCAGGCCCGCGTGGCGCCGGCACATGGCCATCGCGAACCCGCCGTGGCCGCCCGCCACGTCGAGCAGCGCGCGCGGGCCGTCCACCGGGACCAGCGAGGCGTTGTCGTCCTGATCCGCGCGCGTGGTGGCGAACAGCCCGCGCAGGTAGGCGTCCCACAGCGGGTCGCCGGGCGCGGCGTCGTGCCAGCCCACCGGCTCGCCGCTGCGCACGACGTCGTCCAGCCGGCCCATGGTCTGCCAGTGGTGGGCGTTCTGGGCCCCGATGTAGTCGGCCACCGAGTCGGGCGAGCCGGGGGCGAGCAGGTTCCGGGCGACCTCGGTGGGCCGGGTCCGGCCGTCCTCCCCGCCGGTCTCGACGTAGCCCAGCGAGAGCAGCGCGGTGAGCAGCGTCTCGACGCCCAGCGGGTCCAACCCCAGGCGCTCGGCCAGCCCCTCGGGGGTGTCCGGGCGCTCGTCCAGCGCCCCGAACAGCCCCAGCGTGCACCCCGATATGACCGCCCGCGCGGCCAGCATCCCGCGGAAGGCGTCCGCATACGGGTCGGGAGCGCTTGTGCCTAGAATGCGGGCCCCTTTTGCGACGAAGACAAGGACGCTGAACCCTATGGCCTACGTCATCGCGGAGCCCTGCATCGACACGAAGGACAACTCGTGTGTCGAGGTCTGCCCGGTGGACTGCATCCACCCGACTCCGGACGAGCCCGACTACGACAAGGTCGAGATGCTCTACATCGACCCCGAGGAGTGCATCGACTGCGACGCCTGCGTGGAGGCCTGCCCCGTGGACGCCTGCTTCGCCGAGGACCAGCTGCCCCCCGAGTGGGAGCGCTACACGCAGCTCAACGCGCAGTACTACGCCGGCAAGTAAACCTCTCAGGCGACTGTCATGGGAGTAACCGGTGTGTCGGCTAACCTCTGCGGGTAGGCGGGTCGCCGTGACGACCCGCGGAGGCGATCGAGAGGGACTCGCGTGAAGACTCAGCAGCAGCGCGCGGAGGAGAAGCGCAAGGAGAAGCTCGAGGAGATCGAGCAGCAGGTCAAGGACGGGACCCTGGTCATCCGCCAGATGACCGACAAGGAACGCAAGCAGAACCCGCCCAAGCCGCGGCAGCCTCGGCGGGGCCGTGGCCGCTGAGGCCGCGATCGCACCGGCTCACGACGACGTCGAGCCGGTCCTCCACGAGACGCGCGACCGCATCATCACCGGGACGGTCACCGTCCTGCCGGTCGTCGCGCTGAGCGTCGTCGTCTGGCAGGCCTGGTCGCACTCCCTGCACTGGCGCGACGTCCTGATCTTCGGCGTCCTCTACGCGATAACCGGGCTGGGGGTGACCGTCGGCTTCCACCGCCTGTTCACGCACCGCAGCTTCGCCACCCACCCCTGGGTGCGCTTCGCCTTCGCCGCCGCGGGGTCGATGGCGATCGAGGGGCCGATCATCTCCTGGGTCGCCGACCACCGCAAGCACCACGCCTTCTCCGACCAGGAGGGCGATCCGCACAGCCCCCACGTCGGCCACGGCGGCGGCTGGCGCGGCGCGCTGAAGGGGCTCGGCCACGCCCACGTGGGGTGGCTGTTCATCCATACGCACCGCGGGAAGCGCGAGCGCTACGCGCCGGACCTGCTCGCCGACCCCGTCGTGGCCTTCGTGGACCGCACCTTCGTCTGGTGGGCGCTGGCCGGCCTCGCCCTGCCCTTCGGGCTCGGCTGGGCGATCGGCGGCACCGTCACCGCCGGCCTCACGGGCCTGCTGTGGGGCGGCGCGGTGCGGATGCTCGTCCTGCACCACGTGACCTACTCGATCAACTCGCTGTGTCACTTCTTCGGCCACCGCCGGTTCGAGACCGGCGACGAGTCGCGCAACCTGGCCTGGCTCTCGGTGCTCTCCTTCGGCGAGGCCTGGCACAACAACCACCACGCATTTCCCACATCCGCGGTCCACGGCCTGCGACGATGGCAACCTGACCCGTCCGCGTTCGTGATCCGCACGCTCGAACGGATGGGCCTGGCCTGGAATGTCATCCGTATCAGCCCCGAGCGACAGCAGCGCAAGGCGCCTCCCGCGTCCGCTTCGGCGTCCGCCTGAGGCGCCGGGACGGGCGGCGCCGCTCCTCGAGGAGTTGGCCCGCGCGCTGCCCGAGCGCCCGTTCGCGGTCGAGCTGTGGGACGGCGCGCGCCTGGAGCCGACGGCGCCCGGGCCGACGTTCCAGGTGCGCTCGCGCGCCGCGCTGGGCCACGTGCTGCGCGCACCCGGGCAGCTGGGGCTGGGGCGCGCATACGTGGCCGGGGCGCTGGAGCCCGACGACCTGGACGCCGCGCTGGACCTGCTGGACGGCTGGCAGCCGCCGCCGCTGGACGGCGCGACCAAGCGCCGCCTGGCGCTGGCCGCCGCCCGCGCCCACGGGCTGCGCCCGCCGCCCCGGGTCCCCGCGACCGAGCTGCGCCCGCGGGGCGCGCGGCACAGCCGCGCCCGCGACGCCCGGGCGGTGCGCCACCACTACGACGTCTCCAACGACTTCTTCGAGCTCTTCCTCGGCCCGACCATGGCCTACAGCTGCGCGATCTTCTCGCGGGGCGCGAACACGCTGGAGGCGGCCCAGGAGGCCAAGCTCGACCTCGTCGCGACCAAGCTGGACCTGCGCCCCGGCGACCGCCTGCTGGACGTCGGCTGCGGCTGGGGCAGCTTCGTCCTGCACGCCGCGCAGCGCTACGGCGTCCACGCGACGGGGATCACCCTGTCCGAGCCCCAGGCCGCGCGGGCGCGCGAACGCGCCGCGGCGGCCGGCGTGGCCGACCGCGTCGACGTGCGCGTGGCCGACTACCGCGATCTGCGCGGGGAGCGCTTCGACGCCATCGCGTCGATCGGGATGGTCGAGCACGTGGGCGCGACCAACATCGACCTGTACGCCGAGCAGCTGGCCGGCCTGCTGGAGCCCGGCGGGCGCCTGCTCAACCACGGCATCGCGCGCCTGCGCCACGGCGACGCGGAGGCCGGGCCGTTCTCGGAGCGCTACGTCTTCCCCGATGCCGCGCCCCTCCATCTCTCCCGGATCCTGTGGGCGCTGGAGCGTGCCGGGTTCGAGCCCACCCTGGCCGAGGGCTTCCGCTCCGACTACGCCGAGACCCTGCGCCACTGGGCGGACAACCTCGACTCGAACCTCGAAGCGGCGCGACGGCTGGCCGGCGAGGAGCGCATTCGCGTGTGGCGCCTCTACCTGCGCGCGGCGCGGCGCGGCTTCCAGAGCGGCTTCACCTCGATCTACCAGGTCACGGCGACGCGATCCTGAGGCGGTGGCGCGACCCGGCGGTGTCAGCGGTCGCCGCCTGCCTGATCGCGCTCGCGCTCGCGCCGGCCGCGCCGGCCGCGGACCGCATCTTCTGGACCAACATCAGCGCCAGCGCCAGCGTGGCGTCCGCCAACCTCGACGGTTCCGGCGCGGGCGCCAACCTGAACACGGCGGGAGCCACGAGCGGGAACTTCCGCGGGGTGGCCATCGACGTCGCGCGCAACCGGCTGTTCTGGACCAGCTTTCAGGGCAAGGTCTCGTTCGCGAACCTCGACGGGACGGGCGGAGCCCAGGACCTCAACATCGCCGGCGCCGTCGTGTCGAACCCGACCGGCCTGGCGGTCGACCCCGTCGCCGGCCTCGTGTACTGGACCGACCCCGGCAACAACACGATCGGCTTCGCCCGCGCCGACAACACCGGGGGCGGCGGGAACCTCACCATCACCGGGACGGCCACGCTCGCGTCCCCGATCGGGATCGCCGTCGACCCGGTGGCGGGCAAGATCTACTGGGCCAACCCCACCCCCGACAACAAGATCTCGGTGGCCAACCTGGACGGCAGCGGCTCCATCGACCTCAACGTCAGCGGCGCCACGGCGCCGGACAACCCCCAGGGCGTGGCGCTCGACCTGGTCGCCCAGCGCATCTACTGGACCAGCGTCTACGGCCAGAAGATCTCCTACACCCGGCTCGACAACACGGGCGGCGGCGGCGACGTCACGACGGCGGCCGGGACGGTGGCCAACCCGAGCGGCCTGGCCGTGGACGCGGAGGCCGGGCGGGTCTACTGGGGCAACGTCGGCAACTCGACGCTCGGGTACGCCCGCCTGGACAACAGCGGAGGCGGCGCCGTTTCGACCTCCGGCGCGACGGCCAACGGAGTCGCCTGGCCCGCTCTGCTCAAGACGCCCGCCGCGGCCGGGGCGCCGGCGATCGGCGGCGGGTCGGTCGCGCCGGCGACGCTGACGTGCTCGCGCGGCGCGTGGGCGACCGATCTCCTGGCGTCGTTCCTGTTCCGGGCGCCGGGCACGTTCGCCTTCCGCTGGAGCCGCGATGGCGCCGATGTGCCGGGTGCGACCGGCGCGACGCTCACCGCGACCCAGGCCGGCACGTACCGCTGCACCGACGTCGCCTCCAACCCCGCCGGCTCCGCCTCGCAGACCAGCGCCGCCCACGTCGTCGCCCCGGCGGCGGTCCCGCCCGTGACGCCGCCGTCCGCGCCGGTCCTGAGCCGGCTGGCCATCGCACCGACCGCGTTCCGCGCGGCCGACCGCGGCGCGTCCGCGGTCGCCCCGACGCCCGCCTCGCGCGGGGCGCGCGTCACGCTCACCCTCGACGTGGCCGCGAGCGTCGGCTACCGGGTGACGCAGCGCCGGTCCGGCCGCCGGACGAGCGCCGGGCGCTGCGCGGCGCCGACGCGCGGGAACCGGGGACGGCCGCGGTGCGCACGGGTCGTCACGCTCGCCGGTGCGTTCACGCGCGCCGGCGCCGCGGGGGCCAACGTCTTCCGGTTCACCGGCCGCCTCGGGGGCCGAAAGCTCGCGCCCGGGAGCTACCGGCTGGTGGCCACGCCGCGCGCTCTGGGCCTGGCCGGAACGTCGCGGAGCGTCGCCTTCCGGATCCTGGCGCCGCCGCGAAGCCGGTAGGTCCGCGGCGCTTCAGGCCATCGGGAGCGAGAGCCCGACGGGCTCGGGCGCCGCGGCGGGCGACGGAGCCTGCATCACCGGCAACTCGACGGGCGTCGCGGCGATGATGCCCCGCGCCACCTGACGAATCGCCTGGGCGGCGGGGTCGTCGGGGTCGGCCAGGACGAGCGGCGTGCCGGAGTCGGCGTGCTCGCGCAGCGGCATGGTCAGCGGGACCTTGCCCAGCAGCGGCACCCCGAGCTCGTCGGCCAGCAGCTGGCCACCGCCCTCGCCGAAGATGGGGAAGCGCTGGCCGTCGGGAGTCGCGAAGCCGGCCATGTTCTCGACCACGCCGGCCAGCTCCAGCTTGAACTTGATCGCCAGCTCGGCGGCGCGGCGGGCCACGCGCTGGGCCGCGGGCTGGGGAGTGGTGACGACCACGAACTGCGCCTGGGGCAGCAGCTGGGCCAGCGTCATCGACACGTCGCCGGTGCCCGGCGGCAGGTCCACGATCAGGTAGTCGATCTCGCCCCAGGCCACGTCCTCCAGGAACTGCTGGAGCGCCTTGTGCAGCATGGGCCCGCGCCACACGACCGCCTGGTCCTCCTCGAGGAAGAAGCCGATCGACATGACCGACACGCCGTGGGCCTCCAGCGGGATGATCTTGCGCTCGGCCGAGACCTTCGGGCGCTGCGCGCCGAGTCCCATCATGCGCGGGATGGAATAGCCCCAGACGTCCGCGTCCAGCGCGCCCGCGCGCTTGCCCTCAGCGGCGAAGGCGGCGGCCAGGTTGGCCGTGAGGGTGGACTTGCCGACCCCGCCCTTGCCGGAGGCCACGCAGATGACGTTGCGGACCTCGGCCAGCGCTCCCTCGGGCAGCGCGGCGCGGCCCAGCTTCTGCTGGAGGCGCCCCTTCTCGGTGTCGGTGAGGACGTCGAAGGCGACGTTGACGCTCTCCACGCCCTCCAGGCCGGTGACCGCGCCGGCCACCGCCGTCTCGAAGTGGTTGCGGATGGGGCAGCCCGGCGTGGTCAGCGAGACCATGACGTCGACGGTTCCCGGAGCGGGGAACTCGATCGAGCGGACCATCTCCAGCTCGACGATGTCGCGGCGCAGCTCCGGGTCGATGACGGCCTTGAGCGCCTCCATGACCTGTTCGCGGGTGGGCATGTGCTCCATTCTGGCAAACGCGCCACTTAAGACCGACGGGCCGCCCAAGGGCGGCCCGGCGGTTGAGGGAGGAGAGGGTGCTGCATGTGCCGGCGAGGTATGGGCCGGCACGCTTCCCCTGGGCCCGGCCTCTCCTGAGCCGGCAGGGGGAAGTTCGGAGCTAGGCGACGTTGGCCACGCGCTCCTGGACGGTCGCCGCGACGCGCTCGACGCGGGTGCGGCGCTGGCGCAGCTCACGCTCGACGCGGGTGCGGTTCTGCTTGACCGTCCGCGTGACGCGGGTGCGGCGCTGGCGCAGCTCGCGCTCGACGCGGGTGCGGGCCTTCTTGAGCTCGCGCTCCGCGCGGTTGCGAGCGGTCGAGCCACGACGCTCGAAGCGCTTGATGTCGCGCTCCAGACGTCGCTGCGCGGTCTCACGCGTGCGGTAGGGCTTGACCGTCTCGCTGACCGTCTCGACGACGGCGTCACGGGCGGTCAGGGCCGCGCCGACGGGGATCAGGACGGCCTTCTCGGCGTAGTCCTGGACCTGGTCGAGCGGGGTGCGGGCGTTGAGCTCGCGGGTGGCGGCGGCGCGCTTGGCGGCGGCGCTGCGGCGGCGGGCGTTGGCCCGGCGCGTCGCGGCGGCCTTCTTGGCGGCGGCCGACTGATTCGTGGTGGTGGCCATGCGGTCCATCCCCTCCTTCGGGGGTCGGGCTGGGATCGAATATCCGTTCGGTTGTCCTACGACACTATCACCGAACACACGTTTGTAAACCGCCCGTCGGGACGGGTTACTGCGAGGCCGCTAGCCGAACGTCCGTTCGGCGCATCCAGGCGGCCGGATCCTCGAGCTCCGCGAGGGTGGGCATGGCCTCGGGGCCGGTCCACACGCGGTTGAGCGCCTCGATCCCGCCCCGCTCCACGACCCCGTCGCAGAACGCCTTGCCCAGCTTGTACTGGCGCATCTTCATCTCCAGCCCGAGCAGGCGCTGGAGGAGGCGCGCCGGGGCGGACGGCGAGGCCCGCCGGCGGTCCATCGCGGCGCGCAGCTTGGGCAGCGTGGGCACGAGCTCGGGCCCGGCGGCGTCCATCACGTGCTCGGCGTAGCCCTCCAGCACGGCCATGGTGGCCTGCATGCGGTCCAGCAGGTCACGCTGCTCCGGGGTGCTGACGAGGGAGATGAGGTCGCCCTGGGAGACCGCGTCCACGAGGGCGCGCAGGTCGTCGCCCGAGGGGACGCGCAGCATGCGGCTGGTGTTGAGCGAGACCTCCATCGAGCCGAGCAGCTCGCGCAGCAGGCCGGCCAGGTGCTCGCGCAGCCAGGGGACGCCCGCGAACTGGAGCGCGTGCGTGACCTCGTGCAGCGCCACCCAGCGCAGCATCTCGGCGTCGTCGGCGCCGAACGAGCGCGCGGCCTCGTCGAGGTTGGGGCCGACGAACAGGAGGCGGGGCGGCGCGTCGGCGTCGAGGATCACCAGCTCGTACTGGCCCAGGACCCGCCGGGCCAGGTAGCCGACGACCACGCCCATCTCGGCGGCCAGCAGGACGCCCGCCACCGCTCGGACGGCGGGCGCGGCCGGGCCCATGCCCTCGCCCAGGCGGGCGGTGACCGGCTCCAGGGAGGGCCGCAGGGAGCGCAGGTTGGCGCTGACCCACGCGGGCCGCGCGATCAGCTCGGGGGGCGGGAGCGGCGCGGGCGGCCGCAGGCCCGTGTACTCGCTGACGGCCGCCTCGCTGCGCGCGGCGACGTCGGCCAGCTCGGGCCGGGCCTGTCCGGGCCCGGCCTCCCCGGCCACCATGCCGGCGATGCGCTCGGTGAGGGCCCAATCGATCACGCCGTCCACTATGACGCACGCCCGAGCTCGGCCGGAACGGGCCGGGGCGGCCGGCTACGCGACCGGGATCCCGGCCAGCCGGGCGAGGGTCTCCGGGGTGCGCGCGGCGACCATCGGCGAGCGGGGCGTGATGTCGAGGGGGGCGCCGAGCGGCTCGTCGCAGCGCGTGAAGGCGACGTGGCCGCCCGCCTCGCGCACGATCAGCTGGCCCGCCGCGGCGTCCACGGCCCGGGTGCGCTTGAGCGTGACCATCCCGTCGATGCGCGCGGCCGCGACCTGGCACAGGGTCACCGCGATCGAGCCCAGCGCGCGCACCCGGCGCGCGTGGTCGGGCAGGCGGTCCGCCACCTCGGCGATCCAGCGGGGGTCGGCCGACTCCAGGCCCAGGACCTCCAGGCGGCCCTCGGAATCGCGGCGCTCGCGCGCGGAGCGGTCCAGTGGCCGGCCGTCCAGCGTCGCGCCCTCGCCCCGGCGCGCCGCCCACTCCTCGCCCGGGCCGTAGTCGTAGACGTAGCCGAACGCCACGTCGGCCATGGTGGGCCCGTCGGCCACCGCGATCGAGATCGCGTGGTGGGGCAGGCCGCGCTTGGCGTTCAGCGAGCCGTCGATCGGGTCGACGATCACGCGGACGTCGGAGGCGCCGTAGTCCACGACGCCGCGCTCCTCGGACACGGCGCAGAACCGGTGGCCCGCCGCGTGCAGCTCGTCCAGCAGGACGAACACCGCGTCCTCCGCGTCCTGGTCGATGACCAGCGTGCGGTCGCCGCCCTCGCCGCGCCGGCCGGTCTCCTCCGCGCGCTCCAGCGTGGTGGGCGCCTCGGCGAGGACCTCGCGCAGCGCCTCCGCGGCGCGGCGGCACACGCCGAGCCAGTCCGCGCTCAGGACGTCGGCGGCGCTCATCGACGCCGAACTATCCCTCCTTGTGCGAGGAGAGGTAGCGCCGCAGGCGCAGCGCGGTCTCCAGCTCGGCCCGGCGCTCGACGACCGGGCGCCCCGTCGAGCGCTCGACCGCGGTGAGCCGGTGCGCCACGGTCTGCTCGTGGACGCCCAGCGCCTTGGCCGTGGCCGCCGCGTTGCTGCCGTGGGAGAAGTACGCCGAGAGGGTGTCGCGCAGGCGCCGCGACCGCGCGTCGTTGCCGTCCACGCCGCGCAGCTCGCGCTCGACGAAGCGCTGCGCCGCCGGCTCGTCGGCGCCGGCCAGCGCCTCCAGGGCGACGGCGTCGAAGAAGGTGACGCGGCGGTCGGCCTTCCAGGCTCCGCGCTGGGCCACCCGCGCGTCGGCGTGGGTGCGCCGGAAGCCGTCGCGGCCGGCCGCCTCGACGCCGAGCGCCAGCCGCGCCGCGCGCGGCGGCTCGAAGCGGGCCAGCGCGCGGCGCGCCCGCGCGTCGAGCGGGCGCGCGCCGCCGAGCCAGCCCCAGTGGATGCCCTCGGTCGTCTCGACCAGCAGCAGCCTGCGGCCCGCGGCCTCGGCCAGCGCCTCGGCGGCCTCGGCGGCGCCGTCGCCCCAGGCCACCAGCCCCAGGTGGCTGGCCTCGAGGTCGTAGCCGGCGAGCTCGGGCTCGCCGTCGCCGCCCTCCAGGATGTCGCGCACCATGTGCAGCCGCCGCCGGCCGCTGCGCAGGGCGGCCTCGCGCTCGCGTCCGTAGCGCTCGACCACCTGCTGGCTCACGACCATGAAGTAGTCGAAGAAGAAGCGCGACGCGACCTGCAGCAGCGGGCCGCGCGCGGCGGCGTCGGGCTCCAGGCGCTCCACCGCCGCGAACCAGGCCTCCCACAGCACGCCGTGGGCCAGGTTGTAGGTCTCCAGGACCGTGTGGACCGGGACCCCGAGCTGCGCCGCCACCCGGGCGAACTCGCGATCGGGCTCGGGGCAGGCGTCGGGCATCCGCCCGTCCGACAGCGCGCCCAGGCCGGCCTCGAACCCCGCGCGCGCCACGCGGAAGGCCACGGGGCCCAGCTCCGGGCGCTCGGTCACCCACTCCGGGCTCCAGCGCGCCGCGCGCTCGCCCATCTCGGCGGCCAGGTGGTCGGCGTCCGCGCGCAGGACCGCCGCCACGCGCTCCAGCCTCTCCCTGTCGACTCGCTCCACCGTCACAGCTTCCTTATACGGAATACGAGTCGGTTTCGTGGAACCTACGAATCCGACGCATGCGAATTCACGTGCGGCGCGATTGCCGGTGGGGCCGGCCTCCCGCATCCTCGGACCATGCACCGAGGCAGGGCTTGGCTGGCCGCCACCGGGGACATCACCCTGTTCTCGGCGCGCGTCGTGGGCCGCGTGTTCAGCGGCCGCGTGTTCGCGTTCTTCGGCGAGGGGCTGCGCCAGTCGGGGATCCTCATCGTCTCCTCGACCCTCGTCATCTGGGGCCTCGTCTTCATCATCGGCCTGCAGTGCGGGATCGAGGGGGCCTACTTCACGCGCGCCCAGGGCACGCCCGCCTACGCCGGCGTCTTCAGCGCCTGGTGCGACCTGCGCGAGCTGGTCCCCTACGCCTTCGGCTACATGATGGCCGCGAAGGTCGGCACGGGCTTCGTGGCCGAGCTGGGGTCCATGCGGATCACCGACGAGATCGACGCGCTCGAGGTCATGGGGATCCCCTCGCTCACCTACCTGTGCGCGACGCGGCTGCTGGCCTCGTGGCTGGTGCTCCCGTTCATGTACGTGGCCGCGGTGGGCGCCGGCTTCTTCGCCTCCTACCTGGCCGTCGTCGTGCAGATCGGCGACGTGTCCTCGGGCGGCTTCTTCCTGATCTTCTGGATGTTCCAGAACCCGCCCGACCTGCTCTACAGCGTCATCAAGGGGATGCTGATGGCCACCACGATCGTGCTGGTCGCCTGCTACTACGGCTACAACGCCGGCGGCGGACCGGTCGGGGTGGGGACGGCGACCGCGAAGTCGATGGTGGTCAACATCGTCGCCGTCCACCTGATCGGGATGATCGCCTCGCAGGTCTTCTGGGGCGCCAACCCCCGAGCCCCCATCGGCGGATGAGCCGGCTCTGCGTCCTGGCCGGGGTGGTGCTCGTGACGGTGGGCTTCCTGCGCGCGGACGCGACCCTCGCGGCGCTGGGCTTCGTGCTCGGGATGCTGGGGGCCGTCGAGCTGACGCTGCGCGAGCGGGAGCAACGCCGATGCCCATGATCGACCTGACGTACCCCGAGGGCGCGCTGGAGCCGGCGGCGCGCGCGGAGGCGGTGGCCCGGCTCACCGAGGCCCTGCTGCGCATCGAGGGGGCTGACCCCCAGAGCCCCTACGCGCGCGCGATGGCGTGGGCGTTCGTCCACGAGCTGCCTCCCGAGGCGGTCAACGTGGCCGGGCGCCCCGCCGTCCGCCCTGTGTACCGGGTCCTGCTCACCGCGCCGGCCGGGACGCTGCTCCAGGGCCCCGGCCCGGTCGGGCGCGCGGCGCGCGGCAACCTGGTCCGCGAGGCGACCGAGATCCTGCTCGCCGCCGAGGGCACCGAGTACTCGCCGGAGGAGTCGTTGCGGGTCAACTGCATCGTGCGTGAGGTGCCAGACGGATACTGGGGCGGCTTCGGCACCACCCTGCGCATGGACGACATCGTGGCCACGGCGAGTCCCGAGGCGGGCGATACCCCGCTGGCCGCGCGCCTGCGCGAGGCCGGCCGATGGATGATCGAGGAGCAGGTCGGCGCGTGACCCGCCTGGAGCACCGCGAGCGCATCGAGCGTCCGACGGACGACGTCTTCGCCTTCGTCGCCGACCCCCGCAACGACGAGCGCTGGTGCCCGCGCGTGCACGGCTGCGAGCAGCGGGCGGGCCAGGGCGTGGAGGTCGGCGCGCGCTTCGAGTCCCAGCACCATCCGTCGCTCAAGCGCCCGCACACGCGGGTGATCGAGGTGCTCGAGGTGGACGCGCCGGCGCGCGTCGTGACCCTCCAGCGCGACGAGGTCGCGGACTTCACGATCACCTACGAGCTGGAGGCCGCGGGCGCGGGCACCCGGCTCCTCCAACGCGACGACATCGCGTGGAAGGTGCCGCGCTGGCAGGTGCCGATCGCGCGGCGCATCGTCGCCCGCCACATGCGCGACCAGCTGGCCACGCTGAAGGAGGTCCTGGAGGCCCGGACGGGCTGACGGGCCGGTCTATCCTCAGGGCGTGCCCGATCCGCTCGACGGCCTCTCCGACGCGCAGCGCGAGGCGGTCACCCACCCGGGCGGCCCGCTGGCCGTCGTGGGCGGCGCCGGGACGGGCAAGACGCGCACCCTGGCCGCGCGCGCGGCCTGGCTGGCCGAGCGCGGGACGCCGGCCCAGTCCGTCCTCGTCCTCGCCCCCGCCGACGCCAACGACCTGCGCGCGCAGGTGGAGGCCGCGATCGCGCGGCCCTACGAGGAGCTGTCCGTGTTCTCCGTGCACGGGATGTGCGCGCGGCTTCTGCGCGACGAGGCGTTCGCGGCCGGGCTGGACCCGTTCGTGGCGCCCGTCAGCCCGGCCGACCGCCTGGCGCTGCTGCTGGAGCGCACCGACGAGCTGCCACTGCGCTTCCACGACTTCCTGGGCAATCCGGCGGCGCTGCTGGCCTCGATCCTGGAGCGCATCGACCGCCTCAAGGCCGAGCTGGTCAGCGCCGAGGACCACGAGCGCTGGGCGGCCGCGCTGCCCGACGACGACCCGCGCGCCGAGCGCGAGCGGGAGTTCGCCGCGGTGTACGCGGCCCACGACCGGATGCTGGCGCAGACGGGCGCGCTGGACCTGGGCGACCTGGTCCTGCGCGCGCACGCGCTGCTGCGCGACGAGCCGGCGGTGCGCGCGCGCGTGCACGACCGCTGGCGCCACGTGCTGGTCGACGACCACCCCGAGCTCGACGGCGCGGCGGTGGCGGTCCTCGGCCTGCTGACCGGGCCGGCGCATGACGTCGTGGTGGCGGGCGACGACGACCAGGCGTTCGGCCGCTACCGGGCGGCGGGGGCCAAGAACCTGCGCGACTTCCGCGCCGCCCATCCGGACGCGCGGATGGTCGCGCTGGAGCGCTCGTTCCGCTGCCCGCAGCGCGTGCTGGACGCGGCCGGCGCCGTGGTGGCGCCGGTGGCGGGGCGCACGGACAAGCCGCTGTCCGGGCGCCCGGGCGGGACGGTCGAGGCCTGGCGCTGCGCCAACGAGCGCGCGCAGGCCCAGAGCGTGGCCGTCGACGTGGAGCGCCTGGTCACCCGCGAGGGCGTGGCGCCGGAGGCGGTGTGCGTGCTGGTCCGCTCGGTGCGCCGCGAGGGCCAGGCGGTGGCGGTGGCGCTGGAGGAGCGCGGCGTGCCCCACCGGATCGTCGGCGCCGCGTCGTTCTTCCAGCGGGCCGAGATCCGCGACGTGCTGGCCTGGCTGCGCCTGCTGGCGGACCCCGGCGACGCCGGGGCGGTCGTGCGCGCGCTGGCGCGCCCGCCGGTGGAGCTGCGCAGCGTGGACATCGCGCGCTGCACCCAGATCGCCCGGCGGCGCAAGCTGGACATGGTGTCGGGCCTGGTGGCGGCCACCGAGTCGCCGCAGATCCCGCCCGAGGCGCGCGACCGGATCCTCGCCTTCCTCAAGCTGTACCGCAGCGCGGCCCGCGCGCTGGACACGACGCGACCCGACCTGTTCGTACACCGCCTGATCGAGCGGCTGGGGCTGCGCCGCCAGCAGCTGTTCGCCGCGCAGGCCGACGTCGTCGAGCGCCTGCTCAACCTGGCGCGCTTCGGCGAGCTGGCGTCGTCCTACATCCGCCGCTCGCCGCAGGCCACGCCGCGGGAGTTCGCGCGCTACATCGCGGCCGTGGCGGAGGCGGGACTGCGCGAGGAGGAGGCCACGGCCGACGCCGAGCCGCGCGCCGTCCAGGTGATGACGATGCGCTCGGCCAAGGGGCTGGGGTTCGACCACGTCTACCTCCTCGGCCTCCAGTCCTCGCGAATGCCCGGCGCCCGGCGCAGCGCGCTCGAGCCGATCCCCGACGCCCTGCTGCCCGGCGACCTGCCGCCGGACGACCACGACGCGCACGTGGCCGAGATGCGCCGCCTCGCGTACATGGCGATGACGCGGGCGCGCCATCGCCTCGTGCTGGCCTACCCGGAGCGCGGAGAGCGCGACGAGCCGGGCCGGCCGTCGCCGTTTTTGGAGGAGGCGCGCGCCGCCGCCCACGCGCCGTGGCTGGAGAAGGGCGAGGAGCTGTTCGGCCCCGCCGAGACCCTGCACGCGACGTTTCGCATGATGCGCGACGAGCTGCTGGACACCGTGGCGCGCACGGGCGGCCGGCTGTCCGAGCTGCGCTTCGACACCGACCTCGACGTGTCCCACGCCGTCGTGCGCTACCTGGAGCTGCTCAAGCTGGCGGCGCTGCTGGAGCGTCCGGGCGACCAGGACGTCGCCGACGCGCTGCCGGAGATCAACATGCGGCTGGCGCGCGCGGCCACCCCCGAGCAGCGCGAGGTCCTCCAGACCAGCGCGCTGGACGAGTACCTGCTCGACGCCGAGCGCGACGACCGCCGCCGGGCCGCCGCGACGGTGGCGCGCGAGGAGCCGTCCCTGGAGGCCTTCCTCCCGCGGCGCGGCGAGGGCCTGGCGCTGTCGGCCGGCGACGTGGAGACCTACCGGATCTGCCCGCTGCGCTACAAGTTCGCGCGGGTCTTCCGGATCCCGCAGGAGCCCACGCTCAACCAGCGCTTCGGGATCCTGGTCCACCAGGTGCTCGAGCGCTTCCACGCCGCCGGGGGGACGCGCACGCTGGCCGAGCTCAACGGGCTCCTGGAGGCGGGGTGGCGGCGCGGCGGGTTCGGCTCCTCCGACGAGGAGCGCCAGCTGCGCGAGAAGGCGGGCACGGCGCTGGCCCGCTACCACCGGCGCTTCACCGCCGAGGACTCCGAGCCGCTGTGGTTCGAGCGGCCCTTCTCCTTCCGGCTGGGCCCCCACCAGGTGTCGGGGCGCGTGGACCGGGTGGACCGCCTGCCCGACGGGTCCTACGAGCTCATCGACTACAAGACGGGCCGCCCGAAGACCCGCGACCAGCTCAAGGAGGACGTGCAGCTCTCGCTCTACGCGGTGGGCGCGCGCGAGGCGTGGGACCTGGACGCCTCGCGCCAGGCCTACCTGTACGTCCTGGACGACGAGAAGGTCCCGGTGGAGCGCGACTCGGCCGACCGCGACTGGATCACCGAGACGGTGATGGAGGTCGCGGAGGGCATCTCCGCGCAGGGCTTCGAGCCGACGCCGTCCTACTCGGCGTGCTCGACGTGCGACTTCCGGATCATCTGCCCGGCCGCGGAGAAGTGACCCCGGCGATCTCCGTGGTGATCGCCACGACGCGGCCGTGGCCGGAGGTGAGCGCCGCCCTGGAGTCGGTGCACGACCAGGCGGTCGCGGCGGGCGGCGAGGTCGTCGTCGCCCACCGGGGAGACGGACTGCCGGACGACGTCGCGCGGCGCTTCCCCGGAGTGGTCGCCGTCGTCGTGCCCGGCGCCTCGGCCAACCAGCTGCGCGGTGCCGCGCTCCCGCGCACCCGAGGGGACGTGGTGGCGATCACCGAGGACCACTGCGTCGTGGCCGCGGACTGGGTGGAGGCGGTGCTGCGCGCGCATCGCGAGCACCCGGCCGCCGCGGCCATCGGCGGGGCGGTGGAGAACGGCGCCACGCGCCGGGCGATCGACTGGGCCGCGTACTTCCTGGGCAACGCCTACGCGATGGCGCCGGTGGACGGCGATCCGCCCGGCCGCATCGCCGCGCAGGCCAACGTCTCCTACAAGCGCGGCGCGCTGCCCGATCGCGTCGGGCCCGGCGGGTTCTTCGAGCTCGACCACAACGCCGCGCTCGCCGCCCGCGGCCTGGAGGTGCGCGGCGACTCGCGGATGGTCGTGCACCACGACCAGTCCCTGGGCTTCGGCGGGACGCTGGCGGTGAACTTCCACGCCGCCCGGACGGCGGCGGGGCTGCGGGCGCGCGAGATGGGCCGGGCGCGCGCGCTGCTCCGGGCGCTGGCCACGCCGGTGCGCCATTCCGGCGCCATCGCGCTGCACCTGCGCGCCGTGTGGCGCAAGCGCCGGCTGCGGGGCCGGCTGGTCGCGGTGTCGCCGTGGGTGGCGCTGGTGGCCGGATGCGCGGTGGCGGGGACGCTCGCCGGGTTCGCCGCCGGGCCGGGCGACAGCGCCCGCCACATCCGCTAGCCGGTCAGGAGCTCTCGGGGCCGCGCTGGCGCAGGAAGCGCTGGAACTCGCGGGCGATGGTGTCGCCGGAGGGGACGTCGCCGCCCGGGAGCGCCGGCTCGTCCTCCTCGGACGCCGCCTCCAGGCGCTCCACGAAGGCCTGGACCTCGGGGTCGCTCTGCACCGCGAGATTGACCTGGCGCTCGTAGTCCGCGGCCGCGCCCTCGAGCTCGGACGCGTCGACCGACACGCCGACCAGGCCCTCCAGCCGGCGCACCAGGGCGAGCGCGGCCTTGGGATTGGGCGTGGCGGCGATGTAGTGCGGGACGGCCGCCCACAGGCTCGCGCTGGGCATCCCCGCCTCGGCGCAGGCCGCGTGCAGGACGCCGGTGATCCCGGTCGGCCCCTCGTAGCGCGTGGAGCGCAGGTCCAGGCGCTCGACCAGCGACTCGTCGGACGCCAGGCCGGTGATCGACGTCGGCCGCGTGTGGACGACGTCGGCCAGCAGCGCGCCCAGCGTCACCACCATCTGGACGCCCAGCGCCTCGGCCAGCTCGACCACCGTCTGGCTGAACGTGCGCCAGCGGTAGCTGGGCTCGTGTCCCACCATGAGGACGAGGTCGCGCGGCGCTCGAGGGACCCGCGCCTCGTAGAGCTCGGCCTCGGGCCACACGACCTCGCGGTGGCGGCCGTCGACCAGGCGGATCGTGGGGCGCGTGTTCTGGAAGTCGTAGAAGTCCTCGGGATCGATGGCGGCGAAGCGGCTCGCGCCCAGGGCCGAGCCGACGAAGGTGACCGCGGCCGACGCGGCGTCGGCGGCGTCGTTCCAGCCCTTGAACGCGCACACCAGCGCGGGCGCGCGCAGGCCGTCGGGCCGTGTGTCCCAGATGATCGGAGGCATCCCGATTGAAGGTACCCCATCGACCGCGCCGGTCCCGGGCGCATAGGCTCGTGCCATGGAGACGATGCTCTACGACGTCGACGGCGCGATCGCGACGCTCACGCTCAACCGGCCGGACCACCTGAACACGATCGTTCCCCCGATGCCCGACGAGCTCCAGGCATGCGTTGAGCGGGCCGTGCGCGATCCGGACGTGAAGGTGATCGTCCTGCGCGGGGCGGGGCGCGCGTTCTGCGCGGGCTTCGACTTCGGCGGCGGCTTCCACCACTGGGACGAGGGGATGACAACCGACGGCGAGTGGGACCCCGGCAAGGACATGATCGGCGCGACGGCGCAGGCACTGGGCCCGGTGCCGAAGTTCATGTCGCTGTGGCGCTCGCCCAAGCCGGTGATCGCGCAGGTGCACGGCTGGTGCGTGGGCGGCGCCAGCGACATGGCGCTGTGCTGCGACCTGGTCATCGCGTCGCAGGACGCTCGCATCGGCACGCCGTACTCGCGGATGTGGGGCTGCTACCTGACGGGGATGTGGATCTACCGCCTCGGCCTGACGAGGGCGAAGGAGCACGCCCTGACGGGCAAGCCGCTGTCCGGTCGCGAGGCGGCGGAGGTCGGGCTGATCAACGAGGCGGTGCCGTTCGCCTCGCTGGAGGCGCGGGTGCGCGAGCAGGCGGCGCAGCTGGCCTCGCTGCCGGCGGCGCAGCTGGCCGCGATGAAGCTGATCGTCAACCAGGCCTACGAGAACATGGGGCTGGCCTCCACGCAGCTCCTGGGACCGGTGCTCGACGGGATGATGCGCAACATCCCCGAGGCCAAGCGCTTCATCGAGCTCGCGGAGTCCGAGGGCGTCCCCGCCGTCGTCGCCGAGCGCGACGGGCCCTTCGGCGACTACAGCCAGGCACCGCCGGACGAGCAGCCGGACCGCGGCAACGTCATCGAGCCCTAGGGACCCGCCGGGCCGTTCTACGATCGCGGCGGAGCGGCAGGGGTCTGGTGGCCCATCCGGTCTTCAAAACCGGCAGGGCGGTGCAGCCCACCGCTTGGATGGTTCGATTCCATCGCCGCTCCGTGCGCGACCTTGACGAGCGGGCGTAGACTGGCTCGGTGATCCGATACACCGCACGGATGCGGATCGGGATCCTCGCTGCGGCGCTGGCCGCGGCGGCGGCGGCCGCGCCCGCGCCGGCCGGGGCGTGGACGCTCAGCGAATACCAGCTGCCCTCGGGCGTCACGCCCCAGGCGCTCACCAGCGGCAACGACGGCACGCTCTGGTTCGCCGACTTCACCAACCGCCTCGGCCGGTTCGGCCTCGACGGGTCGCTGAACCTTTTCGCGACGCCGGGTCAGCCCTCGGATCTCGCGGCCGGGCTGGACGGCCGGATCTGGTTCACCGAGCCCAACGCGCACAAGGTGGGACGGCTGGCGCCCGGCGTCGCCGCCGTCGACTACTCGGCCGGCGCTTCGGCCGCGCCGGGCTACATCGCCTCGGGGCCCGACACGGCCCTGTGGTTCACCGACCGCGGGACGAATGCGGTGGGGCGCGTCGACGGGGCCGGCACCGTCACCGAGTACGCGCTTCCCGCCGCGAGCGCCACTCCGGACATCTACGAGATCGCCGCGGGCCACGACAACGGGCTGTGGTTCACCGACTGCGCGAACCACCGGATCAACCGCATCGACGCCACCACCCACGCCTACACGCCCGCCGACGTCGGCGGCTGCCCGGTGCGCATCGCCTGGGGCCCCGACAACGCGTTGTGGTTCACGCGGCCGCTGGAGGCCGAGAACTCGATCGGCCGCCTGTCGTCCGACGGGCTGTCGAAGACGAACTACCCGATACCCACGGCCGGGGCCGACGCCCAGTCGATCGTCACCGGGACCGACGGTGCGCTCTGGTTCACCGAGAGCGACGTGGGGAAGATCGGCCGCCTGACGACCGGCGGCACGTTCACCGAGATCGCGGTGCCGGGCGCGACGTACATCAGCGCGATGACCGTCGGGCCCGACGGCGCGCTGTGGTTCGTCGGGACCGGCTCGCCCTACCGGCTGGGACGGCTGACCACCGAGACGCCCGTGCAGGGGCCGGCCGGACCGGGCGGCGGCCAGGGGCCCGTGGGCCCCCAGGGCCCGACCGGCGGGCCCGGGCCCGCGGGGCCCGCGGGGAAGGACCGGGCGCTGCTCGTGGCCGTCCTCGGGCTGGAGCGCTACCGCGTCCGGCGCCGGCACGCGCTGCGCGTGCTCTTCGGGTCCACCCTCGCCGGCACGGCCACGCTCGAGGTTCGCCGGGGGACGCGGCGCGTGGCCCGGGTGAGCGGCCGCGTGCGCCGCGGCCGCAACTCCCTGACGGTGCCCCGGCTGAGCACCGCCGGCCGCTACACGCTGCGGCTCACCGCCACGGCGGCCACCCAGACCTCGACCGACACCTCCCCCCTCGTCGTCACGCGCTAGCCGAGGGACCCGGATGCCCCCGCGGCGGCGCGGCAAAATAGTCCAGCGGCCCGGGGCCACCGGATAGCCTGGGCCGGATGCTTCCCCGGGCGCTGATCCGAGCCGCGGGCGTGGTCGATCGGACGGTCGGTTGGGATCGGCTCCCGCGCCCGCTCGGCCTGCTCACGCTGGCCGGCGTGCGCGAGCGCCTGCGCCACGAGAACCTCCACGACACCGGCAGCACGGTCCCCGCGCAGTCGCGCGTCGGACCGGCCGGCGGCGACCACAGCACCCGCACGGTGGACGGGACCTACAACGACCTCGAGTCGCCCGCCATGGGCAGCGTGGGCTGTCGCTTCGGTCGCAACGTCCCGCTGCGCCACGCCCATCCCGAGGAGGAGCCCGGCCTGCTCCAGCCCAACCCGCGCGACGTGAGCCGGGAGCTGCTCACGCGCGACGAGTTCCACCCCGCGACCACGCTGAACGTGCTGGCGGCGGCCTGGATCCAGTTCGAGGTGCACGACTGGTTCAGCCACGGGAAGGGCGACTGGGACACGGCCTGGAAGCTGCCGCTGCGCGACGGCGATCCGTGGCCGGAGGACCCGATGCGCATCCCGCGCGCCGTGCGCGACCCGTCGTGGACCGACGACGGCTCCCCGCCCACCTTCGTCACCGAGGACAGCCACTGGTGGGACGGCTCGCAGGTCTACGGCAACAACGACCGCTTCGCCGGCGCGCTGCGCGCGGGCGAGGACGGCAAGCTGCGCATGGACCCCGGCGGCCTGCCCCCGCGCGACATGGAGGCCCACCTCGACCTGGCCGGCGTGGCGGGCAACCTGTGGCTCGGCCTCGGCGTGCTGCACACGGTGTTCATGCTCGAGCACAACGCGATCTGCGACCGCCTGCGGGCCGAGTACCGGACCTGGACCGACGACCAGATCTACGACCGCGCCCGGCTGATCAACGCCGCGTTGCAGGCCAAGATCCACACCGTCGAGTGGACCCCGGCGATCATCGCCCACCCCACGACGCAGGCCGCGATGCGGGCGAACTGGTGGGGGCTGGCCGGAGAGCGGGTCAAGAAGCGCTACGGGCGGATCAGCTCCAACGAGGTCGTGAGCGGGATCGTGGGCGGGCGCAAGGACCACTTCGGCGTGCCCTACGCGCTCACCGAGGAGTTCACGGCGGTCTATCGCATGCACCCGCTGATCCCCGATGAGTACACCTTCCGCTCGCTGGACGACGACGCCGTCATGGAGGAGCGCACGTTCCGCGAGCTGACCGCGCTGCACGTCCGCGACCGCCTCGAGGCGATCACGGTGCCCAACGCCCTGTACTCGTTCGGCGTCGCCCATCCCGGCGCCATCCAGCTGCACAACTACCCGCGGTTCATGCAGCACCTGGAGCGCCCCGACGGGACGATCCTCGATCTCGCCGCGACCGACATCCTGCGCATCCGCGAGCGCGGGGTCCCCCGCTATGCGGAGTTCCGGCGCCTGTTCCACATGAACCCCCCGCGCTCGTTCGAGGACATCACGCCGAACCCGGCCTGGCAGCGCGAGCTGCGCGACGTGTACGAGGACGACGTGGACCGCGTGGACCTGATGGTCGGCCTGTACGCCGAGCCGCCGCCCAAGGGGTTCGGCTTCAGCGACACCGCCTTCCGGGTGTTCGCGCTGATGGCGTCGCGACGGCTGAACAGCGACCGCTTCTTCACCACCGACTACACGCCCGAGGTCTACACCGAGGCCGGCCTGGAGTGGATCGACCGCAACACCATGGTGAGCGTCCTGCTGCGGCACTTCCCCCAGCTCGAGCCCGCCCTGCGCGGCGTGGAGAACGCGTTCGCGCCGTGGCGGAGGATCGGCGCCTGATGCGCGACGTCGTTCGCGTCCTCTCGATCGACGGCGGCGGGATCCGCGGGATAATCCCCGCGCGCGTGCTGGTGGAGCTGGAGCGGATCGCCGAGCGCCCGATCGCGGAGCTGTTCGACATCGTGGCCGGGACCTCCACGGGAGGCCTGATCGCGCTGGCCGCGGCCAAGCCCGACGCCGCCGGGCGCCCGGCGATGTCGGCGCAGGACATCCTCGCGGTCTACCTGCAGGACGGCGAGACGATGTTCCCCGACCTGACTCCGCGCAAGCTCGTGCGGCGGGTGGCCTGGCAGGCGTCCAAGCAGCACGTCTACCAGCGGGCCGGGGCGCTGGTGTGGCCGGGCAGGTTCGGCAACGCCCGCTATCTGGCGGCCGACATCGAGGGGGTGCTGGAGCGCACGCTCGGTGACACCCGCCTCTCGGAGGCCCTGGTCGACGTCGTCGTCCCCACCTACGACTGGCGGGCCGGCCGCGCGCTGCTGTTCACCAGCTACGACGCCCGGGCGCAGCCCACCCGCGACCTCCTCATGCGCGACGTGGCCCGCGGCACCACGGCCGCCCCCACCTACTTCCCGCCCCTTCAGATGACGCTTCCCGACGGTCGCGAGGTGGCCCTGATCGACGGCGGGGTGGTGGCGAACAACCCGGTGTCCGTGGCGTACTACGAGGCGCTGCGCCACGAGACCGAGTCGCCGCGCGAGGTCGACGTGATGTCGGTCTCGCTGGGCACCGGCCGGCCCCCCGAGGAGGTCCCCACCTACGAGGAGCTGTGGAGCCGCAGCTGGCTGCGGCTGGGCATGGGCATGCTGGGCACGGTCTTCGACGGCACCAGCGAGATCGCCGAGGAGCTGATGCGCAGCATCAGCGCGTGCCGGGAGCCCCGCAGCCGCTTCTGGCGCTTCCAGGCCGAGCTGCACGGGTGCAGCCTGGCCATGGACGACGCCACTCCGAGGAACATGAACGCCCTCCTGGGCCTGGCCGAGCGCATGATCGTCGACCAGCGCGCCGAGCTCGAGGAGATCGCCCGGGTGCTCACCGCCCCCGACCCGCAACCAGCGGATAGGCTCGCCTCGTGAGCGTGAGCCGGGTGGCCGACGGGGTGTACTGCCTCGGGCAACGCGTCGTGGGCCACGTTCGCGCGTTCCTGCTGGAGGACGACGACGGGTCGCTGACGGCGATCGACACGCTGCGCGACCCGAAGGCGCGCCCCTTCCACGAGGCGCTGGAGCAGATGGGCAAGGCGATCACGGACATCCAGCACATCGTGCTGAGCCACGCCCATCCCGCCCATCTCGGTGGCCTGGCCCACCTGAAGGCCCAGAGCGGCGCCACGGTCTACTCGCACGCCTGGGAGACCGACATCATCGCCGGCGAGCGCATCGCCCAGCCGATCACGCCGATCCCCATGCGGCCGATCCGCAACTACTTCCGCGTCTACCCCTACCAGCTGGCGGGTGCGCTCGGGGTGGGGCGCCACGCGCCCTGCCCGGTCGAGAAGACGCTGGAGGACGGAGACCGGGTCGGCCCCCTCCAGGTCCTGTACTCGCCCGGCCATTCCCCCGGCCACCTCGCCTTCCACTGGGAGGCCCGCCGCTTCCTGTGCGCGGGCGACGCCATCACCACCTACCCGCGCCTGGACTCCGGCTGGCCCGCGCTCACGCTCAACCACCGCCAGCACCGGGACTCGCTGCGCCGCCTGGCCGACCTCGCGGCGGTCGACGTCGTCGGAGTGGGGCACGGCGACCCCATCACGAAGGACGCGCGGGCCGCGGTCCGCCAGATGGCCGACCGCGCCGCCGGCGCCGTCCGCGGCTGAACCCGCCGGCGTTGACTCCGGGGCTGTGCGTCAGGTGTAATGCGCTGACACACCATGGATTGGAGAATTGCCATGAGCCAACGGAATCGGCTCGCGCTTCCCATCGCTCTGCTCGTCGGACTGGCGGCGTTGAGCGGGAGCGCCCACGCGGTCGTCACGAAGTCGATCACCGACCGGAAGGGCGACAGCCGGACCGGCTTCCCCGACATCTCCTCCGCATCGGTGAGGACCACACCCCTCTATGTGACCGTGACGGTCCACGCCTACAAGCCGTTCGGGGTGGCCGCGGCGCCCTGCGCCAGCTTCACTCACAAGCGCCCGGCGGTGGGCGATGAGTTCGTGGTGTGCGGCGACGGCTCGGTCCAGGACTTCCAGCACGGCCGCACCGCGGGACGAGCGCGCGTGAGCCAGCCGGCTCCGGACACCGTGGTCTACGTGGTCTCCCGCGCGACCCTGCGCCACCCGAGCCTGATCGGCTGGGCGATCCAGGTCCGCGGCGGGCGCGCCGACGCGTGCATCCGCCGCTTCCATGACGTCTGCGACGCCGCCCCCCAGGGACCCGGGGCGCGCGTGTACCAGTCCTGACGCGCGGCGATACTCCCGCGCGATGAGCGACCTGGTGGAGCGCGCCATCGCGGCGCACGGGGGGCGGGCGCCGTACGACGCGGCGCGGGAGATCGCGGTGGAGGTGCGAACCGGTGGGGCGGCGTTTCGCTCCAAGCGCTTCGGCACGGTGCCGCCGCCGCTGGAGATGCGCTGCTCGACCGGCGAGCAGCGCACCGTCATCTCGTCCTGTCCCCGCCCCGGCCAGCGCGCGGTGTTCACGGCGGACGAGGTGCGCATCGAGTCCGCGGCCGACGGGACGGTGCTGAAGTCGCGCAGCGACCCGCGCTCGCGGTTTCCCGGCGGCCGGCGGCTGCTGTGGTGGGATCACCTCGACTTCACCTACTTCGCCGGCTACGCGATGTGGGGCTACCTCAACACCCCGTGGGTGCTCGCCCGGCCCGACGTGGCGGCGCGCGAGGTGGAGCCCTGGAGCCGCGACGGCGAGACGTGGCGCCGGCTGGAGGTCACGTTCCCGCCGGGCCTGCACGTCCACTGCGAGACGCAGACCTTCTACTTCGACGCCACCGGCCGGCTGCGGCGCAACGACTACACGGCCGAGCCCTTCGGCCGCCTGGCCCGCGCCGCGCACATGTGCGACGACACCCGGGAGTGGGACGGCCTCGCCTTCCCGGCCCGCCGCCGTGTGTACCCGCGGCGCCCCGACAACCGGCCGGCGCCGTTCCCCACGCTGGTCTCGCTGGACGTCTCGCGGGTCGAGGTCGGCTAGCCGTCCGTCACCGTGATCGCGTAGCGGGCGAGGTACGTCCCGCCGGGCTCCACGATGCGCAGCCCGTCGCCGCTGGCCAGCGCGTTGGTGGGCGCGGTCATCGGCTCGTAGCAGATGTAGTCCTCGCCGGGCGGGGCGAAGACGACGCCGTAGGGGTAGCCGGCCTCGAAGCGCACCTCGATGCGGCGCCCACCGCCGCGGACCACGAACTCGGGCGGGTGCGTGAGCTCGGTGAACAGGTTGTCGTACGTGCGCTCGCCCAGACGCCCGGACGGCTCGTCCACCGGGACGGACTCGCCCGTGGGGATCATCCGGTCGTCCACCAGGGCCCGGCGGCGGACCGGCAGCGTGACGTCGTAGTCGTCGCGGCCCACGCCGGGCGGGGCGAGATAGGGATGCCAGCCGAAGGACACCGGCACGGGGTCGTCGCCCGTGGCGGTGACGACCGTCTCCAGCGTCAGCGTCGCGCCGAACAGCACGGCCTCGACCGTCACCTCGTGTGCGAACGGGAACCCCGCCATCAGGCGCTCGTGCGCCGTCCAGTCCAGCCGCGCGAGCAGCCGCGCCCCCTCGGAATCGTCCGCCCCCGTCTCGGCCACCTGCCACTCCACGCCCGCGTTGAGCCCGTGGATCGGCAGCCCGTGCTCCTCCAGGTGCAGCGGCGCGCGCTCGGGGTCCAGCTCCACCGTGCGCCCCGCCACCGTGTAGGAGAACCCGTCCAGCCGGTTGGCCCAGGGATAGAGGAGCGGGATACCCATGCTCGACCCCTGCTCGGCGTACTTGCGCAGCCCGCCGCGCTGGCCCAGGACCTCCTCGTCGCGGTGGCGCAGCGAGCACCCGACCATCCCGGCCGACGGCGCGAAGGCCACGCGCAGGTGCGCCTCCTGCGCGGACAGGACGCTCACGGGGAAGTCGTCGACCGTCTCCTGGGTGACGCCGTAGGGCGCCACGTCAGGCGCGCGGGACGACGTAGAACGCCACCACCGCGTACTGGAGCGCCGCCGCGGCGATCACCAGCACGTGGAAGATCTCGTGGTAGCCGAAGACGGTCGGCGCCGGGTCGGGGCGCCGGCGCGCGTAGATCACCGCGCCCGCCGTGTACAGCGCGCCGCCCGCCGCCACCAGCGCGACCGCGGTCACGCCCAGGCGGTCCAGCATGGACGGCATCGCCGCCACCGCGACCCACCCCAGCGCCACGTAGACGATCGCGATCAGCCACTTGGGCGCGTCGATCCACACCAGCGTCATGACGATCCCGGCGGCCGCGCCCGCCCACACGGCGACGAGGATCACGGTCGCCAGCGTGCCGTCGAGCGTCAGGACCGCGAACGGCGTGAACGTCCCCGCGATGAGCAGGAAGATCGCCGAGTGGTCGAGCCGGCGCATCCAGCGCCGCGCCGCCGCCGAGGCCCAGGTGATCCGGTGGTAGAGCGCGCTGGAGCCGAACAGCAGGGCCACGCTGAGCGCGTAGACGCCGGCCGCCAGGGCGGCGCGGCCGTTGGGGGCCGAGACGACCAGCCACAGCCCGAGCGGGAGCGACAGGAAGAACGCCCACTCGTGCGACACGCCGCGCAGCCGCGGCTTGGCGGGAGAGTCGATCAGGCGGTCAGCCATGCGCGCGGATTGTCACGCATCATCGTGTCGATCTGGTCGTCGGTCACGCCGGCGTCCGACAGCTCGGGCAGCACGCCGCGCCACAGGAACGTGAAGTCCCACTCGGGGGCCATCTGCTTCACGAGCTCCTCGGGGAACCAGTCGATGGTCGCGCACGAGTCCTGCGACAGCATCATCCGGTCGGCGTGGCCGCGCTTGGCCAGCTCGACCACGGTCGCGTTGCGCTTCTCGGTGGGCAGGATGATGTCCAGCCCGTAGCGGTCCATCCCGATCCAGCAGCCGCGGCCCAGCAGCTCCTCGATGTAGTCCAGGTCGTCGGTGTCGCCGGTGTGGGCGATCTGCACCTTGCGCGGGTCGACGCCCTCGTCGTCGAAGACGTCCATGATCTCCAGTCCCCGCCGGGTGGCCGGATGGGAATGGGCCATGATCGGGCGGCCCGTGCGCAGGCTGGTCTGGGCGATCGCGCGCAGGATGCGCTCCACGTGCTCGGTGATCCCCGGCTCGTCCACCGCGCACTTCAGGAAGGCCGCCTTCACGCCGGTGCCCTGGATGCCCTCCTCGATGTCGTGGACGAAGGCGTCGACCAGCGCGGTCGGCTCGCGGTTCTCGAAGTAGGGCGGCAGGAACGTGTACTTGGCGCCGTAGACCCCCGTGCACATGACGAGCTGGATGCCGGTCTCCTCCACCACGCGCTGGGCCAGGTGGACGTTGCGGTTGAGATCCATGCACGACGGGTCGACGATCGTCTGGACCCCGCGGTCCATGGCCGCGCGGACCTGCTCGACGGCCCGGTCGTACTCGCGCGCGTCGTCGTAGAGGTGCGGCCACTGGGTGCGCACGTTCTCCGAGGTGGTCGACAGGTGCTCGTGGGCGAGCGTCAGGCCGAGCTGCGAGTCCTCGACTGGTCCCCCCACCGTCTCGATCGTCGGCACTAAGGCTCCTCTCCGCGGGTGAGCCGCCGATGCTAACCGCGCCGTGGCCGCCGCTGTAGCCTCCGGCGCCGTGCGCCGACGTGAGCTCCTCGCCGCCGCGGTGCTCGCCGGGATGGTCGGGCTCGGCGCCAAGCTCGCCGTCGACGCGGCGGCCATGCCCAACAAGCCGCTGGTCTTCTCCCTGGCCAGCCGCGGATTCCCGGGGTGGCTGTCGGGGCCGCTGCACGGGCTGGGCTCCCATTTAACGTGGGACGGCTTCTACGCCATGGTGCTGGGGCTGTGCGCGCTGTGGGCGGCGGCGTGGGCGCTGGCCGGCGCGATGCGACTGGGCTGGGCGGTCGCGGCGATCGCCGCGCTGCATGTCGTGTTCGCGCTCGCGCCACCCATCGGCCTGTCCGACGCGTTCAACTACATCGCCTCGGGCCGGCTGCTCGTGGAGCACGGCCTGAACCCGTACACGCACACGCTGACCGAGGTCCCGCACGATCCGGTCTTCGCCTACGCCACCTGGCCGGACTGGCGCACGCCGTACGGGCCGCTGGCCACGCTGCTCTTCGCGCCGCTGGGGCTCGCCGGCGTGCCCCAGGCGCTGTGGTTGGCCAAGGTGGCCGCCGCCGCGGCCGGCCTGGGACTGGTGGCGGTGACCGCGGCGTGCGCCCGGGCGCTGGAGCGGCCCGTCACGCCGGTGGTCGTGTTCGTCGGCCTGAACCCCGTGCTGCTCGTCTACGGCGTCGCGGGCGCGCACGTGGACCTGCTGCTGGTCGCGCTGTCCATGGCCGGAATCTGGCTGCTCCTGCGCGAGCGCCCGCGCGGGGCGGGCGCCGCGCTCGCCGCCGGCGCCGCGATCAAGGTGACGGGCCTCCTGCCGCTGCTGTTCGCGCTCGCCGGCTCGCGGCGCCGGCGCGACCTCGCGGTGGGCGCCGCGATCGCCGGGGGCCTGACGCTGCTCGTCGCGCTGGTCGTCTTCGGGCCCCATCTCCTGTCGGGGGTGTCCGATCAGCGTGAGGTCACCTCGCCGCGCAGCGTCCCGGGGCTGGCGGCCCGCGTGGCCGGGTTCGACGACGTGCCCGCCGCCTTCGGGGTGGTGTCCGTCACGGGGTTCGCCGCCGCGTCCGCGTGGCTGCTGCGCGACACCTGGCGCGGGCGCGACTGGATCGACGCCGCCGGCTGGTCCACGGTGGCCCTGCTGGTCGCGCTGACCTGGCTCATGCCGTGGTACGTGGTCTGGCTGCTGCCGCTGGCGGCGCTGACGCGCGACGCGCGGCTGCGCTGGGCCGCGGCCGCGCTGACGCTCTACGTCGTGCTGGTGCGGGTCATCCCGCTGAGCTAGCGGAACCCGCCCCGGCCTGCTCGCGCAGGAACGGCACGACGGCGCCCGCCACGCCCTCGGGGTCGTCGGCGATCGGCCAGTGGCCGCTCTCGGGCAGGACGGTCACGCGCGCGCTGGGGAAGGCGATCTCGCGCTGCTGGTCGGCGTGGCGCAGCGGCACGAACGGGTCCTTGGCGCCCCACACGACGAGCGCGGGCCGGTCCAGCGGGCAGAACAGGTCGGCCACGGACTTCAGGAGCGCGTCGTCGGTGCGGTTGCGGTAGAGCCGCAGCACCAGCCGCCGCGTGGCGCGGTCGTAGTGGTCGTACATCCGGTCCACGAACTCCGGCGGCAGCGGGTTGCCCTCCCCGGCCGCCATGGCCTTGCGCCAGCGACCGCGCGTCGTGGCGGCCATCACCAGCTCTCCCACGACGGGCGTCGCCCACAGCCGGCCGACGCTGTGCACCTCGAAGCCGACGAGCACTCCGGTGTCGATCAGGACCACGCTGGCGAACTGGTCCTGGTGCGTGGCCGCCCAGGCCAGGCCCCACGGTCCGCCGAAGTCGTGCAGGACCAGGTGCGCGCGCTCCACGCCCAGGTCGCGCAGGGCCGCGTCGAGGAAGCTCGCGAAGCCCTCCACCGGGACGGCGAGGTCGCGCGGCTTGTCGGCCCGGCCGAAGCCGGGCATGTCGAGCGCGATCGACCGGGCGAACTCGCCCGTGCGCGCCATCAGGTCGTGCCAGTCCAGCGCGGAGCCCGGGTTGCCGTGGACGTAGACGATCGCCTCCGTCGCGTCCGCCGGCCCGGATTCGGCCAGGATCGTGTGGATGCCGCCCGCCTCGAACGGGCGCTCTGTGACCTCGCTCATGCCGCCTCCCTCAGTTCCGCCATCCCCTCCGCGCGCGTCTTGACGGGCGAGTAGCCCAGCTCCTCGCGCGCCCGGGAGATGTCGATCGTGCACTCCTGCGCCGACAGCCAGTAGGTCAGCCGGGTGATCGGGGGCGGCTCGGAGCGCCGCAGCAACCCCCACACGCCCTCCAGCAGCGGGGCCGCCACGCGGACGACCGCCGCCGGCGCCTCCTTGTCCGGGATCTCTATCCCCCGGGTGTCCAGCAGCTCTGCGATGAACTCGCGGAACACGACGGGATCGCCGTCGGTGACGAAGTACACGCCTCCGGGGCGCCCCATGGTCGCGCCCAGCATCAGTCCCTCCACGACGTTGTCGACGTGGGTGGTGGACGTCAGGTGGCGCCCGCCGCCGATCCAGCGGAAGCGCCCGGCCCGCACCGCCGCGGCGATGCCGGGGAGGATCGTCGTGTCGCCCACCCCCCAGACGAGCCGTGGCCGCACGACCACCGTCTCGAAGCCCTCGCCGTTGGCGTCGCGGACCGCCTGCTCGGCCTGGGCCTTTGTCGCCGGGTACAGCGCCTTGGAGTCCGGACGCAGCGGCGCGTCCTCGTTCACGTCGACCAGGGGCTGCCCGGCCAGCAGCGCCGCCTCGGTCCCCACGTGCACGAAGCGCCGCACGCCGGCGTCGCGCGTGGCGCTCAGCGCGTTGCGCGTGCCCGTGACGTTGCCGCGCTCGAAGTCCTCGCGCCGGCCCCACTCGCCCAGCGCGGCCGCGGCGTGGAAGGCGTACTCGGAACCCTGCGCCCCGGCCCGCATCGCCGCCACGTCGTCGAGGTCGCCCCGCACGGGCTCGGCCCCGCGCTCGGCCACCTTGGCGGCCGAGGACTCCGACCGCGCCAGCGCTCGCACGTCCCAGCCCTCGGAGCGCAGCCGCTCGATCAGCCGCCCGCCGATGAAGCCGGACCCGCCCGTGACGAACGCCTGCATGCGCCGACCCTATCCCTCCCGCAGCGCGTCGCGGGCGAGCTGCGCCGCGACGGCGACCATCAGTCCCGCGAAGCCGATCTCCAGCGCGCGCTCGGGCAGCGCGTTGGCCAGCGCGACGCCCGCGAAGGCGCCGGCGCCCGCCAGCACCCCCAGGACCAGCCCCTCGCGCACGCGCACGTTGCCGTAGCCGTGCTGGCGCCAGGCCCCGACCAGCGCGACGGGGATGATCGCCAGCAGCGACGTGGCCTCGGCCTGGACCTGTCCCACGTCGTAGATGAAGACCAGCGCGGGCACGAAGATCACGCCGCCGCCCACGCCGAACATGCCGGACACGACGCCGGCCGCGATCCCCGCGGCGATCGCCTCGGCGATCACCGCACGACCAGCTGGACGGCCACCAGGACCAGGAAGGCCGAGAAGGCCAGCGTGATCGCCTTGGTGCTGACGCGCTGCTGGAGCCAGGTCCCGGCCACCACGCCGCCCACGGCGGGCACGCCGATCAGCGCCGCGCGGCCGAAGTCGACGTTGCCGTAGGCGATCTGGACCCCGGCGGCGATGGCCGCGATGACCACGATGGCGGCCAGCGACGTTCCCGTGGCCTCGCGCGTCTCGTAGCCCAGCCAGAGCACCAGCAGCGGGACGATGATCGACCCACCGCCCACGCCGAAGAGTCCGCTGAACACGCCCGCGGCCGTCCCGATCGCTCCCAGCTCCAGCCAGCGGCGGCGCTTCACGCGGGGCATACTAGAAGCCGTGACCACCGCTGCCACGCTGGCCGAGCAGCTGGCGCCGCTGCGAGCCGACCCCGCCCGTTCCGCGGTGCTGCTGGACGTGGACGGCACGCTCGCGCCGATCGTCCGCCACGCCGACGACGCCACCGTCCCGGAGGCCGTCCGCGCGCTGCTGATCTCGGTGGCCAAGCGCTACGGCGTGGTGGCGTGCGTGAGCGGGCGCCGCGCGTCGGATGCCCGGCGCATCGTCTCCATCGGGTCCATCGCCTACGTCGGGGCGCACGGCGGCGAGCTGCTGCGGCCCGGGAACGTCACGCCCGAGGTCGACCGGGCGCTGGAGGAGTGGACGCACCGCGTGCAGGACTTCGCGCGCGAGGCGGACACGGCGGGCCTGAGCCGGCTGCGCGTGCGCCTGGAGGACAAGTCGTCCATCGTCGCCTTCCACTGGCGCGGGACCCCGGACGAGGACGCCGCCCGCGCCGCGGTCGAGGAGATCGCCAACCGCGCCGAGGCGGTGGGCCTGAGCATCCACTGGGGGCGCAAGGTGCTGGAGGTCCGTCCGCCGGTGAAGATGGACAAGGGAATCGGGATCCGCCGCCTGCTGCGCGAGGCCGACGTGTCCGCCGCGCTGTACGCCGGCGACGACAACACCGACCTGGACGCGTTCGACGCGCTGGCCGATCTGCACGCCAACGGGCGGCTGGAGACGGCGATCTGCGTGGGGGTGGGCTCGGAGGAGGGCCCACCCGAGATCGCGCAGCGCGCCGACATCCTGCTGGACGGCCCGGGCGACGCGCGCCGGATGCTCGAAGCGCTGCTGACGGACTGACCGGCCGATGCGCTTCACCGACTTCCTCAAGGCGACGGTGCTGATCAGCGCGGGGGCGGCGAGCGCGCTGGCCGCCGTGACGGCGGTCGGGATCAACGCCGACGGCGACGCCACGCTGGCCGCCGTGTCGTTGGGCTGGTGGGTGGTCGCCGGTCTGTTCGGGGCGTTCGTGGGACGGCGCAACGAGGTCAACCCGCCGATCACGCGGCTCTTGGCGGGCGCGCGGTTCTCCCCCGCCCTGCCGGAGATCCGCCCGGGCCGGATCCTGCTCAACCGGCTCTGGCCCCTGCTCGTGTCGACGGTGGCGGCCGGCGCCGTGGCGTTCCTGTTCCCGCAGGTGCCGATGATCGCCGCGGGCTTCGCGATCGTGTGGGCGTTCTCGTGGCGGCGCCAGGAGGCGGCGGTGGCGGCGATCGAGGAGCGCGACGGCGTGCGCTTCTACGTCGAGCCGACGTCGCCCGTGTCGCCGATCCAGCTGCTGCGCACGCCGGGCTTCCACACCGAGTTCCCCTCGCCCAACGGGGGCGGCGAGGTCGACGCCGCCCGGCTGCGCCACTAGGTGCCGCGCGCGGTCGACGTCCTCCTGGTGGGCCTGGGGACCACCGCGGGCCTGCGCCGGTTCGAGGCCGAGCTGGCGGGGTCGCTGGGCCGGGCCGGCTTATCGGTCGAGGCGGTGCGGGCGCGGCCGCGGGCGGAGCCGCCCACCCTCGCGTTGATCGACCTGGTGCAGGCGCTGGCGGCGAGGCGGGCGGCGCGCGAGGCGCTGGCCCGGATCTCCCCGCGCGCGGTCCTGTACTCCTCGAGCACGGCGGCGCTGCTGGGCCCGCGTCCCGGCGCGATCCACTTCGACGCTCCCGCCGCCGGCAACCGTCCGGGGCGCCACGGGATCTGGCAGCGCCCGCTCGAGCGCCGCCGCTTCGCCGCCGCGCCCCTGGTGGTCTCCACCAGCGAGGGCGGGCTGGCCGAGGCGCCGCCCCACCGTGCCGGCCTGGCCATCCCCATGCCGGTCGAGCCCTCCGGCCCGCCCGCCCCGGAGCGCGACATCGCCGCGGTCACCTACGCCGCCGACGCGGAGAAGAAGGGCCTCGACCGGGTCCTCGCCGCCTGGCGCGAAGCCGCCCGCCCGGGAGAGGAGCTCGTGGTCGCGGGGCTGGACGGGCCGGCCGGAGAGCGCGGGGGCGGGCGGGTGCGATTCGCGGGGCTTCTCGGACCGGACGAGTTTCGGACGCTCCTGCGCCGCGCGCGGGTCTTCGTCGTCGCCCCGCGCCGGGAGGACTTCGGGCTCGCGCAGCTGGAGGCGCTGGCCGACGGAGCGATGCTGGTGACCACCGAGGCCCCGGGTCCCTACGCCGCGCTGCCCATCGCCCGCCGCCTGGACCCGCGCCTCGTCGGGGACGACCTCGCGGCGGGCCTGCGGGCCGCGCTCGACGCGCCGCGCGCCGACTACGCGCAGCGGGCCGCCGAGGCCCTGGCGCCCTTCTCCCGCGTTACCGTGGACGAGCTCGTCAGACGCGAGCTGGTCCCCCGGCTGCTCCCCTAGCGCGCCACTCGCGCGCGCTTGCGCATCCGCGCGAACTGCTTCCACGTGCGGGTGTTGGCCACGTCGGCCTTGGTCAGCCAGCCGCGGCGCGCGGTCGCCACGCCGTAGCGCAGGTAGTCGAAGTCCGACGGCTTGTGCGCGTCGGTGTTGATGACGATCGGCACCTCCGCCGCCGCGGCCGCCCGCGCGTGCACGTCGATCAGGTCGCGGCGGTCCGGCGACGAGTTGATCTCGAGCATCGTGGCGGTCCGCGCCGCCGCCTCGATGACCGCTTCGACATCCAGCGCGTAGGGCGGGCGGCGCTCGATCTTGCGCCCGGTCAGGTGGCCGATGCAGTCCACCCACGGGTGCTCGCACGCGGCGACGATCCGCGCGGTCTGCTCGTCCGACGGCAGGCGGAAGGACGTGTGCACCGACGCGATCACCCAGTCCAGCCGCGCCAGCAGGTCGTCGTCGTAGTCCAGCGAGCCGTCGGGCAGGATGTTCACCTCGCTGCCGATCAGCAGGTCGAACCCGGACAGGCCCTCGTCCAGGGCCCGCACCCGCTCGATCTGGCGCTCCAGCTCGGCGGGCGACACGTCGGCGCCGAAGCCCATCGACGCCGAGTGGTCGGTGATGCACAGGTAGCCCCGGCCGCGCTCGCGCGCCGCAGCCACCATCTCCTCCATCGAGTGGCGCCCGTCGGACGCGTGCGTGTGGGAGTGCAGCTCGCCGCGCACGTCCTCCAGCGTCACCAGCTCCGGCAGCTCACCGGCGGCCGCCGCCTCCAGCTCGCCGCGGTTCTCGCGCAGCTCGGGCTCGATGTAGGCCATGCCGAGCCGCGCGTACACCTCGGCCTCGCTCGCGCAGCGCAGCGTCTCGCCGTCGGCGTCGTCGAGGATCCCGTACTCCGAGACGTGCAGCCCGCGGCGCACCGCCGCCCGGCGCAGCGCCTCGTTGTGCTGCTTGGAGCCCGTGAAGTGCTGGAGGAGGTTGCCGAACTGCTCCGGGGCCACGATGCGCAGGTCGACCTTCATGCCCGTGTAGGTGGTCAGCCGGGCCCCGGCCGGGCCGACGCCGGAGGACGACGCGATCGTCGGCAGCCCCGCCGCGCCGCGCGCCAGCGCCTCGGGATCGTGGGCGGTGGCGATCAGGTCGATGTCCTTGACGCTGTCCGTCCAGCGCCGCGCCGAGCCGGCCAGTTCGACGCGGTCGGCCGCCGGGTCGTCGCGCAGCGCGGCCAGCAGCGGCTCGGCCACGGCCAGCGCGCGAGACAGGACGGCGCGCTCCTCCCGCCCGGCCCCCGCCTCGGCGGCGGCCAGGCCGGCCAGGGCGTTCTCCTCCGCCTTGGGCCCGAAGCCCTTGACCGTGCGCAGCTGCTCGGACTCCGCGGCCGCGCGCAGCTTGTCCAGGGAGTCGATCCCCAGCTCGTCGTAGAGCAGGCGCGCGCGCTTGGGCCCCAGGCCGGGCAGCCGCGTCACGGCGAGCAGCCCGGCGGGGAACTTGGCCCGCAGCTTGACCGCCGAGGGGATGTCGCCCGTCTCGGTCAGCGACTGGATCTTCTCCTGCAGCGTCTTGCCGATCCCCGGGATCTGCACCGCCTCGCCCTCGCGGGCCAGCGCGGCCACGGAGGTGGACGCCTCGCGCACCGCCTTGGCGGCGTTGCGATAGGCCACGACGCGGTGGATGATCGCTCCGTCCAGCTCGTAGAGGTCGCCCAGCTCGTCGAGCGCCAGGGCGATCTGCGCGTTGGTCGGGTCCGGCACGGCTCTAGGGTACGCGCCTCCCATGTCCGGACCCGCCTGGCTCGTACTGCCCACCTACAACGAGGCCGACAACCTCGAGCCGATCGTCGGCGCGGCGCTGGACGTCCTGCGACGGGCGGCGCCCGAGGGCTTCCGGATCCTCGTGGTCGACGACGCCTCGCCCGACGGCACGGGCCGTCTGGCCGACGGGCTGGCCCAGCGCCACGAGGAGGTGCGCGTCCTGCATCGCCCCGGCAAGGGGGGCCTGGGCCCGGCGTACCTGGCGGGCTTCGCCGAGGCGCTGGAGGGCGGCGCGGGCGCCGTGATGGAGATGGACTCCGACTTCTCCCACGATCCGGCCGACCTGGCCCGCCTGCTCGACGCCGTGCACGGCGGCGCCGACCTCGCGCTGGGCTCGCGCTACGTGCCCGGCGGCGGCGTGACCCAGTGGACGGCCCTGCGCCGTGCGGTGAGCCGGGGCGGCTGCCTGTACGCCCAGACCGTCCTGGGTCTGCCGATCCGCGACCTCACCGGCGGCTTGAAGTGCTTCCGCCGCGAGGTGCTCGAGGCCATCGACCTTCCCAGCGTGCGCTCGCGGGGCTACGCCTTCCAGGTCGAGCTCACGTACCGCGCGCTGCGCCGCGGCTTCCGCGTGGTCGAGGTGCCGATCGTCTTCCACGAGCGCCGCGAGGGCGCGAGCAAGATGTCGGGCTACATCGCCCTGGAGGCGATCTGGCGGGTGCCCCAGATGCGCCTGCGCAACCGCTGACTCAGGCCGCGCGCCCGGCCTGCCGATGGAGCGGGAGATGCGCGCGCGTGTGAACGACCTCGTCCTGGTCCAGGGGATCAGGGACACCCGCTCCACCCTGGCCGCCTGGAACCGCCATCCGGGCGCCGTGGTGGGCGAGTGGGTGGGCGCCTCGTGCGTCGTGACCCTGGGCCTGCTGCTCGCGGTGCTGGCCATCGCCACCCTGCTCACGCCCGACCCCACGCCGGTCCTGCTCCCCGGGCTCCAGACGCCCGGGACGCTGGGCGACGTGGCCCACGTCCTGCTGCGCAACTCGCTCGTCCTGGCGCTGCACGGGTTCGCCTGCGTGGCCGGCTTCATCGCCGGCTCGTCGCTGCCCCAGACGGCCGAGCAGCACACCGGCGCCTGGCGCTGGATCCACGACAAGGCGGGCCCGCTGGCCATCGGCTTCGTCGTGTGCGCCACCACCTTCTCCCTGGTCACCCAGGCCTGGGTCCTGGGCGGCGCCGCCGCCACCCTGTCCCACCAGCTCCACATGTCCCCGGCGCTGCTCGTCCTGGGCATCCTGCCCCACGCTGTCCCCGAGCTCGTCGCCCTGTTCCTCCCCCTCGCCGCCTGGGTCATCGCCTCGCGCCGCGGGGAATGGGAGCAGCTGCTCGCGGCCACGTTCGTGACCGTGGGAATCGCCGCACCGGTGCTGGTGCTCGCCTCGGCGATCGAGGTGTACGTGACGCCGCATCTCCTCCGCTCCCTCGCCGGGTAGCCTGCGGGACAGGCGGACGTCGTCGCTATACTTTGTGAAGTAAGCAGCCAAGGAGCCAAATGGGAGCCATCACCGAAGTCACCGACAGCAACTTCCAGGCGGAGGTCCTCGAGAGCGACACGCCCGTCCTCGTCGACTTCTGGGCGCCGTGGTGTGGACCGTGCCGGATGGTCCACCCCGTCCTGGAGCAGATCGCGCAGGAGCGCGGTGACGCCCTGCGGATCGTCAAGCTCAACGTGGACGAGAACCAGCAGACGGCGATGACCTACGAGATCCTCTCCATCCCGACGCTCCTGCTCTTCAAGGGCGGCGCGGTCGAGAAGAAGGTCATCGGCGCCTACCCGAAGCCCAAGCTCGACGCCGAGCTCGAGCCGGCCCTCGCCTAGGCGCTAGACCTTCGCGACGGAGATCCAGAGCGGGCGGCCGTCGATGGTCGCCGGCTCTCCGTCGGCCGCGCCGTCATCGCCGGATCTCTCGCCGTCGAGCTCCACGCTCGTCGCCAGGGTCTCTCCGGCCAGGTAGTCACGATGGACGCGGGCCGCCTCGATGAGGTCCTCGCTCCCGCGTAGGGCCAGACTGATCCGGTCCTCCACGGCCAGGCCCGCCGCCTTGCGCGCGGACTGGACCGCGTGGACCACCTCACGGGCCAGGCCCTCGCGGCGCAGGTCGTCGTCGAGATGGAGGTCCAGCGCGACGGCGTGCGAGCCCTCGCGCTCCAGCTGGTAGCCGTCGAGCGGCTTCATCACGAGCTGCAGGTCCTCCCCGGCCAGCTGGTGGTCCTGGCCGTCGACCACGACGCCGACCCGACGCTCCTCGCGCACGGCCCGGGCCACGTGCGCCGGGTCCAGCGCCGCCACCGCGGCGGTCACCTGCGGCATGCGCTTGCCGAACCGCGGCCCCAGGGCGCGGAAGTTCGGCTTGACCTCGTAGCGGCCGAGCTCGTCGGCGCCCTCGACGAAGCGCAGCTCCTTGACGTTGAGCTCCTCGCGCACCAGGTCGGTCAGGCGCTCGATCGCCTCGCGCTCGCCTCCCGCCGCCACGACCACGGCCTCGCGCAGCGGCTGGCGCACCTTCACCTTGGCCTGCCCGCGCGCCGCCAGGCCCAGCCGCACAGTCTCGCGCGCGACCGCCATGGCGAACTCCAGGTCGGTGTCGCGCTCGCCGGGCTCCGGGAAGTCGGTGAGATGGACGCTGGGCTCGGTGCCGTCCAGGTTGTCGTAGAGCTCGTCGGCCAGGAACGGCGTGAACGGCGCGAGCAGCCGCGACACGGTCACGAGACAGCCTCCAAGGGTCGAGAAGGCCGCCGGATCGCCGTCCCAGAACCGCCGTCGCGACCGGCGGACGTACCAGTTGGACAGATCGTCCACGAAGGTGGCGATCTCGCGGCCGGCGGTCGTCGCGTCATACGCATCGAGCCGCTCCCGGACGACCTCGACCGTCGCCGCGAGTCGCGAGAGAACCCATCGGTCGAGGTCGGTGGCGGGTCCCCGCGAGGGCAGCGGCTCGACCTGGCTCGCGTTCGCGTACAGCACGTGGAACGAGTACGTGTTCCACAGCTGCAGCATGAACTGGCGGACCCCCTCGCCGATCGTCTCCAGCGAGAACCGGTAGCCGTCCCACGGCTGCTTGGACGTGAAGAAGTACCAGCGCAGCGCGTCGGCGCCGAAGCGGTCGATGACCTCCCACGGCGCCACCGTGTTCCCGCGCGACTTGCTCATCTTCTGGCCCTCCTCGTCGAGGATCAGGCCCAGGCAGACGACGTTGCGGTAGGGCGCCTCGTCCCACAGCAGGGTGGAGATGGCCAGCAGCGAGTAGAACCAGCCGCGCGTCTGGTCCAGCGCCTCGCAGACGAAGTCGGCGGGGAAGTGCGAGCGGAAGTGCTCGTCGTCCTCGAACGGCGCGTGGTGCTGGGCGAACGGCATCGCCCCCGAGTCGAACCACACGTCGATGACCTCGGGGACGCGGCGCATCGTGCCATCGCAGCCTTCGGCCTCCGGGCAGGCGAACGTGACCTCGTCGACGTAGGGCCGGTGCGGGTCGGTCAGCTCCACCCCGCTGAGCTCGGCCAGCTCCTCGAAGGATCCGATGCAGTGGACGTGCTCGGGGTCGGCTTCGCAGCGCCACACCGGCAGCGGCGTGCCCCAGTAGCGCTCGCGCGACAGCGCCCAGTCCACGTTGTTCTCCAGCCAGCGCCCGAAGCGCCCGTGCTTGATGTGGTCGGGATGCCAGGCGACCGTCTCGTTGGCCGCCAGCAGGCGGTCGCGCAGCCGGCTCGTCGCGATGTACCAGGACGGCTTGGCGTAGTAGAGCAGCGGCGTGCCGCAGCGCCAGCAGTGCGGGTAGGCGTGCTCGTAGAGCTCCTCGCGAAACAGCCGCCCGCGGTCGCGCAGGTCGGCCACCAGGTCGGGATCGGCGTCCTTGACGAACGTCCCGGCGTAGGGGCCGATGCGCTCGTCGTAGGTCCCGTCGGGACGGACCGGGTTGACGACGGCCAGGCCGTAGTGCTCCCCCAGGCGGAAGTCGTCCTCGCCGAAGGCGATCGCGGTGTGGACGAGGCCGGTGCCGTCGTCGGCCGTGACGAAGTCGGCCGGCAGGACGGTGTGACCGCGCTGGCCGTAGTCCGCGGCGCCGAGGAAGGGGAACGGCGGCGCGTAGCGCAGGCCCTCGAGCTCGGAGCCCGCGAAGCGGCCCAGCACCTCGGCGTCCTCGCCCAGCACGCGCTCGACCAGCGCCTCGGCGACCACGTGGACCTCGTCGCCCAGCCGCGCGCGCACGTAGATCAGGTCCGGGTGGACGGCGACCGCCGCGTTGGACACGAGCGTCCATGGCGTCGTCGTCCAGATGAGCAGCGTGTCGCCGGGCTCCAGCGGCGCGCCCGCGTCGACCGTGGGGAAGCGCACGTACACCGACGGGTCGGTCACGTCCCTGTAGCCCAGCGCGACCTCGTGGGAGGACAGCGACGTGCCGTCGCGCGGGCAGTACGGAACGACCTTGTGACCCTCGTAGAGCAGCTCGCGGTCCCAGATCTGGCGCAGCGCCCACCACACCGACTCGATGTAGCTGGGGTCCAGGGTGCGGTACGCGTCGTCGAGGTCGACCCAGAACCCGATGCGCTCGGTCAGCGCGTTCCACTCCTCCAGGTACTCGAAGACCGACTCGCGGCAGCGCTGGTTGAACTCGGCGATCCCGTAGCGCTCGATGTCCTCCTTGCGCTCGAACCCGAGCTTCTCCTCGACCGCGATCTCCACCGGCAGGCCGTGGCAGTCCCAGCCGCCCTTGCGCTCCACCGCGAAGCCGCGCATGGTCCGGTAGCGGGGGAAGATGTCCTTGAAGACGCGCGAGAGGACGTGGTGGACGCCCGGCGGGCCGTTGGCGGTGGGCGGCCCCTCGTAGAAGACCCAGGCCGGCGCTCCCTGGCGGCGCCGAACCGACTCGCGGAACACGTCGCGCTCGCGCCAGCGCTCCAGGACCTCCTTCTCCAGGGCGGGGAAGTCGGGGCGTGCGTCGACGGGGCGGTGGGCGGCCATGGCCGCCGATTCTAGGTGCCCGCTAGGCGCGGGCCGTGGCGGCGCTCGCCCGCTCGGCGCGCCGGTCCTCGAGCGCCTCCACCAGCGTCTCGCACGCCGCCAGCGCGCCGTCGCCCAGGCGGGTGACGGTGCTGGCGCCGGTGTCGGGCACGGCACCCCTGAAGTCGAAGACCTCGACGCGGCGCTCGCCTCCGCGCGCGCTGTAGACGAGGCGGCCGAACGCGTCCATCTGGGCCGGACGGCCGGTGAGGACCACGGCCGCGGGGTCCAGCGCGCGCAACGCGCGGCCCAGGCGGGTCGGGTCCACGCTCACGGGCAGGACGAGCGTGCGCAGGCCGGCCCGGCGCAGCGCGAGCTCGAGCGCCTGCACGTGCAGGCCGTCGACGTGCAGCGGCGGCGCGGCGTCGAACACGAGGACGCCCTCGGGGCGCTGGGCCGGCGGGGCGACGCGCAGGGCCGCCGCCAGCCAGCCCGCGCTGTAGCGCCAGGCGAACTGGTAGTCGGGCCCGCCCGCGTCCGCGGTGCCCAGCGCGGCGACCGCGGGGAGCAGCAGCTCCTCGACCGTCCGCTCGACCGAGCGCAGCGCCAGGCTCTCCTCCAGCAGCCGGTTGGCCTTGGCCTCGTCGAAGCGGGTCATCGCGTCCTGCAGACGGGCCGCCGTGGACGGGCCCTCGCCGCGCTCGCGGGCCAGCGAGATGGCCGACGACACGTTGTGGGTCTCGGCGAACGCCTCGCGCAGCGCCTGGACCACGGCCAGGTCGTACTGGCGGTGGCCGCCCTGCGTGCGGCGGGGCTTGGGATAGCCGAAGCGCCGCTCCCAGCTGCGCAGCGTGTTCGGGCTGACGCCCAGGATCTCGGCCGCGGCGTTCGTGCGAATGACGCTCATGGTGAGCTTTGTCGCACCTTGGGGAGGTACCGGCAAATCCGGCAAGAATCCGTGCACCCGGCCGTCGGGGCCGGGCGCCGGATTCCTGCCGCGAAAACGCGCGGCTAGGCGGGGTGCGGACGCCCGTCGGTGGCACGGCGACGGTCGCCGCGCTGCGCCAGCCGGCTGGCGCCGACGGCGCCCAGGCCGCCCAGGACGCCGGCGGCCAGCGCCGCCAGGCCCCAGCCCTCGCCGTGCAGGCCGAGGTTCAGGGCGTTGTCCAGCGAGTACCGGCCGGCGCCGGTGCACGCGACGGCGAACGCCGCGGTGGCCAGGACGAGGTTGTACTCGTAGCCGCCCTCGGTGCTCCAGATGCCCTTCGGAGCGTGGACCGTGACGATCGCCACGACCATCACCGCGATGAGCAGGGCCGCGGCCAGCGGCGTGAGCAGCCCGAGCGCGAGGAGCGCGCCGCCGAGCGCCTCGGCCACGCCTGCGGCCAGGGCGTTGCGCCGGCCCGGCCGCATGCCCAGCGACTCGAAGAAGTTGCCGGTGCCCTCGATGCCGTGGCCGCCGAACGAGCCGAACAGCTTCTGACTGCCGTGGCCGACGAAGAGGAGCCCCACGACCACGCGTAGAGCGAGAAGTCCTAGTTCCATGGTGCCTCCCTTGGGAACGGGGTACGTCAAGTCCGCTACCCACCGTCCGGGGTGGCAAACGGCCGATGCGGCCTAGCGAGCGCCCAGTCGCATCGCCGTGGCGTCCTCCGCGACCTGATAGCGCTGGCGGTCCGAGCAGCCCTCGCCGCCGGCCTTCACGAGGGTGTCCGGCGGCGGGTCCAGCGCGAGCAGCTGGCCCACGCTGACCAGGCGGATCCCCTTCTGCTTGGCGGCCTGCAGGATCCGCGGCAGCGCGGCCAGCGAGCGGTCGTAGGTGTCGTGCATGAGGATGATGGCGCCGGGCCGCAGGCCCGCCTCGGCATTGGCCACGATCTCCTCGGTCCCGGCCCCCACGGAGTCGCGGGTGTCGACGTCCCACACGACCTGGACCATCCCCAGCCGCGTGACCACCTTGTCGGTGCGCTCGTCGCGCGCGCCGTAGGGCGGGCGCATGAGCGTGATCCGCTCGCCGGTCAGGCGCTCGAGCTCGCGCTTGGTGTTGGCCAGCTCGGCGCGCACCTGGGGCGTCCCCAGGCTGGGCAGGCTGGCGTGGGTCCACGTGTGGTCGGCCACGCCGCCGAAGGCGAGCTGGCGCCGCGGCGTCCCGGGGTCGGCCTGCGCCGAGCGGCCGATGAGGAAGAACGTGGCCTGCGCGCCCGAGCGCCGCAGGTTGTCCAGGATCCGGGGCGTGAGCGGGCTGGGGCCGTCGTCGAAGCTCAGGGCGGCGTAGTTCCCGCGTCCGCCTCCGCAGTAGATCGGCAGGCCGAGGCGCTGATAGCGCTCGGCGGCGGAGCGCTGCGCCGGCGTGGCGGGAAGGCCGCGGCCGTCCAGCGGACCGGCCGACCCCGACACGTAGCGCTGGCGCCAGGGCAGCTTCGCCTTCTGGGCGGGCTTGAGCGCGGAGTCCAGGGCCGGGAACGGCGAGCCGCTCTCCCCGCGCACGGCGGAGATGACGATCAGCAGGAGGCCCAGGGCGGCGGCGAGCGCGACCGCGCGGCGGCGCAGGTAGACGCTGTTCACGGCTACAGAGCCTAGTGACGGAAGTGCCGGCGGCTGGTGAAGACCATCGTGATGCCGGCCGCGTCAGCGGCCTCGACGACATCGGGGTCGCGCACCGACCCGCCGGGCTGGATCACGGCGGTCACCCCCGCCTCGATGGCCAGCTGGGGCCCGTCGGCGAACGGGAAGAAGGCATCCGAGGCCAGCGCGGCCCCCTGGAGCGAGTCGGCCTGCGACTTCTCCACGGCGAGCCGGACCGAGTCCACGCGGCTCATCTGACCGGCGCCGATCCCGGCCGTGACCAGGTCCTTGGCCAGGACGATCGCGTTGGAGCGCACGTGCTTGGCCACCTTCCAGGCGAATCCCATCTCGCTCCACTCGTGCTCGGTGGGGCGGCGCTCGGTCACCACCTGCATCTCGCTGCGCTCCTCCAGGTCCATGTCGCGGTCCTGGACGAGCAGCCCGCCCAGGACGCGCTTGGTGTCCTGCTCGGACAGGTTCATGCCGCGGCGCTCGTTGTCCTCGAGGATGCGCAGGTTGGGCTTGCTGGACAGCACCTCCAGCGCGGCCTCGTCGAACCCGGGCGCGAAGATCACCTCGGCGAACTGGCCCACCAGCGCCTCGGCGAGCTCGCGGTCCACCGCGCGGTTGAGGCAGATCACGCCGCCGAAGGCGCTCATCGGGTCGGCGGCGAAGGCGCGGCGGTAGGCGTCCAGGGCCGTCTCGCCCAGCGCGACCCCGCACGGGTTGTTGTGCTTGACGATCGCGCACGCCGGCACCTTGAACTCGGAGAGCAGCAGGCGCCCGGAGTTGAGGTCGAGCAGGTTGTTGAACGACAGCGCCTTGCCCCCGTGCTGGGCCACCATCGACAGCACGTGCATCCGCGCGCCGACCTGGGCGTAGTAGGCGGCGCGCTGGTGCGGGTTCTCGCCGTACGGAAGGTCGAGCACCTTCTCGAAGGCACGGACGTGCAGCGCCGGGAACTCCTCCTGCTTCTCGGCGAACCAGCGCGCGATCGCGGTGTCGTAGCGGGCGGTGTAGGCGAAGGCCTCGCCGGCCAGCGACTCGCGGGTGGGCAGGGAGAGGCGCCGGTCGGCGGAGCGCAGCTCCTCGAGGACCGCGTCGTAGCTCTCGGGGCGCACCACGACCGCGGCGAAGTCGTGGTTCTTGGCGGCGGCGCGAATCATCGTCGGGCCGCCGACGTCGATGTTCTCGATGACCTCGGAGTCCTCCACGCCGCGCCGGTTCGCCGTGCGCTCGAACGGATAGAGGTTCACGCACACCAGGTCGACGAACTCGACCTCCTGGGCGTCGGCGGCCTGGAGGTGGTCGGCGTCGTCGCGCCGGGCCAGCAGCCCGGCGTAGAGCTTGGGGTGCAGCGTCTTGACGCGCCCGTCCATGATCTCCGGGAAGCCGGTGAAGTCCGAGACGGAACGGACCTCGATCCCCGCCTCCTGGAGCTCGCGCGCCGTGCCGCCGGTCGAGACCAGCTCGATCCCCAGGTCCGCCAGGCCGCGTGCGAACTCGACGATGCCGCGCTTGTCGGACACGGACAGCAGCGCCCGGGCCACCTGCACCTCGCCCGGCCCCGCGAAGTGGGAGCTCACCGCGGTCTCCTCCATCGGCGCGAGACTACCGCTCGACCCGCATGCGGCGAGGGTTCGCGGGGTCGGCCGTCACGGCGCCGCGGGCGATCAGGCGGATCGCCTCGGGCAGGAGCTCGTGCTCCAGGGGGCGCAGGCGCTCGTGGACCTCGTCGCGGTCCGTGGCGCCCGGCAGCTCGACGGCACGCTGGAGGATCACCGGCCCGGTGTCGACGCCACCGTCCACGAAGTGCACGGTGACGCCGAAGACCTTCACCCCGTAGTCCAGCGCCTGGCCGATCGCGTCCAGCCCGGAGAAGGCGGGCAGCAGCGCCGGGTGGACGTTGACCACGCGCTGCGGGAAGCGATCGAGGAAGGCCCCGGTGAGCAGCTGCATGTAGCCGGCCAGGACCACGAGCTCGACCTCCCGCTCGCCCGCCAGCCACTCGGCCATGGCCGCGTCGCGCGCCTCCCGGCCGGGGAAGTCGCCGGGCGCGAAGACGCGCGTGGGGACGCCGGCCCGGACCGCCCGCTCCAGCGCCGGGGCGTCGGCCCGGTCCGACGCCACCGCGGCGACTGCAATCCCGTCGCGGCCGTGCACGGTGTCGAGGATGGCCTGGAGGTTCGTGCCCGCGCCCGAGGCCAGGACGCCGAGGTTCATGCCCGCGCGAGCTTGGGGAACCGCCCGCCGGTGGAGCGAAGCGTCCCGGCGTCGAGGAGCCCGTCCACGCGCTCCATGACGTCGTCCTTGGTCAGGTGGGAGAACGTCCCGTAGGCGGGGAGCCCGTCGTAGGAGTTCTCCTGGATGACGCGCGAGCGCCCGCCGCGCAGGATCTCCACCGTCCGCGTGCGCCCGACCGCCGGGGAGGCGGAGACGACGACGTCGAGGATGGCGTCGTCCAGCGACTCGGCCACCTCCTTGGAGGGAGCGGAGCGGGCGGGACCGGCCGGCAGGGCCGCGGGGTCGCACACGTCGCAGCACACGCCGCTGGGCGCGGGCGGCGCCTGATCGCCGAAGTGGCGCAGGATCGCGGCGCGGCGGCACTCGGCCGACTCGACGAAGGCCCAGACGGCGCGGTACTGGCGCCAGCGGGCGCGCTCGGCGTCGCCGGCCGACGTGCGGCACGTGGCCAGGGCCCGTCCGTCGAACGGCGCGACCAGGCGGCCGCGCACCCGGTCCAGTCCGGACGGGGCGGGCTGGATCACGCCCGCCCGCGCCAGGTGCCCGATCAGCCCGCCGAGCTGGTCGAGGTCGCAGCCGGCCATGCCGGCCAGCTCGCGGCTGTCGAAGTCGTAGCGGCCGGACTCGGCGCGCAGCTCCAGCGCCGCGGCCAGGCGGCCGAAGTCGGCCTCGGCCACGCGCGCGCGCTCGATGAAGAAGACGTGCAGGCCCTTGTCGCGCTTCTCGGCGAACAGCAGCGCCCGGGCCGGGAGCCCGTCGCGTCCGGCGCGTCCGGCCTCCTGGTAGTAGGCCTCGATCGAGCCGGGGACGGTCGCGTGGGCCACCGTGCGCACGTCCGCCTTGTCCACTCCCATCCCGAACGCGTTGGTGGCCACGACCACGGGGACGTCGCCGCGCATGAACCGGTCCTGCACGTCGGTGCGCTCGGCCCGGCCCAGGCCGGCGTGGTAGGCCAGCGCCTCGACGCCGAGGTCTTGCGACAGGCGCCCGGCCAGGTCCTCGCATCCCGCGCGCGTGCCCGCGTAGACGATCGCGGGCAGCGCGTCCGGCTCGGACAGCGCGGCGGCGAGCCGCCCGCGCTTGTCGCCCGACGTGCGGCAGGGGACGACCGCGAACGTCAGATTGGGGCGGTCGAACCCGGTGGTGACGCGGGCCGGGTCGCGCAGTCCCAGACGCCGGACGATGTCGCTCGCCACCTGGGGAGTCGCGGTGGCGGTCGAGGCGACCAGCGAGCTGGCGCCGACGTAGCGCGCCGCGTCGGCGAGGCGGAAGTAGTCGGGGCGGAAGTCGTGGCCCCACTGGGAGACGCAGTGCGCCTCGTCGACCACGAACAGCCCCACGCGCGCGTCGCGCAGCGCCTCGACGAAGCCCGGCGAGGAGAAGCGCTCGGGCGCCACGTAGAGCAGGCGCAGGTCACCCGCGGTCGCCCGCGCCAGCACGTCGCGGTTGGTGGCCGCGTCCTGCTGGGCGTTGACCAACGCTGCCGCACCCGGGACCCGCTGCGCCAGAGCGCCGACCTGGTCGTGCATCCGCGACCCCAGGGGCGAGACCACGAGGGTCAGGTCGTCGCGCAGCAGCGCGGGCAGCTGGTAGCACAGCGACTTCCCCGAGCCCGTGGGCATGACGACGAGCACGTCGCGGCCGTCCAGCGCCGCCTCGCACGCCTCGCGCTGGCCCGGCCGGAAGGCGGGGAACCCGAAGCGCTCGCTCAGGGCGGTGTCGAGATCGGGGGCTGTCAGGGTGCTCACCGAGGCACCGTACCGCCGCCACCGGTCGCGGCGGACGCGGCGAATGTGCCGCCTCTCACACCGCCGGCCCGCCGCGGGGCGCAGACTCGGTTGACCGTCACCCCTCCAGAACGGGAGCCGAGAGAGACATGACCTTCGCATTCGCACTCGCCGGTGGCGCCGGCATCTTCGGCGCCTTCCTCGTCGTCTTCACCCTCGCGACCATCTACAGCCTCTACACGCGCCGCGGCAGCGGGATCAACCAACGCCCGTACGCCAACGCCTACACCAACGCGCCCGGCGCCCGCGGCTCCAGCACGGTCGGCAACGACCGCATCGCCGCCCGCAATCTCACGCGCGGCACGCGCTGAAGCAGGACCGCTTCCCGCGGCACGCGCTAGAGCCAGTCCGAGCTCTCGGCAAGACCAGCGGCCCGCCCTTCCCGGCGGGCCGCTCCGCGTCTACGGCCGCCAGGACAGGGCGCGCAGCCGCCGCTGGTCCGCCTGCGTCCCCCCGCCCGCATAGACCACCAGGGCGTGCCCGGAGCCGTCGATGTCCACAGCGTGGCTCTCCCGCAGGTCGGTGGCGATCGTAGACGCCTGACCGATCGCGTGGCCGGGGTGGCGGATCGCCGCGCGCAGGCGGTCCACGCCCGCGAGCCAGGTGAGCACCGACTCCCCGTTCGCGGCGATCGCGATCTGCACGGAGCCGCTGATCACCGGTCCCAGCTCGCGCGGCTTCCCCGGCCGCCCGGCGCGCGAGAACAGGATGGCCCGCAGCCGGCCCCGGGTGACCCAGGCCACGATGGCGTCCCCCGCCGGACCCATCTCGGCCTCGGGCGCACACACTCCGCGCGATGCCCGCAGGTAACGCGCCGAGCCGAACTCGCCGTTCGGCGAGCGCGTGGCGTACCGCAGGGCCAGATAGCGCCCCGACGGGACGCACCACACCGCCAGCCCACGGCCCGTGTCGGCGGCGGCCACGGTCGAGCCGTTGAACGCGCACGTCGGCTCCTCCGGATCGTCGGTGCAGGTGAAGCGCACGAGCTCGCGGGCCGGCGAGAGCGTCCCGTCGGACGCTCTCGTCTGAACGCCGATCGCCGGACCAGGCAGGTTCACGAGGAAGGTCATGCGCCCCGTCCGGTCCAGGTCGAAGTCGGCCAGGCCCGGCCACGCCTCGTGGGCGAAGCTCCCGCCGGGGGAACGCACCTCCAAGCCGTCGCGGTGCGCCACGAACAGCCGCCCGTCGCGGTCGTAGGCGACCTTCCCGATCCGGTCGAACTCCACCGGCGCCGTTATGGGCGCCGCCGGGCCGAAGGCGCCGCCCGGTGGCCGCAGCGACCCGTCCAGGCGCGTGTGGCTGGTGCGGTCCGCCTCCACCAGGCGCTCCCAGGCCACGAACGCCTCGCCGCCGGGCGACAGCGCGGTCTGGGGGAACAGGCCCTCCGAGCCGCCGATCTCCGCCGCGGCCCCGAACCGCCCGCCGGCGACGCGCGACGCCGTCACCACGCGCGTCGTGCCCGGCTGGACGTCAAGGCTCCAGGCCACGACGGCGGCGCCCTGGGCGTCGACGTCGACGCTGGGCTCGGAGACCTCCCCAACCGGTGAGAGATCCGCCAGCCGGGTCCAGCGCGCCTGCGCGCCCGCCGGCAGCGCCAGGAAGACCAGCAGGACGACGAGCAGCGCCATGTCCCTTCAACGCACCGGAACCCCGGCGGTTGCGGGAACGTCAGGCGCGGACGAGCGGCAGCTCGTTCTCCAGCGCGAACTTCCCGTTGGCCTCGCCGTCGGTCCCCTCGAGCGGGTAATCGCCGGTGAAGCAGGCGTCGCAGTGCGTCGCGCGCGTGGAGCGGATGGCCTCGTAGACCCCGTCCAGGGACAGGTAGGCGAGCGAGTCGCAGTCCAGCTCGCGGGCGATCTCCTCCACCGTGCGCCCGTGGGCCACCATCTCCTCGCGCGTGGACATGTCCACTCCGTAGTGGCAGGGGTGGCGGATCGGCGGCGCGGTGATGCGCATGTGCACCTCGGCCGCCCCCGCGTCGCGCAGCATCTTCACGATCTGGCGCGTCGTGTTGCCGCGCACGATGGAGTCGTCGACCACGACCAGGCGCTTTCCCGACACCACCTCGGGGAGCGGGTTGAACTTCATCCGCAGGCCGTGCTTGCGCAGCTCCTGGCCGGGCTGGATGAACGTCCGGGCCACGTAGCGGTTCTTGATCAGCCCGTCGTCCTGGGGGATCCCCGAGGCCTTGGAGTAGCCGGCCGCGCCGGGGTTGCCCGAGTCGGGCACCGGGATGACGACGTCGGCTCCCACCGGCGCCTCGCGGAACAGGATCTCGCCCATCTTGCGCCGCGAGACCTGGGTGCGGTTGCCCTCCAGGCGGGAGTCGGGGCGGGCGAAGTAGATGTGCTCGAAGACGCAGAACGCCTTGCGCGCGCCCTCGACGACCTGGCGAGCCTCGATCCCGCGCTCGCCCAGCGAGACCATCTCGCCCGGCTCGACCTCCCGCAGCAGCTCGGCGCCGATGATGTCCAGCGCGCAGGACTCGCTGGCCACGCAGTAGCGGTCGCCGACCATGCCCAGGCACAGGGGTCGCAGCCCGGCCGGGTCGCGGAAGGCGATCACGGCGTCGCGCGTCATGACCACTGTGGAGAACGCCCCCTTCAGCCGCGGCAGCACGTCGGCGATCGCGTCCTCCACCCGGTCGGCCTCGTGGGTGGAGAGCAGCGCCGCGATGATCTCGGAGTCCGACGTGGAGCGGAAGCCGACGCCGCGCTCGCGCAACTCGGCGTGCAGCTCGACCGCGTTGATCAGGTTCCCGTTGTGCGCCAGCGCCAGCTCGCGCTTGTCGGAGCGGTGGACGGGCTGCGCGTTCTCCCAGTGGCTGGAGCCCGTCGTGGAATAGCGCACGTGGCCGATGGCCTGCGCGCCCTGCAGGGCGCGCAGGCTCTGCTCGCTGAACACCTGGCTGACCAGGCCCAGCTCGCGCTGGGTCATGATGTGGCCGCCCTGCACGCTGGCGATGCCGGCGGACTCCTGGCCGCGGTGCTGGAGCGCGAACAGCGCGAAGTAGGCGAGCCGGGCGACGTCGTGCTCGGGCGCGTAGACGCCGAACACACCGCACTCGTCTCGCGGTCCGTCGCGAAGATCCTGGTCGAGGCTGGGCTCAGACAAGAGGTGGGCCGGTGGCTTCCGAGGCCGTCCGGTCAGGAGGGCAAGGGTAGCAGCGACCCCGGCCGCCGCCCGGCGGTCTGCGGCATGTTGCGGCGGGCGCTCCGGCGGCATAGATTCGCATCGATGGAGACCGACCAGCACGGACTGCCGGTCCGCCCGCTCCCCGACGGCTCGGACGTCAAGCCGGCCACGGAGGACCAGGTCCCCCGGATCGCGCGGATCCTGGCCGAGGCCTTCTACGACGACGCCCCGACGAAGTGGGTGTACCGCGACGAGGCCAGGCGGCTGGGACGGCTGGAGCGGTCGTTCGCGTTCTTCCAGCGCCGGATCTGGTTCCGCCAGGGCGAGATCCGCATCGCCGACCACGACGCGGGCGCGGCTGTGTGGATGCCGCCGGGCACGGCGCACCTGAGCGCGTGGACCCAGTTCAGCCTCCTCCCGGGGATCGTGTGGCATTCCGGGCGCGACGCCGGCCGGGTGCTGCGCTTCGTGGCCGAGCTGGACAAGACCCACCCGAAGGGCCCCGAGCACTGGTACCTGCCGTTCATCGGAGTGCGACCGGACTTCCAGGGCCGGGGCTTCGGAGCGGCGCTGCTGCGGCCGGTCCTCGAGCGCTGCGACGCCGACCGGACGCCGGCCTACCTGGAGGCGAGCACGCCGCGCAACCGCGCGCTGTACGCGCGTCACGGGTTCGAGGTGCGCCAGGAGATCCGCGTCTCGGACGCCCCGCCCATCTGGGCGATGTGGCGCGATCCGGCCTAGGGGAAGAGCGGGGCCAGGCCGCCGGCCCAGGCGTCGCGCAGCTCGGCGACGGGCCACTCCAGCCGCTCGCCGCCGCCCAGGTCGATGGTCAGCGTGTCGCCGCCGACCTCGCCGAAGACCGTCACCGCGATCCGCTCCGCCATCCGCTCGAAGACCTCGCGCGGGCCCGTGAGGACGAAGCGCCCCGGCCCCTCCCCGAAGAGGAACCGGTCGAGGTCGCCGCCCGTGAAATCGAGCGTCGCGCCGAGGTCGCCGGCGATCGCGGACTCGGCGACCGCGACGGCGAACCCGCCCTCGGCGGCGTCGTGGGCGCTGGAGACCTCGCCGGAGCGCACCGCCTCGCGGACCGTCTCCTGCGCGCGGCGGACGTCCGAGAGCAGAACCTCCGGCAGCTCGTCGGGCAGCGCCTCGCCGCGCAGCTTCGCCACCTCGGAGCCCGGCAGGTGCGCCTGGAAGGGCCCCACGAAGGCCAGCGCGTCGCCGGCGCGCGCGAACCCGAGCTGCCCGGCCGAGGCGGCGTGCGGCGTCTGGCCGACCATCCCCACGACCGGTGTCGGGTAGATCGGCCCCTCCGGTCCCTCGTTGTAGAGGGAGACGTTGCCGCCGACCACCGGGACGCTCAGCGCCCGGCACGCCTCGGCCAGGCCGCGGACCGACTCCGACAGCTGCCAGGCCACGTGCGGCTTCTCGGGGTTGCCGAAGTTCAGGCAGTTGGTCAGGCCCAGGGGCTGCGCGCCGGCGCAGGCCAGGTTGGACGCGCACTCCAGGACCGCCTCGATCGTCCCCCGGTACGGATCGGCCGCGACGCGGCGGCCGTTGCCGTCGATGGAGACGGCCAGCGCCGTCCCGTCGCCCAGCGCCAGTACGGCGGCATCCGACTGCTCCGGGCGGCGGACGGTCCGCGACTGGACGATCGAGTCGTACTGCTCGAACAGCGGACGGCGCGAGGCGATGTTCGGCGAGGCCAGCAGCGCGAGCAGCGTCTCGCGCGGGCCGGCGCCGGGGTCCAGCGTCGCCGCCGGCGCCGGGTAGACCGGCGCGTCCGGGCGCTCCGGTGAGAGGTCGTAGAGCGGGCACTCGTCCACCAGCGCCGCGACGGGCACATCGCCCTCCACCCGCCCGTCGCGCAGCACGCGCAGGTGTCCAGAGGTCGTGACCTCGCCGATGGCGGACCCGCCGACCTCCCAGCGCTCGCAGACCTCGAGCACGTCGTCCACCCGCTCGGGCTCCACGACGGCGAGCATCCGCTCCTGGGACTCCGAGACCATGATCTCGAAGGCCTCCATGTCGGACTCGCGCAGCGCCACGCGGCCCACGTCGAGGTCCAGGCCGACGCCGCCCTTGGACGCCATCTCGGCCGCCGAGGAGGTCAGGCCGGCCGCGCCCAGGTCCTGGAGGGAGACGAGCAGCCCGCGATCCAGCAGCTCCAGGCAGCACTCCATGACCTTCTTCTCCTCGAACGGGTCGCCGATCTGCACGGACGGGCGCTTGGCCTCGTCGGACTCGTCGAGCTCGGCCGACGCCAGGACCGACGCGCCCCCGATCCCGTCGCGGCCCGTCGACGCCCCCATCAGGACGATGACGTTGCCGGGCCCGGCGGCCGCGCTGCGCGTCAGGCGCTCGTGCGGGGCGAGCCCCAGGCACATCGCGTTGACCAGGCAGTTCTGCTCGTAGGGGCCCTCGAAGTAGACCTCGCCGCCCACGGTGGGGACGCCGATGGAGTTTCCGTAGTGGCCGATCCCCGCCACCGCGCGGTCGAGCAGGTAGCGCGAGCGCCCCGACGAGGGCTCACCGAAGCGCAGCGAGTCGAGCACCGCCACCGGCCGCGCGCCCACGGCGAAGACGTCGCGCAGGATGCCGCCGACGCCGGTGGCCGCGCCCTGGAACGGCTCGACCGCGCTGGGATGGTTGTGCGACTCGACCTTGAAGGCGCAGGCCAGCCCGCCGCCCACGTCGACCGCGCCGGCGTTCTCCCCCGGCCCCATCAGCAGGTGCTCGCCCTCGGTGGGCAGCTGGCCCAGGAGCCGCTTGGAGTGCTTGTAGGCGCAGTGCTCGCTCCACAGCAGCGAGAACATGGCCAGCTCCACCTGGTTGGGCGGACGGCCGAGCTTCTCCACGACCAGCGCGTACTCGTCCTCGGTCAGGCCGAGCGCGACCGCCTCGGCGACCCCGGGCAGCGCCGCGGTCTCAGGCACCCGCGGGGACCGGGCCGGCCAGCGACGAGAAGATCCTCAGCCCGTCCGCCGAGCCGGTCAGCGGGTCGACGGCATGCTCGGGGTGGGGCATGAGGCCGAAGACGTTGCCCGCATCGTTGGCCACGGCGGCGATGTCGTCCTCCGAGCCGTTGGGGTTGTGCCCGGGCGCGTAGCGCAGCACCACGCGCACGTCGCCGTCCGGCGGACGGTGGTAGCGCCCGGTCGTGTGCTTGACCGGGATGGAGAGCACGTCGCCGGGCGCGGTGTCGCGCGTGAACGGCGTGTCCGCGTCCGCCACGACGCAGTCCACCTGGCGGCAGACGAAGCGCAGCCCCACGTTGGGCAGCAGCGCGCCCGGCAGCAGCCCGGCCTCGCACAGGACCTGGAAGCCGTTGCAGATGCCCAGCACCGGCCCGCCGCCCCGGGCGAAGTCGATCACCGACTCCATGACCGGGCTGAACCGCGCGATGGCGCCCACCCGCAGGTAGTCGCCGTAGGAGAACCCGCCCGGCACGATCACCGCGTCCACGCCGCGCAGGTCGCGGTCGCCGTGCCACAGCAGCTCGGCCTCGCCCACGCGCGCCGCGGCCAGCTGGGCGTCGACCTCGTCGCAGGAGCCGGGGAACCGGACGATCCCGAACTTCACGAGGTCTGGATCTCGTAGTCCTCGATCAGCGGGTTGGCCAGGAGCTTCTCGCACATGGCCTGCAGCTGGGCGGGGTCGTCGACGTCGAGCTCGATCAGGCGCCCGACGTGGACGTTCTCCACGCCGTCGAAGCCCAGCGCCGGCAGCGCGCGCTCCACGGCCTTGCCCTGCGGATCCAGGAGACCCGCCTTGGGGCGGACGAGCACGCGGGCCCTCACGGGCGCGTGCGCGCCACCCACGCGCCGAACGGCTCGTCGGACAGGCGCTCGTAGGCCTCGACGTAGCGCGCGCGGGTGCGCTCGACGATCTCGGCGGGGATCGCCGGCGCCGGCGGCGACTTGTCCCAGCCGCTGCCGGCCGCCCAGTCGCGCACGTACTGCTTGTCGAAGGAGCGCTGGCCGCGGCCGGGCTCGTACTCGTCGGCCGGCCAGAAGCGCGAGGAGTCGGGCGTCATGACCTCGTCGCCCAGCACGAGCTCGCCCTGCGCGTCGCGACCCAGCTCGAACTTGGTGTCGGCCAGGATGATCCCGCGCTGCGCCGCGTACTCGGCCCCGCGCGCGTAGAGGGCAAGCGAGACGTCGCGCACGCGCTCGAGCAGCGCGCGGTCGCCCACGATCTCGGCGGCGCGGTCGAAGTCGACGTTCTCGTCGTGGTCGCCCTCCTGCGCCTTGGTGGCCGGAGTGAAGATGGGCTCGGGCAGCTTCTCGGACTCCTTCAGCCCGTCGGGCAGCGGGATCCCGCAGATCGCGCCGGTGGCCTGGTAGTCCTTCCAGCCCGACCCGGTCACGTAGCCGCGCACCACGCACTCCACGGGGAGCATGTCCAGGCGCTTCACGCGCAGCGCGCGCCCGCGCACGTCGTCGGGCACGCCCTCGGTCGCGGAGAGCATGTGGTTGGGGACGATGTCGGCGGTCCGCTCGAACCACATGGCGGACAGGCCAGTGAGCACGCTCCCCTTGTCGGGGATCGGCGTCGGATGGACGGCGTCGTAGGTGGAGATCCGGTCGCTGGCGACCATCAGGACCTCGTCGCCGAGGGCGTACATCTCGCGGACCTTCCCGGAGGTCAGGAGGGGAAGATCGGCCACCGACGTCACTGGGGCGATGCTAGCAATCGCGCCTCCAGTTCCGAGAGCCGGGCACGGGCCCGCCGGACCTCCACGTTCGCCCGCTCCAGCCCGTCGAGCACCTCGCCGAGCCGGCGCTGCTCGGTGGACGCAGGCGGGGGCGGCGCAGCTTCGTCCTGAAGGCGCGCGGCGGCCTCCTCCAGGCGGCTGACGATGGCGCCCAGCTCCTCCGACGGGGATGCCACGCCCCCATGGTCGCCGCGCCGCCGGACGCATCGCTTGACACGTGACCGCTTGGTCACCTATGGTCCCGGGCATGGACGAGGTCTTCCGGGCTCTGGCCGATCCCACCCGACGGGGGCTGCTCGACGAGCTGTTCCGCCAGGACGGGCAGACGCTGAGCGCCCTGGAGGGCCGCCTCCCCATGACGCGCTTCGGCGTGATGAAGCACCTGAAGGTGCTTGAGGAGGCGGGACTCGTGGTGTCCAAGCGCCGCGGCCGGGAGAAGCTTCACTTCCTCAACCCCGTCCCGATCCGGCTCGTCCACGACCGCTGGGTGAGCAAGTACTCCGAGCCCTGGGCGGCGACGCTCTCGGAGCTCAAGACCCGACTGGAGAGACCCATGGAGAAGGTTTTCGAGATCTACATCAAGACCACGCCGGAGCGCCTCTGGGAGGCGATCACCGACCCGGAGCAGCGCGCGATCTACAACTTCAGCGCGCGCCAGGAGAGCGACTGGACGCCGGGCTCGCCCTACGTCATGCGGGCGCCCGGGGCCGACACGCCGCTGGGCGAGGGCGAGAACCTCGAAGTCGACCCCCCGCGCCGGCTCGTCCAGAGCTTCACGGCACTGTGGAGCGACGAGGTCAAGGCCGAGGGCACCTCGCGCGTGACCTGGGAGATCGAGCCCGTCGCGGACTCGTGCCGGCTCACCGTCACCCACGACGAGCTGCGCGAGGGCGCCAACGGCGAGCTCTACGGCGGCTGGCCGATGATCCTCTCCGGGCTCAAGACGCTGCTGGAGACCGGCGAGAAGCTGACCACCCCGGGATCGCTGCGCTACGCGAACGCGTAGGCCTAGTAGGGCAGCCGCCCCACGATCTCGTGGGCGTGGCGCACGAAGGGCGCGTAGTCGAACAGCGCGTCGAGGTCGAGGGACGCCGCCGCCGGCTCCTGCGAGAGCAGGTCGCGCAGCGGCGTTCCCTCGTCCCAGGCGCGCTGGGCCAGCGCCTGGACGATCCGGTAGGCCTCGTCGCGCTGCATCCCCCCCTCGACCAGCGCCAGCAGCACGCGCTGGGAGAACAGCGCGCCGTGCGTCAGCTCGAGGTTCGCGCGCATCCGGTCGGGGTGCACGACCATCCCGCGCACGACCCGCAGCGCCAGCGCCTGCATGTAGTCCAGCAGGATCGTCGAGTCGGGCAGGATCACCCGCTCGGCCCCGGAGTGGGAGATGTCGCGCTCGTGCCACAGCGCGACGTTCTCCACCGCCGCGCTCGCATTCCCGCGCAGCACGCGGGCCAGGCCGGTGATGCGCTCGGTGACGATCGGGTTGCGCTTGTGGGGCATCGCGCTGGAGCCCTTCTGTCCCTCGCGGAACGGCTCCTCCACCTCCCGCACCTCGGTGCGCTGGAGGTGGCGGACCTCGGTGGCGAAGCGCTCCAGCCCCGCCCCGGCCAGCGCGATCGCCTGGAGCAGCTCGGCCAGCCGGTCGCGCGCCACCACCTGCGTGGAGACCGGCTCGCGCTCCAGCTCCAGCCGGGCCAGCACGCGCGCCTCGTAGCCGGGATCGTGCGCGGAGTAGGTGCCCACCGCGCCGGAGATGGCGCCCACCGAGGCCTGGGCGAACGCGCGCTCCAGCCGCGCCGCGTTGCGATGCGCCTCCATCGCGAACCCGGCCAGCTTGATCCCGAACGTCGTCGGCTCCGCGTGCACGCCGTGCGTGCGCCCGACGCACACCGTGTCCACGTGGTCGCGCGCCCGCTCGCCCAGCGCGCTCGCCAGCTCGCGCGCGCCCGCGACGACGACGCCGCCCGCCGCCTGGACCTGGAGCGCCAGCGCGGTGTCCAGCACGTCGGAGGAGGTCAGGCCGAAGTGGATCCAGCGCCCGGCGTCGCCGGCGCTGCCCGACAGCACGTCCACGAAGGCGGCGACGTCGTGGTCGGTGACCCGCTCGCGCTCCTGGACCGCCTCGACGGTGAACGTCGCGCCCCGGATGGCGTCGAGCTCCGCCGGGGTGGGGCCCTCCAGCTCCTCGGCCGCGGCCACCTCCACGCGACGCCACGCCTCCATCCGCGCCTCGTCGGTCCACAGGGCCCCGATCTCCGGGCGGGTGTAGCGGGCTATCACCCCTTGATCATCGCGGATAGGATCGACGCCTCGTGGCCAGCTTCGACGTCAACGGCAAGGTCGCGCTGATCACCGGCGCGGAGCGGGGCATCGGCTTCGCCACGGCGCAGGAGCTGCATTCGCGCGGCGCGTCGGTCGCCCTGGTCGACCTCGACGAGGCGGCCACCCAGGCGGCGGCGGAGCGGATCGGCGGCGACCGGGTGCTCGGCCTGGGCGCCGACGTCACCGACCGCGAGGCGATCCAGGCGGCGGTCGACGCCACCGTGGAGCGCTTCGGCGGCGTGGACGTGGTGATCGCCAATGCCGGCATCGCGCCGCCCCTGTCCACGATCCAGTCGACCGACGAGGACGCCTTCGAGCGCGTGATCGAGGTCGACCTGCTCGGCGTGTGGCGAACGGTCCGGGCCGGCCTGCCCCAGGTGGTGCAGCGCGGCGGGCACGTCGTGGTGGTGGCCTCCGTCTACGCCTTCTTCAACGGGATCTTCAACGCGTCCTACGCCATGAGCAAGTCGGGCGTGGAGTCGTTCGGGCGCTCGCTGCGCGCCGAGCTCGGGCCCCACGACGCGAGCGCGAGCGTCGCCTACTTCGGCTTCATCGACACGAAGATGGTGCAGGACGGCTTCTCCGACCCGATCGCGCAGGAGTTCGAGGGGACGCTGCCGGCGTTCTTCCGCCGCCGGCTGCCGCCCAGCGCGGCCGGCCAGGCGATCGCCGACGGGATCGCGCGCCGCGCGCCGCGGATCATCGCGCCCAAGTGGTGGGGCATCTGGTCGACGCTGCGGGGGATCCTCAACCCGCTGTTCGACGCCCGCGCCGAGCGCGACGCCAACACCCTGCGGATCGTCAAGGCCGTCGAGTCTCCGGACCGCCATCCGGACCCCGAGAAGTCCGGCCTCCCCGCGCCCTAGGCGTCGATGATCTTCGCCGCCAGGATGGCGGCGTTGCGCGCGGAGTTCAGGCCGACGCAGCCCACGGGGACGCCCGGGGGCATCTGCGCGACGGACATCAGCGCGTCGAGTCCCCCGGCCGCCGAGTTCTTCGACGTCAGCGGCACGCCGATCACCGGCAGCTCGGTGTGGGCGGCGCACACGCCGGGCAGCGCGGCGGACAGGCCGGCGCCGGCGATGATCACCTTCAGCCCCCGCATCCGCGCGTTGGTCGCGTACTCGGCGACCACGGTCGGCTCGCGGTGGGCGGACATCACGCGGACCTCGTAGCGGATGCCCCGCTCCTCGAGCTCCTTGGCCGCCTTCTCCATCTCGTCCATGTCGCTCTTGGAGCCCATGACGATGCCGACGAGGGGCGCGTCGACCTCCATGCCCTCGAACTCGGCCTCGACCTCGGTGAGGGTCTCGGGGGCGGGCTCAGGCGTGCTCACGCCACCCGCTCCGCGGCGGTCCGGGCGATGTCGCGGCGCAGCTGTCGTCCGTCGAAGGCGATCACGTCGGCGGCAGCATACGCGGCGTCCCGGGCCTGTGCCGGGTCGTCGCCGAGAGCCGTCACGTTGAGGACGCGCCCGCCCGCCGTCACCACGCCGCCGTCCGGGCCGGCGGCCGTCCCGGCGTGCGTGATCTCGACGCCGGCCGGGACCGCGTCCAGGCCCGAGATGACGTCGCCCCGAGAGGACGAGGCCGGATATCCCGCGCTGGCCAGCACGAGCGTGACCGCCCAGCGCGGGTCCCACTCCAGCTCGACTCCCGCCAGGCCGCCGGGGCGCGTGGCGCGCAGCAGCACCTCGAGCAGGTCGCTGCGCAGCCGGGGCAGGACCGCCTGCGTCTCGGGGTCGCCGAAGCGCACGTTGTACTCCAGGACGCGGGGGCCCTCGGCCGTGAGCATCAGGCCCGCGTACAGGACGCCGGAGAAAGGCGTCCCGCGCTGGCGCATCAGGTCGACCACCGGCTGGTGCACGGCCGCGGCGATCTGCTCCGCGCGCGCCGGGTCGACGTCCGCGACCGGGGAGTAGGAGCCCATCCCGCCCGTGTTCGGACCGGCGTCGCCCTCGCCGATGCGCTTGTAGTCGCGGGCCGGCGCCATCGGCACCGCGCGCTCGCCGTCGCACAGCGCCAGCAGCGAGAGCTCCTCGCCCTCCAGGTGCTCCTCGACCAGCACGCTGGTCTCCCCGAAGCGGCGCTCCACCAGCATGTCCTCCAGCGCGGCGCGCGCCTCGGCCTCGTCCTGGGCGATCACGACGCCCTTCCCCGCGGCCAGCCCGTCGGCCTTGAGCACGACCGGGTAGCGGTCGATCGCGGCCATCCCGGCGTCCACCTCGGTGACCACCTCGGCGCGCGCGGTCGGCACGCCGGCCTCGGCCATCGCGGCCTTGGCGAACGCCTTCGAGCCCTCGAGCCGCGCCGCCGCGGCGGTGGGGCCGAAGGCGGCGATCCCCTCGGCGCTCAGCGCATCGACCGCGCCGGCCACCAGCGGCGCCTCGGGGCCGACCACCACCAGGTCCACCCCCTCGTCGCGCGCCACCCGGACCAGGGCCTCGACGTCCTCGGCGCCCACGTCGAGCAGCCGGGCGTCGGCGGCGATCCCCGCGTTGCCCGGCGCTGCCAGGACCTCGGGCGCCTGGGGGGACCGGCGCAGCGCCCGCACCAGCGCGTGCTCGCGGCCCCCGCCGCCGGCGACGAGGACCCTCACGTAGCTAGAGGGCGCTGATGAAGTCGTCGACGGGGATCGCGGTGAGCGTCTCGTACTTCGCCGTGCCGCGCGAGCCGAGCTCGAGCGAGACGCGGGCCATCGTCGTCTCGTCAGGCGCCTCGACGACGTTGATGAAGTCGAACCGCCCCAGCGTCGCCCATTGCGCCTTGACCGTGGCGCCGAGCTGTTCGATCTCCTTGGAGACCTCGCGAATGCGGTTCGGGTTGTTCTTGACCGTCTGGACGCCCTCGGGAGTCAGCGTGGTGAGCAGGATGAAGGTCGGCATGCGAGCAATGCTAGCCTCGCCCGCGATGCGGCGGAGCGCGACGATCCTCGCCCTGACCGCCGCGCTCACCGGCGCCGCCGCGCCCGCTCGCGGCGCCACGCTCTCGCTGGATCACGGCTGCTACCTGTCGCGCCAGCCCGCGCTGCCCGGCGGGCAGACGATCGCCGTGCGGGGCGCCGGCTTCACGCCGGGGGGGCAGGTCAGCTTCGCCCTAGGCTCGGCCCAGCTCGGGTCGCTGACCGCGGACGCGGCGGGCGCCGTGGCCGGCCAGTTCCAGGCGCCGTCGCTGGCCGCGACGCAGTTTCGCTCCACGCGCACGCTGACCGCGAGCGACGGGACCAACCAGGGGGCCGCGCCCGTCGAGCTGCGCCGCATCGCCGCCGACTTCCTGCCCTCCGCCGGCAACCCCCTGCGCCTGCGCGTGCGGTTCTTCGTCTACGGGTTCGGACCCGTCCTCACCGCGCTGCGGCTCTCCACGGGCCAGCCGGTGTACGAGCACGTCTTCGACCCGCGCGGGCGCCGGCGCGCCACGTTCCGCGTCGGGTACACGAGCGGCCCGTGCGGCGACCTTCGCACCACGGTGCGGCGCATCCTGCCGTTCCGCACGACGCTCAACGGGCGCTGGCGCTTCGTCTTCACGACCAAGCCGCGCTACAGCACGCGCTCGACGCCCGCCGCGTCCGTCGGCTTCATCGTGCGGACGGTGTTCCGGCCCTAGGCCGCCGCGGCGGCGGGCGCAGGGTCGCAGGGAGGCGCGCGGCAGCTCAAGCGCGATCAGGAGAACATCGCCCTGACTGCTGCGACAAATTCCTCGGCGTCGGCCAATGCGCGCTCCGCCTCCTCCTGCGATGCCCCGCCCAGCCGATAGTCGGAGTCGTAGCGAAGCTCCTCCGCGTCTCGCGCGGCACGCCTGAGGCGGCTGTCAAACTGACCGTGCCGAACGAAGAGCTGGTCGAACAGAGACCAGGTGCCGCGGTGTGTCCTCGCCTCTCGGTCCAGCTCGCTCAGCGCGGCACTGGCCGCGGAGAACATGGCCTGGTAGGCCTCCGCGGCCGAATTCTGTGGGATCTTGGCCGCAACCAGCACGCGAGCAGCGGCCAAGAACCGGTCCGCCTCGCGCAGGTACTCCTCAGAGCGGGGCTTCACGGCGCCCCGAAGAGAACGATCTTGTCGCGGTCGACATCGCGGATGAAGAAGTCCTCGGTCTCGCGCCGCTCGGCGAGCCACTCGCGGTCTTGAACCGTTGCGGACAGGACGGCGCGCCCATCGCCGTCCAGTGTCTCAAGCTCACGCGCGAGCCCGACTATCGCTTTACGATGACCCTCGCGGCCTCCGCGCGCCAGCACCAGCAAGTCGATGTCTGATCCGTCTTTGGCGTCACCACGTGCTTTCGACCCGTACAGCCAGATCGCGTCTAGATCAGTCCCCAACGACTCCTGCGTTCGCTCTATGAAACGCTCGATCGTTGTGCGCTCGGCCTCAGTCAGTGAGGTGTCCCCGAGTCTGTCACGCCAGCCTCGCTCACCTGTCAGCCGCGCGTATACCTCCCTTGCCAGCGCGTCTTCGAGCTCGCCGCGAACCTCTGTGTCGCCGAATGCCCGCTCGAAGAACTCCCAGCTCTGATTGCGCGCCTCGAGTGCCTTCTCCTCGAACTTCTCGTCGAACAGGAGCTCGAAGTTCGTGAACGAATTAGCGTTCGCGGCCTCCCGGAGGTCGTCGTCCTCGACCAGCGACTCGGCCATGCGGCGCACGATCTCGTCGCCAGCGCCGAGCTCGAGACCATGACGCTCGTTCAGGTCGCGGATGATCTGAGAGAGAGGATCGACCGCAGGCTCCACCGCAGCCACCTGTGCGTCCTCGGGGCGCATGGGCAGAGCCTCGCCCTCCACACCGGCGTCGAGTTCGCCGCCAGCCTGGATCCTGAGATGGGTCAGCTGAAGCGAGTCGCCGAGGTCAAGGCGCTGGCTTCTCTCACGCGGAAGCACGCGCTGAAGGTGGCGTGCGTATAGGTAGCTTCGCTCCAGCCGAGCATCGCTGAAACCGACGCCCTGAGCGAGGAAGGAATAGAGCTCGCAGAACTTCGCAGCTGCGGCGTGGAACTCGCGACGGGCTTGGGCGTCGAGCCCTTCGAACCGCTCTTTCGCCGGCTCGAGCTGGGCGTATAAGAGGGCGTGTGCATTCTCGCCTCCCGCTAGCAGGGCCGCGGCGAAGGCCGACTCCTCATCGTCGCGGATGACGCCGAAGCCGAGCAGCTGCTCGCGGGAGCTATAGAGCTCGTTCGGGTCCGTCGGCAGCGCCCGTGTTCCCTCGTACCAGGGCTTGAAGGCGGCGCCAATGTCCTCCGCCGAGTTGACAAAGTCGAGCACGAACGTGTCGTCCTTCTGCGGGTGCGCCCGGTTGAGGCGCGAAAGCGTCTGGACTGCCCGCAGGCCGCTTAGCTGCTTGTCCACGTACATCGTGTGGAGGAGCGGCTGGTCGAATCCGGTCTGGTACTTCTCGGCGACGGTGAGAATCCGGTAGTGGTCGCCCCCGAACCGCTCCGCGAGTTGCTTCTCGCCGAAGCCGTTGATCCCGGCCTCGGTCCAAGGCTCACCGTCGAGATCTACCGTGCCTGAGAATGCGACGAGTGGGTCGCAGTCCGCGTAACCCTGAGAACGGATATAGGCCTCGAGCGCGAAGTGGGTGCGCACTGCGACCTCGCGTGAGGGGGTGACAACCATCGCCTTCGCCCGCCCGCCGATCAGCTTGCGGGTCGACGTCCGGAAGTGCTCCACGATGATCTTTGCCTTTTCGTCCAGCGTCTCGGGCCGGGCGGAAACGAAGCGCACGATCTCTGTCGCCGCGTCGCGGCGCTTGACCTCCGGGTCTTGTTCGAGCTTGGACGCAACCTTCCAGAACACCCGGTAGGGCATGAAGCGGCGCAGAACATCGAGAATGAACCCCTCCTCGATGGCCTGACGCATCGAGTAGGTGTGGAAGGGCCGCAGCTCTCCGTCCTCGATGGCGCCGAAGACCTGCAATGTCCGCTTGGTCGGCGTCGCGGTGAAGGCGAAGTACGAAAGATTTCGCTGCGGCCCGCGCTCCCGTGCCGAGCGCTCGATCAGTGCCGTGGCCATCTCTCGGATTTCATCCGGCTCGGTGTCGTGCTCCTCGGTGTCGAGCTGCCAGCCGGACCCAAGCGCCGCGCGGAGCGCCTTGGCGGCCTCTCCCGATTGTGAGGAGTGCGCCTCGTCGACGATCACAGCGAAGCGCTTGTCCGAAAGGTCATCGATCCTCTCCAACACGAAGGGGAACTTCTGCAGTGTGGAGACGACAATCTTCGCGGTGCTCGTCTCGAGGGCGTCTGCGAGCTGGGCGGAGGTTCCCTCGACCTTCTCCACCATCCCCGGTTCGTGATCGAACTGAAAGACAGTCGCCTGGAGCTGGCGATCGAGAACGACGCGATCGGTGATCACGACCACCTTGTCGAAGACCTTCCGGTCCTCGGCGTGAAGCCCAGCGAGCCTGTGTGCGAGCCACGCAATCGTATTAGACTTGCCCGAGCCAGCCGAGTGCTGAACGAGGTACTTGCGCCCAGCGCCGTGGTCGCGCGCGTCGGCGACGAGCCTGCGAACGGCATCCCACTGTTGGAAGCGCGGGAAGGTCACGTTGCCGCCCCTGGCCGGATTGCTCCCGCGCCGTCTTCCGCGGTGAGTCGGCGCCGAGGGTTCGATATGGAAGAAGCGATGTAGGAGCTCGAGCCAGGCATCCCGCTCCCACACGTCCTCCCAGAGATAGGCGGTCGCGTGTCGGCCGTCCCTCGCGGGCGGGTTCCCGGCACCGCCCGGCTCGCCCGGCCCAGCGCTTCCCTGGTTGAACGGAACGAATACGGTGTCCTCGCCCTGTAGGTGAGTGGCAAGGAAGACAAGGTTCGGATCGGCGGCGAAATGGACGAGCGCGCGGCGAGCGAAGATCGGTTCCGAAGGATCCCGGTCGTGGCGGTACTGGTGCTTGGCGTGCTCGACGTTCTGGCCGGTGAGCGGGTTCTTCAGCTCAGCAGTTGCCGTAGGGATGCCGTTCACGAGCAGCGCCAGATCGAGCGTCTTGTCGCGATCGTCCTCCGAGTAACCAAGCTGCCTCACTACGGTGCAGCGGTTTCCTTGGTAGCCGCCAACAAGCTCCGGCGTCAGTCCATGCTCGGGCTTGAAGTACGCGAGTCGAAGGTCCACGCCCAGGTCGGTCAGCCCGCGGCGGAGCACATGGAGAGTCCCCGATTCGTCGATGCGCTTCGCCACGAGCTTGCGAAACTCCCTCTGCGCGAGCTCCATGCCGCCCCGTCGCTCGACTAGCACGTCCCACGCCTCCTGCTGCGTTGCCCCAATGAACGCGAAGAGCTCGTCGAAGTCAATCCCGAGCTCGCGGTCGAAGCTATAAGGCGTACCTCGCTCCCACCCATGGTTGACGAGGTGCCTTTCGATCAAATCCTCGAAAGCGGCCTCCTTGTGAGCACTCATACCGACGGGCTTCATCTAGTTAGCACGAGGCGGGGTAGGACGTCGTATCCAGTTCGCCGCTGACGGCGTTGGTAATCAAGGCCTGGCGGCGCTCGATCAGAAGTGACATTTGGCGTTCAAGACGAGAGGCCACCGCGTCATTCTGTGTCTCGATGGCCTGGACGCGCTCCACGGTCGAGCGTTGAAGGCGCAAGTCCGGAACCGGAACCCGGAGCGCCTTTAGCCATCTGGTTTCAAGCCGCCGCGTCCCATGGGCCGCTTCCACCACGTTGGCAAGTATCTCGGATTCAAGCCCCCGTAAAACCACCCGCAGATACCCAGATTCAACGGCCGGGCTTGGAATAAGCGCCTTTAGGTCTTGGTTAAACGCCATTCGACGGGACGCGACCGCGAGCGGCAATCTCTTGGCGAGAGCCATGCCGCGGGTGGCGACGAGCACGGTCCCAGGAGGGACGACAGTGGAATGCGCGGCCGCTGCGTCCTCGGTGATGTGATCCACCGTGTCGTTGAGCTCGTCCTGGATCAGATCCTTCGTCGACGCCCAAGGAAGGTCACCCCACCAGTGGCTCGGCTCTGCCTTCGGCGGAGTTCCCCCGGAGCGCCACACCACGACGTATGCGAGGCGGGCATTGCGAGGTAGCCCCGCGACCGCCTCATGCATCACGGCAGCGACTCGATCGGAAAGCCGATCGAAAAGCTCTCGCTTTAGGCGTAAAGCCTCGTCGATCCTGCCAGTTTCCCTCTCGAGAAAATCCGCAATGCGGCGCTGCTCGCCGAGCGACGGGCACGCGAGTCGCATCGCCCCCAACCTTACGCCAGATAGCTCCGGAAAAGTCACGCCCTGTCCAGCGACTTGTAGCTCAGGTCGCATGGCTATGAGCTGGTAGTAAAAAAAGCGCTCGTCAAGATCCTGTCGTGGCACCAGACCCTTGCAGCCTTGGTTGAACGCGAGTCGAACATCCGCGATGGCAATATGGCCGATCGGGGCGCGTGTGGAAAGCACAATAGTCCCGCGTGGCACGAGGTTCGCGGACGCCCGGAGCCCGGCCATCGTGAGCGTGCGCGCGGAAGTGGCGATCCGGATGCCATCGCTCTTGCCGAGATCGTCGGGCGTTACCCAGGTGACCTCGCCGCCCCAGTTGCCCTGGTCTGAGCTTGGCGTCCCCCCGTTGACGATTTGGAACAGTCGCCGAACCTGCATCACCGCGTACTCACCGACCGGTCACCTGGCTTGTGAGCACGGCGATCTCCTCCTCTAAGGCCCGAATCTCGGCATCGATGGTCTCAAGGGAGCGTGGCGGTTGATGCTGATAGAAGACGCGTGTCACAGGGAGCTCGGCGCCGATACGGTCATTACTTTCATTGACCCACGCGTCCTCGACAAACGGCAAGACCTCGCGCCGCATATAGTCTGCGACCGATTCACGGAGCGGTACGGTCTCGGAGTCGCGGAGTGCTGGGTCGGACTGTGGCTGCCCCTTTCCATTTGTGACAACTGGAGCAGCGTCGTCGCGCACCGCGAGCGCGTCCCAGACCGCCTTACGGAGACCGGCGCTGGGCCGCTCAATTGCCCGAAGGACATTGCGGACCTTGATCTCAGCCTGAGACCGGTCCGTGGTAGCGAAGCCATTGAGGGCTCTGAGGCCGTCCAAGAGCGCTGACTGGACAGCCTCGCCGCGCGCAATCGCCTCGGTCGGCTGTTTTGCGTTTGGGACCGGCTTCGTCAGATCCTTGAACACCTTCGACCCGCGTAGTCGGGCGATCGCCTCTTCGGTCACCTCGTAGCGCAACCGGAGCGGACGCTCCACCGTGATGCGGCGGTACATGAAGAAGCCGTTCTCCCGTACCTTCGAGCGCTCGTTGTCCTCGAATGCGCGGTAGAGGGAGAGGAGGTCATCGATATGGGACCGCGAGAGGCGGCGGCGCTTGTCGCCAAGGCTCTTTTGCATCGGCTCCCACAGCTCGCGTCCGTCGATCAGCTGCACCTTTCCGCGCCTTGCTGAGGACTTATGGTTGGTGAGCACCCAGACGTAGGTCGCGATGCCGGTGTTGTAGAAAAGCTGCTCGGGGAGGGCGACGATTGCCTCGAGCCAGTCGTTCTCGAGGATCCAGCGGCGGATCTCGCTCGGACCAGAGCCGGCACCGCCGCTGAAGAGGGGCGAGCCGTTGAAGATGATCGCAATCCGGCTCCCACCGTCCTCGGCCGACTTTCGCTTCGCGAGCATCGTCTGAAGGAAGAGCAACGCGCCGTCGTTCTTGGGCGGGATACCGGCCGCAAACCGCCCGCGGTCGCCGAGCGACTCCCGCTCATCGATGACCGCCTCTTGGTCCTTGGACCAGTCGACCCCGAACGGGGGGTTGGCAAGCATCAGGTCGAACCGCTCGGTCCGAAGGCCGTCTTCGGAGAGGGTCGAGCGGGGATAGATGCTCGACGGGTCTTGCCCCTTGAGCAGCATCTCCGATCGGCAGATCGCCCACGACTCCGGATTGAGCTCCTGTCCGTAGAGGTAGAGGCGGGCGCGCGGGTTTCGCTCTCGGACCAGCTCCTCAGTCACTGAGAGCATCCCCCCCGTCCCGCATGCCGGATCGTAGACCTTGCGGATGGCGCCCGGCTTGGTTGTGACCTCCTCGTCCCCGGCCAGCACCAGTTCAGCGCAGAGCCGAACCACCTCACGCGGGGTGAAGTGCTCGCCCGCGGTCTCGTTCGATGCCTCCGAGAAGCGCCGGATCAGCTCCTCGAAGATGTCGCCCATGCTGGCGTTCGAGACCGACTCGGGGTGCAGATCCGCGTCGAGGAACCGGGTAAGGACCCTGTAGAGCAGGTTCGCCTTGTGCAGCCTGGTGATCTGCTGGTCGAAGGCAAACGCATCGAAGATTTCCCGGACCGTGGGCGAAAACGCGGCCAGGTAGGCGCGCAGGCCCGCCGTGACGTTCGACGCGTCGCCTGCCACTTTCTCCAAGTCCAGTTCGGACGTGTTGTAGAAGCGCTGCCCAGCGGCCTTGCGGAGCACCGGGTCAGGGTCGAAGTCGAGCCCCTCGGCGCGCCCTGACTCCTCCAGGACGTCATGCTTGGTGGGAGCCAGCACGAGGTCGAGGCGGCGTACGACCGTGAAGGGCAGGATCACGCGGCCATACTCCGACTGCTTGTAGTCGCCGCGCAGGAGCTCGGCGATCTCCCAGATGAACTGGACGTGTCCGTTGGAACTCTCCATCTCTCAAGGGAGATTAGACCTCGCGTGAGCTACTCAGCTTCCGCGATGAGCCGCGACGGGCGTCCAGGCTAGGCGGCCGCTACCGGCGTCGAGGCCGAGGCCTTCGTGAACACCAGCTCGCCCTCGGCGGCGTCCACCCGCACGGTGTCGCCCTCGGCGAACTCGCCCTCCAGGATGGCCAGCGCCAGCCGGTCGACCAGTCGCTTCTGGATCACCCGCTTGAGGGGCCGCGCGCCGTACGTCGGGTCGTAGCCGAGGTCCCCGAGCAGCTGTCGCGCCGCCTCGGTGAGCTCGATCTCGATCCCGCGCTCGCGCACGCGCGCGACGAGGCGCCCGGCCTGGAGCTCGACGATCGCGCCCAGCTGATCGCGGGAGAGGGGCGCGAACTCGACGATGTCGTCCAGGCGGTTGATGAACTCCGGCTTGAACGCCGCCTCGGCGCCCGCCGTCCCGCCCGGGATGTTGGAGGTCATGATCAGGACGACGTTCTTGAAGTCCACGGTGCGGCCCTGGCCGTCGGTCAGGCGCCCGTCGTCCATCACCTGCAGCAGCGTGTTGAACACGTCGGGGTGCGCCTTCTCGATCTCGTCCAGCAGGACGACCCCGTAGGGCCGGCGGCGGACGGCCTCGGTGAGCTGACCGCCCTCCTCGTAGCCCACGTAGCCGGGGGGCGCCCCGACCAGCCTCGAGACGGAGTGCTTCTCCATGTATTCACTCATGTCAATTCGCACCATCGCGTCCTGGGAGTCGAACATGAACTCCGCCAGCGCTCGGGCCAGCTCGGTCTTGCCCACGCCGGTGGGCCCGAGGAAGAGGAAGTTGCCGATCGGGCGATCCGGGTCCTGGAGCCCCGCCCGCGAGCGGCGCAGGGCGTTGGCCACGGCCTCGACGGCCTCGTCCTGGCCGATGACCCGGCGGTGCAGGCGCTCCTCCATGTGGACGAGCTTCTCGACCTCGCCCTCCAGCAGGCGGCTCACCGGGATGCCGGTCCACTTGGCCACGACCTCGGCCACGTCGTCGGCGTCGACCTCCTCCTTGAGGAAGGTCGTCTCCTCGCGGCCGTCCTGCTGGGACTCCAGCTCGGCCAGCTTCTTCTCCAGCTCGGGGATCTCGCCGTAGCGCAGCTCGGCCGCCCGCTGGAGGTCGGCCTCGCGCTCGGCGCGCTCGACCTCGCGGTGGGCCTGCTCCATGCGCTCCTTGACCTCACGGACCTCGGAGATGGCGTCCTTCTCGGCCTGCCAGCGCGCCTTCATCCCGGCCGACTGCTCGGCCAGCTCGGCGCGCTCGCGCTCGATCGCCTCGCGGCGGGCCACGGAGGCCTCGTCGCGCTCCTTCTCCAGCGCCGCCAGCTCGATGTCCAGCTGCATGATGCGTCGCTCCACCTCGTCGATCTCGGTGGGCATCGAGTCGATCTCGATCCGCAGCCGCGAGGCCGACTCGTCGATCAGGTCGATCGCCTTGTCGGGGAGGAAGCGGTCGGTGATGTAGCGGTGCGACAGGGTGGCCGCGGCGATGATCGCGGTGTCCTGGATGCGCACGCCGTGGTGCACCTCGTAGCGCTCCTTGAGGCCGCGCAGGATCGCGATCGTGTCCTCCACGGAGGGCTCGTCGACCAGGACGGGCTGGAAGCGGCGCTCCAGCGCCGGGTCCTTCTCGATGTGCTTGCGGTACTCGTCCAGCGTGGTGGCGCCGACGGCGCGCAGCTCGCCGCGCGCCAGCATCGGCTTGAGCATGTTGCCGGCGTCGACGGCGCCCTCGGCGGCGCCCGCGCCCACGATGGTGTGCAGCTCGTCCATGAAGACGATGACCTGGCCGGCCGCGTCGACGACCTCCTTGAGGACCGCCTTCAGGCGCTCCTCGAACTCGCCCCGGAACTTGGAGCCGGCCACCATCGCGCCGATGTCCAGCGAGATGACGCGCCGGTCGCGCAGCGACTCGGGGATGTCGCCGGACACGATGCGCTGGGCCAGGCCCTCGACGATCGCGGTCTTGCCCACGCCGGGCTCGCCGATCAGGACGGGATTGTTCTTGGTGCGCCGGGAGAGGACCTGGATGACGCGGCGGATCTCGTCGTCGCGCCCGATGACCGGGTCCAGCTTGCCCGACTCGGCGGCCTGGTTGAGGTCGGTGCCGAACTTCTCCAGCGCGCCGTACTGCTCCTCGGCGCTCTGGCTGGTCACGCGGTGGGGGCCGCGGACCTCCGCGATGGCGCGCTCGAGGTCGGCCTCGGTGGCGCCGGCGGCGCGCAGCGCTTCCCCGGCCTTGGTCTTGGACGCGGCCAGGGCGAGCAGCAGGTGCTCGGTGGAGACGTACTCGTCGCGCAGACGCGACATCGCCGACTCGGCGGCGCGCAGCACGACCAGGAGGTCGTTGGAGGCCCCGGCCGGCTCGGCGGAGTCGCCGCTGACCGTGGGAAGCGCGTCCAGCGCGGCGTTGACCTCGGCGCGGATCGGGGCCGGGTCGGCGCCGAGCTTGCCCAGGACGGGTACCACGACGCCGGCCTCCCCCTCGAGCAGGACCGCGAGCAGATGCTCGGGCGTGAGCTGGGGGTTGCGGCGCCCCTCGGCCAGGCGTTGAGCCGCCTGGATGGCCTCCTGGGACTTGATCGTGAAGCGGTCGGCTTGCATGTGTCCAGGGTAGCAAAGATCTCAGTCATAGCGACTGAGATTTGTGAGCCGTTTACCCTGTGCGGCCCGTGCGTCGCGCCCTCGCCGTCCTCGTCGCCCTCGCCCTGCCCGTGGCCGCCGCGCCCGCCGCGGCCTCGACGGTCGGCGTGGGTGCCGTCGCTCCGCCGGGCGCGTCGGGCCCCGGGTGCGGCGGATGCACCCACGTCCAGGTCGCGACGGCGCCACCGGGACCCTCGTACCGGATCCCGTCCGGTGGGGGCGTGATCACGGCGTGGAGCGTGCGCGGCGGCCCGACGGTCAACCCGGGCGACGTGGCGCGGCTGCGCATCCTGCGCCAGTCCGCCAGCTCGTGGATCGTCGTGTCCGAGACGCGCGACGAGTCCCTCGTGGCCGGCCGCGAGACCAGCTTCCCCACCCGGATCTCGGTGTCCGGCGGCGAGGTGCTCGGCCTGCGCCTGGCGTCGGGCGGCGACACGCCGATCTTCGTCGGGGCGCCCACCGGCAACGCGACCGGGACGTGGCTCACCGACCCGTCGCCGGGCGCCGATCCCGGTGCGCCGAGCACGACGGACGGGCGCCGCCTGAACGTCGCGGTGCGCCTGGAGTCCGACTTCGACCACGATGGGCTGGGCGACGACACCCAGGACTCCGACGACGACAACGACGGCCTGTCGGATACCCGCGAGGCCGAGATGGGCACCAACCCGCTCAACCGCGACAGCGACGGCGACGGCGTCCGCGACGGCATCGACGTCTGCGTGCTCACGGTGGATCCCGGGCAGCAGGACGCCGACGAGGACAGGGTCGGCGACATCTGCGACACCGACGACGACGGCGACGGCCTGAGCGACGACGTCGAGGCCCTCTTCCGGACGCGTACGTTCGATCGCGACACCGACGACGACGGCGTCTCCGACGGGCAGGAGGAGCGCGACGGGACCGACCCGCTGCGGCGCGACACCGACCGCGACGGGCTGCCCGACGGCGTGGAGGCCGGGCTGCGGCGGGGCGTGCCCGACCCGCCCGGCGCCGCCCGCGGGACCGATCCGGCGCGCTTCCGCCCGGACCTGGACCCGCGCACGCGCACCAACCCGCTGCGTCGCGACACCGACCGCGACGGGCTGCCCGACGGGCGCGAGGACCGCAACCACGACGGCCGCCGGCAGCGCACGGAGACCGATCCGCGCCGGCGCGACACCGACGGGGACGCCGTTCCGGACGGCGCCGAGCGCTTCCCACTCGACCGGCGAAGGTGACCGCGCTCGAGGCGGCGTGCCGGCGCGTGCTGGAAGCCGGCTGGCGCGAGGGCGAGCAGGCGGGCCGCGAGTACGCCTTCACCGCCCCCAGCCCGGGCCGCTACCCCTGGCAGTGGTACTGGGACTCCTGCTTCATCGCGATCGTGCGCGGCCGCTGGGACCCCGACCGGGCGCGGCGCGAGCTGGAGTCGCTGCTCGGCGCCGCTCAGGAGGGATTCATAGGACACGTGATCTTCTGGGGAAAGCCGCTGAACCTGGAGCGGTACGTCCGCTACAACGTCGAACGCCGGCACGACCTCATGACTCGCACGATCCAGCCGCCGCTGCTGGCCTGGGCCTGGTCGCTGACCGGGAACGATCCGCGCGCGGAGCCACGGATCGCCCAGCACCACGAGTGGCTGCGCGCCCATCGCGACCTCGACGGCGACGGCCTGCTGTGGCTGATCCAGCCCGACGAGTCCGGACTGGACGCGTCGCCGAAGTTCGACCACGTGTGGGGGGCCTACGCCCAGGGCCGGCGGCGCTTTCCCTGGCTGATCCAGCACAACCGCCGCCGCGGCTTCGACGCGCGGCGCATCGCGGCGGACGGGCGGCCCGTCCTATGCGAGGTGCTGACCAACGTGATGTGGTCGCTGGCCGAGCAGGCGCTGGGACGTCCCTCCAGGACGCCCGCGCTGGTGGACCGGCTGTGGGACGAGGGCACGGGCCGCTTCGTCGACGAGGCGCGTGGCGCGCTGAGGCCGCTGCCGCCCGAGCGCGTGCCGTTCACCTGGGACACCCTGGCGCCGCTCGCGCTGCCCGACCTGCCCAACGAGATCGGCCGGCGCCTGGTCGAGGAGACGCTGCTCTCCGCGCGGTTCTGGCCGGGCGTCCCGTTGCCCAGCGTCGCGCTGGACGATCCCACCCACACGTCGCGCGACCACTTCTGGGGCCTGCGCCGCTACTGGCGGGGCCCGAGCTGGGTCAATTCCGCCTGGCTGGCCTGGCGGGGACTGCGCCGCCTGGGCTACGCGGAGCAGGCCGCGGAGATGGCGCGCCGAATCTCTGAGGTCGTGCTGCGCGAGGGAGTCCGCGAGTACTACGAGGCGCGCACCGGCGCGGGGATGGGGGCGCGCGACTTCGGCTGGACGACGCTGGCGCTGGAGATGGCCGAGCCGCGCGCGGAGACGGCGGCGTGAGGTCTGTCGAGGCATCGCCCAGGCTGCGTCGCCTGCTCGCGGCCGGCGGCCTGCTCACCATCGTCTACCTGTCCGCGGCGATCGCGGCGGGGACGGCCGCCGGGCCGACCCGCCTGGTCCCCGCGCGCCTGGGCGGATACCCGGACTGGCTGCGCGGGCCGCTGAGCGGGCTCAACCTCCCGCTCAGCCGCCCCGGGTTCACGTTCGCCGTCGCGCTGATGTTCGTGGCCTACCTCGTCGTGGTCGCCTGCGCCGGGTCGCTGCGGACGCGCTGGGTGCTGCTCGCCTGCGCGGCCGCGCACGTGGCCGTGTTCCTCGGGCCGCCCCTGCTGTCCGCCGACGTCATGGGCTACATCGACTGGGCCCGGATGGGCGCGCTGCACGGTCTCAGCCCGTACGTCCACGACTCGGGCAGCGTCGTCGCGGACCCGGTCCACCCGTTCGTGCGCTGGGACCGCTACGCGTCGCCCTACGGTCCGCTGTTCACGCTGGGCAGCTACGCCACCGTCCCGCTCGGCGTCGGGGGAGCGCTGTGGGCCTTCAAGGCGCTGGCAACCGCCGCCAGCCTGGCGGTGTGCGGCCTGGTCTGGTGGCTGGCGCGGCGGCTGGACATCGCGCCCGCGCCGGCCGTCGCGCTCTACGGACTCAACCCGGTCGTCCTGGTGCTGGCCGTGGGGGGCGCGCACAACGACGTCGTCGCGATGGCCGCGGTGCTGGCGGCGGCGGCGCTCGTGCTGGCCGGGCGCGAGGCCGCGGGCGGGGCGCTCACCGTGGCCGGGGTCGCAGTGAAGGCCTCGGCCGCGATCGTCGCGCCCTTCCTGCTGCTCGGCGCGCGGCGGCGCCGCGAGGTCGTCGTGGGCGGCGCCCTGGCGGGGCTCGCCGTGGCCGTGGCCGGGGTCATCGGCTTCGGCTCCGGCGTCGTGAAGTCCCTGACCACCATCACCAACCAGCAGGGCCACAGCAGCGGGGCCACCGTGACGGCGCAGCTCGGCGACGTGCTGGGCTGGAGCGGCAACCCGCCCCTGGCGCGAGTCGTCTGCACCGGGCTGCTGCTCGCGGTCGTGGCATGGCTGCTGTGGCGAACGTGGCACGGCGCGCCGTGGCTGGAGATGGCCGGCTGGGCGACCCTCGCCGTGCTGGTGACCACCGCCTGGCTGCTGCCCTGGTACGTGGCCTGGCTGCTGCCGCTGGCCGCCATCGCGCGCGGGCGCTGGTTGCGTGTGGCCGCGATCGCGATGTCGCTGTTCGTGCTCGCGGTGAAGGTCGAGCCCTACGCCGCCAGGCCGAGCGTGGCCAACCTCCGGTCGCTCGTGCGCCCCGGCGCCTGCCTGGTCGGGCACCGCAGCGGGTGCCCGGGCGACGGGCCGCGGACGGGCCCGCTGACGCTGCAGTCGGGGATCGTCCGGGCGTTCGGCATCGCCGACGTCTCGGCGCAGCGGCTGGTGTCCGGGCGCCTGCTGCGCCAGAGCGTCCACCTGACGCGCGGGCGCTGCCGCCAGGTGGCCGGCCCCCGCTGGGACTGCCGCCTGCGCTACCACCAGCGGGGCCGGCCGGGCGAGCGCCGGGCGCTGTACCTGGTCGACGTCGACCCGCGCGGCTGCTTCGTCGCGGTGTCGCCGACGTTCCCGCCGCGGCTGCCCGACCGCGTGCTCGGCGGGACGGCGCGCAACCCGCGCGCGTACATCGTCTCCTGCCCCTGAGCGGCGGCGCTACAGCGGGTTGCGCCGCGGCGCCACGCGCACGAGCTCGCCGCCCCGGTAGGGCACGATCTCGGCCCGGAACGAGCGCCGGATGCGCTCGATCTCCTCGCCCATCTCGCGGCGCAGGCGCTCCGCCTCGGCCTCCATCGTCTCGATCCGCCGCGCCATGCGCTCCAGCTGCGCCTCGAGCTCGAAGACGCGCTCGACGCCGGCCAGGTTCATCCCCAGCTGGGCCGTCATCTCCTGGATGCGGCGCAGCCGGTCCACGTCCTCCTGGGAGTACAGGCGCGTGCCCTTGGGCGAGCGCTTCGGGTGGATGAGGCCGCGCTGCTCGTACATGCGAAGCGTCTGGGGATGCATGTCCGCCAGCTCGGCGGCCACGGAGATCATGAACACGCCCCGGTCGCTCTTGACCGAGACCTGCGTGGTGGTGCGAGTGCGCCGGACCGCCATCACACGAAGAGGTCGGCTCGCGGATCGCCGTTCATCACCTTGGACAGCTCGTCCACCGCGTCGCGCTGCTCGTCGGTCAGCGAGGCGGGGACGTCGATGACGAACCGGTAGCGCAGGTCGCCGCGACCGCGGCCGTCCAGCTTGGGCGGGCCCTCGCCGCGCAGGCGCTGGAGGGTGCCGTGCCGCGTGCCCCCGGGCACGCGCAGCTTCTTCGTGCCGTCCAGGGTGGGCACCTCGATCGTGGCTCCGCGGACCGCCTCGGGAATGGTCAGCGGAACCTCGACCTCGAGGTGGTCGCCGCGGCGCTTGAAGACGGGGGACTCGCTGACGCGGGTCACGACGTAGAGGTCGCCGGGCGGCCCGCCGCCGCGGCCCGGCTCGCCCTTGCCGGCCAGCCGCACGCGGCTGCCGTCGCGCACGCCGGGCGGGATCGTGACGCGGTACTTCTTGACCGTCTTGCGCGCGCCGGTGCCGGCGCAGGTGGGACACGGGTCGTCGATCACGGTCCCGCTCCCGCCGCAGCGCGAGCACGGCTGGGAGATGGAGAACAGGCCCTGGCTGGAGGCCTCCACGCCACGACCCTGGCACTGGGGGCAGACGGAGGGCGTGGTGCCGGGCTTGGCGCCGGTCCCCCGGCACGTGGGACACGGCACGCTGGTCGGCACGGACAGCGGGATCTGCGCGCCGGCGATCGACTGGTCGAAGGAGATCCGCACCTCGGTCTCCAGGTCGGCGCCGCGCTGGCCCTGCGGCTGGCGCGGCCCGCGGTCCCGGAAGAGGTCGAAGATGTCGCTGACCCCTCCGGTGAAGGCGCCCGGGTCGAAGCCGCCGAACCCCGGCCCTCCGCCGCCCGCGGCGAACGGGCCGGCGCCGCGGTCGTACTGCTTGCGCTTCTCGTCGTCGCCCAGGACGTCGTGGGCCTCGGAGATGCGCTTGAAGCGCTCCTCGGCCGCCTTGTCGCCCTGGTTCGCGTCCGGGTGGTAGCGGCGCGCCAGCTTGCGGTAGGCCTTCTTGATCTCGTCCGCCGAGGCGCCCTTCTTGACGCCCAGCTCGGCGTAGTAGTCGGGACGGGCGGCCATCGCTACTGCGCCACCACCACCCGCGCGGGCCGCAGGACGTTGCCGTCCAGGCGGTAGCCGCGCTGGTAGACCTCGACGACCGTGCCCGGCTCGGCGCCGTCCACCGGCTGCTGGGCCATCGCCTCGTGGAGGTTGGGGTCGAAGCGCTCGCCCTCGGGTGAGAACTCCTCGATCCCCAGGCGCTCCAGCGCGGCGGTGAACTCCGAGCGCACCAGGCTCAGGCCCTCCGGGTCCAGCGTGTCGGCGTCCAGCGCCCGGGCCAGGTTGTCCAGCGCGGGCAGGATCTCCTTGGCCAGCCGCGCCGTGCCGCGGGACTCGGCCGCCGCCGCGTCGCGGGCGACCCGCTTGCGGTAGTTCTCGAAGTCGGCCTGGGTGCGCTGGGCCAGCGCGAGGTACTCGTCGCGCTCGCGCGCCGTCTCCTCGAGCTCGCCGATGTCCTGCTCGACGGCCTGGGCCTCGGCCTCGGCGGGAGGCGCCTCGGGGGGCGCCTCCTCGACCTCGACCTGCTCTTCCTGCCGGGGCTCGTCGCTCACGACTTGCCCTCGTCCACCACCTCGGCGTCGACGACCTCCTCCTCGTCCTCCTCGGACTCGGAGGCGGCCTCGGCCGCGCCGTTCGGGCTGTCGGCCTGCTCGGCCTGCGCGCGCTCGTACATTGCCTGGGACACCGCGTGGAACGCCGTCTGCAGCGCCTCGGTGCGGACCTTGATCTCGGCCGCGTCCTCGGACTCCAGCACCTCGCGGACCTCCTTGATGGCCGCCTCGATCCGCTCCTTGGAGTCGGAGTCGACCGAGTCGCCGAGGTCGGCGAGCTGGCGCTCGGCCTGGTAGGCGGCGTTCTCGGCCTCGTTGCGGGCCTCGGCCAGCTCGCGCTGGCGGCGGTCGTCATCGGCGTGCGACTCGGCGTCGGACACCATCGACTTGATCTCGTCCTCGCTGAGACCCGAGCCCGCCTTGATCTCGATCTTCTGCTCCTTGCCCGTGCCCAGATCCTTCGCGGTCACGTTGAGGATGCCGTTGGCGTCGATGTCGAAGCCGACCTCGATCTGCGGGATGCCCCGGGGCGCCGGCGGGATGCCGGTCAGCTGGAACTTGCCCAGCGACTTGTTGTAGCCCGCCATCTCGCGCTCGCCCTGCAGGACGTGGATCTCCACGCTGGGCTGGTTGTCCTCGGCCGTCGAGAACACCTCGCTCTTGCGCGTGGGGATCGTCGTGTTGCGCTCGATGAGCTTGGTCATCACGCCGCCCTTGGTCTCGATGCCCAGGGTCAGCGGGGTGACGTCGAGGAGCAGGACGTCCTTGACGTCGCCGGCCAGCACGCCCGCCTGGATGGCGGCGCCGACGGCCACGACCTCGTCGGGGTTGACGCCCCGGTGGGGCTCCTTGCCCGTGAGCTCCTTGACGCGCTCCTGGACGGCCGGCATGCGGGTCATGCCGCCGACCAGGACGACGTGGTCCACGTCGGCGACGCCCTTGTCCTTGGCGTCCTCGAGCGCCTGGCGCACCGGGTTCTCGACCCGCTTGAGCAGATCGCCGGTGAGCTCGGTCATCTTGGCCCGCGTGAGGCGGGTGTCCAGGTGCTTGGGCCCGGAGGCGTCCGCCGTGATGAACGGCAGGTTGATCTGCGTCTCCTGGGTGGTGGAGAGCTCGATCTTGGCCTTCTCGGCGGCCTCGTAGAGGCGCTGGAGGGCCATCTTGTCCGCGGCCAGGTCGATGCCCTGGCTGCGCTTGAACTCGGCCACGAGCCAGTCGACGATCGCCTTGTCGAAGTTGTCTCCACCCAGGTGGTTGTCACCCGACGTCGACTTGACCTCGAACACGCCGTCGCCGATCTCCAGCACCGACACGTCGAACGTGCCGCCGCCCAGGTCGAAGACGAGGATGGTCTGGTCGTCCTCCTTGTCCAGGCCGTAGGCCAGGGACGCGGCGGTCGGCTCGTTGATGATGCGCTTGACGTCGAGGCCGGCGACCTTGCCGGCGTCCTTGGTGGCCTGGCGCTGGTCGTCGTTGAAGTACGCCGGGACGGTGATGACCGCGCTGTCCACGGACTCGCCCAGGTAGGCCTCGGCGTCGGTCTTGAGCTTCTGGAGGATCATCGCGCTGATCTCCGGCGGGCTGTACTGCTTGCCGCCGGCCTCCACGCGCGCGTCGCCGTTCGGCCCCGCTACGACGGTGTAGGGGACGATCGACTCCTCCTCCTTGACCTCCGCCTCCTTGCGCCCCATGAAGCGCTTGATCGAGAACACGGTGTTGGTGGGGTTGGTCACCGCCTGGCGCTTGGCCACGGTGCCCACCAGGCGCTCGCCCGACTCCGTGAACGCGACGACGGAGGGGGTCGTGCGACCGCCCTCGGCGTTCTCGATCACGGTGGGCTCGCCGCCCTCGAGCACGGCCATGCATGAGTTGGTCGTGCCGAGGTCGATTCCTATGGTCTTGCCCATGCTTCAGTCTCCTTGTGCAGAAAAATCTTAGTCTCAGTGTAGTAGATCCTCGTGGAGTGCCGACCCACGGCACTCCGCCGTTACGGAATCGCGGCCCCAGCCGTTTGTACTCGCGGTTACGAGAACCAGGTCTGGGCGACCGCAGGAGCACTCGCCGTCTACAGTTTCCTGAAGCCGTACGTACGCAAGAGCGCTGGCCAGCTGCTCGGTGTGCTGGACTGCGCCTGACACCGCGACCGTGCCATCCGCGACATACCCGGAGTTCGCTGAGCTGCTGGCCCAGACGGTGCTGCTTCGCGTCGCCGTCGCGGCGGTGGCGCCAGGCGGCTGGCCGGCCGGCGCAGGACACGCGAGCCTTTCCGCGCTGCGCGAGCGCTCCGGGGTGCAGATGGAGTGGATAGACGAGTCGTCCGATCTCGCGGTCACCGAGGGCGCGATCAGTGTTGGCCTCGTGCGCTCGCGCAGCGACAAGACCTCGCTGTACCTGGTCGCACGTGTGGGAACAGACCGCTGGGTGGAGTTGAGGCTCCGTAACGACGGCACGATCCTCGACGAGAAGACGTCTAAGCGGCTAACGATGGAGTGACCGGCTGGTCGGCCTCCTCTAACGCTCTGGCAAAGGGCGCCGGGGGCGCAGGCGGGGAATCGCGTCCACGGCGACGATCGCGGCCAGGATGACGGCGGCGCCCGCGAGCTCGACGGCGCCCAGCCGGTCGCCGGCCAGGGCGTAGCCGAACAGGCCGGCGAAGGCCGGCTCGGAGGCCAGGATGAGCGCGGTGCGCGCGGGCGGGGCGTGGCGCTGGGCGTAGGTCTGGACGAGGAAGCCCAGCGCGCTGGCCGCCAGCGCCGTGACCGCCAGGGCGCTCCACACCGTGGCACCCCGGGGCGCCTCGAGGTCGCCGGTGGCCGCCGCGGCGAGCAGGCACACCACGCCGCACAGGCCCAGCTGCACCGCCACCAGCGCGCCGGTGGGATGGCGCGCGACGGCGCGGTCGGTGGCCAGGATGTGGGCCGAGAAGGCCACCGCGCACAGCAGGACGAGCCCGTCCCCGGCGGCGCGGAACTCGGCGCCCGCGCCCGACAGCAGGAACAGGCCCACCGCCGAGGCGCCCGCGGCCAGCCAGGCCGTTCGCCCGGCCCGCTGGCGCAGGAACACGGCGCCGAGCAGCGGCGTGAGGACGACGAACAGGCCGGTGATGAAGCCCGCGTTGGACACCGAGGTGTGCTGGAGCCCGATCGTCTGGAACAGGTAGCCCGCGGTGAGGAAGACCCCGATCAGCAGGCCGGCGCGCCAACCCTCGCGGCTCAGCCGGGCCAGGTCGCGGCGGAAGACGAGCCCGACCACCAGCGCGGCGGCCAGGAACCGGTAGGCCAGGAACGCCGTGACCGGCAGCTCGGCCACCGCGTCCTGGACCATGACGAAGGTCAGGCCCCAGACGGCCGCGATGCCGACCAGCCCCAGCTCGGCCGCGCGGGCGCGGCTCACGCGAAGGAGTCCGCGGCGGGGCACAGCTCGCGCAGCCGGCAGTGCGGGCACTCGGGGCGCCGCGCGTGGCAGGTCCGGCGCCCGTGCCGCAGCAGGTTGATGTGCAGCTCGAGCTCCTCCCCCGGCGGCGTCAGCGCGGTGAGCGAATCGTGCTGCTCGTCGGACCCGGCGCCCTGGCGCAGCAGCCCGAGGCGCGTCGCGACCCGCCCGACGTGCGTGTCCACGGGCACCTCGCGCCGGCCGTAGGCGAACAGCAGGACGCAGGCCGCGGTCTTGCGCCCGACGCCGGGCAGGGCGGTCAGGAAGGCCCGCGCGTCCTCCAGCGGATCGCCCGCCAGGAAGCCCAGGTCGAGGTCCTCCGGCAGGGCCCGCAGGATCTCCTGGATGCGCCGCGACTTGACCTGCGAGATGCCGCCGGGGCGGATCGCCGCCTCCACCTCCTCCACCGGCGCGTCGCGCACCGCCTCCCAGGAGGGGAAGCGCTCGCGCAGGCGCTCGTAGGCCACGTCGCGGTTGCGATCGTTGGTGCTCTGGGACAGGACGGTCAGGACCAGCTCGTCCAGCGGCGCGCCGTGCGGCTCCCAGAACACGCTGCCGTAGGTGGTGCGCAGGACGTCACGGATCGCGGCGACGCTCACACCGCGCCCCAGCGCTCCGTCGCGCGAGCCGACGCCTCGACGGCCTCGGGCAGCGCGGCGGCCACGGCCGGCACGTAGAAGGCCGCCAGCGTGAGGCGGCCCAGCAGCACGCCCATCAGCGCGTCGCCGGCGCCGATGGTGCTCACCGCGCGCGCCGGGACCCCGGGGACGTCGGCGCTGACCTCACCGCGCAGCAGCGCGCCGTCGGGACCCAGCGTGACGATGGCCATCCGCGCGCCCGCCTCCACCAGCGCGTCGGCGGCCGCGGCCGGATCCTCCTCGCCGGTGAGCAGCCGGGCCTCGTGGCGGTTGCAGCGCACGAGCATGGCGCCGGGGACGCAGGAGTTGGCGAGCGCCACGGCCTCGCGCTGCGAGTCCCAGCGGTGCAGGCGCAGGTTGGGGTCGTAGAGGACCGGCCGGCCGAGCTCCAGCGCCCGCTCGCGGGCCCGCAGCGTGAGCGCTCGCTCGGCCTCGCCGGCCAGCGTGTTGGAGGAGAAGAACAGGGCGTCGCACTCCTCGACCGCCTCGTCGAGCCGTGGCCCGGCCGCCACGATCAGCGCCTGGATCCCCTCGCCGTAGATGGAGTAGGACGGCTCGCCCGCCGAGTCGATCGCCACGAAGGCGATCGGGGTGGCCAGGCCGGGGACCGGCGTGAACCACTCCAGGTCCACGCCCTCGGCGGCCAGCCGCGCGCTCAGCCAGCCCCCGAAGGCGTCGTCGCCCGTCCCACCGGCCAGCGCGACCGGCGCGCCGAGGCGCGCCGCGGTCACGGCGACGTTCGCCACCGCGCCGCCGAAATGGGGCACGAACGCGTCGGCCTGCGCCAGGCCGGCGACGGGCCGCTCGCACACCAGGTCCACGAGCGCCTCTCCGAGACACAGCGTCGGCACCCGCCCCACGTTAACCTCGCCCGCCGGTGGAGGCGCGCGTCGAGGACTTCGAAGGGATGCCCATCGCCTGGCGCGAGGCGCCGGGCGGCGACCCCCCGGTCCTCTACGTCCACGGGGTTCCGGAGTCCGGAGAGATGTGGGAGCCGTTCCTGGAGCGCACGGGCGGCCTGGCCCCCGACCTCCCGGGCTTCGGGCGCTCGGCCAAGCGCGGCGACTTCCCGTACTCGATCGAGGGCTATGCGGACTGGCTGGAGCGCTTCCTGCACCACAGGGGCGTGGACCGCTTCCGCCTGGCGCTGCACGACTGGGGCGCGGTGGCGCTGGCGCTGGCCATGCGCATGCCCGAGCGGGTGGAGCGGCTGGTCGTCGTCGACGCCGTCCCGCTGCTCCCCGGCTACCGCTGGCACTGGGCGGCGCGGCTGTGGCGCCGGCGCGGCGTGGGCGAGCTGTTCATGGGCGCCAGCACGAAGTTCGCGCTGCGACGCATCTCGGGGATGCCGGCCGACGTCGTGGACCGCTGGTGGCGCGACTTCGACCAGGGCACGCAGCGGGCGATCCTGCGGCTCTACCGCGGCGCGCCGGAGGACGCGCTGGCCGCCGCGGGGCAGGATCTGGAGCGGCTGCGATGCCCGGCGCTCGTCGTGTGGGGCGAGGAGGATCCGTACCTGGACCCGTCGTTCGCCGACGCGTATGCTGGCCGCCTGGCCCACGCCTCCGTCCGGCGCGTCCCCGGAGCAGGCCATTGGCCCTGGCTCGACGAACCGGGGGTAACCGACGAGGTGTGCCGGTTTCTCGATACCGGCGTCACGCCATGACCTCCGCCAACCTCGCCCTGCCGTCCCACGCCGCGCCGCGCCGCCCTCTGCTGGTGCCGCTGGCCTTCGCGCTGGTGCCGGCGCTGGCCTACCTCATCCTCCAGCCGTCGAGCGCGGACCTGGCGGCGCAGGTGTACCGCACCGACCTGTTCAACCAGGTGGGCTTCACGCTGTGGAACGGCCAGTGGTTCGCCGGGCACCACACGATGGGCTACAGCGTGCTGTTCCCGCCGCTGGCCTCCGTGCTCGGACCGCGCCTGGTGGGCGCCCTGGCCACCGTCGCCTCGGCGATCCTGTTCGAGCGGATCGCCCGCGCCGAGTGGGGCGCGAACGCTCGGCTCGGCGCGATCTGGTTCGGCGCGGCCACGGCGACCAACCTCTTCACCGGTCGCCTCACGTTCGCGCTGGGCGTGGCACTGGCCCTCGGCGCCGTCCTGGCGGCGCAGCGCGAGCATCCGCGGCTGGCCATCGGCCTGGCCGTGCTGGCGCCGCTGGGCAGCCCGATCGCGGGCCTGTTCCTGGCCCTGGCGGCGGGCGCGCACTGGGTGGCCACGCGCCACCGCCTGAGCCTGCTGGTGGCCGGCGCCGCCTTCGTCAGCGCCGTCTGCCTGGCCGCCGCCTTCCCGGAGGGCGGGCGGCAGCCCTTCGCCTGGAACGCGTTCTGGCCGACCATCGCGTTCGTGATCGCCGTGCTCGCGATCGTCCCGCGCGAGGAGCGGATCCTGCGCTACGGGGCCGCGGCCTACGGCCTGGCGTGCCTGGCCGCCTTCCTGGTCGACACGCCCATGGGCGGCAACGCCGTGCGGCTGGGCACGCTGTTCGGCGGCCCCCTGCTGGCGTGCGTGCTGTGGCGCCGGCGCAACCTCGCGCTGGCGCTGCTCGCGGTGCCCATCCTCTACTGGCAGTGGGTGGCGCCGGTCCGCGACGTGAGCGCCGCCAGCGGCGACCCCGCCGTGCAGGCGTCGTATTACCTGCCGCTCAACACGTTCCTGCACGGCGTGCGACCGTCGGGCCGCGTCGAGATTCTGCCCACGCGCAACCACTGGGAGACCGTGTTCGTGGCGCCGCGCTTCGCCCTGGCCCGAGGGTGGGAGCGCCAGCTCGACATCAAGTACAACCGCATCTTCTACACCCACCGCCTGGACCCGATCGACTACCGCGGCTGGCTGTCGGCCAACAGCGTCCAGTACGTCGCCGTCCCGGAGGCCCGGCTGGACTACGCGGCCGTCTCCGAGGCCCGCCTGGTGCGCCGCGGCGTGGACTACCTGGAGCCCGTGTGGGGCAACGCGGACTGGCGCGTGTACCGCTTCCGCTACGCCGTGCCGCTGGTCCAGGGCCCCGCCCACCTGGTCTCGCTGAGCCCCAACGCGTTCACGGTGCGCGCGAGCGGGCCGGGCGTGGTCGACGTGCGGGTGCGCTACACGCGCTACTGGAAGATCGAGACAGGCGCGGGGTGCGTCGAGTCGGCGCCCGGCGGCCTCACCCGCCTGCGCCTGACGACGGGCGGCCTGACCCGCGTCAAGGCCGACTTCGCGCCCGGGCGGCTGGTGGACGCGGACCCGCGCTGCCGCGGCCCGCACCAGGCCTGAGCGGGCCTGGCCGCGCGCTGGACCCGGCGGTAGGATGGACGGCTCTCGCCCCATGCCGGCCCGTCTGCGTCAACTCGAAGCTCGCGTGTTGCCACACGGCGTCTTCGACGTCGTGCGTCAGGTGCTGCTCTTCGCCGCGGCCTACTACGCCTACCGGTTCGTGCGCGGCGCGGTGGACGGCAAGGCGGCGGACGCCTTCGCCAACGGGCGCGACCTGATCGGGCTGGAGCGCAGCCTGCACCTGTTCTTCGAGCCGGCCGCCCAGGCGTGGGCCAGCGGGCAGTCGTGGCTGATCGACTTCGCGAGCTGGATGTACGTCAACTCGCACTTCTCGATCACGCTGGGGTCGCTGGTCTTCATCTACCTGTTCCACAACTCCAGCTTCTACTTCGTACGCAACATGTTCATGGTCGCCATGGGCCTGGCGCTCGTGGGCTACGTGCTGTTCCCCACGGCGCCGCCGCGCTTCTTCCCCGAGTGGGGCTTCACCGACTCGGTCTCGGACTTCACGGGCATCGACCCGGACAACGTCGCGATCAACGCGCTGTTCAACCCCTTCGCGGCCGTCCCGTCGATGCATGTCGCCTTCGCCCTGATGCTGGGCTGGCCGATGGCCCGGCTGGTCAAGCACCGCGTGTTCAAGGCCGTCTGGTTCCTGTACCCGTTCCTGGTCACGTTCGTGGTCGTGGTGACGGGGAACCACTTCTGGATGGACGCCTTCCTCGGCGCCTGCGTCGCGGGCGTGTCGGCCTACGTGGCCCAGGCGCTGCTGGCCCGCGCCCGGCCCGCGGTGTGGGCGTTCACGCCGGTGCGGGCCGGCGCCCCCGCCTGATGGCCTCGACGGTCATGCGCGAGCGGCTCATCGAGTCGCGGCTGACGCCCAACGCCATCTCGCTCACCGGCTTCGCGCTGAACGTCGTGGCCGCCGTGCTGGTGTGGCAGCGCTACTTCTTCCTGGCCGGCGTGGCGTTCATCGTGGGCTCGATCTGCGACACGCTGGACGGCCGCTACTCGCGCATGTCGGGGAAGGGGACGCAGTTCGGCGCGTTCTTGGACTCGACGCTGGACCGTCTGGAGGAGGGCATCGTGCTGATCGCGGTGGGCGCCTACTTCGCCGCCCGCGGCGACGACCTGGCGGTGGGCGCCACCGTGGCCGCCGTGCTGTTCTCCCTGATGGTCTCCTACACCCGGGCGCGCGCCGAGGCGCTGGGCGTGGAGTGCAAGGTCGGCCTCGCCACACGCGCGGTCCGAGTGGTCATCCTCGCCATCGGCCTGGTGTTCGCCAAGGGCGCCGGACTGGGCGACTTCCAGCTGCTCGAGCCGTCGGTCTACGTGCTGGCCGGACTGACCGTGTTCACGACGCTCCAGCGCATCTGGCACGTGCGCGGACAGCTGCACAAGCTCCAAGCCGCCTAAGCTGGGTATGTAACCCGGCAGGGTGCGCAGCGATACGTGCTTTCGGCCCGTTCCGGGCCGTTTGCCTTCCTAGGAGGACCTCCCAACGTGAGCAAGACCAACGGAAAGTCCCGTTACCAGCACGAGACGGTGCGCGTCGCCATCATCGGCGTCGGCAACTGCGCCTCCTCGTTCGTACAGGGCGTCCAGTTCTATAAGGACGCCGACCCGGGTGCGGACGTCCCCGGCCTGATGCACGTGGACCTCGGCGGCTACCACGTGCGCGACATCGAGTTCAGCGCCGCCTTCGACATCGACGCGGACAAGGTCGGCAAGGACCTGTCCGAGGCGATCTGGTCGGGCCAGAACAACACGCTGAAGTTCGCCGACGTCCCCAAGTTGGACGTCCCGGTCCATCGCGGCATGACCCACGACGGCCTGGGCAAGTACCTCTCGGAGAAGATCGAGAAGGCGCCCGGCAAGACCGACGACATCGTCCAGATCCTCAAGGACACCCACACGGACGTGGTCGTCTCCTACCTCCCCGTCGGCTCCGAGCAGGCCACCAAGTGGTACGTCGAGCAGGTGCTGGAGGCGGGCTGCGGGTTCGTGAACTGCATCCCCGTGTTCATCGCCCGCGAGGACTACTGGGACGACCGCTTCAAGAAGGCCGGCCTGCCCATCGTCGGCGACGACATCAAGTCCCAGGTCGGGGCGACCATCGTGCACCGCGCGCTGGCGCGCCTGTTCCACGACCGCGGCGTGAAGATGATGCGCACGTCGCAGCTCAACGTCGGCGGCAACATGGACTTCTACAACATGCTCGAGCGCGAGCGGCTGGAGTCCAAGAAGATCTCCAAGACCAACGCGGTCACGTCGATCATGGGCCACGAGCTGCCCAAGGACGACGTGTACATCGGCCCCTCGGACTACGTGCCGTGGCTGACCGACCGCAAGTGGGCGCACATCCGCGTCGAGGGCCAGGCCTTCGGCGACGTGCCGCTGAACCTGGAGATGAAGCTCGAGGTGTGGGACTCGCCGAACTCGGCGGGGATCGTCATCGACGCCGTGCGCCTGTGCAAGCTGGCGCTCAACCACGGCGTCGGGGGCCAGCTCGACGGCCCGAGCTCCTACCTCATGAAGTCGCCGCACACGCAGCGTCCCGACGACGAGGCGCGCGAGGCGACGGAGGAGTTCATCGCCGCGCATGCCGGCCTTCCCGGCACCTCCGCCAAGCAGGTCAAGGCGCCGGAGAAGACGGAGGCGTAGCCGAGCGCCGCAGGTCTGACGCGGTTCCGGCGGCCCGCTTCGGCGGCCCGCCACTATGTTTGCGCCGTGAGCGCGGACTCGTTTGCGATCGCCCAGGTGGTCCCCTACGCCTGGGAGGCGGGGCACGAGGTCAACCTGTACGCCGAGCGCGTGTCGGCGCAGCTGGCCGCGCGCGGGCACCGCGTGGCGGTGATCGCGCCGTCGACCAGCTCCGGGCTCGTGCGCTCGAGCCGCGCGGCGCTGCGCCGCGACGCCGAGGGGCTGCTGCCCGAGGCGGGCGGCGAGCCGCGCGTGCTGGCGGTCGGCGACGTGCTGCCGGTGGGGTCGGCGCGCCGGGGCTCGCGGCGGCTCCCGGTCGACGTGGCGCGCACCGTGGAGGAGGCGCTCACGGTCCTGCCGCTCGACCTCGTGCACGTGCACGAGCCGTTCGCCCCGTCGACCTCCTCGGCGGCGCTGCGCCACTCGCGCGCGCTGAACGTGGGGACGTTCCACGCCCCGTCGGAGCGCGTCGTCTCCACCCAGCTGGCCCGCCGCGTCGTCGAGCTGTTCTTCGGGCGCCTGGACTCGCGCATCGCCTCCTACGAGGCCACCGCCGACCTGCTGCGCCGCTTCTTCCCGGCCGACTACCGGGTGGTCCTGCCCGGGGCCGACCCGCCGGGCGACGCGGGACCGGCCGCGTGGGGGCCGGGGGTGCGGATCGCCTTCCCGCACCGCGAGGAGCGTCCGGCGCTGCGGCTCTTCCTGCGCGCGCTGCGCCGCGTCCCGCTGGAGCGCGACTGGAGCGCGACGCTGTGGTCGAGCCTGGCCACGGAGCCGCCGGCCTCGGTGCGCCGGGAGGTGCGCGAGCGCCTGCGCGTCGAGGGGCCGATCCGGGGCGCCGCCGACGTGCATCTGGACGGCGCGGACGTCGCCGTGTTCGCCTCGACGGGCGCGTCGCCCTCGCCCGGGCTGGTCGTGCGCGCGCTGGCCGCCGGCGCGGTGCCGCTCGCCGCGCGGCTTCCCGTCTACGAGGAGCTGCTCGGCGACGGCGAGCTGGGCCTGCTGTTCGAGCCGGGCGACGTGGAGACGATGGGGGCCCAGCTGACCCGCCTGGTGGGCGACGAGGAGTGCCGCGCGCGGCTGCGCGCCAACGCCGACGCGCTGCGCGAGCGCCTGACGTGGTCGCGCGTGGCCGACGACGTCGAGGCGGCCTACCGGGCGCTGGCCGCGCGCCGGCACCCGGCCGAGGGCGACGCCGGGGTGCGCCGGCGGCTGGGCGGACGCCGGCTCATCGACGTCGACCTGCACATGCACACCGACCACTCCCACGACTGCGCCACGCCGGTCGACGTCCTGCTGTCCACGGCGCGCGAGCGGGGCCTGGGCGCGATCGCGGTGACCGATCACAACGAGATCTCGGGCGCCCTGGAGGCGGCGCGGCAAGCCGACGGCGTGAAGGTGATCGTGGCCGAGGAGGTCAAGACCGCGCACCAGGGCGAGGTCATCGGCCTGTTCATCGAGGAGAAGATCCCCAAGGGCCTCTCCCTGCAGGAGACGATCGCCGAGATCAAGCGCCAGGGCGGACTCGTCTACGTACCCCATCCCTTCGACCGGCTGCACTCGGTGCCCGACTACGAGCATCTGCTCGACGTGCTCGACGACGTGGACGCGATCGAGGTGTTCAATCCGCGCATCGCCTTCAAGCCGTTCAACGAGGAGGCGGTCCGCTTCGCCGCCAAGTACCGGATCGTGGGCGGCGCCGGGTCGGACTCCCACGTGGCGGCCGGACTGGGATCGGTGCGCATCCGAATGCGCGACTTCGAGGGCCCCGAGGAGTTCCTGGAGTCCCTGCGCGAGGCCGACATCATCACCAAGCCGACCAGCCTTCTCTACGTCCAGGGGCGCAAGTTCTACGAGACGCGGGTGCGTCCGTCGACGCGCAAGTCCTGATGCACCGGCAGGGAGAGACGCCCGCGCCGCCAAACCCCGAGTCGGCGATGCCCGCGACCGACGACGAGATCCGGGAGAAGTACCTCGAGCGCGCGATCCGCGAGCTGAACTCGCTGACCCGCGAGGTCCTCGAGTGCCCGCACTGCCCGCGGGGCAACCTGATGCCGGTCCTCGGCTCGGGCCATCCGCAGGCCGACGTGTTCCTGCTCAAGTACGCGCCGCGGGCCTCGGAGGTCGAGGAGGGCGTGGCGTTCTACGGCCGCGCCGGCTCGGCGCTGATGAAGTCGCTCAAGCGCCTGGGCATCGATCCGCTGGCCGTCTACGGGACCCTGTGCGTGAAGTGCCCGGTGGCTGACCCGTCGCTGGCCGACCCGGCCTGCATCGGGCGGCTGGTGGAGGAGCTGGCGATCGTGCAGCCGAAGATCGTGGTGGCGATGGGCGACGACGCGCTGCGCGTGCTCAACGAGCTCGACGTCCCGCTGTCGCGCCCGGTCGAGCCGCGGATGGGCGAGCTCCAGCGTCTGACGCCCTCGATCGAGGCGCTCGTCGTCCCCAACATCGACGAGGCGCTGGACGAAGAGGACAGCAAGCGGGCGTTCTGGGCGGCCTTCAAGGTCCTCGGCCAGTGGTACGCCGACCTGCCTCCCTACTAGCGGCGCTCTACGGCGCCCTTCTCGCGTACCTGCTGCTGACGCCGGCTCTGCCGGATGTCGGCGGCGTCAGCGACGCGAACACGCTGCTGTCCGACGGCGTCGCCCTCGCCCTCCTCTCGGCCGCCGTTCTCGCTCTGCTGGCCGCGCGCGACGAGGTTCTCGTGCTGGCGATGCTCGCGCTGGGTGCCGGGCTCCTCGGCGCCGCCTTCACGGAGGCCGGCTCGGTGCCGCTCGCCGTGACGACGAAGGTCCTGTTCGGCGCGAGCGCCGGGATGCTGCTGGCGCGCCTGCTGGCCGAGCCGGCGGTGGTGGTCGGGGTGCCGCTGTTCGTGGCCGGCATCGACATCGCCAGCGTGGCCGGCGGCCCGTCCTCCCTGCTGGCGCGGGACTCCTCGAACGCGGGCGACTTCCTCTCGCTGTACCTCCCGGCCTGGGGCGGCGGCCGCGCCGGGGTGCTCGGCGTGGCCGACGTGCTCTTCCTGGCCTTCTTCGCCTCGAGCGCGTGGCGGTTCGGGCTGCGCCGGCGGGCGACCGGCGCCGCGCTCGTGCTCGCGCTGCCGGCGGCGGTGGCGCTCCAGGTCGCGCTGGACCGGACCATCCCCGCGCTTCCCGTCCTGGCCGCCGCGCTGCTGGTGCCCAATCTCGACCGCCTGCCCGGCCTGCTGGCGACCCAGCGCACCGGCTAGCATCGAACCCATGGACCTGGAGGAGCGCACGCTGGAGAACGTCGGCGACCGCTGCGAGGAGTGCGGCGTCGAGCTGACCCGCGACGAGCAGCAGGCCGTGCTGGAGTCCGGCGGTCCGGTGCTGTGCAAGATCCACGCCGCCGAGGTCGTGCCGATCGCCGAGGAGGACCCGGCGGTCGAGGGCGACGACGCGGTGGCCTAGCCGCGGACTTCCCTCTACGCGAGCAGGACGATCTTGCCGAGCTTGCCGCCGGCGACGAAGCGCTCGTAGGCGGCGGCGACCTCGTCGAGCGGGAAGGTCTCGGCGACCGGGACGGTCAGCGCGCCCGTGTCGAAGAGCGGCAGGACGTGCTTCTCCACCAGCCGCGCGGCGGCCGCCTTACCCTCCAGCGGCCGGTTGCGGAGCATGGAGCCGTGGACGCGCGCGCGCTTTCCCATCAGCGCGAGGAGGTTGAGCTCGGCCTTGAAGCCGGCGCCGACGCCGATCACGGCGATGCGCCCGCCGGTGTCCAGCGCATTGAGGTCGTCGGCGAGGTTGGGCGCGCCCACGAGCTCGAGCACGACGTCGAAGGGACCGTGCTCGGCGAAGCCCTCGGGGTCGATCGCCGTGGCGCCCAGCGCGGCCACGTCGTCGCGCAGATCGGCGTTGCGCACGGTGGCGGTGACGCGGGCGCCCGCCGCCCGGCCCAGCTGGACCGCGGCGGTGCCGACGCCTCCCGCGGCGCCGTGGACGAGCAGGCGCTCGCCGGCCTCGAGCCCCGCCTGCGTGAACAGCGCGTCGTGGGCGGTGGTGAAGACCTCAGGCGTGCCGCCGGCGGCCGGCCAGTCGAGCGTCTCGGGGACGGGCGTGGCCGCCCGCTCGTGGACCACGGCCAGCTCGGCCTGGCCGCCGCCGCCCACCACGGCCATCACGCGCTCGCCCTCGGCGAAGCGCTCGGCGCCCGGCCCGCGGGCCACGACCTCGCCGGCCAGCTCGAGGCCGGGGATGTCGGGCGGCGAGCCCGGCGGCGCCGGGTATCCGCCCTTGCGCTGGTGGATGTCGGCGCCGTTTATTCCCGCCCCGCGGACGCGGACCAGGACCTCGCCGGCCCCGGGCTCGGGATCGGGGTGCTCGGCGACCAGTACCTCGCCGTCGCGGATGGTGGCGGCCCGCATCCGGCGGGAGAGTAGCCTTCCCCGGTCATGTGGCACATGCCACTATCTGTACTGAACTTCGTCCAACCGGGTAACCGGGCGGTCATGTCGCCGCCCGTCACCGGCGAAACCCCGGACAGGATCGCCTCGTGCCGCTGACCCCTCTCTGGCGCGAGGCGCGTCTCGGCGTGGAGCTGGCCTCGCTGCTTCGCGATCCGGTGTTCCGCCAGGAGGCGGACGCGCCGGGACGGCCGGTGCTCCTGATCCCCGGCTTCCTCGCCGGCGACGGCTCGCTGGCCACGATGACCGGGTGGCTGCGGCGGCGAGGGCATCGCACGCGCCGGGCGGGCATCCGGCTCAACGTCGACTGCTCGGCCCGCGCGCTGGACAACCTGGAGGAGCGCCTGGAGGCGCTGGTCCTGGCGCAGGGCGGGCCGGCCGTGGTGATCGGGCAGAGCCGCGGCGGGACCCTGGCCCGCGCCCTGGCCGAGCGCCGCCCCGACCTCGTCGACACCGTCGTCGCGCTGGGGTCGCCGCTGGTCGACCCGTTCGCGATCCATCCTCTGCTCAAGCTGCAGATCGGCGCGCTCGGCGCGCTCGGGTCCCTGGGCTTCCCCGGCCTGTTCGGGCGCTCGTGCTGGGACGGCGAGTGCTGCGCGGACTTCCGCGACTCCTTCGAGCGCCCGCTGTCCGGCGGGGTGCGCCTGGTGTCCGTCTACTCGCGCACCGACGGGATCGTGGACTGGCGCGCCTGCCTGGACCCCGAGGCCGAGCAGGTCGAGGTGGCGGCCAGCCACATCGGCATGGCGGTCAACCCGGCGGTCTACCGCGTGCTCGCCCAGGCGCTGGACGCCGGCCCGGCCGAGCGCACGGGCCCCCTCGCCGTCGCGGCCTGAGCGCCGCACGATCCGGGTCCGAAGCCAGACGGTTCATGATGCCCGGCATGGCCACCGTCGCCGAGCCGCCGGTCGCGCAGCGCGCCGCATCCGCACGGGACGGCCTGCCCCCCGGTCCGCGCACCCCGGGCGCGCTCCAGTCCCTGGCCATGGTCACCCGCCCCCTCGGCTTCGTGCGCGCGTGCCGCCGGCGCCACGGGCCGACCTTCACGGTGACCTTCGCGCCCTTCGGGAAGGTCGTCTACCTGACCGACCCCGACGACGTGAAGGCCGCGTTCACGGGCGATCCCGCGACCTTCCACACCGGCGAGGCGCGGGAGTCGCTGGCGCCGATCCTGGGCCAGCGCTCGCTGCTGCTCCTCGACGAGGACACGCACCTGCGCGAGCGCAAGCTGATGCTCCCGCCCTTCCACGGCGAGCGCCTGCGCGGCTACGAGGCCGCCATGGCGGAGATCACGGCGGAGGAGGCGACGCGCATCCCCCGCGGGCGGCCGTTCGCGCTGCGCCCGCACATGCAGGCGATCACGCTGGAGGTGATCCTGCGCGTCGTCGTCGGGACCCGCGAGCCCGAGCGCCTCGCCCCGCTGCGCGCGGCACTGGGCCGGCTCATGGGCATCCACCCGGCGTGGATCGTCGCCGCCGCCTGGACCGGCCGCGACCTGGGGCCCGGGAGCCCGTATCGCCGGATCATCCGGCGCCGCGACACCGCCGACGAGCTGATCTACGCCGAGATCGCGCGGCGGCGCGAGCGCCCGGGCGGCGAGGACATGCTCTCGATGCTGCTCGAGGCGCGCGACGAGGACGGCGAGGGCCTCGACGACCAGGCGCTGCGCGACGAGCTCGTGACCCTGCTGCTGGCCGGGCACGAGACCACGGCCACGGGCCTGGCCTGGGCGTTCGAGCGCCTGGTGCGCAACCCCGAGGCGATGGCGCGGGCGCGCGCGGCGGCGGCGGGCGACGACGACGCCTACCTCGACGCGGTGGTCAAGGAGGTCCTGCGCGTTCGCCCGGTGGTCACCGACGTGGCGCGCCAGCTCATGCGACCCGCCGAGCTGGCGGGGTGGCGGCTGCCGACCGGGACGATCGTGATGTCGTCCGTCTCGGCCATCCAGCTGTCGGGCGAGCACTGGCCGGACCCGACCGCCTTTCGCCCCGAGCGCTTCCTCGACGGCGGAGCGCCCGAGCCCTACACCTGGATCCCGTTCGGCGGCGGCGTCAAGCGCTGCATCGGCGCCAGCTTCGCCATGGTCGAGATGCGCGTCGTGCTGCGCGAGCTGCTGCGCCGCCTGCGCTTCGAGCCGGTGCGCCCCGAGCCCGAACGCGGCCGTGTGCGCCACGTGACCTTCGCGCCGCAGCACGACTGCGAGCTGCGGGCGCTCTAGGCCACGCGCTCCAGCAGCGCCACGCACTCGATGTGCGGGGTCTGCGGGAACATGTCCACCGCGCGGACGCGGCGCAGCGCCCAGCCGGCCTCCCCGAGCTGGGCGGCGTTCGGCGCCAGCGTCGTCGGATTGCATGAGACGTAGACGATGCGCTTCGGCGCCGCCTCGATCACCCGGCGCACCACCTTCTGCGAGAGCCCGGCGCGCGGCGGGTCGACCACGAGGACGTCGGGGCGCCCCGCCTTCTCCACCAGCTCGCGCAGCGCCAGGCGCACGTCGCCGGCGAAGAAGCGCGCGTTGTCGATCTCGTTGAGCCGGGCGTTCTCGATCGCGTCGGCCACGGCCTCCTCCACGATCTCCAGGCCCCAGAGCTCGGCGGCTCGGGGAGCCAGCGTGAGGCCGACCGTGCCGATGCCGCAGTAGAGGTCGTAGACGCGCTCCCAGCCCTCCAGCGCGGCGTACTCGCGCGCCACGCCGTACAGGCGCTCGGCCATCTCCGTGTTCGTCTGGAAGAACGCCTCCGGCGAGACGCGGAAGCGCAGGCCGGAGAGCTCCTCCTCCAGGAACGGGTCGCCGGCCACGTGCTCGGTCTCTCCGCCCGCGGTGGTCTCGCCCATGCTCTCCGTGCGCGTCCAGAAGAAGCCGTCGGCGGCGGCGGTGCGGGCCAGGTCGTCGATGCGCAGGTCGCCCGGTGAGGTGACCAGCCGCGCCTGGAGCGCGCCGCCCCGGCGCGACTCGCGCACGACCAGGTTGCGCAGCAGGCCGGCGTGGGCGCGGCGGTCGTAGGCGGACAGGCCCTCGGCGCGACACCACTGCGCGACGCGCTCGCGCAGCGCGTTGACCGCCTCGGAGGCCAGCAGGTCGTCCCCCACCGCCTCGATGCGGTCGAAGCGCCCGGGGGCGTGGAATCCGCACACGAGCGCCCCGGCGTCGTCGAGCCCGAAGGAGTACTCGACCTTGTTGCGATAGCGCCACGTCTGCTCGGCCTCGACGATCGGCTCCAGCTCGAACCCGTCCAGCCCGCCGATGCGCCGCAGCGCGTCCTCCAGCAGGGACCGCTTGACCTCGAGCTGGCGCTCGTAGCGCAGCACCTGCCAGGGCGCGCCCGGGTGGCCGGGCGCCTCCGGCGGGATGCGCTCGGGGCCGGGCTCCATCACCTCCACCGCCCGCGCCTGCGCGTAGGCGCGCTTGCTCTTGACCACCTCGGCGCGGACGCGGTCGCCCGGCATGCCGCCGGATACGAACACCACGTAGCCGTCCAGACGCGCCACCCCGGCGCCGCCGAAGGCCAGGTCGCCGACGCGCAGCTCCAGCTCGTCGCCGGGGCGCGGACGAGCGGCGGCGGGGGGCGCGGACGGCGTTACGCCAGCGCCTTCTCGATCGCGTTGAGCACCGACTTGCGGTTGGCGTTGCGGCGCTCGTGGTCGCGGACCTTGCGCAGCTCGGCGGGCGACAAGTCGCCCACGCGCTCGACGATCTGGGCGGCGGTGAGGTCCTCGTAGTTGAGGATCGGGAAGCGCCCGATGCCCGCGGCGCGGCGCGCGCGGTCCACCTCGCGCAGCGCGCGGTCGGGGACGGCGCGCTTGCGCGCTCCGGTCGCGGCCTTCTGCAGGTCGCCCGCCCGGCCGAGGAGCTGCTCGAGGTCGGAGCGCACGGCCTCGGCCTGCTTGACGCCGCGCGAGACGAGCTCCTGGGCCAGCGAGTTGGCGTCGTCGCGGGTCATGCGGCCGCGCCCGACCGAGTCGTCGAGGATCTCCTGGAGCCGGTCGCGCGTGATGACGACGCCCTGGGCCAGCACCTCCAGCGCGCCCTGGAGCCCGGCGCGCAGATCGTCGGACTGGGCGGCGCGGGACTTGGCGCGCGCGGGCGGGCGGCGCTTCGCCGTCGACCCCGAGCCCGAGCTCGTTCGCTTGGTGGCTGCCTTGCGCTGCTGTGCGGTCTTGCGGGCCGCCGTGGCGCGCTTGGCCGTCGACTTCGACGTCCCGGAGCGGCTGCGCGACGACGACTGCCTCTTGGGCTGCGGCATGTCTCTTCTCCCTTGTCGATGCGACCCTCGGCGAGGCTATCGCAGCAGTCTCTCCAGGAGGGCCTTCTGGGCGTGGCGGCGGTTCTCCGCCTGGTCCCAGATGCGCTGGCGCGGGCCGTACAGGACCTCGGCCGTGATCTCCTCGCCCGGGTGCGCGGGGAGGCAGTGCAGCGCGATCGCGCCGTCCGCGGCGCGGTCGAGCAGCGCGTCGTCCAGGCGGTAGGGCGCCAGCGCGGCGCGGCGCTCGTCCGCGGTGTCCTCGTCGCCCATGGAGACCCAGACGTCGGCGTAGACGGCGTGCGCGCCCGCCACCGCCTCGGCGGGATCGTCGATCAGGGTGGCGCCCGCCTCGGGCTCCAGGCGGTAGCCCTCGGGGGAGGAGACGACGACCTCCACGCCGGCCTGGGCGCCGACCAGCGCCAGCGAGCGCGCGACGTTGTTGCCGTCGCCGACGTAGGCGAGCCTGAGGCCCTCCAGGCGCCCGAACTCCTCGCGCAGCGTGAGCAGGTCGGCCAGCGCCTGGCAGGGGTGGTGACGGGGCGTGAGCATGTTGATCACCGGGATGGAGGCGTTCTCGGCCAGCTCCTCGACGACCTCGTGGTCGCCGGTGCGCACGCCGAGCGCGTGGACCTGTCGCGACAGGACGAGCGCCGTGTCGCGGGGCGACTCCCCGCGGGACAGCTGGAGCTCCTCTCCGCGCAGGACCAGGGGGTGGCCGCCCAGCTCCACCACGCCGGCCTCGAACGACACGCGCGTGCGCGTGGAGGGCTTCTCGAAGAGCAGCGCGACGTGGCGTCCGGCCAGGGCGCCGGAGGCCCGCGGCTCGGCCTTCAGCTGCAGCGCACGGTCCAGCAGCGCGTGGAGCCCGTCCGCGCCCAGCTCGGTCCCCGTGAGGAAGTGCTCGGGCAAGCGCGGGAGGATACGGCGGCATGGAGATCCGCGTGCTTTCCTGGAACCTGTTCCACGGCCGCTCCCAGCCGCCGTCGGGACGCGACCTGCTGGACGAGTTCGCGGGGACGCTGGCGGGGTGGCGCTGGGACGTGGCGCTGCTCCAGGAGGTGCCGCCGTGGTGGCCGCGTCCCCTGGCCGAGGCGACCGGCGCGGCCTGGGCGTCGGTGGCCACTTCGCGCAACTGGCTCCCGCCGCTGCAGCGCTGGCTGGCCGTGCGCTGGCCCGACCGCGTGCGCTCCAACGGGGGCGGCGCGAACGCCATCCTGGTGCGCGGTGGCGATCGGATCGCCGAGCACCGGCGCCGGCACGTGCGGTGGCGACCCGAGCGCCGGCTCGTGCACGCCGCGCGGCTGGACTCCGGGCTGTGGGTGGCCAACATGCACCTGACCGTGCCGCGCGACGACCCGGGCCAGGACGACCTGCGGCGTGCCGTCCGGGCGGTGCGGGGCTGGGCGCCGTCGGGGCCGCTCGTGTTCGGCGGCGACGTCAACCAGGTGCGGCCGTCGGTGCCCGAGCTCGAGCACGTGGCCGGCCACCACGTGGACCACCTGTTCGTCCGCGGCCTGCGCCGCCGCGGGAAGGCCGAGCTGCTGGAGCGCGGGACGCTCTCGGACCACGTGCCGCTGGCCGTGGACCTGGTGGATGCGCCATGATGGGCGCGATGCGCGTGACCGTCCTCTGTCTGGCCTGCGCCGGCGCCCTTTGGGCCGGGGGGTGCGGCAGCAGCAACTCCTCGGACAGCAAGCCGCCGCCCACGACTCCCGTGGCATCGTCGACCGCGGCCAAGCCGCCGGCGGCCAACGTGGTGCAGGTCGACATGAAGAACATCAAGTTCGTCCCCGCCGACGTCGTGGTGAAGGTGGGCCAGACCGTGCGCTGGACGAACAGCGATCCGGTGGCGCACACGGTGACGGCGACGAAGGGCTCGGACATCGACTCCGGGACCGTCGACCCGAACCAGACCTACGAGACGAAGTTCACCAAGCCCGGGAAGGTCGAGTACGTGTGCTCGATCCATCCCAACCAGACCGGCACGGTCACGGTCCGCTAGCGCGGGCGCGCAGGCCGAAGCCGCGCAGCAGCAGCAGCGCCCTCTCTCCCAGTCCGCCGCGGGACGGCAGGACGCCCAGCTGGACGCCGGTCTCGTAGAGGTCGAAGAACGCGCGCACGCGCAGCAGCCGCCCGTCGCCGGCCGGCTCGGCGTAGACGATCCCGTGCACCGCGATGCGGCGGTGCGTGGCGGGGAGGCCCGACACGTGGCCGTCGTGGGTCCCCTCCATGCGGAAGGGGATCGCGATGGCGCCGTGGGCGGCGGGGGGCGTGCCGGCCGCCTCGACGCGGACGTCGGGGAACGCCTCCCACAGGCGCTCCGCGTGGTCGCCCAGCTCCAGGCAGCCGTGGAGCGGGCGGGGGGTCAGCGGGTCCTCGTAGTGGACTCCGGGGTCGCAGTGGGCGCGGAAGGCGCGCGCGTCGCGGCCGGCGAACGCGGCCAAAAAGCCCGTCGCCGCCGCGGGGACGACATCGCCGTCAAGCGTCGCCATCGACCCCGGCGGACCCGGAGGCTCGTTCCCCGGCGCCTCCGAACTCGGGCAGGCCGGCGTCGGGCGTCGAGGCCTCGGCGTGCAGGCGGCGGGGGATGCGGCCCGCGCGGTGGGCGGTGCGCCCCGCCTCGACGGCCTGGCGGATGGCGTGGGCCATCGCGGTGGGGTCCTGGGCGCGGCTGATCGCCGACGCGCACAGGACGCCGTCGCAGCCCAGCTCCATGGCCAGGGCGGCGTCGGACGCCGTGCCGACTCCGGCGTCCAGGATCAGGGGGACGTCGATCCGCTCGCGCATGATGTGCAGGTTGTACGGGTTGCGGATGCCCATCCCGCTCCCGATCGGGGAGCCGAGCGGCATGACCGCGGCGCAGCCCGCCTGCTCGAGCCGGCGGGCCAGGATCGGGTCGTCGTTGGTGTACGGCAGGACGGTGAAGCCGTCGGCGACCAGTTGCTCGGCCGCCTGCAGCAACGCGGGCCCGTCGGGAAGGAGCGTGCGGTCGTCGCCGATCACCTCGAGCTTGATCCAGTCGGTCTCGAAAGCCTCGCGCGCCAGGTGCGCCGTGGTCACGGCGTCGCGGGCGGTGAAGCAGCCGGCGGTGTTGGGAAGAACCGTCACGCCCGCGTTTTCGATGACGTCGACGATCGAGCCCTGGGCGGCGGGGTCGACGCGGCGCAGCGCGACGGTGACGAGCTCGGTCTGGCTGGCGTCGATGGCCCGCGCCAGCGCGTCCAGGCTCGCGAACCCGCCGGTGCCGAGGATGAGGCGGGAGGTGAGCCTTCGCCCGCCGATGGTCAGCTGATCCGCGAGCGGGGGCGCGGGTCCGCTCGTCCTCTCGCCCCGCGCCGTGTGGACGTCCGGATGGGCGCCGCCCTGGACCGCGGTGAGGATCTCCACGCGGGCGCCGTCGTGGAGCTCGCGGTGCGGCCACTGCCCGCGGGGGACGACCTCGGCGTCGACCGCGACGGCGACGCCGCGGGGGCGGTCGGCGTCGGTGTCCGCGACGAGCCGGGCCACGGTGGCGCCGTCGTGCAGCTCGCGCGACTCGCCGTTGACGTGGACGATCACGCCGGGACCCCCTGGCGGGCGGGCGCGAAGCGCTCCGGCGAGAACGGCGCGGCCTCGGGGGGAGGCGCCTCGCCGAGGATCTGTGCGACGACGGCGTCGCCGGTGACCGGAGCCAGCAGGACGCCGTGGCGGTAGTGGCCGGTGGCCCAGTGCAGGCCGGGCAGCGCGCCAGGGCCGAGTATCGGAGCGTTGTCCGGCGTCCCCGGACGCAGCCCGGCGAGGGTCTCCTCGACCTCGAGCTCCAGGATCCCGGGGACGATGGCGGCCGCCTCGCGCAGGAGGTCATGGACCGCGCCCGCGGTGACGGTCGTGTCGAACCCCCGCTCCTCCACGGTCGCGCCCAGCACGTAGCGGCCGTCCCCGCGCGGCACCAGGTACATCTCGTCGCTGCGCACCACCCGCTCGACCAACCCCGGCCCCGCCGGATCGCGCAGCCGCAGGGTCTGCCCCTTGACCGGCCGGACCGGAACCCGCGCGTGCGCCGGGAGACCGGCCAGCGCCCCGGACCACGGGCCGGCCGCCACCACGACGTGCTCGGCCGCGAGGACCTCCCCGCCGGAGAGGCGCACACCGGCGACGGCCGGCCCGGCCCCGTCGAGGGTGTCCGGGGCGGTGACGATCTCCGCCACCTCCGTGCGGGAGCGAATCTCTCCGCCGGCCCGCTCCACCGCGGCGCTCAGGGCGGCGGTGAGGCGGCGGGGGTCGGCGGCGTGGTCTCCGGGGACGTCGAGGGCAAGGCGAACGGCGGGCGACAGGGCGGGCTCGCGGTCGCGGGCCCGGCTCGGAAGCAAGCGCTCCGCGGGCAGGCCGCACTCACGGCGAAAGGCGAGCTCGCGCTCCAGCGCCTCGGCCTGGTCGCGGTCGCGGGCGACGAGGAGCGTGCCGCACTCCCGCAGGCCCGTATCGAGCCCGGAGCCGGCCGCCACTTCCTGCGCCCATGCGGGCCAGCGAGCGGCCGCGGCCAGGTTCAGCGCGAGCAGGTCGCGCTCGCCGAACGCGGCCTCGGAGACCGGCGCGAGCATCCCCGCCGCCACCCGCGTGGTCGCGCCGCCCGGCTCGCCGCGGTCGAGGACGATCGTCCGCAATCCGCGCGAGGCCGCCCGGTGGGCCACCGAAAGGCCCGCGACGCCCGCGCCGACCACGACGACGTCCGCACGACCCGGGCGGCCCGGATCCGCGCGCCCCGCGTCGAGCCCGCGGCCCCGCTGATGTTCCGATGTGGTGGACAAGCAACCTCCCTGCGCCGGCATGACCCGGATCAGGTTCAGACGGTCGGCGGCGGTGTTGCCGCCCTCTCAGCCCGCGAAGGGCTCCCGTACCACCATGGTACCCCTAGCCGCGCGCCGCCACCGCGTGCAGTTCACCGCCATATGGGCGGCTAAGTGCAACCGCTTGGGTGCGAGACTCTGGCGATGGGCGAACTCGGTGACGACCGGCGGGCGCGGGTGGAGCGGGCGCGGCTCTATCTGGTGTGCGATGCGCGGCCGGAGGGCTTCCTGCGGGCGGCGCTGGCGGGTGGCGTCGACGTGTTGCAGCTTCGTGACAAGGCGGCGGACGACGCGGCGATCCTGCGCGCGGCCGAGGTGTTTCGCGCGTGCTGTGACGACGCCGGGGCGCTGTTCGTCGTCAACGACCGGCCGGACCTCGCCGTCGCCGCGGATGCGGACGGCGTCCACGTGGGCCAGGGGGATGCGGCGGTCGAGGTGGCGCGGGCGGTCGTCGGCGAGGATCGGCTGATCGGCCGCTCGACGCATTCGCCCGAGCAGCTCGAGGCGACGCAGGCCGCGACCCCGGAGACCGCGCGGGCCGAAGGCGGGGCGCCGCGGCGCGGCGTCGACTATGTCGCCGTGGGGCCGGTGTACGAGACACCCACCAAGCCGGGGCGGCCGGCCGTCGGGCTGGAGCCGGTCCGCTACGCCGCCGCCCGCGCCCGCGTCCCCTGGTTCGCCATCGGCGGGATCGCGCCGGACACGATCGGGCCGGTCCTCGACGCGGGGGCGCGGCGGGTCGTCGTCGTCCGCGCGATCGCCGGCGCGGCCGACCCGGAGGGCGCCGCCCGCGCGCTGCGCGCGGCCCTCGACCGCGAGGAGGCCCCCGTTGGGCCGGCGTAGCCGCAAGCGCTCCGCCGGCGCGAAAGCCGGCGAGGCGGGGCGGGGGCCCGGCGCGGCGAAGCCGGGCGGCGGCGGCGCCCCGGAGGGCGACGGCTCCGAGCGCAGCCTGCGCAAGCCCAGGCGGCGCAGCTCCGAGGAGCGCAACCTTGAGATCCGCCAGGCCCTGGAGCCGCTGGATCCGGGGGAGCGGCCGACGGCCGTCACCGTGGGCGCGATCGTCGCCGCGCTCCTCGCGCTGGCCAACCTGGTCGCCTACGTCGCGGGGCTGAAGATCAACGGCGTGCGGCCGGCCATCACCGGAATCGTGGTCTACGAGGGCCTGCTCCTCGCCGCGGCCGCCGGGATGTGGCGGGCGCGTTACTGGGCGGTCCTGGGCTTCGAGTTCATGCTCGGGTTCCTGCTGGTGATCCTCGCGCTGCTGCTCGTGCGCGCGTCCAACATCGCGGCGGTCGCCGTCGTCCTGGCCATCGGGGTCCCGGCCGGGTGGCTGTTCTGGAAGCTGGTCCGCGCGATGGCCCGCATCCAGATGCCGGACCGCCCCGGCGCGGGCTGAGCGAGCGCGCGGGCGTTCTATAGCCTGGAGCCCATGGCCGACTCCTCCTTCGACTGCGTCGTCATCGGCTCCGGGCCGGGTGGCTACGTGGCCGCGATCCGCGCCGCGCAGCTGGGCATGAAGACCGCCGTCGTCGAGAAGGACGTGGTCGGCGGGCGCTGCCTGAACTACGCCTGCATCCCGGCCAAGGCGGTCCTGCGCACCGCCGACATCCTCACCGAGGTGGAGGAGGCCGGCGAGTTCGGGATCGACGTGTCCGGCCACAGCGTCGACTTCGGCAAGGTCGGCGATCGTCGCGACAAGGTGATCAAGACGCTCACCGGCGGGGTCGCGGGCCTGTTCAAGAAGAACGAGATCGAGTACATCGAGGGCTTCGGCGCGCTGACCGCGGACGGGACCGTCAAGGTGGGCGGCGACTTCGACGGCGACGAGATCACGGCCAAGACGATCGTGCTGTCCACCGGTTCGGTCCCGCGTCCCATCCCCGGCACCGAGTTCGGGGGACGGGTGATCGACACGGCGGCGATCTGGCTCCTGGACGAGCTGCCGAAGTCGATCGCGGTCGTCGGCGCCGGCGCCTCGGGCGCCGAGATCGCCTCGGCCTACGCTCGCCTGGGCACCGAGACGCACCTCTTCGAGGCGCTGGACCGCGTCCTGCCGACCGAGGACGCCGACATCTCCAAGGCCGTCGCCCGCGGGCTGAAGAAGCAGGGGATGGAGATCCACACCGGCACGCTCGTCGAGGGCGTCGAGCCCGGCGAGAAGAGCGTCAAATTCACGCATGGCGGCGAGAGCGCCGAGGTCGAGTACCTGGTCATCGCGGCGGGCCGCGGGCCCGACGTCGAGGGCCTGGGCCTCGACGCCGCCGGCATCGAGCTCGACGAACAGGGGCTGGTCAAGGTGGACGGCGCGCAGCGCACGTCGCGCTCGGGCGTCTACGCGATCGGCGATCTCGTCGCCGGTCCGGCCCTGGCCCACAAGGCGTCCGACGAGGGCGTGATCGCCGTCGAGGACGCGGCCGGGCTGCCCACCCACCCCATCGTCCACGTCGACATCCCACGCGCCACCTTCTGCATGCCCAACGTCGCCTCCTTCGGCCTCACCGAGGCCCAGGCCCGCGAGGCCGGCCACGACGTGACCGTGGGCAAGGTCCAGTACGGCGCGGTGGGAGCCGGGACGGTCTACGGCGACCGCACCGGCGTCATCAAGCTGGTCGGCGAGAAGCGCTACGGCGAGCTGCTGGGCGGCCACATCTGCGGGAGCAAGGCGACGGAGCTGATCCAGGAGCTGGTCAACGCCCGGCTGCTGGAGGGCGGCTACCCCGAGGTGGCGCGGATGATCCATGGCCACCCGACGCTGTCCGAAGGGGTCATGGAAGCGGCGCGCGCCGCCGACGGCTGGCTGATCCACGGGTAGGCGCCACGCCCGGATCCGCTCCCCAGCCCGTCTTCTCCTACGACCTGTCCTCGCCCGAGGCCTATCTCGCCGCCGAGCGCTCGGCCGAGGGGCTGGGGGTGGTGCCGGAGTGGGAGCCCGTGCTGGCCTCCGACCTGCCGGGTGGCGGGGACGCCTTCCGCTGCGCGGAGGAACGCGAGATCTTCCAGGCGGACGTCGAGCGCCGGGCGGCCGAGCAGGGACTCCAGCCGCTGCGCTGGCCGGCGGCCTGGCCGGGCGACCCCCGCCCCGCGATGCTCGTCGCCACCTACGCGCGCCAGCTCGGACGGACGGTCGCGTTCTCCCTGGCCGCGTTCCGCCAGGCCTTTGCGGCCGGCCGCGACCTCTCGACGCCCGACGGCGTGATCGTCGCCGCGGCGGCCTGCGAGATGCATCCGCGCGCGGTCCTGCAGGCGCTGGAGATGCGCACCGTCGCCGAGGCGCTGGCCGAGACGACGCGCGCCGCGGCCGAGGCGGGCGTCACGCGGGTGCCGGCCATCCGCGTCGGCGAGGAGGTCTTCGAAGGGCCGACCGCGGTCGAGGACGCCGCGATGGTGGCCCGATGAGGGCGCGCCGCGCCTACGAGGTCAAGCACGTGCGCGGCGGCGTGGGCCCGGCGCTGCTCGCCGCTCCGGACCGCGTCGACCACGTCGAGATCGTCGAGATCGAGTCCGGCGAGGTCGTCCTGTTCTGGGACCTCACCCCCACCGACGCCCGCCGAGTGGTGCGCACGATCCGCGAGGACCTGGCCAACCTCGAGGCCGACGAGTTCATCGTGGCCTGGCGCGAGGCCGACGCCCAGCTCAGCAGCGGCTAGTCCCTGCGCTAAGGTCGCGTCGGCATGGCCGAGGAGCGACCGCTTCCCCCGCCGGACACGGCGCGCGAGTGGCTGGAGGCCATGACGCTTATCCGGCGCTTCGAGGAGCGCGCCGGGGAGATGTACGCCAAGGCCAAGGTCGGCGGGTTCCTGCACCTGGCCATCGGCGAGGAGGCGACCATCGTCGGGTCGGTCCGCGCGCTGCGCGACTCCGACTACCTCATCTCCACCTACCGCTCCCACGGCCACGCGCTGGCCCGCGGCACCGAGCCCGAGCGCGTGATGGCCGAGCTGTTCGGAAAGCAGGACGGCGTGTCGCGCGGGCGGGGCGGCTCGATGCACATGTTCGACCTGAAGCGCCGGTTCATGGGCGGCTACGGGATCGTGGGCGGCAACCTCCCCCTGGCCGCCGGGATGGGCCTGACCTCCGACTACCTGGGCACCGACGACGTGACCCTGTGCCAGTTCGGCGACGGCGCGGCCAACCAGGGGACGTTCGGCGAGACGCTCAACCTGGCCGCGCTGTGGCGCCTGCCGGTCGTCTTCATGGTCACCAACAACCAGTTCGGCATGGGGACCTCGCTGGAGCGCCACTCCGCCGTCACCGACCTGTTCAAGCGCGGCGAGGGCTTCGGCGTTCCGGGCATGCGCTGCGACGGGATGGACGTCGTGGACACGCACGAGACGACGCTGGAGGCCCTGCGCCAGGCGCGCGAGGAGCGCCGCCCCGTCCTCGTGGAGGCCATCACCTACCGCTTCCGCGGCCACTCCATGGCCGACCCCGAGGAGTACCGGACCAAGGAGCAGGTCGCGCAGTGGCGCGCCCGCGACCCGCTCACCACGTTCGGCGAGCGCCTGACCGCCGAGGGCGTCCTCACCGAGCAGGACCGCGCGGACATCGACCGCCGCGCCGTCGAGACGGTGGACGGCGCCGTCCTGTTCGCCGAGGCGTCCGAGTTCCCGCCGCCCGAGTCGCTCTACGACGACGTCTACGTCCTGGGCGATCAGGTCCAGGGCTGGTACTCCATCGACGAGCGCTCCGCGGGAGTGCACCGGGGGGAGGACGAGCGCGAGTGGGCGTGATGCGCTACCGCGAGGCGCTCAACGCCGCGCTGCGCGAGGAGATGCAGCGCGACGACACCGTCTTCCTCATGGGCGAGGACATCGGCGTCTTCCAGGGCGCGTTCAAGGTGACGGCCGGCCTGCTCGAGGAGTTCGGGGAGAAGCGCGTGCGCGACACGCCGATCTCCGAGAACACGATCGTGGGGATGGGCGTCGGCGCCGCCATGACCGGCCTGCGCCCGGTCGTCGAGCTGATGACGATCAACTTCTCGCTGCTCGCCATGGACCAGATCGTCAACCACGCCGCGCACATCCACTCCATGTTCGGCGGCCAGGCCAAGGTGCCGCTGGTCGTGCGGATGCCCCAGGGCGCCGGCCACCAGCTCGGCCCCACCCACTCGCACAGCTTCGAGGCGCTCTACCTCCAGGTCCCCGGCCTGCTCGTCGCGGTGCCCAGCACGGCGGCGGACGCCAAGGGACTGCTGAAGTCGGCGATCCGCGACGACAACCCGGTGGTCTTCATCGAGCACGAGTACCTGTACGGCCAGCGCGGTGACGTGCCCGACACCGAGGAGCACCTGACCCGCTTCGGCCACGCGGCGATCCGCCGCGAGGGCGCCGACGTCACGATCGTGGGGATCTCGCGCATGGCGCTCACCGCCCAGCGCGCGGCCGAGCTGCTGGCCGCCGAGCACGACGTGGACGCCGAGGTGATCGACCCGCGCACGCTGCGTCCCCTCGACCTCGACACCATCCTGGCCAGCGTGCGCAAGACCAACCGCCTCGTCGTCGTAGAGGAGGGCTGGCCCCACGGCGGCGTCGGCGCCAACATCGCGGCGCTGGTGCAGGAGCAGGCGTTCGACCACCTCGACGCCCCGGTGGGGCGCGTCACCGGCGCCGACCTCCCCATGCCGTACTCCAAGCCCCTGGAGGAGATCGCCTATCCCCACGAGCCCCAGGTGGTCGAGGCCGTGCTCGCCACCTTCCGCGATGTCTGAGCCGCCGCGCGACGAGAGCTTCTTCGACCTGTCGCTCGACCTGGCGGCGGTCGTGGGATACGACGGGCTGTTTCGCCGCGTCAACCCGGCGTGGGAGCAGGTGCTGGGCTGGTCACCGGACGAGCTGGAGGGCCGCCCGTACGCCGGCCTGTTCCACGAGGAGGACCGCGAGCGCGCACTCGCCGAGGCCGCGCGCCTCACGCAGCCGGGCGCGTCGACGCGCGACTTCGAACTGCGCTTCGCGGCGCGCGACGGACGCTGGCGCTGGCTGCTCATCAGCGCCCGGGGCGTCCCGGAGGAGGAGGCGCTCTACGTCGTGGCCAAGGACATCACGGACCGCAAGCGTTCGCTCGGCGTGCTGGAGGCGCAGCTCGCGGTCGACCGCGTCCTGGTGGAGAGCCCGCCCGTGGACGAGGGGATGCACCGTGTCCTGGAGGCGCTGGGCGACGCCATGGGCTGGACCGCCGGCGGGTTCTGGGAGCTCGACGAGGACGACGACGTCCTGACCTGCAAGGCCTTCTGGGCGGCCGACCCGGCGCGCACGAAGGAGTTCGAGGCGCGCACGCTGGAGCTGCGCGTGCCCCGTGGCGCCGGCATCCCCGGGCGCGTCGTGGAGAGCGGCGAGGCGGCGTGGGTCCCCGACATCGCCTCGGACCCCAACCACCCGCGCGACGACGTCTCCGAGGCGGCGGGCCTGACGGGCGCCGTGGGCGTGCCGGTCGCGACGGCGGCCGGACAGGTCATGGCGGTCCTGGACTTCTTCACCGCGCAGCCGCTCCCCGAGCCCGACGAGGAGCTGATCGCGATGATGGCGACGATCTCGGCCCAGGTCGGCCAGTACCTGCGGCGCAAGCGCGCGGAGGAGGCGCTGGAGAAGACGGCGTCCGAGCTGCGCCGGCGGGCCACGGAGCTCGAGCGCTCCAACGCCGAGCTCGAGCAGTTCGCCTACGTCGCGTCGCACGACCTCTCCGAGCCGCTGCGCATGATCTCGGGGTTCGTCGGCCTGCTGTCCGAGCGCTACAAGGGACGGCTGGACTCCGACGCCGACGAGTTCATCGCCTACACGGTTGACGGCGTCGAGCGGATGCAGGCGCTGATCACCGACCTGCTCGCGTACTCGCGCGTGGGACGCGAGGTGGAGGACGTGCCGGTCGACCTCGACGAGGTGATGACCGACGCCCAGGCCGCACTGCGGGCCCCCATCGCCGAGCGCGACGCGAGCATCGAGGTGGACGACCTCCCGGTGGTCATCGGCGACCGCCGCGAGCTGACCCAGCTCTTCCAGAACCTGCTCTCCAACGCGGTCAAGTTCGTGCGCGACGACACGCCGCACGTTCAGGTCAGCGCACATCAGGCCGATGACATGTGGGAGGTGAGCGTCCGAGACAACGGCATCGGCATCGACCCCGGCCACGCCGATCGCGTGTTCAAGATGTTCCAGCGCCTGCACGGCCGCGAGGAGTACCCCGGCACCGGCATCGGACTGGCCATCTGCAAGAAGATCGCCGAGCGCCACGGCGGGGATGTCACGGTTTCGCCCGGAAATGGCGGAGGGAGCGAATTCCGCGTTACCCTTCCGGTGCGGGATTCGCGATGAGCGTTCCCGACACCCTGCCCATACAGATCCTCCTCGTGGAGGACAGCCCCGGCGACGTGCGCCTGACCCAGGAGGTCCTGCGCGACGCCAGGATCGCCAACGACCTGCACGTCGTGGGCGACGGCGAGGAGGCGATGGCCTTCCTGCGCCAGGAGGGCGACCACGCGGGCCGGCCGCGCCCGGACCTCGTCCTGCTCGACCTCAACCTCCCGCGCAAGGACGGGCGCGAGGTGCTCGCGGAGATCAACGCCGACCCGGAGCTGAAGTCGGTCCCCGTGATCGTCCTGACCACGTCGGAGGCCGAGCAGGACATCCTGCGCTCCTACCGCCTCGCCGCCAACGCGTACATCACCAAGCCGATCGACCTCAGCGAGCTCGTCGCGGTCGTGCGCTCGATCGAGACCTTCTGGCTGAGCATCGTCCGGCTCCCCGTGTCATGAGCGAGCTCCTCCTTTCCGCCAAGCTGCCTCCCCTCACCGGGGGCATGGCGCCGCGCCTGGTGCTGGTGGAGGACAACGCCGGAGACGCGGTGCTGGTGCGCGAGATGCTGCGCAGCGCGCTGACCGACGACTTCGAGCTCGTGCACGCGGCGCGGCTGGACGAGGCGTGCGCGCTGCTGGAGGACGGGGGCGCCGCCTGCGTGCTGCTCGACCTCACCCTCCCGGACGCCCACGGCCTGGAGGCCGTGCGCCGGCTGCTGTCCACGGCGCCCGACGTCCCGATCGTCGTGCTCACCGGCCTGGACGACGAGCGCACCGCGCTGACGGCGGTCCAGGAGGGCGCGCAGGACTACCTGATCAAGGGCCGCGTCGACGACCACCTGATCGCCCGCTCCATCCGCTACGCCATCGAGCGCAAGCGCGCCGAGGTCGAGCTCGCCCACCAGGCGCTGCACGACCCGCTGACCGGGCTGCCCAACCGCACGCTGTTCCTGGACCGCCTGGCCGTGGCGCTGGCCCGCGTGCAGCGCCGGCGCTCCGCCGTGGCGGTGCTGTTCCTGGACCTCGACCGCTTCAAGGTGATCAACGACTCGCTGGGCCACGAGATCGGCGACCGGCTGCTGATGGACCTGGCGGTGCGCCTCCAGGAGGTCCTGCGCCCGGGCGACACGGTGGCGCGCTTCGGCGGCGACGAGTTCACGATCCTGTGCGAGGACGTCGACGGCGAGCACGACGCCGTGCTCATCGCGGAGCGCTCGGCCGAGGCGGTGGCGGCGCCGTTCGTCCTGGGCGAGACCGAGGCGTTCCTCACCGCGAGCGTCGGGATCGCCATGGCGACGGGCCGCGGCGCGCGCCCCGAGGAGCTGATTCGCGACGCCGACGCGGCGATGTACCGGGCCAAGGAGCTGGGCAAGTCGCGCTACGAGCTGTTCGACGAGGACATGCGCGACCGCGCGCTGGAGCGCCTCCAGGTGGAGAACGACCTGCACCGGGCGATCGAGCGCGGGGAGCTGTGCATCCACTACCAGCCGATGGTGGAGCTGGCGTCCGAGACCGTCGTGGCCGTGGAGGCGCTGGTGCGCTGGGAGCACCCCGAGCGGGGGCTGCTCGCGCCCGACCAGTTCATCCCGCTGGCCGAGGAGACGGGACAGATCGTCGCGCTGGGCGACTGGGTCCTGCGCGAGGCGTGCGCGCAGCACGCGCGCTGGCGGCGCCAGGGCGGCGGCGCGCCGCTGCTGTCGGTCAACCTGTCGGCGCGCCAGCTCCAGCAGCCGGGGCTGGTGGCCGACGTGCGCGACGCGCTGGCCGACGCGGGGATGCATCCGGGCGACCTGTGCCTGGAGATCACCGAGAGCGTGGTGGTCCAGGAGCGCGGCTCGGCCATCGCGGCGCTGGACGCGCTGCGCGGGCAGGGCGTGCGGATCGCCATCGACGACTTCGGCACCGGGTACTCGTCGCTGCGGCTCCTCAAAGACGTCCCGGCCGACCTGCTGAAGATCGACCGGTCGTTCGTGTCCGGGCTGGGAAGCGACCCGCAGGACCGCCCGATCGTCCAGACGGTGATCGGGCTGGCGGCCGCGCTGGGGCTGGACGCGGTGGCCGAGGGCGTGGAGACGCCCGAGCAGCTCGCGGAGCTCCTGGCGACCGGGTGCCGCTACGCGCAGGGCTTCCACTTCGCCCGGCCGATGCTCGCCGAGGAGGTAACCGAGGTGTTGGCCGCCGGGCGGCGGCTGTAGTCTCGCTCCGTGGCCGAGATCGTCATGCCGCGGCTGTCGGACTCGATGGAGGAGGGGACCATCGTCCGCTGGCTGGTGTCGGACGGCGAGCCCGTCTCCCGAGGCGACGAGATCGTCGAGATCGAGACCGACAAGGCGACGATGGCCTATGCGGCCGACGCGTCCGGAGTCATCTCGATCGTGGCGCCCGAGGGTGAGACGCTGCCGATCGGGACGGTGATCGCTCGGCTCTCCGTGAACGGCGAAGCCCCGGCCGCGGCGGGGGGCGCGGAGGAGGATTCCCCGGCTCCGGTCGAAGCTGCTGGCGCGGCTCCCTCCGCCGGGGAACCGTCCTCCGCGCCCGTCTCGGCGGTGTCTGCGCCCGGTGCGCCCTCTCCGCCTCCCGCTCCGCCGTCCGATGGCGATGGGGGGCGGGTCAAGGCGTCGCCGCTGGCGCGGCGGATGGCGGGCGAGCGGGGCCTCGATCTCTCGTCGCTCTCGGGAAGCGGACCGGGCGGGCGGATCGTGCGGGCGGACGTCGAGGCCGCCGGCGGGGCGGCTCCCGCGTCCGCGCCCTCCGCCCCCGCGCCCGACGCTCCGGCACCGGCCGCCGCCGCCTCACCGCCCGCGCCCGGCGGCGCCAAGGGCGAGGTCACCGCGACCGAGCTGTCGCGCACGCAGCAGACGATCGCGCGGCGGATGGCCGAGTCGCGGGCCACCGTCCCCGACTTCACGCTGCAGGCCGACGTGGACATGGACCAGGCGTGGGCCGGCCGGGCCGCGCTGAAGGCGGCGGCCGCCGAGGGCGACGTCGTCCCGTCGTTCAACGACCTCGTCGTGAAGGCCTGCGCGCTGGCGCTGCGCGAGTTCCCGCGCGTGAACGGCGCGTACCGGGACGGCCATTTCGAGCTGTACTCGCGTATCAACGTCGGCGTGGCGGTGGCGGCCGAGGACGGCCTCGTCGTGCCCACGATCTTCGACGCCGACCGCAAGACGCTCGGCGAGCTCGCGCGGGAGGCGCGGGAGCTGGCGCGCAAGGTGCGCGACGGCAGCGTGTCGCCGCCCGAGCTCTCGGGCGCCACGTTCACCGTGTCCAACCTGGGCATGTACGGCGTGCGCGAGTTCGTGGCCGTGATCAACCCGCCCCAGGCCGCGATCCTCTCCGTGGGCGCCGTGGAGGAGCGCCCCGTGGTCCGCGACGGCGCCGTCGTCCCGGGCCGGCGCATGAGCGTCTCGCTGGCCTGCGACCACCGGATCCTCTACGGCGCCGACGCCGCCGAGTTCCTGGCCCGCGTCCGCGCCCGGCTCGAAGCGCCCCTCGCCCTGGCCTAGGGCGTCTGGTACGGCGCGAAGGAGCGGTTGGGCTCGCGGTTGGGGTCGACGCGGACTCCGGGCGGGTGCTGGTCCGTGCTGACGAAGAGGCACAGGGCCCGGCGAGGGTCGGGGCCGGGGACGCAGGTGCGGTAGAGGTCGGCGCCGAGGCGCAGGGAGTCGGCGTGGCGCAGGTTGCGGCGGTACTCCGGCGGCGCCGCGGCGATCACGTAGTCGTGCACCGCGGCGGACTGGGCGCTGAAGTCGGCGCGGCTCTCGTCGACGGCGGGCGAGTGCAGGACCCCCACGAGCGCCACCACGCCGGCGACGGCGAACAGGCACGCCGTCCCCGCGTAGTCGTGCGCCACGATGGCCGGGAGGTCGCGGCGGCGGCGGCGCAGCACCCAACCCCCCATCCGTCCCAGCACGGCCACCGCGATCAGGTTGAACACGGCGGCCAGGATCAGCGCCGGGAGCAGCCCGGTGGCGTCGCCGTCCAGCGGGCGCGCGTGGATGAGCAGGCCGTCCAGCAGCGTGAACGCGCCGAAGGCGGGCCACATCCAGGCTCCGCGCATCCGCCAGCGCAGTCGGGTCAGCGCCATGCCCCGGAGTATCGTGACCTCGATGAGCGAGCTGCTCGTGTGCGAGCTGGGCACCGTCCCCTACCGCGAGGCCTACGGGCTCCAGGAGCGCCTCCGCGCCCGCCGCCAGGCCGGCGAGGTGGAGGACGTCCTGCTGCTCGTCGAGCACCCGCCCGTGTACACGCGCGGGCGGCGCACCGGGCCGGGTGAGCTGCCGATGGGCGAGGACTGGTACCTGTCCCAGGGAATCGACGTGGTCGACGTCGACCGCGGCGGGCGTGTCACCTACCACGGGCCCGGGCAGCTGGTCGGCTACCCGATCGTGCGCGTGGACGACGTCGTGGCCCACGTCCGCCGGCTCGAGGCCGCGGTCGTGGCGGCCCTGGCCGAGTCCGGCGTCACGGCGCGGACGCGCACCGACGAGGGCGCCGACTTCACCGGGGTGTGGGTGGAGGAGCGCAAGATCGCCTCGATCGGCGTGCACGTACAGCGCGGCGTGAGCACGCACGGGTTCGCGGTCAACGTGGAGAACGACCTGCAGCCGTTCGAGTGGATCGTCCCGTGCGGGCTGGAGGGCGTGCGGATGACGTCGGTGTCGAAGGAGCGCCGCGACCCCGCGCCGGGCGCGATGCCGGCGTTCCGGGCGCTCATGGCGCAGTGCTTCGCCGCGGCCTGGGACCGCCCGGCGCGGGCGGTCTCGCCCGGGGAGCTGGAGGGCGCCGGGGTACCCTCTGCCTGATGGCGACGCGCTCGCGCTCCAACCCCGGCGGCATGGACGTGCTCGAGGTCCTCGGTCCCGACGTACGGCCGTTCCGCGAGCGCAAGCCGCCGTGGCTGAAGGTCCCCGCGCCGGGCGGCCAGCGCTTTCGCGAGCTCAAGGCGCGCATCGAGGACGACGGGCTGCACACGGTCTGCCAGGAGGCGGCCTGCCCCAACATCGGCGAGTGCTGGGAGCGCGGGACCGCAACCTTCATGATCCTCGGCGACACGTGCACGCGGCGCTGCGGCTTCTGCAACGTCAAGACCGGACGGCCGAACTTCCACGACCCGCTCGAGCCCGCGCGGGTGGCCCGCCAGGTGGCGCAGATGGGGCTGCGCCACGCGGTCATCACCAGCGTGGACCGCGACGACCTGCCCGACTACGGTGCGAGCGCGTTCGTCGGGGTGATCCGCCAGATCCGCCGGCAGGCGCCGGGCTGCCAGGTCGAGGTGCTGACGCCGGACTTCCGCGGCGCGGAGATGCCCCTGGCCAAGGTCGTGGCCGAGCGCCCGGACGTGTTCAACCACAACGTCGAGGTCGTGCCGCGGCTGTATCCGGTGGCGCGGCGGGGGTCGGCGTTCGCGCGCTCCTGCCGCGTGCTGCGCAACGCGCGCGAGATGGGCGAGGGCGAGGTCGTCACGAAGTCGGGCCTGATGGTGGGGCTGGGCGAGACGCACGAGGAGCTGGTGGACGCGTTCGGGATCCTGCGCGAGCACGGTGTCCAGGTGCTCACCGTCGGCCAGTACCTGCGCCCCACCGAGCGCCACCTGCCGGTGGTCCGCTACTGGCACCCCGACGAGTTCGCGGCACTGGAGCGGGCGGCGCTGGAGCTGGGCTTCGAGAACGTCGCGGCGGGACCGCTCGTGCGGTCCTCCTACCACGCCGACGAGCACGTCCCCCAGGCGCGCGCCGGAGTCGGGCCGCTGGCCGCCGGAGCGTGAGGCGCGCCCCCGCGGCGTTCGCGGCGGCGGCGCTGCTCGTCGTGCCGGCGAGCGCGAGCGCGGCCACGGCGAGCACGTCGGCGGGAACCCTGCGCTTCGACGCGGCACCCGGGGAGGCCAACCGCGTCTTGGTCTCGGCCGCGGCCGACGGGGTCGGCGTCCGCGACGCGAACGCGCCGGTCCGGCCCGGGGCGGGTTGCGTGACCGTGGACGACCACACCGTCCTCTGCAGCTTTCCGATGCGCGTCGACGTGGAGCTCGGAGACGGCGCGGACGAGGGAACGAGCCGGCTGGGCCGGGAGACGCCCACCGTCTTGCACGGCGGCGCCGGCGCCGACCGCCTCCGGGGCGGCGACGCGTCAGACGAGTTGGACGGCGGCCCGGGACAGGACGCGCTCGCGGGCGGCGCGGGCGACGACACACTGGCCGACGACGACCGCGTTGCCGACGCCCTAGACGGAGGCGTAGGCCGTGACCGGGTGAGCTATGCGGCGCGGCCCGGTGGGGTGCGGGTGGACCTGGCTAGGAGCCGGGGCGCCGACGGCGACCGGCTCCGAGGCGTCGAGGACGTGGAGGGCGGCGGCGGGGACGACATGCTGCGGGGCGACCGCGGGCCGAACCGCCTGTACGGACTCGGAGGGGCCGACGTACTCGAGGGCCGGGCCGGCGGCGACACGCTGACGGGCGGCGAGGGACCCGACCTGACGCTGGCCGGCTCGGGCCAGGACCTCCTCGACCTCGGCGAGTCCCGCGACGCCACCGACCGCACCGGCTGCGGGTCGGGCCGCGACACCGTCGGCCTCGCCCGCCCCGCCGACCGCGTCGGGACCGACTGCGAGCGCGCGGTCGTCAGCGGGCCGGGCGGCTGGGAGGTCTCCGTGGCGCTGCCGCTCGCCGTCGCGCGCGACGGGACCGTGGCCGTCCGGCTGCGCGACCCCCGCCACGGCCGCGCCTTCGCCGGCCGGGCGACACTGCGCCTCGGCGGCCTGTTCCTGGCCCGCCCGAGCGGGCTCGTCCGGCTGCGCCGCGGCGGGCATGCCACGGCGCGCGTGCGGATCGTCCGGGCGGCGCTGACCCGGCTGCGCGCGTCCGGGCGCCTCACCGTGACGCTCGGCCTCGGCGCCGCCGGGTTCACCACGATCCTGCGCCCGCCGGGCACAGCGCCACCACGCCGCCGGGGCGGCACGGGCGGCGGCACGCCCGGGTAGGGCTCCGCTCTACGCCGCGACCAGCGCGGAGATGTGCGACACGTCGGCCGGGCTCGGCTGGTCGCCGTAGGCGGCCGCGACCTCGCCGGTGTCGCGGCGGACGGCGAGCACGAGCGGGGTGCGGCTGACGCGATAGCGGTCGGCCAGGTCGGGCGTGCGCTGGACGTCCACCTGGACGTACGGAGTGCCGACGGTCTCCAGCGCCTCGATCCAGGCGCCACAGGCCAACGAGTACGGCGCGGTGAACACGAGCGCGGCGTTCCCCGGCACGCGCTCGAGCCCGAAGTCGGCGAGGTCCACGCGCTCGGGCACGTGCGGACGCTCGCGCAGCGCCCGGCTCGCCCACCAGGCGAAGACGACGATGCCCGCCGAGACCGCGGCGATGACCCAGGGACTCATGGTTTCGATGATGCCCGCAAGGCCGCCACTTCATTCCCGGCGGCTGCCATAGTCCCCGCCCCTCGGCGTGTTCCCGCTCAAGGACAACATCCCGACCGAGCGCTTCCCGCTGGTCACCCTCGCGCTCATCGCGGTCAACGTGGTGGTGTTCCTCCTCTGGCAGCACCCCACCGGGTTCGACGGCGTGGGCCAGGCCAAGGTCGTCGAGTACGGGGCGATCCCCTACGAGCTCACCCATCCCGGCCAGGACTGCGTGATCGCCGGCTCGCAGCTCGCCTGCGGCCACATCCCCCACGCCGGGGACCCGCCCGCGCTGCTCACCGTCCTGACCTCGATGTTCATGCACGGCGGGTTCCTCCACATCGGCGGCAACATGCTCTTCCTGTGGATCTTCGGCAACAACGTCGAGGACTCCATGGGCCCGGTCCGGTTCCTGCTCTTCTACCTGCTGGCCGGCGTCGCGGCGCTGGCGGGACAGGTGGCCTTCGATCCCAACGCCGCCGTCCCCACGATCGGCGCCTCCGGCGCGGTGGCCGGCGTCCTGGGCGCGTACATCGTGCTGCACCCCCGGGCGCGCGTGCTCACGCTGGTGTTCATCATCTTCTTCGTGACGATCATCGAGATCCCGGCGATCTTCATGCTCGGGCTGTGGTTCGTGCAGCAGGCGTTCTTCGCCGCGCGCGACCTGAGCGACCCGCTGGGCGGCGCGGGCGGCGTGGCGTATTGGGCGCACGTCGGCGGGTTCGTGTTCGGGCTGGTGACGATCCGGATGTTCGCCCGCCGGCGCCGGCCGCCCCCGTCGCCGCGGCCGGTCTTCTGATGGACACCCGGCAGGTCATCCTCGGAGTCGTCCTGCTGTTCACGATCACGCTCGGGGTGCTGACGATCCAGGTGGCGGTCGCGGACGGTGTGAGCATCCTGACGGTGCTGTCGGTGCTGGTGCTGGCGCTCTTCGGCTTTGGCATCGTCGGGGCGCTGCGGCATCCTCCGGAATGAGGTGACGGTCCGATACACCGCGTTCGTGCTCGCCGTCCTGATCGCCAGCGGCGCGATCATCGTGCGGGTCTACGACGTGGGCGCGGGTTCCTCCGGAGCCAGCGGGCTGAGCGTGCCTCACGCCCCCATCGCCGCCCCCGCGCCGGTGCCCGCCGCCGCGCCCGCGGCGCCGGGGCCCTACGCCGGCACGCCGGCGCCGGTTCGGCTGCGCCCGCGCTTCAAGCACGCCCCCCGCGGCGCGCTCGTGTGGGACGTGGACACGGGGCAGGTGCTGTGGGCCCTGAACCCCGGGGTCCGGCGGCCCATCGCCAGCCTGGCCAAGATGATGACCGCGATCGTCGTGGAGGAGCGCGCGAGCTGGTCCGAGCGCGTGCTCATCGGGGCCGACGCCAAGGCCGAGCCCGGCTCGGCCGTCGGGCTGCTCCCGCCGCACCGCCGCGTGCCCCTGCGGCTGCTGATGTACGGCCTGCTCCTGCCCTCCGGGAACGACGCCGCGGTCGCGCTGGCCGACCACGTCGGGGGCAGCGTGCCGGCGTTCGTGGCGACGATGAACGCGCGCGGCCGCCAGCTGGGTCTGCGCTGCTCGTCGTTCTCCTCGCCCGACGGCTACGAGGACCGCGGCAACACCGCCTGTCCGCGCGACCTGGCCGTCCTGGCCCACGAGATCCTGACCCGCCCCCGCCTCGCCCAGGTGGTCCGGACCCGCAGCGCCGGCTTTCGCTCCCCGCTGCCCCACACCGCCAAGGTGCGCCGCGGGACGCGCACGGTGTGGAAGCCGGGACAGCTGTACATGTCCAGCCACAACCCGCTCCTGCGCGCCGGCTATCCCGGGACGACCGGCGTCAAGACGGGCTACACCGACGCCGCGGGCCTGTGCTTCGTGGGGACCGCGCGGCGCTTCGGCCGTCACCTCGGCGTGGTGCTGCTGCACTCGCCCGACCCCGGAGGGCAGGCACAGCGCCTGCTCGACGCCGGTTTCGCCGCGCTGCGTGCCCGCACGCACACGACTCCCGCGTGACCCGCCCGGGGGGCCGGGGTAACTCAACGCTCACGGCCAGACGAATCCGAGGAGCCGCATGCCAGAGCGCAGCATCAACCTGCACGGCCACGACGTGACCTACCGCACCGCCGGCGACGGCGAGCAGGTCCTGGTGCTGATCCACGGCATCACCGGCAGCTCCCAGACCTGGGCCGACGTGATGCCCGCGCTGGCCGAGCACTACACGGTCGTCGCCCCCGACCTCCTCGGCCACGGCCGCTCCGCCAAGCCCGTGGGTGACTACTCGCTCGGCGCCTACGCCTCGGGCATCCGCGACCTGCTGGGCGCGCTGGGCCACGAGCGCGCGACGGTCGTCGGCCACTCCCTGGGCGGCGGTGTGGCCATGCAGTTCGCCTACCAGTTCCCCGAGCGCTGCGAGCGCCTGGTGCTGGTCTCCAGCGGCGGGCTGGGCCGCGACGTGCACCTGCTGCTGCGGGCGGCCACGCTCCCGGGCTCCGAGTTCGTGATGCCGCTCATCACCGCCCCCGGCGTGGCCACGGTGGGCGACGCGATCGGCGGCCTCCTGAGCCGGTTCGGCCTGCGCGCCGGGCCCGACCTCGAGGAAATGTGGCGCGGCTACGCCTCGCTGTGCGACGTCGAGGCGCGCGCCGCCTTCATCCACACGCTGCGCACGGTCATCGACCCGTCCGGCCAGCGCGTCAGCGCGCTGGACCGCCTGTACCTGGCGGCCGAGATGCCGATGCTGATCCTCTGGGGCGAGCGCGACCCGATCATCCCCGCCGCCCACGGCGCCGCGGCGGCGGCCGAGGCGCCCGGCAGCAAGCTCGTCACCTTCCCCGGGGTCAAGCACTTCCCCCACCGTGAGAACCCGGGCCGCTTCCTGGAGGAGGTCATCGGATTCGTGGAGTCCACCGAGCCCGCCGACCTGCCGGAGGAGCGCTGGCGCGCGCTGCTGCGCTTCGGCAAGCCGGGCCGGGCCGCGCCGGTCGCCTAGCTCCCGGCGCCTGGAGGGGTGAATCGAGCGCGTCGACCAGGCGGTAGGCTTGCGCGGTTGATTGGCCAGTCAGCCAGGAGGGAGCGCAGGTGGACCTGAACGACACGCCGGAGCAGGCCGAGTATCGCGCCAAGGCGCGCGCGTGGCTGGAGGAGCACAAGGGCGAGGCGCCCGTCCTCCAGGGCGAGGGAGCGATCCAGGACGAGGAGGAGGCCATCGCGGCCCACCGCGCCTGGCAGGGCAAGCTCGCCGAGGCGGGCCTCACCGGCATCACCTGGCCCAAGGAGTACGGGGGCCAGGGTCTCGGGCCGCTCGAGCAGGTCATCGTCAACCAGGAGATCGGCCGCGCGGGCGTCCCGGGGATCCTCGACACGATCGGCGTGGGGATGCTCGGCCCGACGATCATCGCCCACGGCACCGAGGAGCAGAAGCAGCGCTACCTGGCGGCGATGCTGCACGGCGACGAGGTGTGGTGCCAGCTGTTCTCCGAGCCGGCCGCGGGGTCCGACCTGGCCGGGATCCAGTCGCGCGCCAAGGAGTCCGACGGCGGGTGGGTCCTCAACGGGCAGAAGGTGTGGACGACCAACGCGCAGTTCGCGTCGTTCGGGCTGCTGCTGGCGCGCACCGATCCCGAGCAGCACAAGCACAAGGGCCTGACCATGTTCATCGTCCCCATGGACGCCGAGGGCGTCACCGTGCGCGGGCTGCGCCAGATCACCGGCGACGCCGAGTTCAACGAGGTCTTCTTCGACGATGTGGCGCTCGACTCCGAGCACGTCGTCGGGCCGGTCAACGGCGGCTGGGGCACGGCGCTGACCACGCTGATGTTCGAGCGCCTGACGATCGGCGGCGGGTCCGAGGGGATGGGCTACCGCGCCGACCGCTTCGCCCGGGCCATCGGGTCCGATCCGGCGGCGGCGCGCGACCCCGAGGTGCGTCAGCGCTTCGGGGAGCTGGCCACCGACCTGCTGGCGCTGCGCTTCACCGGCTACCGGATCCTCACCGCGCTGCAGAAGGGGCAGATCCCGGGGCCCGAGGCGGGCCTGGGGAAGGTCACCGTGGTCAACGCCGCCATCGCGGCGGGCGACCTGATCGCCGACGTGGTGGGGCCGGACGCGCTGGACACCGAGGACGAGTGGCACTACCTGATCTCGTTCCTGCCCGGCCTGAAGTCGGCCGGGGGGACCGAGGAGATCCTGCGCAACACGGTCGGCGAGCGGGTCCTGGGCCTGCCGCCCGAGCCGCGGCTGGACAAGGGGATCCCGTTCAGCGAGCTGCGGGCCAAGGAGCGCGAGGCGGCGGGGGCGAGCGCATGAACTTCGAGCTCTCCGACGAGCAGCGGGCACTGCAGGAGGCGGCGCGCGGGACGCTGGCGCGCCACAAGACGGTCGAGGCCGCGCGCGACGCGCTGGACGGCGGCGAGCGGCTGGACCTGTGGGACGCCGCGCGTGAGGTCGGCTGGCCGGGTCTGCTGGTGTCCGAGTCGAGTGGCGGCGCGGGGCTGGGCGGGCTCGACGCGATGCTGGTCCTGGCGGAGTGCGGGCGCGTGCTGGCGACGGTGCCGCTGCTCGGGCACGTCCCGGCGACGGCCGTGCTGGACGCCGCGGGGGTGGGCGAGGACGTGCTCTCGCCGCTGGCCGAGGGCGAGCGCCGCGCGGCCTTCGTGGGCGCGCAGCCGCCGGGCGACCTGACCGAGGGCTGGACGGTCGACGCCGAGCGCGGCCATGCCCGTCTGCCCGCGCCACGGACCGAGGTGGACGGCGACAGCGCCACGGTGACCGGCGAGGCCTTCTGGGTCCCGGACGCCCCGGGCGCCGACGTGCTGGTGGTGGCGACGGTGGACGGCGACGGGGCGCCGCGGGCGGTGCTCGTCGAGGCCGACGACCCGGGTGTGTCGATCGAGCCGGTCGTGCGCTACGACGCGACGCGCCTGCTCGGGCACGTGCGGTTCGAGGGCGCCTCCGGCACGGTGCTGGCCGCGGCCGACACGGAGCTCTCCGCCGCGTGGTACCTGGCCCAGGGCCTGCTGGCGGCCGAGTCGCTGGGCGCGGTGGAGCGAGCGCTGGAGGTGTCCGTGGAGTACGCCAAGGAGCGCTTCACGTTCGGCCGGGCGATCGGCTCCTACCAGGCGGTCAAGCACGCGCTCGTGGAGGTGCTGCGCCGGCTGGAGAACGCGCGCTCGCTCATGTACTACGCGGGCTGGGCGCGCCAGGACGCGCCGTCGGAGTTCCCGCTGGCCGCGTCCGCCGTCCGGGTGGCCGCGGGGAGCGCGCTGGACTTCGCGTCGCGCGAGCTGATCTCCGTGCACGGGGGGATCGGGGCGACGTGGGAGCACGACGCCCCGTACTACTTCCGCCGGGCGCAGCTGTCGCGGCGGCTGCTCGGGGGCGCCGGGGCCGCGACGGACCGCGTGGCCGGCGAGCTGCTGGCGGCGTCGGGCGCGGCGGCCTAGCCGCGGCTGCGCCCGAAGGTCCGCTTCCCGATCCGGTTGGCGATCGGGAGCAGGGCCGTGCGCGGAGTCACCCGCCCGGCCTGGGCGACGAAGCGGTGCGGGAGGCCGGGGAACACGACGCGCTTGCCACGGACCATCCCGTCCACGCCGGACTGCGCGACCTCGCGCGGTCCCTGCTTGAGGAAGCCGGGCAGGCCGGCCTCGAGGTCCTCGACGCCGGCCTCGGCGCCGAACTCGGTCGAGACGGGCCCGGGGCACAGGACGGTGAGCGAGACGCCGGTCCCGTGCAGCTCGCCGGCCACGGATTCGGAGAATGACTGGACGAACGCCTTGGTCGCGGAGTACGTGGCGTTCCAGGGCGTGGGCTGGTAGCCGGCGAGCGAGCCGAGCTGGAGGACGGCGCCCTCCCCCCGCTGGACCATTCCGGGAAGGAACGCGCTCGTCAGGTCGGCCATGACGAGGCAGTTGAGCTTGACCATGTCGGCCTCGCGCTCGCGCGGCAGCTCCCAGAAGCGACCGAAGGAGCCATAGCCGGCGTTGTTGCACAGCCCGGCGACGTCGCGCCGCGCGCCACCGATCGTCGCGATCAGCTCCTCGCGCGCCGCATCGTCGGTGAGGTCGACGTCATGAACGTCGACGACGACGCCATGCGCACCGCGCAGCTCCCCGGCCAGCTCCTCCAACCGATCGCGCCGCCGCGCCACCAGCGTGAGCCCGTGCCCCCGCTCCGCAAGGATCCGCGCCAGCTCCGCCCCAATGCCCGCCGAAGCACCGGTCACCACAACGGTCTCGTCCGGCCGGGGGTCAGGAAGGCTCATCGCGACAAGTATCCCCTGCCTCGTCACAACTCTGCGCAGCTGCGCGTCCCCCGCCTTGCCCGGGTCTAACGTGGAGCAATCGCGCCACTGAAGCAAAAGGGCGACCTTGCCGAGCTCATCGTCGCCGTCGACCTCGTCCGTCAGGGTCACCGGATTGCCCTCCCATGGGGCGAGGACAGCGACTACGACCTGATCGTCGATCGCGCTGGAGCGCTCGAGCGAGTCCAGGTCAAGCACGCGCGCTCCGACGGCGAGCGCATCGAGGTTTCGGCCCGCAGCCTCAGCCTGACGGCGGGCCGCGTCCGCGCCGTGAAGCGCTACACCGCGGCGACGATCGACTGGCTCGCGGTGTACGCCGCGACGACCACCCGCTGCTACTACGTCCCGGCGGCGGAGCTCGGCACCGGCCTCAACACCATCACCCTGCGCCTGACCCCCGCGCGCAACGGCCAGCGCCGCGGGATCCGCGTGGCCGCGGATTATGCAGCGATCTGAAGGCCCCGATTGCGCCGGTACACTCGAAGAACGGGGCCATAGCTCAGTTGGGAGAGCGTTCGGTTTGCATCCGAAAGGTCGCCGGTTCGAGCCCGGCTGGCTCCACCTCGGTCGTTCGGCGACTTCAGTTCTCTGTAGGTCGTCTCCGCGCTCGACGCAGCCGCTGTGTGAGCCGTGCGATCGAAATCGCCTGGAGCAGGTAGGCGACCGCGAGGACGACGAACGCCGCGACGGGCAAGCTGAGCAGGATGAACAGCACGCCCATGATGGGGCCCATGAAGAGCAGCGACCGGACGCTGAGGTCGCGCACGAACTGAAGCTGCTCGACTTCGCTTCCATCGCGGGTTGGGCTCGGGACCCCAAGAGTCCGCCAGTCACGCATGCCTCAACGCTATCCGCAAACCTTGCATGGTCAGTACGTTCTGACCGCAAGTGCCAATGCCACACGCTGTGACGATCCTTCACGACCGCCTCGTGGCGGAGCGGTTTCCGGGACATGTGACCTCGGCGGTGCTCGTGTGGGGTGAGGATGCGCTGGCGCCGCGGGAGGGGGCGGTGGACGAGCTTCGGGCGCGGGTGGCCGCGGACGGGGGGACGGAGGCGGCGCGGCGCGCCGGGGCGGCGTGGCGGGACGTTTACGCGGCGATGGGCGCGAAGCCGAAGTACCGGTCGTCGGTGGAGGTGCTCCTGAACGGCTATGAGGAGCGGGGCGGGGTCCCGGCTCCGGTCCCGCTGGTGGAGCTGTACTGCTGGTACTCGCTGGCCCGCGGCGTACCGATGGCGGGGTACCGGCCGGAGGGGATCTCGGGGGCGCTGCGGCTCACCGTTCCCGGTAAGGGGCTGCGGTTCACGCCGCTGGGCCAGCCGCGCGCCGAGCCCGAGCGCACGCGCAAAGGCGAGGTCGCCTACGTGGACGACGAGAAGGCGATCTGCCGCTACTGGAACTGCCGTGACTGCGACCAGACGAAGCTGGAGGCCGGCGTGACCGAGGCGCTCTTCGTGTTCGACCTGCTCGACGAGGACCCGCGGGACATCGCGAGCGGGCTGGTCGACCTCCTGGCCGGACCGCCCGAACACAGCGCCGGCTTCGTGGACGGACGGGACCGCGAGGAGCTGGCGCTCGGCGCCTAGCCGACGGCCGGGGCGACCGCGCGGACGGCGGTGCGCAGCTCGTCGAGCGGGGCGCCCTTGCGGACGTAGCGGCTGGCCTTGCGGCGCAGGGCGGCGTCAGCGAGCTTCTCCTCCTCGAAGCCGGAGAAGACGACGATCTGGGCGCGCGGGGCGACCTGGTGGATCACCGGGATCGCCTCGAGGCCGTCCAGCTCGGGCATGGACAGGTCCAGGACGACGACGTCGGGCTGGAGGCGGCTGATCTCCTGGATCGCCTCGCGGCCGTCGGCGGCCTCGCCGATCACCGACACGTCGCCCTCCTCCTCCAGGACGATCCGCGCCAGGCGGCGCATTCCGGGCACGTCGTCGCAGACGACGACCGTGATGGTCACGGCGTCCCCCCCTCGGAGGAGGGCGGGTCGGGCGGATCCTCACGCGAGCCCGGCGGGTCGGTCCGTGCCGCCACGCCACGGCGCAGCTGGCCCGGCTGGACCTCGCCCTGGCCGAGCAGCTCGCTGACCAGTCGCTGTGCCTCGCGCAGCGTCTCGGCCACCTGCGAGGACCCGGCCATCCGCTCCCCGCGCTCGAGCTCGTACGAGGCCAGCGCCAGTCCCTGGATGATGTTGTCGTTGATCTCCACGGCGTGGCGCTCGCTCAGCTGCTTGCGCTGGAGCTCGGCCGCCGCCAGGGCCGCCCGGCGCAGCAGCGCCAGGCCGATGAGCGCGGTCAGCGCGAACGCCGCGAACAGCAGCCACGGCACCGTGCGCCGCGTGCCGTTGACGCTCGAGTACAGGCGGTCCTGGCTCGTCGCCAACGCCACCTTCCACGGCGAGCCGCTGATCTTCGTCGCGGCGAACCAGCGGCCCGAGTCGTAGGGGCCGTGCGCTCGCTTGCGCAACGCGTCGCGCAGCGCCGCGTCGGACAGCGGCCGGCCCAGCGCCGTGCGCAGGTGCGCGCCGCCGAGGACCACGCCGCGCGAGTCCACGACGAGCGACTCCGCGTCGGCGAAGTTCGGGACGCGGCGCAGGAACCCGGCCAGGAAGGACCCCAGCGTGCTCAGCGAGATCGCGCTGACCTGCATTCGCCGCCCGGACAGGCCCCGGTACGGGATCGCCCACTCGACCACCCCGCGAGGACCCGACCCGATGACGTCGGAGAGCTCGGCGCGGCCGGTCCGCAGCGCGCGGCGCGCCGCCGGGCGCAACGCAGGGTCGGGCGGAGCCCCCGAGCTGGCGCCCAGCCGGCGACCGGTGGCGTCGTAGATCTCGACGTAGGGGGACCGCCCCTGGCGCGCGACCGCGTTCAGCCGCGCCGGGTCGACGCGCGGACCGCCGAACTGCATGGCCGCCTGCTGGACCGCGCTGCTCTGCGACACGTCGAACAGGCCGTTGGTGAGCGCGGCGGAGACCTGGGCCACGTCGCGGAAGCGATGCTCGACGTCGCGGCGCTCCTGGCGCTGGGCGTCCAGCAGGAAATAGGCGAAGACGCCAAGCAGGAGGATCACCCCCGCGATCCCCAGCGTCATGGCCACGCGCATGCGCTGCAGCGCCGGCGGCGCCGCCTCGTTCGCTCCGTCCTGAAGGCCTTCCCGTGTGCTCACCGTCGCTCCGCCCGGAGCCTACACGCCGTCCGCGGAGCGGACGCGCCGGTCTAGACGGGCTTCGTCGTCATCGCCCACATCGTGAAGCAGTAGGCGAGGATCAGCAGCCCGACGAGGACGGCTGCGGCCCGGCCCTGGCCGCGCCCACCGCCCTCGGGCGCGCGGCGGGACGCCATCGCGGCGAGGACCGTCGCGGCGATCAGGAACAGCAGCCCGGGCTCGGACGTGATGAAGCCGATGTCGACCCAGCTGGGGGTCTTCACCTTGTCCGCGGTGTAGCCCTCCTTGTCGGCGATCCACTGCGCGGCGCCGCGCATGACGATCCACCCGGGCAGGGCCGCCAGCAGCAGCGCGCGATAGCCGAGCCGCGACGCGGCGGGCGCGGCCCCCGACCAGGCGCCGGCCAGCGCGGTCCCCGCGAGGATCAGGCCGCCGACCAGCGTGATCGCGCCGAGGATGTGCAGGAACAGCGGGAGGTCCCACGCGTCCGGCCGGATCGCCGCCAGCACCGTCACGCCCCCGGCTTCCACACCATGAGCGCGAGGATCCCCACGATCAGCAGCGTCCGCGTCCAGTGCATGAGTTTGGCGCGACCGGTCACGGCGCCGTCGTGAAACCCGGGCCGTGACAGGAGAGTCATGGTCGCCGCCAGCGCCCACAGGACGATCGCGCCCAGGATCCACCCGTCGGTGATCGAGTAGCCGTCGACGTAGAGCGCCAGCCAGACGCCGAGCACGAGCGTCCCCGTCGCGCCCACGTCCTCCAGCCGGTCGGCCACGAACAGCGTGCGCCCGGCGTGCTGCCCGGCCAGCACGATCGCGCTCGACATGACCGCGGCCGCGCCCAGCAGGAACGCGGCGAGCACGTGGAGGAAGAGTAGGGTGTGGTACACGCCCGCGAGCGTACCGGGCGCCCATGTCGACAGCCGAGCAGACCGACGAGTCCCCGCGGGCCGAGGTCTCCAACTGGGAGATCGTCAACCACTACTTCGACGTGGCGGCCGACCGGATGGAGCTGGCCGACGACCTGCGCGCGGTCCTGCGCTCGGCGTATCGCGAGGTCCAGGTGCAGATCCCGGTCAAGCTCGGGGACGGGCGGATCCACGTCTTCTCCGGCTACCGCGTCCAGCACAACGGCGCGCGCGGCCCGTACAAGGGCGGCGTGCGCTTCCACCCCGAGGTCGACCTCGACGAGGTCCGGGCGCTCGCCTCGCTCATGACGTGGAAGACCGCGATCGTGAACATCCCGTTCGGCGGGGCGAAGGGCGGTGTGAACTGCAACCCGCGCGAGCTCGAGCTCGACGAGCTGCAGCGGATCACACGCTCGTTCATGGACAAGATCGAGAAGGTCCTGGGGCCGAGCCGCGACATCCCGGCGCCCGACGTGGGCACGAACGCCCAGGTGATGGCCTGGATGATGGACGAGTACGGCAAGCTCCACGGCCACACGCCGGCCTGCGTGACCGGCAAGCCGATCGCGCTGGAGGGCTCCCACGGCCGCGAGGCGGCGACGGGGCGCGGCGTCGTCTACATGTACCGCGAGGCCGCGCCCGCGCTGGGGATCAGCCCCGGCGACACGCGCTTCGTCGTCCAGGGCTACGGGAACGTCGGCTCGTGGGCGGCGCGGATCATGCAGCAGCTCGGCGCGAAGCTGGTCGGCGCGTCGGACGCCGACGGGGCGATCCGCAGCGACGCCGGGATCGACGCGAACGCGCTGGCCGAGCACGTGGCGCAGGGCGGCTCGGTCCCCGAGTTCGAGGGCGCGGAGGCGATCGGTCCCGACGAGCTGCTGGAGATCGAGTGCGAGGTGTTCATCCCCGCGGCGCTGGGCGGGATGATCCACGAGGGCAACGCCGACCGCCTGGCCGCCCGGCTGGTGATCGAGGGTGCGAACAGCCCGACCACCCCGGCGGCGGACGAGATCCTCATCGAGCGCGGCGTCACCGTGGTGCCCGACGTCATGGCCAACGCCGGCGGCGTCGTCGTCTCCTACTTCGAGTGGGTCCAGAACCTCCAGCACTTCCGCTGGGACGAGCGCGAGGTCAACGAGAAGCTGGGCAACGTCATGCGCCGCGCCTACCGCGAGGTGGCCGGGCGGGCGAAGGACGCCGAGCCCGTGCCGCTGCGCGTGGCCGCGTTCGAGACGGGGATCGAGCGCGTGCTCGAGGCCGCCCGCACGCGCGGGTACGTCTAGTCGTTAAACGCGGAAGCGCCCCACTTGGGGGCGCTCCCACGGCGTCCTTGCCCTCCGAGGCAAGCTTGGTGTCCGGGACCGCTCCGGAGTTCGACGCACGGTCCTGATCGCCAACCCGGGAGGGAGGCTGAAGGTTTGGTGCTCCGGACTGGACATCCGTCCAGTCGGCGTTTCAGAGGCGCAGCGTGCCTCGCACGAGGATCGCGACCCGCCCACTCACGCGCGGCCGGTCGCCCACCATCGCGCAGGACAGGCATGAGGGGCGGCCGATCTCGACGCCCTGCTCGATGTCCACGCGTGTCGCGCCCGTGCGGGCGTGCAGGTGGGCCATGAGCGGGCCGGCGGCGCTGCCGGTGGCCGGGTCCTCCCCCATGTCGCGGGTATGTCCGAAGGCGCGCGCCCGCGCGGTCCGCGCCGCGGGGTCGCAGGCGGCCAGGTAGAGGACGACCGCGCCGAAGCGGTCCAGGAACGGCTCCACCCGGTCGTAGTCGGGTCTGGCCCGGGACAGCGCGTCGGCCTGGACGGGCGCGATGACCTGCGGCACTCCGGTGCCGACCGCCTGGATCGGGAGCTCGGGGTCGGCGTCCTGTGGGTCCAGGCCGACCAGGGCGAGCGTCTCCGCGGTGTCGAGCTCGGGCCCGAACCACGGCGGCTCCTGGAGCATCGACGCGTCCGCGGTGTCGCCGTCGAGCGTCACGTCGATCGGCTGGAGTCCCGCCTGGGTCTGCTGGACGTAGGTGACCCGCGTCTCGCCGTGCGCGTCGGCCACCGCGACGGCCGCGCCCAGAGACGGGTGGCCGGCGAACCGCAGCTCCTGGCGCGCGTCGAAGATGCGGTTGCGGTAGTCGGCCTGGGGATCGCCGGCCGTCTGGACGAACGCGGTCTCCGAGAGCTTCGTCTCGCGGGTGAACGCGAGCATGGTGGCCTCGTCCAGCCCGTCGGCGTCGTGGACGACCGCGAGCTGGTTGCCCTGGAGCGGCGCGGCCGCGAAGACGTCCAGCCACGTGAGCCGGTGCTCGCCCACGCGGGGCGCTCAGCCGTCGAAGTCGAAGTCCCGGGGCGGCTTCTGCTCGAACCAGAGCCGGTCGTGCTCCGGTGTCTCCTGGAGGAACTCCGGGGTCTCCTCCAGCACGTCCTCGCCCTCGGGGGTCGCCTCGTCGGGCGCCGCCGCCGGGACGGGCGCGTCGTCCTCGGCGAAGATGTCGTCAGCGTCGAACGCGACGGTCTCCTGCGGCGCCGGGGCCGGGTCGGCCGGGGCCGGCTCGGTCGCGTGGGGCGCCGGCGCCTCGGGGTCGGGAAGCAGGCCCTCGTCCGGCGCCTGGACGTGGTGGGGCGGCGCCTCGGGGTCGGGGACGGCGGGTTCCAGCGGGACCGCCTCGGTCGCGGGAGCGGTCTCAGGCGCGGCCTCCCAGGCCGGAGCACCGCCGGGAGCGGCGCCCGAGGCGGCCGGCTCCGCGGCATGGGCGAGCCCGGGCTCGGCCGCCGCGGGCGGCTCGGCCTCGGCGGTCGCGGCGTCGGCGGACTGGCGAACAGCGGGGCCCAGCGCCTCGCGCTCGTCCTGCGTGAGCTCGGCGGGGTCGGCGCCACGCTGTCGCTTGAGCTCCAGGTGCTCTCGAATCGCGTCGTCGAGGAGTCCCATGCGGCCTCCCAAGCCTACTTTGCCGGCGCCGTGTTCGTCACGGCGCGCTCGGTCCGGTTCTTGCCCGAGCCCTTGGCCCGGTAGAGGGCGGCGTCGGCCGCGGCGATCAGCGACTGCTTGTCGTCGGCGGTCTCGGGGAGGGCGGCGACTCCGAAGCTGGCGGTGACGCTGAGCGTGCCCCGCCCGTCCACGCGGGGGACCGCCAGGGCCTCGATCGCCGTGCGGACGCGCTCGGCCAGCAGGTAGGTCCCCTCGAGGTCGGTCTGGGGGAGCGCCACCGCCAGCTCCTCCCCGCCGTAGCGGGCCGGCTCGTCGATGTCGCGCGAATTCGCGCGCAGGACGCCCGAGACCTCGCGCAGCACGACGTCGCCCTGCTGGTGGCCGTAGGTGTCGTTGACCGACTTGAAGTTGTCGATGTCGAGCATCACGAGGCCGACCGGCTGCTCGAAGCGCCGGGCCCGTTCGACCTCGGAGGCCACGACCTCCTGGAAGCGGCGGTGGTTGAACAGGCCGGTCAGCTCGTCGGTGACCGCCTGGCGCTGGACGAGCTCGTGCAGGTCGACGTTCTCCATGGAGACGCTGGCCTGGGCGGCCAGGTAGTGGAAGAGCTCGCGCTCGTCGGGGCTGAACGCGTCGCCGCGGCGCGCGATGGAGACGAGGCCCTGCACGGCGCCGTCGTCCGGGCGCAGCGGGTGGACGAGGACCGAGACGTCGTCGTTGCGGCGCTCGGCCGGACGGCCGGTCGCCATGGACTCCGCCTCGGCAGCGCGGATCGGCTCGCCGTGCCCCCGGACGTCGCCCACGGCGGCGCGCTGCTCCAGCGGCGCGCCGGGCCGGTCGCGGGCCGCGGCGCGGCCCGCGCCGGCGGACACCGCGTCGACGGCCGTCATGACGACGATCTGAAGCAGCGCGTCGCGGTCGAGGTTGGAGGCGAAGGTCTCACCGACGCGGCGAATGGACTCCTGAAGTCGGGCGCGCTCCTGCCTGAGCTCCTCCAGGCGCTGCTCGAGCTCGGCGGCCATCGCGTTGAACTCCTGGCCCAGCGCGGCGAACTCGTCGTCGCCCTCGGTGGGGACGGGGGTGGAGAAGTTCCCGCTACCCAGCCGCTTCGCGCCCTCCAAAAAGCGTCCGATCTGGGCCTGCAGGCTGCGCGACACGACCGTTGCGAAGGCGAAGGCCAGTGCGAGGAACACGGCCAGGATGACGACGGCCAGCAGGCGGGCGGAGTTGATGTCCGAGCTGATGTTCTCGGTGTCGAAGAGGACGGCCACGCGCTCGGGCGGGACGGCGCGGGTGGTGAAGGAGGCGGCGCGGTACTCGCGGCCTCGGATGCGCAGGGAGCCGACGCGGGGGAGGGCGGCGTTCGCGACGCCCGGCAGCGTGGTGGCGACGGTGCGGTCGCCGCGCTGGATCGCCACGTCGAGGCCGGTGATCTCGTGGGCCAGCCGCGTGAAGGCGGGCGCGGTGGTGGTCGCCACGCTCAGGCGGCCGATGGGGCGTCCGTCCTGGGCGACGATCTGGCGGGTGGCGGGCGCCGCCGCGTCGTTTCGCCCCACCTCCACCAGCGTGCGGTCGTTGCGCGTGACGGCGATCCGAGTGGCGTGCTGGGCGGCGAGGAGCTGGGTGGCCCGTGCCGCCGCCGCGGCCTGGTCGTCCGCCCGCAACGCGCGGGCCATGACCTGATCGCGCCCGACACGCCCGGCCGCGACGCCCGCCCGGTCGACCTCCTTGCCGTAGAGGCCGATGACGGCGGTCTGGCCCTGCGCGACCCGCGCATCCGCCTTGCCGCGCTCGTTGTCCGAGATCAGCCGGAACAGCACCACCGCGACCGACACCATCGGGACGATCACGATCAGCAGGAAGAACAGCGTAAGACGGCTGCGAAAGCTCATGGTCGGCGCCCACGGTCAGGGTACTGCGCGAGGAGCGAGGCGACGCAAGGGTTCGGTCAGGAGGCGACGGGACTACACTTTGCGACGCGTCCCGCGGTCTCGCCACCGCGGGCGCCTTGGGGCTATAGCTCAGTTGGGAGAGCGCCTGGATCGCACCCAGGAGGTCGGGGGTTCGAGTCCCCCTAGCTCCATATCGGGGAAGGCCTGCACGTGTTGGGGTTTTCTTGGTGGCGGATCGGCATGGATGCCTCGAGAGTCCGCAGTTCGTTCAGGCACTAGTGCCTGAACGGGCCCACCCGGGGCTGGTGGGCCCAGGCACTCATCGCACCCAGGAAGTCGCCCGTTCGAGCCCGGCTAGGTCCATTGCCTGTTTCCCCTTTAGCCCGGGGATTCGCGGCCTCTCTCCTTGGCGTCCTACGACCCGGTTTGGGCGCGGCACGTACGAGACACGTACGGGAGGCTGAAAGAAGCACGCGGATGACGTCGCCTCGCGCCATCCTTGAGGCATGATAGACCGGCCCCCAGTTCAGACCCCGCGCCTTCCGCCGCCGGGTTCTCCGGCGGTCGTCTACGAGGACGACCTTGCAGAGCCACGCGCTTACCTGGACGCGCTGCGTGTCCATCACCTCGACCTCGTGAGCCGCTTCCTCTCGGCGTCCGATGGCAACCTCTACACGATCGACCTGGTTCTCGGTGCGGCGATGACGCGCTCGTATTCCCTGGTTGACGGGTTCATCAGCGCCTTCGACGGGTGGAACCCATCGTGGCCGCTCCGATCCTGCGTATGCAGGTCGACAGCCTCGCGCGCGTGTCGTACGTGGCGACGGCGCCGCGTGCCGACCAAATTGCGGCCGACGTACTCGGCGGCGGTGAGTTCCGGAAGTTCAAGGACGCCGAGGGGCAGAGGCTCACCGATCGTCGTTTGATCGAACTCGCGACGCCGGCGCACCCGTGGTTAGAAGACGTGTACACGGCGACATCCAGCTGGGTTCACTTCTCCCCGGAGCACGTCCGCGCCGCGTGGCAGGTGCGGCAAGGGGATGGGGACGCTGACGGCGGCGGCCTACGGCTCTCCGGCGCGATCCCGCTCCGGCCCGAGCAGATTCCGCTCTCCACACTGGACGAGCTGCTGGCCGCGATGACCAAGGCGACCGAGGAGCTATTCGGCTACTCCGAGGCGTGGGAGTCGCGTAAGGGTCGTCCGGCCGGTCAGGGACGCGATATACCGAAGTAGCGGCGGCCCCATCCGAGCGGGGCCGGCCATGCCCAAACAGGCCGCCGTCGAAGCGTCGCCAACCGACCTGGGTCAGGATAGCGTCGAGCGCGATGTCAAATACCGACCTGACTGAGCGCCAGCGAGAGTTTGTGGAGGCCTCGTACCCGGTTCTCCGACGGCGTAGGTGAGTCGAGCGACGTAGAGCCGTGGCGCCTCGACGAAACCAACGTCTGTACCTCAACGTCAGGGATCTATCCATCTCGTCGCGCTAGTCATAGGTCGGCACGGTCAGCGATTACCGGCTTAGAGCGGTCAGCTCGCTTGATGGTGCGCGTGCCCCCCCCGGGCCTACCGCTCTAATTCGGGAAGCACGGCCTAAACCGCCCTTTCTCGATCGATGAGTCTCCGACGCGGCGGTTCAAACACGGCGGTACCTCGGCCCGCGCAATGGCATCGTTCTCTGTGCGAACCATCGCGATGCGCTCGATCGATTCCTTGTGCTCATCGAGCCTGGCAGGCTCCGTCTGCAGCACCCACCACAGCCAGCGATGATCGGCTTCACATCGACCAGCGCTTCCGGGCTTGCCCCGTATGCGAACATGTGTTCGCTCCCCCCTCAGCCCCCTCGTGTCGATGGCGTGCATCACACCAAAGGAGACGTCCGATCCCTCGTCCGATCTCTTGCGCAACGCGCCCAAATCGACTGAGGCGCGTTGACCCATCACTCGCTCTCGGACCTAATGCGATCGAGCCACTGGGCGAACGCGTGGGGGCTGAAGAATTGGTCGATCTTGGCCTGCGTAACGCTTCCCTGCACGCGGTGCAGAGCCGCTTCGAGCTCATCCGCACGGACCGCGTCGTCATCGAGGGCGACAAGCAGCCGGCTCCGCCGCCCGTCGACCCGTGCGATCCATCTCGCATGTCGCTCAACCGACAGCTCTCGAAGGGCCAGAGCGATGCGAGGCAGGTCCTCGCCGTCGATCAGGACCAAACGTTGTCCTTTTTCCACCACCCTTCCCGGCTCCTGATCGGGCCGATCAACTGCTCGTTGCTCAGCTGCCTCGAGCAACGGAATTGCCCCGACAGCAAGTCGAAAGCCCGTCTTTGTTCTCGACCGCGGAGGCGGCTCCTCGGTGAGGAGCCCCGCATCGACCATGCCAGACACCTTCGAGCGGACCGCGCCCTCTTTGCGTCCGAGCGCGGCGGCGATGTCGGATAGCGCGGAGACCTTGCCACGGCACGCAGCTGCGATCAGCCGACGGTCGGCATCGGCGAACGGATCGTCATCGGTGCGCTGCGCCATCCCCAAAGTATCGTCGATACTTTACGTGGCAGCTAACAGGTATTGCGATACCAACTCGACGTGCTCTCAGCCTCCTTCAGCATGGGAGCCGTGGCCACGCTCTCCAACGGATCTCCTTCCGTCCGCACGAGGTATCACGATACGTGCGTGCCGTACGCTTCAGCGCCCTTCCCGTGTCGGACCTGGGACGAGGATCAACGCCAGGCGTCAGGCCGCAGGCAGTCGTTCCGCTGCCGGCATCATGTCCTCTCGGATAGCCTCCAAGGAGTAGACGATGGATGACCGTGATCTGCTAGCTGCCCGGTACGCCAACACGGCCACGCTGGCCGATACCGTGCTCCTGCTTCTCTCCCAGTTTCGGGAAGGGTCTCTACGACTCACGGACGCTTACCGTCGGAGCCTGAACTCCTTGGATGATTTGCTGCTTGGATCAGCCAACGGTGCGAGTAGTATCGTCAAGCGCAGCGACCTATCCCCAACCGCAGGGCGCTCCCTTTCAGACGACCTGGCCCGGTACGACATGGTCCAGAAGGTCAAGCGTGATGTGGCCCCCGAAGCGTTGCGCCAATGGATGGTGACGGCTGCCGCAATCGTGGAGCGCTTGGCGGACGGGACGCTGACCGAGAGCGATCGTGTCTGGATCGACGCCGAGCTGGAACCGTTCCTCGACGCGCTTGCTCAGCTAGACGGGCTGGGCGAATACGAGGCGGAGCTAGAAGCCCCAACTGACTCGTCCCTCGTCTAGGCGCCGAACTCGGAGCCCGCCCGTATGTCCGACGACCTGGTCTTCGACCGGGCGGTAGCGCAGCTTCTCGCCGCAGAGCGGCACGTTGATCGTCATATAGCGGCCTACGCTGATCGGGACGATCTCGCTGGTACCCAGCTTCTCCTCGAGACCCTGCGCATGGTCATCGAGGACGCCCTGCGCGAGGTCCTGACCCGCCAGCGCTCGCTGGCAGGCGCGTCCCTTGCCGCAGGCGCACGTGAGCGGGAGCTCAGGCAAATCAAGAGTGCCGCCCGCCGAACCGCGCTGTTGGTAGGCCAGCCGTTGCACTATGTCGTGAAATCCCACGGGCGCGCGTTTGACCCCCTGGCCATCGCTTTCGGTCGTATGGCGCGCCAAATCGCGCCAAACACGGAACTGATCTTTCGCGGCAGTGAAAACCGCGGCTATGCGCTAAGTCCGTCACTACTAGAAGGGCTGCGCCAAAGTCTCGTTAACCGCGGCTCGCCATTTGTCGACCAGCTGGAACGCTTGCCGACGCTCCTTTACGTGCAATACCCTGCGGTGGCCGAAGGTGACGTGCTTCAGCATCTCCTGGTTGCTCACGAGGTGGCACATCTCGCGCTCCGTAGGCCCGACGGCAAGAAGAAGCGCTCACAAGCCGAGGGGCGCTTTGAGACGGCCATCGCCGCGTGGCGCAACGCCGACCCCCAGGCGCACAAAGCGGCTGAAGGGATACACGCCTCTCAGACCTCGGACATCTGGAAGGCCCGGCGCGAAAAGGCGCTTTACTGGTTCACCGAGCTAGCCTGCGACTTGCTCGCGGTGCGCCTTGTTGGTCCCGCGTATTACCTCGCCCTGTTTGAATTTGCGCTCACGCGCCAATGGTTCTACCGCGCCGATGACGATGGTAGCCATACCCATCCTCACTTGGCGTGGCGGCTGGCACGTGCCGAGACGCAACTCAGCGCCTTTTTTCAGCACATGGCACCACCTCTGCAAAGCCAAGTCAAAGCCGCGTTCACCAGTCGCATTAAGGCCGTACCGTCGGCGGCGGCCACGATCAAGCAAGAACCTTACGCCGCCGTGATCGACATCGCCTTGGACACGCTTGCAGAGGATTTGGCCAGGTCCCCTGCTGACGTCTTGGGCAACGCGCCGCTGGACCCCGCACTGCTGGCGACGGAGCTGCGTTTTGTGATTGAAGGTTTGGACAACGGGCTGGCACCTGCCGAGCGGCTCTGCTGGTCGCCCCATGATGTGGTGACCTGGGATCAAGACTCGGCGGACCGGCCCCCGAGGTGGTCTGAACCTCTCGATTGGCGCTCTGTACTCAATGGCGGTTACATCTCCGTGTTGGGGACCACGAAGTTGCCGGTCGAGCCGCTGAGGGAGAAATGGCTCGCTGAGGACCGCCAAAGGCAGGACGGCACTAGCCGGGTTCGGGGAACGGTTGAGCTGACAGAGTTCCACCGCCGAGCGAGCGTGGCCAGCGGCCATTTGCGCACCCTGGACAGGAGGTCAAGCTCTTGATGCTGTCGGGTCGTGCCATCGCCCACCGGCTTGCAGAAGAGAGCGGTACGTTTGCTATCACGCCCATCCTTGACGTCGAACAGTTCGGCGCCAGCAGCGTTGACGTACGGTTGGGCCCGGATCTCATAGTTACCCGGCGCACGACAGGCGCGGTGGGCTTCGACCCTGCTGACCGCGCCGAGTTCGACGCCCGCACACGTGCGTCTCAGCAATATCTGCGTCGTCCGTTCGGAAGCCAGGTTTATCTTCACCCGGACGAGTTTGCGATTGCGCGCACATTGGAATATGTCGCGCTGCCAGATGACCTCAGTGCGGAAGCGATCGGACGCTCGTCCTGGGGGCGGTTGGGACTCATCGTTGCAACAGCAACCCTAGTGCAGCCTCGCTTTCAGGGCACCATCACACTCGAGCTGACGAATGTCGGGACGATCCCGATCGTTCTTTATGTAGGGATGCGGATCGCTCAGCTCGCGATCTACGAGGTCAGACCGGTGCCATCGCCTCGGGCGCGACCGGCGAAAGTCACGACCGAGGGCGGGAACTGATGCCGTTTGGCGGGAAAGGCCGTTATATGGGCCAGTTCGAGCCGAAGTACTCTGATCTCGGGGCCGACGCTGATCTGTGGTGGGTAGTCCCTTTCAGTGTGAGGTATATCGTCGGCGTGTCGGGCCTTCGCTTCGCCGGTAAGTCCACGGCGCTCTCCTATCTCGCTGACAAACGCGGCTTCAGCACCTACTCCTTGACCGGGGAGCTCCGTCGGATTGCCCAAGTTCGCGGTATTGCTGTGAGCTCGCGAGAGTCTCTGCAAGACCTAGGAGACGAGCTGCGTGCCGAACATGGTGATGGTGGCTTTCTGGCTCGCCTGACGCTGGAACGCATCCGGGCAGATCATTTGCACACTCGCGGTGGTTTGACGCGCATCGCGGTCGGTGGCTTCAAGCACCCAAAGGAGGTGGCGGTCTTTAACCAGCTGGCTGACGCCTTTCACTTCCTCCGGGTACTCGCCGGCGAGCGAGTGCGGTACGCGCGGGCGGCCGGTAATGGGATCCTTGCTCGCGAGCTGACAGAGCTAGGGATACCTTTCACCGGCGTCCCTGGGCCGAGCTTGTTCAGGTGGCGACTGGAGGAGCGCGATCGCCGCGGCCAAGACTGGCGACCATGGACTCGAGGGTACGGCCAGTCGATGGACAAGACCGTGACTAGCGGCATCAACGCCCACGAGATTCGCAATAGCGGGACGGACTACGGCCCTCTGTATAACAAGCTCGACGCTTGGATTGACGAGTTGGATGCACTGCATCGCCGCCCGGACATCTAGTCCTCTCCGAGCAAGTCAAATGGCGCCTCGTCGACATCCGACTGCCCGAACGGATCCCCTGGCGGGAGTGCTTCCAGCCCCGCTTCCACAACCTTTGGGTCGCGAGTCCAGAAGTGTTTCTTGAGGCGCAGTGCCTTTAGGAGGGGCGTCGCCTCAGCCTTACCAACTACGTCGATACCTACTTTCTGGCTGCCGACTCGCTGGAACCCGGCGCCGGCTTCCACAAGTGACACGTCAACCGCGCTGATCTGTCCGGAGGCGCGCAACTCGAAACAGGCGTCGGCCTCGGCCGCAACGAGGACAGTGGTGGCGTCTCCAGAGACGGCCTCCACGACAACGCACCACTCAGGGTCCCACTTCCCGTCTGCCCACGCTCTGAGGATGCCTCGCCCAAGGGTGAGCTGATCCTCAACACTGACGACGCGTCGGCCGCGCATCTCTAATAAGACGGCGTTAGCTCTGCTGAATCGCACCACTACCCCGGCGTCGGCTTGAGCCAAGCCAAGGCCGGGATCGGGCGCGACCCCTTGTGCTTTGAAGGAAACCGTTACGGCGTCGCGGGAGTGATATTTCAGGTCGCCCTGCGCCAGTTCCCGCGTCCCCCCCACATCGAGCCCCAGCTCTGCAGTGAGCGTTGAACTGCGGACGAATCGTTGCCCGACGAGAACCCCCATGTCGCCAAGCTGCATTTGATCGTCGGGCAACCATGTTCCGAGGTATGAGAGTTCGTCCCGGATCTCCTCCGTGTAAGCAGATGCCAGGTTCTGGGTCGCCATTGGTATCAGCATCCCACAGCGCGGTAGCTTCGCGCTCGGGGAAACGCGGATCCCCATCGAATACGGTCGATACACCTAGGATTCCGGCTCGCCGGAAGCCTGAGAGCGCTGAGACCCGGTGAGACTCCGGCCCAGCGTCACGCGGAGGCTTGCGCACCCCCTCAGGGGCAATGGCGTCGCGGGTACCACACGGGTACCCGCGCGAACGGTTGCTGGTCGACGGCGGTCAGAGGCTGGAGGCGCTTTCGCGCCACGCAGAGCAGCGGTGCCAAGCAAATGGGACCGGCGGTAACACCGTGGCCCGGATCGCACCCGGGAGGTCGGGGGTTCGAGTTTCCCTAGCTCCATCAAGAGAAGCCCTGCACCTGTGGGCCTTTCCTTCGTCGTAGATCGGCGTCGATGCCTCCAGATCGGAGTTCCGTTCAGGCACTAGTGCCTGAAACGCGTTTTCGGCGCCGAGGTCCAGGGACCATCGCCGGTTGCTCCTCGCTCGGTGCGCTGGCAAGCTGTTGACCATGCCTGCAAAAGAGGCCGTGACGCGGTGGTGGGACGGTGATCCGGCCGAGATCTTCTGGCTAGAGATCACCGACCGTCAGGACCTCGGCGTCGATCTCCACGCACCGGCCGCGCGCGAGGAGGGCGGTCACTATTGGAGCTACGCCTTCGTCCGAGAAGTTCGGGAAGGGGACGTGGTCCTGCATTACCGTGCACGACCGAACAACGCGATCACGCATTGGTCACGCGCCGTGGGCGAGCCGTACCACGACCGGGTGCGCTGGGGCGCACACGGTCAGGCGAGTGGGCGGGGCCCCGTGAATCCGTATTGGCGACCGGGCTGGCGGCATCCACTCGACGGACCGTACGAGCTTCGTGAGGCCGTGACAGCCACACAGCTCCAGGAATGCGAGCCGCAGATCCGGGAGCTCTACGACCAGCTGCGGGCTGCGCATCCCGACGCCTCGCTGTACTTTCCCTTCCAGCTCTCCGACACGAGGCCGCTGCGCGCGTTTCAGGGGTACCTGACGAAGTTTCCTCGCGCGCTCGTCGGACTAGTACCGCAGCTCGAGCAGGTCCAGGAGCTCGCGCAGCGCACGCGGCCAACCTCTGCAGAACCCGCCCCGGCCGCCGCCGAGCATAAGCTCGGCGCGGATTACCGGCACGCAGACCCGAACACGAGGACAGCCCGCCGGCAGCCGTTCTCGGTCGATCCGGATCTGGTGGATCGCGCCCTTGAGGGCCACGCTCGTACGCAGGAAGCTCTGGCACAGGCAGTGACCGAGGCAGGGATGGCGCCCCGTTCTCCGCGCCCTGGCGAGCCTGCTTTCGACCTAGCTTGGGAAGACGGGGCTTTGATCGTCGTCGCCGAGGTGAAGAGCCTCACGGATCGGAACGAAGAGAAGCAACTGCGGTTAGCTCTCGGCCAAGTTCTGCGCTACGCACACCTGCTCGGCGCTAAGGGGCGGTCCATTAGGCGCGTAATCGCCACAGAACGGGAACCGTCCGATGGCTCCTGGTCCGAACTCTGCTCGGCAGCCGGCGTGACACTGGTATGGCCCGAGACCTTCGCGATCCTGTTTTCGGCCGCGGATTCTCGGCCAACCTTGCCGCGGCAACGCACTGTCGCTGCAGGCTGACGCTGCGTCGCTTCTAGAGCCGGGCTCGGCGAGCGACTGGTATCGCATCGGTGGACGGACACGAGCGCGTCAGTTCCGGCGTGACGAGGACGAAGGGATCTCGCGGGAGGCTGTCGACCACGTTGGGGCCGTCTTCCTGGACTAGCGCACCGAGAATCGCTTGGAATGGGGTTACCTCCTCGTCTCCAACTAGGGCGACCCCCGTATCTGTGTCGAGCACGCGTTCGAGGTTGTCGAGGCCACGCCCCGACGCAGTCGCGAGCGCCTCGACGGAGGCGTAGAAGCGCGCCACGTCAACGGGGCGTCGCACAGCTGGCCAACGCTCGAGCCACCCGGCCACACGCTCAAACAACCGGTCCTCGTCGTGCTCGGCTTCGGGAAGCAGAGCGGCGGCACCGTCCAAGTCGGCCAGGACCGCGTCCAGCATTTCTAGGGACGCCCGCGCCTGGCTCGCTAAACGGGAAAGCCGCCATGTCCGCGCGCCTCCCTTGTATACGACGTCGTGCGTGGCGCGCCACCATGCGTACTGCAAGCCCGTACGGATCTGGATTTCGAACTCCCGCTCCTGGAGGCCCGGCGCCAGTCCTGGAGCTGTGTCACCAAGACGAGCAATGACATGTACGTCGTCGTAAACGAAGGTCTGGGGATCGCCCTGTCTACGGGTCTGCTCTCGGGCGTCAGGAAGCTGCAATAAGACGGCATCAACCGCTGGCCTGACCTCCGTCGGAGTCGGCACCACTACCGTAGTGGCGTACATATCGCGCATCTCGCCCAGCGCAGCAATTGGCCCGAGCTGCAACTTTGCTAATGCGCTCTCCTCCGGCTTGATGCGGTCATCGAATAGCCACTGGTTCGGCTGGCAGACCGTGGTTTGGACCCGCGTGCCTGCGATTCTCTTGAGTTCAGTGGCTACCTTGTACTCCTCAAGGTAAGCCAGCCCAAAGCTAGGCGGAACGCGCACAGTTACCCGCGGAGGACCTCGACAAGCACGTCCAAACGCGTCTGGCGATTCGTGTCCTTGTTGGCACCCTGGCGGACACTGGAGAAGTAGCTGCGATCGCGGTCATCTCCTGGAAGCGTCGAGCTCGCTCTCTCAGCCTCCAAGATCGCGACCTGTGTGTCCGAGAATGCCGTTAGCCGCGCCGCCGCCTCCGAGCGATCAGGAAGCTCGTCGGACTCCTTGAGGGCTCGCACCGCGCTCCATAGACTGTAGAAGTCCGACATGTTGCGCCAGCGAGTTCTGCGCCAATCCAGAGGCAGCTCCTCGATGTACCCAAGTACGTCATCGAAGGCTGCTCGGTGCTCGTCCTCGTCAGGTATCTCTTCGTCGTATTGCGCGTAGTACTCGTCCAAGACGTGCGCCGCTCCGTCGAGGACTCCATGCATCGTGAGCAAAAACAGCTCGGAAACGAACTCCACGTCGCGCATCCGTCTCACGTTTGCGGGCGTCACGATTCGCTTGTCGGTCCAGAACGACCCCTCAGCAAGGGACTCCATCCGCTGGAGAAATACACCCGGGTACTGGGCGTGGCGGAGTTCCTGGGCTGCCAGCCGTGCGACGTTCCGATTCAGGCGGTCGAATGCATCCCGCAGATCAGTGTCCGATGCGTCACTAATGTTCTCGACTGTCAGTACGTAATTGACCAGGCCGCGCTGTAGCTCTGGGGCCAGGTCGGACCAGTATGGGCTGTCATAGCCCTCGTTAGCGAAGAGATCGCCCAGGTGAAACTCGCCGCTCGTGAAGTCGATGAGCGCGCTTAGACGCTGCTTTCCGTCGATGACGTTGTAGATCGTGGGCTCACCAGGATGGATGCGCCACTCGATGAATACGGCTGGGCTCGGGAAGTTGCGGAGAACCGTGTCGATGAAGAAGCGCCGATAGGCCGGGCTCCAGACAGTCCGCCGCTGGAACGGTGGATCCAGTACGAGCTGGCCGGAAGCATGCGATTCCAGAAACCACTGGACGGTCTGGGTGTTGGGGCGCCTTTCCACGAGGGAAGAGCCTAGCGGTGAGGCAAGGGGCTGGGGTCGCGTCGCGTCGGGCAAGCTCCCCACGCGCCGGGCGGCCCGAGTTCTGTCCGGGCTGAGCTACATGAAGAAGCGCACCGGGTACGGTCGAGGACCGCCAGGGTCCCGCTCCGCGTCGCCCCGCAGTCCTTGGGCTCCGCGGAAGTTTGCGTTGACGGTCAAGCGATGGGGCTCCCGTGCCGCCCCAGCGGAAGACAACTGAGACATCCGCCTTCGTGTTGCGCAGGCTCGCTCTGAGTCCCCGGTTCGGCGGATCGAGGACCACCTCCACGCGCGCGGCTGGGATCACGCCGTGTTGTCTTCGAACACGCGCAGCGATGCTCAGCCCTCGTGGCGAAACTCACCATGGCGCTTGCGGACGACGTCCATGTCACGTACAGCACGCGGGCCTTCCGCTGCAGCTGGGCCGGGGGCGGCGTTTCAGCAGGCGGCCACGGTCTCGCGCTGGACAGTTCCCGCCTAGCAGGGGGGGACGCCGGCGTCGACTTGATTCGCCAGCTTGCCGTCATTGATGTAATGCGCGTTGAGCCATCCGCTGTTGGCTCGGCCAGCGACCGTGGGCCGAGTGGTGTTGTCAACGTCGTACCACAGGCTGTTGTTGTAGCGGCCGACTGCGTCGCCAAAGCCGTAGCAGCGGAGGCGGACCTGCTCGTTAGCGTAAACGCCAAGCCCAGTGATCCGCTGCGTGTCCCACGTGTGCGGGCTGTTCCGGAACCAAACGCCATCCGGTGGCGTCTCGCTCGTGTTCATCACCGTGAAGATGGGGCCAGACGCGGGGGGAGGTGCAGGCGGAGCGGTGTTGTCGCTGGGCCCGCCGCTGCTGCCGCTGTTGTTGCCACTAGGCCCAGGCGCGGTAGCCGCTGGCGGATTCGGATTGCACTGCGTCCGGATCTCCATCGCCCAGGAGACCTGCGGGCGCCATGAGTCGAGGTTCCATCCATGCGACGGGTTGCGAAGCGCGACAAGGTATGCGTGGCACTTGAACTGTTCGTAGAGCGAACCGGGGTTCGGCTTCCATCCGCCCGCCTTAGCGATTGCCTGATTAAAGCTGGTCCACGGGGCGAACCGCGCTGTATTGATCCCGCACGATGTCGGCTTGATGTGGAGCGTCCAACCAGGACCTGCGGAGTTGTACGCCCACTTCGCGCTCGCGATCTTGCTGCCGCAGAGCGAGAAGGCCTGGCCACTGCTCGGGGCCCCTCCGAGGATGAGGGCGGCACATGCCATCGCGCCTACTGCGGTGCGGCGAAGGCGCTGCTGTGGGCCTAAGGTGCGACCGCGACTATCGATGGGACGTATCACGGCTCTCCTGAGTTGGTCGTGGTCCTGCGACACCGTAAATCAGAGCAGGTCCTTGCGCCGATTGCTAGCGCTACGCGAGTCGTGAGAGTCGCTCGGCGCGCAAGAAATCCGAGTGATCGTCGAACGCTCACGCGCGTGGGGACGTGCGACAACTGCCACCGCTTGATCCACAGCCGGCGACGCCGTGGCTCGAACGGGAGGAGCTCTTCATGCTCTTGCAAACGCCGGACTATTAGGGAGCCCGCGCTCCGAACGGGTTGGGCGGGCGTCTCACGTCCTGTCCACGCATCAGGGTCCGCCGCACTGAGCACGCTGCCGCGAGGATTGGCACACTCGCTCGCAATGCCAGTCCCCGGTCAAGCTCCAGTTCCAGCTCCGGATTCGCCACCGCCAACCTCGGCGGGCCGCTCGCGCAATATGGCTGCGATTCGCCGGAGGGATACCGGCCCCGAGCGTAGTGTGCGTTCCTTGTTGCATCGGGCCGGGTTCCGGTTCCGGGTAGACCTGCCGATCCGGATCGGGTCTCATCGGCCAGTGCGTCCTGACATCGTGTTCCCGCGCGCGCGGCTAGCCGTATTCATCGATGGGTGCTGGTGGCATGGATGTCCCCAGCATGGCCGGCGCCCGCACGTCCGCAACGGGCACTACTGGGGGCCGAAGATCGCCGGGAACATGGAACGGGACCGGCGGCACACGCAGCTGCTCGAGAGCGCTGGATGGACCGTGCGGCGCTATTGGGAACACGAGGGCTCAGAGGAAATCGCCGCTCAGGTAGCGCGCGAGTTTGGGCGGCTGACAGAACGCCAGCACGGACAGGCCGCCACTTAGAGCGACTGCAGCCAGGCCGCGAGCGACGTGATCCGTCCCGAGTCGATGTGTCCTGGGAGTTCGCGTGCTGCCCCGCGCTGCGAGCCGCCGTAGGCGATGAGCACGGCGTCTGGGCATACGTGGACGACTTGGTCGAAGAGGCGCCGTCCGGCGTGCCGGCGGCTGCAGGCTGACTTGAGTCTGGCGGCGTCGAACTCGTTGGTTACGAGCACGAAGTCGAAGTCTTGGCCGCTGGATTCCATGCGGGCGTAGGAGTCGAAGTCGATCCCGAACTGTTCCTCGCGGTCCGCGCGCACAGACCACTTGGCGGTAACGAGGACCCGCCGCCCATCGGATGCCTCTATGCCGAGGTCGACACGCCGGGGCTTTTCGCCGTGTGGTGGTTCGCGGAAGCCGGGCAGTTCGTGCAGCACGCGGCGCGATGCGACCGACCGGGGGCGCTGACCCTCCAGCCGTCTCATGATCTCTGCAAGCGCGTCCTCGAAACCCTCCCCCAGCAGGTTCTGCCGCTTCTGTCCCCATTCGAGGTAGGCGTTGACTTCCTCTACGGCAGCGCGCAGCAGGTTCTCGTCCTCCGCACGCGTGGCCCCTGCGCGCTCGGCGAATCGGCTCAAGATCTCGCGAAGCTCGGGGTCTTGGCCTGGTTCGGGGAGCGTGACTTCCGCGAAGAGGCTGCGTTGGTGCGGTAGCTCGGCGAGCCGGCGGCGGCGCTGGTCGGCCGTGACCTGCGCCAGGCGGGGAAGGGCTTGGCGGAACATCCAGTCCACATGTCCGCCGAGTTCGGCTGGCGGCACCATGAGTTGCTCGGCAACCCAGCAGTGAAACGCCATCGAGCGGACATACCACGGCCTGCCCGGCTGGCTCTTGTCGCTCTCGTAGCAGTGGGCGATACCGGTGCGGCGATCGCACCACAGAAAGAGCCGGTACAGCTCAGTCCAGGCGTCTTGCGGCGCAACTGCTCTATCGCCGAAGAAGCGCTGTAACAGTACGTCGCGCGCAGCGGCGCCGAGGGGCCGATTCTCGGCCTCGGGCTCGCCGCCAGGTAAGTCAGGGGACTCCGCCATGAGTTGGGAAGTGTGCCTGGACGCTCAGATGCTGCGCGGCCTCGAGTACCCGGACAGCTCCGATCGGGGGTGCCAGCAAGCGTTTGGGCGTTCCCGCTATGCGGCTTCGCGCCGCGGTGCCCACCCCGGCTGGTCAACGCCGGCCTCCAAGGCAACGCGGATCTGGGCACCGGCCGCGTGGGCAAGCGGAGGCGGTACCGCGTTGCCGATCTGGCGATAGCGGCTATGGCGTGCGCCGCCATAGAGCTGACCTGGTGTCCCTGGGGGCGCTGTGATGACGTGGAAACGGTCTGGGAGTCCTTGGAGGCGGGCGACCTCTCGTGCAGATAGCCCGCGTGCCAGGCAGTAGTGGTAGGCGAAGTCGGCCTTGGTGTTGGCGGTCCACGCGAGCCAGTCAGGATGCAGCCGGCGGTAGGCGTAGAAGTGCTTCCGGGACAGCCGTTTGCCATTGCCCGCGGGCCCCCACTTGGTGTTGGTGACGTAGCGCTTGAGCAGCCGGTCGGGCAGGTCGTAGATGTTGCCGCCTGGTGGGATGCTCTTTAGGCGGATGACGGTGTCCTCGCGGATCCGGCTGGGGATGTGGTCGTCCGGGCCTTCGCATCCCTCGCGCATTTGGCGCTGGTATGCAGAGCGGGGATCTAATGAGTAGCGCTCGCCGGGCTCGAGCAGGTCGCCGAGCGCCTGCTCCACGGTGACGGCGGAAAGATCCTCGGGGTCGAGTAGCCGGTTCGCGATCTCAGGGTTGTCCCCTTCCCCGTCGAGCCGGTATCGCGGCTCGCGCTTATCGCCCTCGGCGCGCAGACGCAGGGACTTGGTAACTGCTGTACCCGTTGGCCAGGACGGCATGGTTTCGCCGCGGCGGACCCCCACGAAGACCAGGCGCGGGCGTGATTGAGGTGTGCCGTGGTCGCCTGCGTCTAAAACCGTGGAGTGGACGTCGTATTCGCCGTCGAGCGAGAGCTCGGCTTCGATTTCGCGGCGGACAGCACCGTCCTGGAGTTGAATCATGCCCGGGACGTTTTCGACGAGCAGGGCGCGGGGACGCAGCTCGGCGAGGATCTGGACGAACTCCCGGTAGAGGCGGTTGCGCGGATCCTTGAGCAGCCGGTCGTGGTTGCGTACCTGGCTAAACGCCTGGCATGGCGGTCCGCCCGCGAGCAGGTCCAGGTTCGCGGTGCGGCTTCTGACTGCGGCAATAAGGCGCGCGTGGCGCTCGAGGGCGGTGAGATCGCCCTCGATCACTGCGGTCTGGGGGAAGTTCAGCCGGTAGGTGGCGCAGGCATCGGGGTCGTGATCGGCAGCCGCAACTAGCTCGAAGCCGGCCTGGCGCAGACCTTCGCTTAGGCCACCAGCACCGCAGAAGAGATCGACCGCCGTAAACGTTTCCTGGTGTTGGGCGGTCTCCCCTGTCAGGGCTTCTGGCACGGCCGTACCCTAGGCGCCAGCTCGGACCTCACGCTCGCGTGGCCCACGCGCAGCTGAAGCCACTAGAGCCGGCCTGTGAAGAGCGAGCACGGTGCACGACGATAGCTCGCGAGCACTCGCGAGCGGACCCGTGCCTGCGGCTATCGGCGTGGGGCGCTAGCTCGTGGGCGGTTAGTCGTCCTTCTGGAGCGGGTCCGCGCGGTGGTCTGCGTCGACGCGCCCGAGTCCGTTCCGCCGGAGGGCCGATCCGCTGGCGGCGGCGCGCCAGGTGGGCCGTCGCCGGGCCCTGGTGGGGGCGGCCGGCCCGCCCCTGTCCTGAAGGCAGAAAGGACGTAGGCCACGGTGAAGAAGACTGCAGCGATGGCCAGGCAGAGCGCGAACAGGCCGTAGCGGCCCTGCTGGAGAGCGAAGAAGGCAGCCACCACCGGGAGCGCCGCGACACGGCGTAGCGGCTTGTCTGTCCACCACCACCACGCTGCGCCCAGCCCACCGATGAGCACGAGCAGGCCTTGGAGCGTCGGGACTGTGTCCCGGAGGGTGCCCAGGATGCTGCCGGTGGCTCGGAACGTCCGCGGATGAGAGCTGATGGCGCCGTCGAGGGCGGGCTGCGCTTCCTGGCAGCCCGCGCGGGCGACGCTGCGCCCGCCTGCGGTGACCGTCCGGACATGGGTGATCCCGTGCTGGTGCGCTACCGCGCCACCGTCGGCTGCGTCCTGCCCGACAGTCCCCTTGTGATCGTTGAGGCGTTCCTTGCCGTCCACGACGACCGCGAATCCCCAGGCGTAGTCGCCGGTGATGTTCCGGGCCTGGAGGGTCACCAGGTCGTCGGGTCTAAACCAGCCGAGGTCAAAGGTCTTACCGGCCTTCCCGGGGGTCAGCACCGTCCCGGCGAGACGGCAGTTGACGAACACCTGGGCGGCGTCATTTACGTTCGACAGCGTTACCACGACGTGGCGGCGAGCCTGGCGGCCCACGTAGTCGGCGGCAAGTCCGGCCAGGCAGCCGCTCACCGTGACGGCGAGAAGTACTGCAACAACGCGGTGGCGAGTGGCGGGGGTCAGCATCGCGGGAGCTCCGCGCCGTTGAGCTTGGGGTTGAGCATCTGGAAGCGGTAGCGGACGGTGCTCGTGCTGCCGCGGTTTTTGAACTTGGCGACGAGCTCGTAACTTCCGGCGCACAGAACGGCGAGGACGTGCAAGCGGCCGGTGTAGGAGCCGTCAGGCTGTCGGCGGGCTTCGACTACCACCCTGCGCCCGGCGTTGCTTGGCGAGATCCCGTGTAGAGCGACGCTGCCGCCGTCAGCCCCCGCCCAGCCCGGGAGCGGCCTGCCGCATCGGACGGCGCGCCCGACCTCGTGCGGAGCGGACACTGCGACATCGGACACATACACCGAGCTCGACCCATCCGAGAGATTCGACCCCGAAGCCCTGAACCGCATGCGACCCCCACAGGGCACCTGGGACAGCCGTGCCGTGATCGAGAAGATCCCGAAGCTGGTTTCCGTGCCTCGGATTGCGAATACGGAGCGCCCGGAGCGCGCTGTCGTGAGGCTCGAGGTCAACTGCGTCAGAGGCGTTGCCTGCGCGGCAGCCGCTGCAACCAGGAGCGCGACGACTCCCGCGAGCGCTCCCCGCCGCACGTGGTGTGCGGCGTGCGCCGTTTCGTTCTTCGTGCCGAGCATGTCTCCCCTCCCAGGGCGCCTCCACAGACTTCGCGCCGCCGACCCCTCATGTGGTGGCCAGCGAGAGTTCCGTCTGTTTGGGCCGATAGCGTTATAGGGTTTGGCTCTCTTGCCCGCCCTAGCGTACGTACTTCTGAGAGATTTGCAACGTTCTTCGGTAATAATCTGCCGGGAGGGGGCTGATGCTGGCCTCGGTTCTGCGAGCGGGGGCCGCAGGCATTGGGAGCCCGGGGTCGAAGCAGGAGGCTGTTGCGGCGCGTCCAGCCTGCGGCTCCACCGCATCAAGGCGCTGGGTGGCTCTGCCGATGCCTAACCCCGTCCGGCCCGTGTCCCCTGGTGCAAATGCGATGAGCAGCTCAAAGCCAGCCAGTCCCCGGCTCGTCCATGTGCTGCGGACGCTTGATCAGGCGGGGCGGCCTCTGACGCGCAGCGAGATCGGGAAACGCGCGAACATTTCGCGGCCCACCGTTTCCCTGTTGGTGGACGACCTGGCGCAGCGCGGGATCGTTGCGCGGCTACGCCAGGAGCCACGCGAGCCCAATGGCGACGGGGCGGACGCCCCGCCTGTGGGACGTCGCCCGGAGGTGTTCCGGCTGACCCGCCAGGCCGGCGTCCTGGTCGGGGTGGACATCGGCCACAGCGGCATCCGCGTAGCGCTGGCGGATTCAACCGGCGAGCTGCTGAAGAAGGATGGCGAGGAATCCGGAAAGCGCGACCCAGTCGACGTGGATGCTTTAGGGCCTCAAGCGATTGACCACGCAGCCGCTCTCGTCGCGGAGCTCTGTACTAAGTGGCGCGTCAGGCCCGGGCTCGTGCGCGGAATCGGCCTCGGGCTCCCCGCCCCGCTCCGTGTCGAGGCCGATGGCCCGACGGTTCGGCAGTACGTCGCCGGATCGACGTTCATGCCCGGCTGGCACGGCGTGGACGTACAAGACGCCGCAGTCCGGGCGCTTCAGAACCGCGTCGACCCGTCCATTGCTGCCGACCAAGTGTTCATCGAGAACGATGCCAACATCGCGGCGCTCGGCGAGGCCACGAGCGGCAAGGCAAGCGATGCGCAAAGCGTTCTGTACTTGAAGGTCAGCTCCGGGATCGGGGCCGGCTACGTCCACAACCGCGAGATAGAGCGAGGGGCCAATGGGATCGCACTTGAGCTAGGCCACATGAGCCTGCCGCTCACCAGCGGAGCTCTTGCGCACGACCCGCAACACGGAGCAGCGGTCAGCGACTTCGTGCATGGCGAGTCGCCCTCGCAGCTACGGTGCCCACGCTGCCTCAAGCCCAACTGCATGGAGGTCCACGCCTCAGCGACCGCCGTACTCCGCCGCCTTCAGCAGGACGGCTTGGTCGGCTCCGATGCCCAGGTAAGCGACGTACTCGAGCACGCAATTACGGACCCCGGGACCGCCAAGCACGCCCGTCTGGCAATTACCGCGTCCGGTGAGCGCATCGGCTACGTGCTGGCACAGGCAATGACCATCCTCGACCCTGACATCGTCGTGGTTGGCGGGATCCTCTCTGACGCGGGGGAGCTGTTGCTACAGCCCATCCGTGAGGCCGTGCGCCGCGAGGGACTGGGCTTGGTCGACACCGAGATCCAGCTCGTGTCTGACCGCCATCTCGCTGGGATCCGCGGGGCCCTGGCCCTAGTGCTGCTCAACACCGAGCCCCTGCTATCCGTCAAGTAAGGCGCGCCGGGCGCCCCGAAATCGATCCGTCCCTGCGGTCGCGCTCAGGCTCGATGCGCGGCGCGCCGTAAACCAGCTCCCGGAGCTGCTGGCGCTCGGCCGGACCGCGGCGCATGAGATGCGCATAGACGCGCAGCGTGAACTTGGGATCAGCATGGCCGAGCTGCGACATCACTGAAGCGGGATCCTCACCGCAGGCGACGAGCACCGAAGCGAACGTGTGGCGCAGCTTGTGGGGCGTGAGGCCCTGCGGTAGGGGCTCGGCGTGGCGCTGTGCGAGGAGGTCCCCGGCGCGGCGAACCGCGGGCTGCACGACACGGTTTCGCACGTTGTCTTTGTCGCGGGCGCGGCCGCTGGCACTGGGGAAGACCGGGTCGTCAGGGCCGGTGCTCGAACAGCGCGCCTTGTGGGCGCCCAGCTCGTCGCGCAGCAGCGGCAGCAATGGGATCTCGCGCAGGCCGGCGGCCGTCTTGGAGCGCCCGATGTAGAGGCGGCCGTTGGCGAGGTCGACGTCGCGCCACAAGAGGCTGGCAGCCTCGCTTGCCCGCGGACCGGCGAGCACGAGAGTGGCGATTAGGGCGCGCCGGCCCGAGGTCTGAGCGCCGGGACGCGCATCTAGGTGCCCGGCGGCCTCAAGCAGCGCGTGGATGTGCTGCGCGCTGTCGAGGTGCACCGGCCGGCGCGCCAGGGGCTTGAGGCGCCGGCGCTTGCCGGCGGCGGGGTTGGAGGCGATGTGCCCGTACTCGACTGCTAGGGCGAGTATCGCCTGCAGCACGTCGATGGTCTTGTTGATCGTGACGGCTGCCAATGGCCGCTGCCCGTTGGCGCGGCGCGCGTCGGCGCCGTTGACCTTGTGGCGGCGGTAGGCGTCGACGGCCTCGATGTCGATCTCCGGGAGGCGGTGATGAGCGAAGTAGGGGAGCAGGTGGTAAGTGAGCGCCCACTCGTAGTGCTCGACGGAACGGGGGGAGATCTCGCCGTGGCGGCCGGCCAGCCACCAGGAGGCGAACTCGTGGAACGTCGGCTCGTGTGCCTGCGCGGCGGCCTGGGCCTCGCCAGCTTCTCCGGTATCGCGGCGGCGGTCGGGAGCTATCCAGATGCCGCGCCGCACGTCGGCAAGGACATTCTGTAGCTCGTCCTCAGCTCGACGGCGCGTCCAGCCGTCAGCGCGCATGCCGAGGGTGAGGTAATGGCGGCGTCCGTTGGCGTGGAAGCGAAGGGCGTAGCCGCGTCCGGACTTCCACTTGCGTTCTAGGACCTCTCCTTTGGGTGCGGGTGCCATCGGCTACCTCCCTAAGTGGGCGGCGCTTGGCCGGGCCGGCGCGGCGGGCAGGCTGACCGTCGCGGGAGTAGCCTGCTCATCGTGCCGAGGGCTCGGTCTTCGGCGCCGTGGCCGGGGGCGTTGGCGCGCCGCCCGGCCGATCTGTGGGTTGGGTCGGCGACCTTAGCTCCGAGTGCCCGCGGATGGGAAGCAGCTCCACCGGATCCGCCGGTATCGCCGGGGATCGTCGATGACGCCGCCGTTGCGGTGGGGGCTGCGCTCGCCGGTCGGAAGTAGCGCGCAGGCGCTGGGTGACGACGTCGGGGTCGAAGCGCAGACGCGGGCGGGCCCCGCTGCCCAGCCGCATGGCGCCCAGCTCGGCGGCGTGCTCGTAGACCCACGAGCGCTGCACGCCCCATCGGCGTGCGACCTCGGCCGCGCTGAGCAGCTTGGGCTCTTGCCTCGTGCTGGCTGGCGGCTGGGGCGCGAGGAGCTGCGTGATGCGCTGGGCGAGGCGCTCGATCGAGTCGTCGTCCAGTCGCACTGCTCCGGTCGGCTCGGGCGACGGCGCGCTCACGCTGGCGGCGGGCGTAAAGGGCGGCGCTCACCTGCTTCGTCGCTGCCCTCCGCGTGGGCCCAGTGGGCGAGGCGGGCCCGGGCGATGGCGGCGAAGCTGGGCTCCAGCTCGACGCCGATGAAGCGCCGATGCTCGAGCAGGGCGCCGGCGCCGGTGGACCCCGATCCGCAGAACGGGTCCACGACGAGCCCGCCCTCCGGGGTGGTGAGGGCGATGAGCCAGCGCATCAGCGCAAGCGGCTTGACCGTGGGGTGGGGGTTTCGGGCAGGGGCGGGGCGCTGGCCGCGCTGGGCGTTAGGGAACAGGTCCAGCGGTCGGCGGGGCAGGGCCTGGCAGCCGGCGTCTCGCTCGGTGCGGCTGGCCTTGGGGCAGTAGAAGACGCGGCTGGCTTGGCGCAGGCTCGCCGACGGCGTCCGCGTGCGCGCCGCGGACTCGTCGATCAGGCGCAGCGGGCAGTCGGCCGCGCAGCCGGCGCGCCGGCAGCCTGCGGCGTGGGCGGCAAGCACGTTGGCGGGGTAGCGACCATCCGTCGAGCAGGCGGCGGCGTTGAGGGCGCCGGTGCCGTGATGAGCCAGGTTCTCTGGAGTGGTGCTTTGGAGGGGCTTTCGGGCTAGGAGGATCGGCTCGTAGGCGGGCTTCAGCGCGGTGGAGCGTCCGCCCGGCAGGCGCCGGGACTTGGGCATCCCGGTGCCGTAGAGCCACATGAGGGTGTCGCGCAACTGCAGGCCCGCGTCCTCCAGCGCGCACGCTAGGCGGTGCGCCGTGCGCGGCGAGCCGAAGCCGACCAGGTGCGCGCCGGGGCGCATCACCCGGGCGCACTCTGCTGCCCACTGGGTGCACCAGGCCTGGTAGGCCTCCCCGGGTGCCAGGCACCGTCCGGCGCGCTGGGTGGCGGCTTGGCGGATCGAGCGCCCGTCCCAGTGCGCGCCCTGGAAGTCGATCCCATACGGCGGGTCGGTGACGACCGCGTCCACGCTGTCGCGCGCCAGCCCGGCGAGGACCGAGACGCAGTCGCCCTGGATGACGCGATAGGCCGGATGCGGCGCCGTCGGCGGCGCTGCGGCGCGGCGTGGGGCGGTTGCGCGCGACTGGGCCACCGGCTACCCCTGGGGGCGCTGGTCGGCGGCGCTGCGTCCGAGCCAGTCGGCGGGCTGGTCGGGGTGGCCGGGTCGCAGGAAGACAGGGGCGAAGGGCCCGTGGGCTTGGAGGTCGGCGAGCAGGCAGATCGAGATCGCGACCTGCGGGGTGCGCGAGAGGTCGGGGCTGGCGGCGCAGACGGCGAGCACCGCGCGCCGGCGGCGCTGCAGGACCGCGGGGTCGCCGCCGTCGAGCACGACGAGGACGCCGGGGAAGGCCGGGTACCACGTGCGCCAGGCGGGTTCGGCGTGGCGGTTGGTGGCGTTGTGCAGCTGGGCGTAGCGGCGCAGCTTGGCGGCCAGGCGCTCGGCGGGCTGGGTGGCGCGGTCGAGCTCGAGCAGCCGGTACTGGAGCGACAACCCTTGGTCGTTGGTGAGCAGGTAGGTGAGCAGGGCGTCGGCGATCAGCCGCCCGCGGCCGGGCAGGGGGTGGGCGACCTCGTGGCGCCAGCCCAGCGGACCCAGCTCGTCGCCGCGCTCGCGCGCGGCGGCTGCGAAGCAGATGCCGACGTCGTTTACCGCGAGCGTGTGGGCCTGAAGCGCCCCCGACGCCTCCTGCGCGGCGAGGACCTTGGGGGGGTGGTCGAGCAGGCCGCCGTCGGCGGCGAGCTTCGCGCCCAGCGCGGTGGCGTGCCAGAGCTTGCGCGCTCCGCCCGCCCTTACGTGGGCGAGCAGCCCGCGCTGCTGGAGGTCGCCCAGCACGATCAGCGTCCAGCGTCGCGATGCGCCCGGCGCGCGCAGCCTGTGGACCTGGCCGGAGGACAGCAGCCGGTGATGGGCCACCCAGGCCAGAACCTCCGTCGCGGCGGGCGACAGCGGAGCGGCCGCGCGGCTGGGGGCGCTCATGGCGCGGGGGGCGGGTCGATGGCCAGCGCGCCCGTCGATCCGCGGCGGCTGGGGCCGTGGCTTCGCAGCTCGGTGAGGATGCGCTCGTCGAGGGTGTCGAGGTGCTCGAGCGCCTGGCGGGCAGGTCGGCGGTGGCGATCGATCGCGCTCTCCAGCGCGTGCAGCTGGTCTGGGCGCCCGGGGCCGTGGAGCTCCTCGACGGCGGGGGCGCGCAGGTGGAAGGGGGCGCTGAGCTTGCCCTGGGCGGTGACCTGCCCCAGGAACGCGAAGCGCTGCAGACGGGTGAGCGCGGCGGGGTCGAGCTCGCCCGCCCATTCGCGCGCGATCAGCGCGCCGGCACGGGCGTTCAGGGCGGTGGCGAGCAGGTGCGAGCGGTTGGTGGTGACCGCGTTCAGCGTGGCTTGGGTGAGGCGCTCGGGGTTCTGGTTGAGCAGGAAGGCGCGGATGCCGTACTTGGCACTTTGCTCGAGCAGGGCGGCGAGGTTGCCCGACGCGGCGCCGTCGTAGGTCTGGACCTCGTCTAGGAAGCAGAAGAACGCCCGTCGGCGCTCGGGTGGGGTGTCGGCGCGGGCCTTGGCGGCGTGCAGCAGGTCGAACACGAGCAGGTTGGCCAGCAGCCGGTCGCGCGCACCGCCGGATCCCGGGCAGGCCAGCACGATCTGCCCGTTGTCCATGGCGTGGCGGATGCGGTAGGTGCTCTGGCTCTGGCCCAGCAGGGCGCTGGTGGGAGTGGAGGCGCGCAGGCGATCGATGAGGTTGGTGACTGGGGTGATCGCGTCGTCGGGCAGCCGCGGGAAGCGCTCGGTCCAAAAGCGCCGGCTGGCCACCGGCAAGAAGGGCAGCACACCGGCGCGCCAGTCGGGCTCTGAGAGCAGCGTGGGCAGCTGGAAGATCGTCGGCGCCAGCTGCGCGGGGAGGGTGTGGGCTAGGGCGGCGAGGGCTTGGGCAGCCTGGGTGGTGAGGGTGAGCGCGCGGTTGTTTCGCTCATCCCACCGCAGGGCGGAGGCGAAGGCGTCGACGATCGCCTCCACCCGCCCCTCGGCCTCCAGCGGATCCGCGCTGGTTAGCTCGAAGAGGTTCCACGCCGGCTGGGTGATGCGGCGGGCGGCGAGGTTGATCTCCACCACCCGCTCGCGCACGCCGGGGTCGGTGAGGTGGGGCTTTATCCGTGCGAGGGCGTCCTCGTGGGGGTCGAGGAACAGGCCGCCGTGGCCGGCCTTGACCAGGTGCAGGAACTGGGCGATTGCAAGCTCGGTCTTGCCGTAGCGAGAGCGCCCGGCCACGTAGGAGAAGAACGTGTCCGCCACGCGCACGCCGACCAGCCGCTCGCCCTCCTCGCCGGCCACCCGGCCCAGGGGGATCAGCTCGCGTTGGCCGTCGAAGCTCGGCAGCGGGGGTGGCGAGGGGACCAGGGGGCCGCTGCGCGCGACCTCGTCGATGACGCAGCGCACGGTCGGCGGCTTGAGGAAGCCAGCTACCTCGCGAACGCCTATGACGCCGCGGCGGGCGGGCCGGAAGCGGCCGCTTGCCAGCCGGCGGTCGAAGCGCCCGCGGCGCAGGGGCAGGTCTGAGCCCAGGAACTCCAGGCCGGGAAGGCGCAGGCCGCTGGCGCGCAGCCAGTTGCGCTCGGCCAGCGAGTCAAAGGCGCCCAGAGCGCAGCGCAGCGCCTCTCGCGCCCGCGCACGCGAGGGGCTGGAGCAGGCCACCAGGACCTGCAGCTCAAACAGCGCGCCAGCGTCCTTGAGCTTGGCGTCGATCGCGTGCCCGGCGGCGCGACGCTGCGCCAGCGCCGCCGCCGTCGCGCGAGCGCCGCGGCGCGACTCGAGCACTGGCTCCCCGAGGGCGGGCGGCTCGTGGTGGCGGGCCTGGCGAAGCAGCCGCTGGCGCAGGCGGCGGCTGCGAGCGGGGCTGGCCGCCAGCAGGTCGACGCACACCACCGCCCGCTCGCCGCGGGCCCAGTCCAGGGCTCGTAGCGCGGCGGCGAAGGCACCGAGCGGATCGGGGTCGAGATCCAGGCGTCCTAGCGGCTCGATGCTGGGCCGCGCCAGCACCAGCTCGCAGCGCACCACACTCACGGCCGCAGCGGATCGATCGCCGCGCAGCGAGTCGGGCTGGCGCAGCTCGACTCCCTCATAGGTGCGCAGCGCCGAGCGCAGCAGCGCTTGCGCGTGGTCGGGGACCTCGAGCAGGTAGGCCAGGCGCCCGTCGCGGTCGGGCTCTAGGCGTACCCGCAGGGCGCTGGCGGGCCGCGCCAGCCAGCCGCGCGGGCCGCGAGCGAACCGCGAGAGCTGCGCCGCGAACCTGGCCACCGCCTCCGCCGAGGGATCGAACTCGTCAGCGGGGACCACTGCGACGACGACGCGCCGCCTGAGCGCCCGACGAGTCACCACCTCCCGCAGTACGGCCACCGCAGCGACGAGGACCGCTAGCGCTCCGAGCACGGGAGCTCCCCAGCTGGGCACCCTCGGCGACGGACCGGCATGGGCTCCCGTGGCGAGGTGGGCCAGCAGGCTGCCGGCGAGCGCCATGAGCACCGCCATCGCGACCCCGGCGTCCTGGGATCCTCGGGCCTTCACGACCGGGGTTGCCTTGCGGATAGGGATGTCGGCGCGGCGGATCGCCCGCGATCGCCCACGCCCGCGGCGAATCCGGCTAGCGCGCTAGGGCCGTGGGTGATGGGCGATGTGAAGCCCGAGGTGATGGGCGCTGTGAAGGCCGCGCGCGGCGGGCCGCCACCGCGATCGGGGGCGGGATGGCTCATGCGCTGGGGGCCTGTCCGGGGACGGTGAAGGCGTCGATCCAGCGCGCTGGGCTGTAGGTGGTGCGCGGGCGGTTGTCGGGCTGGCCGAGCGAGCTGGAGGTCTGCCAGGAGATGTGCAGGTGCGCGCCGCCCGCGCAGGGGACGCAGTGGGCGGGGTCGCCGTGGTTGGGGAAGCCGTTGTAGGCCACGAAGCGAAACGGCAGACGTGCGCAGGAGGGCGCGGTCCCCGATCCGGCGCAGACGGGCTGCCAGCCGATCGCGCGGGCCAGGCGCATGGTGCGACTCCAGTCGCCGTCGCGGGGCACGACGTCGATGGCGGCGCCGAGGGGGTGATCGCCGGTGAGCGAGTGGATCGCGTAGCAGGCGGTCACCCACACCCCGTAGCGCCGCGTCAGGTAGTTCACGTCGGCGACGATGCGCGCGTCGCAGCTCACCAGCCCCCCGCCCGGGGCGACCGCGAACGTAGACAGCGTCGCCAGCCGAGCGGGGGCGTAGAGGCGTCGCACCGGGCCCAGCGGCCCGGCCCCCATCATGGCGCCCGCGGCCTGGCCGCAGCCCCCTGCGTCGCCGGACGCCACCGGCGCGGCCAGCGCGCGGGCGGGGTCGGTCGGAGCAGACGCGCCGACGCCGCGGAAGCCGTACTGCACGGCGCGGGCCATCACCTGGTCGGCGTAGTTGGCCGAGCTGTCGGCGCAGGCGCCGTAGTAGCGACAGGCGGCCTGGCGGTAGGAGGCGTAGGAGCCGCCGGTGCGCGGGGCGCCCTTGGAGAGGCGCAGCACCCGCGCGGCGGTGAAGATGGCGTCGGCGGGGTTGTTGATGTCGGCGTGCCCGTCGCCGTCGCCGTCGGTGCGGTTGAGGTCCCACTCGGTGGGACCGGAGCCGGGGCTGCAGGGGCTGCCGCGGCGAAAGGAGATCTGCATCGGCCCCGCGCACCCCGAGCCGTTGTCGCCGGCGCAGGAGCCGTGGCTGCACTCCTGCGCGCCGATCGACGCCAGGAAAGTCCAGTCCAGGTGAAAGCGCGCTCCGGCTGCCCGGTAGATCGCGAGGCGCGCGCGGGGGATGTCCGCCCGCGCCGAGCGCGACGGCGCCGGGCCCGTCGCGGCCGAGGCGCTCGCGCCGGCCAGGCACGAGAGGTCGGTGCCGGTGATCGCGATCATCGTCCCGATCACCGCCGCGAACGCTCCCAGCGCACCGCCCAAGACGGGGGCGGCCAGGCGCCGCCAGCCGCCGCGGCGCGCGCGCCCGGCGGCTGCGATCAGCGCCGGCCCGGGCACCTAGTCTCCCTCCACCGCGCTCACGTGCCAGCCGCCCGGGCGGCTGAGCAGCAGGCCGATCCGGTAGCGGGCCACGCCCCCGTCATCGATCAAAGCGACGACCGCCACCCCACGCCCCGCGGACCGGGCGCGCAGCCAGACCACCCGCGGGCGCCGGCGGCGCAGCGCCGGGGTGGGGCGCACGCGCTGGTGGCGCAGCGCGCGCAGCAGGCCAGCGTCGGCGCAGCAGATCGATCGGGGGTCCGGGCGGCGGCCGTAGAGGAAGGGCAGGTAGCCGGCCAGGAACCGCCGGGCCGCGCGACGCGCACTCGAAGTGGCCACAGCGGACGAGGCGGCGGCGGAAGCAGCGGGAGGGGGCGGCGCGGGCGCCTGCGTGGCGGCCGGTGCGCTGGTGCGCGGCGGCGGGCGCTGCGCGGGGCGCGTGAGGATCAGAGCGCTGCCCGCAGCGAGCACGATCGCCGCGGCCAGCGCGAACGCCGCGTGGCGCTGGCCGCCCGCGATCGGGCGCTCGGACAGGGCGCGCAGCCGGGCCATCACCGTGCTCGCCCCCGGCGCCAGGGCCGCCAACGTGCGCCGGCGCGCGGGTCGCTGGGCGCCTCGTGGGGCGGCGTGCCCTGGTCCATGCGCTCGCGGTCGCGGCGCAGGTCTCCGACCAGCGGCGCCTCGCCGCCGCGCCCGCCTCCCGCTGCGTTTGGCGTCAAGTCAGGCGTGTCTGGCTCTCGGGCTGGGGCGTCGCCGCCGCTCGGCCCGGGCGACGGATCGGAGCCCTGCGATGCCGTGTCTTGTTGCCCAGACCCGTCGCGTGCCGCCCGCGATGGCCCCGCGGCTGAGGGTGCACTCGGTCGGGCGGGCGGAGGGGGCTGCGCCTCATCGCGCGCCGCCGGAGTGTCGGATGCGCTGGAGGGCGTAGGGCTGGGACGCTCGTTGCCGCTGGCGGTTGGGTTGGTCGGGGCGCTGTCAGGCGCCGCGACGGTTCCGTCGCTGTCCGTCGTTTCGCTGCCCTGGCTGGGCGCCGGGGGTTGGTCGGACTGGGGCTGGTGGTGGGCGTGGGTGCCTCTGTGTGGGCGGCGCAGCGCGCGCCGGGCGGGGCTGGCGAGCTGGCGCCAGAGGTACAGCGATGCCAGGCGGTCGATCGGCTCGCGTCGCTGGTGCGAGCCGCCGGCAGCGGTGATGAGCTGGCCGGCGAGCTGGTGGCGGTAGAGGAAGACGGCCCACAGGAACGCGGCCTGCAGGCCGAAGGACAGCAGCCATCCCAGGTTGGCTGAGGCTTGGCCGACGGCCTCTAGCACTGCGAGCAGGACGGCGAGGATCAGCGAGTAGGCGGCCTTGCGCAGCAGGAACGCGATCAGCCGCCCCAGCCAGGCGCGGAAGAAGTCATGTCCGCGGCCGGGGAAGATCCCGGCCACCAGCGCCACCGGCGCGAAGGCGAGCAGCAGCAGCACGAGGACCTGCGCGAGGATCACGCCGGCGGCCAGCGCGCCGAGCAGCAGGAACGCGCCCAGCTCGGCGATGAGGATGACCACGGCCATCAGCAGGCGCTGGAACTGTCCGCCGCGCTTCATCGCCTCCGCCGCCGGTACATCGGCCGGGCCGAGCGGGTAGGTGCCGGCGCGCTTGGCTGGGTCTGAGTCGGGCAGCTTGCCCGGGTCGCCGTGGCTGAGCGCCTCGTACTGGGCGTTTCGCTCGTCTGACTCGGGCGGGTAGGCGAGGAAGTGCTGGGCGTAGTTGGCCTGGTTGTTAATGCAGGCCTTGCCGTCGGCTTGGATTTGGGTGCCGTTGCGTAGCTGGGCGGCGAGTTGGGCGTCGCGGGCGGGGTCGCGCGAGAGCGGGCGCACCGCGACCGACTCGGCCTTAGATCCGGGGCCCGGGCGGGTGCAGTGCTCAAGGCCGCCGAAGTTCAGGACCGCCCAGGGCTGGTGGACGAGCAGCTCGAACAGCCGGTCGCCCGCGTCGACGCGTGCGCGCTGGCCGCCGCTCACGTCGCCTTGGGAGGAGAGCAAGAGGAAGGCGGCGGACATCTGGTTGGTCAGGCGGCTGGCCTGGCCGAGGGTGCGCTCGGGCTGGATCACGAACGCCAGCGCGATCACGCAGAACGCGGCCGACAGGCCCAGCGCGCCGGCGGTCTCGGCGTAGCGGCGCTGCACGAGCGCCTTCCACATCGCCCACAGCCCCGCCAGCGCGATCGCCACCACCAGCCACGGCTCGCCGAACGTGTTGCGATACAGGCTGCGCACCGCCGCGCCGACCGGCTCGAGCGCCCCGGCACCGGCGGTCGACGCGCTGCCGTTGACGAGGTCCAGCGAGAAGGCGAAGGCGAACAGCGTGATCAGCGCGCTGGCCAGGAAGGCGGTGAGCTGCCAGATGACATCGGCCAGGAAGTAGGCGATCAGCGCCGGCACCCCGCTGACATCCACACCCCCGAACACGCTGGCCTTGACGGCGTCGAAGTGGTGATCCAGGGCGTAGTTGCCCAGCGGGTAGCGGCCCGACAGCCCCGGCTGCGCGCCCGGCGAGACGTTGGAGAACACGTCCGCCACCGCCGGCGCACCACCCAGCGCGAGCAGAAACCCAGCGAGCGCCGCGGCGAGCGCCGGGCCAGCCCAGTGCCGCGGCGAGAGCTCGCGTGCCCGCGGTTCGCTCATGCGGCGGCGTGGCGGGGAGTTGTGTCCAGTGCGGCGAGCAGCTGAGGGTCGGCGGGGTCGATCTGGACCTCGCCCACGCGGCCGTCGAGGTCGCGCATCAGGCAGCGCCCGCGGCGCAGCTCGCGCAGGTGCGCGAGGCGCTGGGGGTCCTGCGCGTCCAGGCCCAGGAGCTGCAGGGCGCGGGCGGCCTCGGCGTCTGACTCCTGGCCGAAGATCAGGTAGGTGCCGACGAG
>JAWVFQ010000017.1:0-4357 GCA_033856025.1 Solirubrobacteraceae bacterium | reverse complement strand
TGGTGGACCTCGACCTCGTGCGCGACGCGCTCGGGCGCCAGAAGGTCTTCCAGGAGGCGGCCGCCCGCACCGCGGTGCCGGGCGTGGCCACCGGACTGGCGGTCACCGGCGCCGGCGGCGACGTGCTGTTCGTCGTGGCCAACGGGATGAAGGGCTCCGCCGGCGGCCTGACGCTGACCGGCCAGCTCGGCGACGTCATGAAGGAGTCGGCGCGGATCGCCCTCACCTACGTGCGCGCCCACGCTTCCGAGCTCGGCATCTCCGACGCCGTTTTCGACGACCGCGAGTTCCACGTCCACGTCCCGGCGGGCGCGATCCCCAAGGACGGCCCCAGCGCCGGCGTCACGATGACGACCGCGCTGGCGTCGCTGCTCAGCGGCCGCCCGGTCAAGCACACGGTCGGCATGACCGGCGAGGTCACGCTGCAGGGTCGCGTGCTGCCGATCGGCGGGCTGAAGCAGAAGGTGCTCGCGGCCCACGCGGCCGGGCTGACCGACGTCATCCTGCCCGAGCGCAACCGCGGCGACCTCGACGACGTCCCCGCCGACGTGCGCGAGCAGATGTCGTTCCACCCGGTGATGACAGTGGCCGAGGTCCTCGACCTCGCCCTCGAGTCCGCCCCGGCGCAGCCGCGCGGCGCCATCAGGGCGTACGGCTCGTCCGACACCGCGTAAGCACACGAACGTCGTCGCCCCGGCTGGGCCGAGCGGCCCTTGGCCGGGGCGACGGGCTCCCCTACGCTCCTACGCGGTGATGGATCTCGCACGATCAGGAGTGCTGATCGGCGGAGGGGCGAGAACGCGGCGCGCGCGCTCTATGGCGTACATGCGATCGCCCCACGGCCTCCGCCCGCTCGCCATCCTCTGCGGAGCCACGATCGCCCTCCTCTCTACGGCAGCCGGTCCGACCCCGACGGCTCGGGCGGGGACCTTCACGGCGTGGTACTGCCGGACGGGATCGAACGCGGGGCTGGTGCTGCAGGATTGGGTTCGGTTCTCGGTCGGCGTGGGCTACACCCTGAACAACTTCGACCTGTGTGTCACTCCGGACGGTCGGCCTGGCCAGTTTGGCCTCTCCCTACTGGTCGACTCAGGCAACAATCCCGATTCAGTGGGTGACGCGTTCGCCGTCGACGCGCCGACTGGCGTCCGACTGAGCGCCGTGCGGCTCTGGTGGGCTGGCGAGGCCGACGCGAACGGGCGAGTATCGGCCGTGACCCTCCGGCCTGGCGAGCTAGCCACCGATCCGCCGATGAGCACGCTTGCGGCGTACACGAACACGAGCTTCGATGCCGGCAGGACCATCGAGGACGGCGGCGCTCCAGCGATTTACGCGCTCAATGCAGCGCAGGCCTTCAGTGTCCGAGCTGAGTGCCTCGCGGCATGCCGCACCGACCCTAACCCGATCGCCTCGTTTGGCATCACGCGCGCTGCCTTCTCCGTCAGCGACTCGAACGTACCGGAAGGTCAGGCCACCGGCGACCTTCTCGTCGACCCGGTCCTTGCCGGGCACAAGTCGGTGATCGTTCAGGGCACGGATCGCGGGGCGGGCGTGTATCTGGCGAGGGTCCTTGTTGACGGGGAGGTGCGAGCCAGTGCGGCTTTCGGAAGTCGCGCATGCCGCGACATCGATCCATCCAACGCCGACCCTTACGAGTTCGCGTACCTGCAGCCTTGTCCCGGGTCTGCGAGCACCACAATCCTGCTGGACACCATGCAACTCGGTGAGGACGCCTACCACCACGTCCAAGTCGAAATGCTCGATGCGGCCGGGAACTCCGCGATGCTCGCTGACCGCACCGTCGGCGTCGACAACCAGCTGCTCCCAGCTGGGTTCTTTGACCCGGCGACGCGTCACTTCCTGAATCCGCTGTTCGACATTGCCTCGCCGCGGCGGGTCAACGGAGTCGGTGGCGGCTCGGGAGCAAAGCTTCGTCTGTACTTCCCGAACCACCGGCAGGCACGGGCGGGCACTCGGACCGTCAGGTTCCGGGCGCGCCCGACCGTGCGGGCACAGCTCAGCGACGCGCAGCAGCGCCCAATCGCCAACGCACAGGTGTGGCTGGCCACGCGGACGGAGGGGGGCGAATGGCGCATCGAAGGCCAGCCGCTGCTCACTAGCAGAACCGGTCGCGTCGGCTTCCGGTTGACCGAGGGGCTGCCATCGCGCGCCGTCAACCTTGTCTACTTCCCGTACAGCGATAGCCATGAGCAGGCGGTGGGCCGGCCACTCGCACTCAACGTACGGGCCGGCGCAATCCTCCACACGGACAGGCGGGTTGTGCGCAACCGCCAGCGCGTGACGTTCTCCGGAAGCGTCGAGGGCTCGATTCCGGCCGGAGGCCTCAGCATCAGCCTCCAGGCGCGCGTGGGTCACCGCTACCGGTCGTTCCGCCAGCTTCGCGTGACACCGGAGTCGCGAGGTCGCTTCACAACTGGCTACCGATTCACGGCGACGACGCGCACCACCCGCTACCGGTTCCGGGTCTTCGTACTCAAGCAGTCGGGGATGCCGTTCGCGAACGGCAGTTCAGCTGTGCGGACGGTGCTCGTCCGCCCGTAGCCAAACTCGGCGTCACGCTCGGGCGTTCAGCGACCCGGCCTTCCCGAGCGGTAGCACAGCCAGGCACCGGCGAATGCTGCGGCGTGCGCCCGCCGGCCGGGCAGAAGGGCATCCAGCCACCCTCGGCTCCCCGCGCCTCAGCGGAACACGAATGGGAGGTCGGTGGCGACCTCTTTGAGCAGCGGGGCCTCGGTGTCGCGCTGGGAGGGGATGAGGTCGGCGGCCGGGAGCGGCCATTCGATGCCGACGTCGGGGTCGTCGTACCTGATGCCGCGGTCGGTGGCGGGGTCGTAGTAGGCGTCCTGCTTGTAGAGGACGTCGGCGACGTCGCTGAGGACGCAGAAGCCGTGCGCGAAGCCGACCGGGACGTAGAGCAGGCGCATGTTCTCGTCGCTGAGCTCGAAGCCCTCCCAGTGGCCGAAGGTCGGCGAGCCTCGCCGGATGTCGACGAGCACGTCGTAGATCGTGCCGCGGCCGCAGCGAACGAGCTTGGTCGCCCCGCGGTCGACGTTGAAGTGCATGCCCCGGACGACGCCGCGCCCCGAACGCGAGTGGTTGTCCTGGACCATCTCCTCCTGGATCCCGAGCTCCATGAACGTGCTGCGGCGATAGGTCTCGCACAAGAACCCGCGCTCGTCGCCGTGGACGGCGGGCTCCAGCAGGATCGGACCGGGCAGGCGGATGTCGAGTGTTCGCACGAGCCGGCACCTTACCCACGCTCGCCTCGCGACCCGGAAACGTCCGCATGATGCGGGATCATCGCCGCGCGGCGGATTGACGGCCCCTCGGCACGGCGCTTGCATCCGCGCGGGAGCAGCTTTGGATCGACCCCTTGGGATCTACGCCAGCTCGGTGTCGCGGCGCGACCTCCATCGGCGCCGGGCGCGCTGCCGTCGCTCCACGCTCGCCGCGAGGATGGGCAACTGGGTGGCGGTCGTCGCGCTCGTCGCGCTCGCGGTGATGGTCGTCGAGCGCGTGGCGTAAGTAGCCTCACGCCCCGATGGGGCTTGCGCACCTGCCACGACCGGCCCGCGCCGGGCTCGCGCGCGTGGCGCGACGCCTGGCGCGCGGGCGCCGGGACCCGGCCCTGCCGGCGCTTCCCGCCGAGCCCGTGAGCCGGACCTTCGGCTTCGAGCGCGGCAAGCCGATCGACCGCTGGTACATCGAGCGCTTCCTCGCCCAGCACGCCGCCGACGTCCGCGGGCGTGTGCTCGAAGTCGCCGAGGACACCTACACCCGCTGGTACGGAGGCGACCGGGTCACGAGCTCCGACGTCCTCTACGCCCGCGAAGGGCATCCCGACGCGACGATCGTCGGGGACCTCACGACCGGCAGCGGCCTGCCGGAGGAGCGCTTCGACTGCTTCATCTGCACCCAGACGCTGCAGTTCATCTACGACGCGCCGGCCGCCGTGGCCGGCATGCGGCGAGTGCTGGCCCCCGGCGGGGTCCTGCTCGCGACGGTGCCGGGCATCAGCCAGATCAGCCGCGAGGACATGCGCGACTGGGGAGACTGGTGGCGGTTCACGGCGCGATCGGCGCAGCGGCTGTTCGCCGATGTGTTCGGCGCCGAACACATCGCGGTGAGCCAGCACGGCAACGTGCGGGCCGCGGCCGCGTTCCTCTACGGCATGGCGGCCGAGGATCTGGGACCGGCGGCGCTGGAGCCCGTTGATGCCGATTTCCACCTGCTTTTGACCATTCGGGCCCAAACACCCTCCGCGCGTAGGTAAGCTCGGCGTTCGGGATCGTCGTTCACGAGACCGAGCGCGGCAGGAGAAATCCGATGGGTGCCC
>JAWVFQ010000016.1:0-9470 GCA_033856025.1 Solirubrobacteraceae bacterium | reverse complement strand
GAGGACGGCCGGCTGACCGACGCCCAGGGGCGCACGGTCGACTTCCGGCACGCCATCGTGATCATGACCTCCAACATCGGCGCCAACGAGATCGCGCGCAACACGCCGCTGGGCTTCGCCATCTCCGACGACGAGACCGGGATCACCTACGACGACATGAAGAACCGGATCATGGGCGAGCTCAAGAAGGTCTTCCGGCCCGAGTTCCTCAACCGGATCGACGACGTCATCGTCTTCCACAAGCTCCAGAAGGACGAGATCCGCCAGATCGTCGACCTGCTGCTGCTGCGCATCCGCCAGTCGATGGCCGATCGCGAGCTCCAGCTCGAGCTGACCGACGGGATGAAGGACCTGCTCGTCGAGAAGGGCTGGGACCCGTCGATGGGCGCCCGCCCGCTGCGCCGGGCGATCCAGCGCTACATCGAGGACCCGCTGGCCGACTACGTGCTGCGCACGGAGCCGATCCCCGGCTCGACGGTGATGGTCGAGGAGCCCGACGAGGGCTCCGAGGACGACGTCAAGCTCTCGTTCATCGAGCCCAAGCCCGCGCCCACGCCGGTCGGCGTCGGGGCGGAGGGCGGCTCGGGCCACGAGGAGCCCGCGCCGGACGAGCCCCCCGCGCTCGACGCCGGCGACGGCGAGCCGGCCGACGGCAGCTAGCAAAACTTTCTCCCACGCTCCACCAAACGGTGGGATAGTCGGAGCCTGATGACTGGGCACGGACGCCGGACGCTCCTCTTCATCGCAGCGGTCCTGGCCGCGGCGATGCGAAGCGCGTCGCGGCAGGGCGCGAGGCCGTCGAGGCCGGCGAGGCTCAGGCTCGCGGCGGCAGTGGTGGCGATGGCCATGCTCGCCGCCGCGGTCATGTCGGGCGGCGCATTGGCCGACCATTCCGATCTGTCGGGGGAGTGGCACCTCGACTCGCTGTCGGGCGGGACGACGCCGGACAGCTCGGGCCACGGCCTGAACGGAGCGCAGGCGGGGTCGCCGACAGTGGTGGCCGGCCGCTTCGGGAACGCGCTGGAGTTCCCGACCGAAGGCGACTACGTCAACGCGGGCGACCACGCCGTGCTGCAGCCGGGGACGCTCAGCGCGATGGCGTGGGTGAAGTCGGCCACGGTGCCGACCACCGTCAAGGGCATCGTCAGCCAGGGCGCGAACGGGAGCTGCAGTTTCTCCTCCTACGCCCTGTACACCGGAGGCTCCGCGGCGCCCGACGTGGGGACGCGCTTCTACGTCCATACGGCCGGGGGGAACGCGAGGACGACGGCCGTCAACGACGCCGCTGTGTGGGATGGCCAGTGGCACCTCCTGACGGGGACCTTCGACGGCACCAACGTGCGCATCTACGTGGACGGGCAGGAGGCCGGGTCCGGGACCTCGCCGGGCGGATCGATCGCCTACGGGCTGGCCCTCAACAACGACTTCATCATCGGGGGGCTCCTCGATCCGGCGTGCACCGAGCAGACCAACTTCACGGGCGCCATCGACGAGGCCCGCGTCTACAACCGCGCCCTTACGCCCGAGGAGATCGCCTACCTGTCCCGGGGCGACCACACCTCCCCACCGGAGCTCCCGATCCCGGGCTCGCCGCCCCCAACTCCACCCCCGCCGCCGGAGAAGAACCTCACGGTGCCGCGGGTTATCAAGATGGGCAACGTCGCGGGCGTCAAGGACACCGTCCGGTACCGCTGCTCGGACGGGACGTGGTCGGGCCTGGCCGCCGACAACCGCTTCGTGTACACGTGGTACAACGACGATGGCATCCACATGTCGGACGGCCAGCTGTTCCCGCCCATCAAGGCCGGGTCCGGACAGACCTTCGACGTGGGACCGTCACGGGCCGGCCGGAAGTACTTCTGCACGGTGACGGCCATCATGAACTCGCGCCAGCGGCTGAACGCCAGCAGCACCAAGGTCGTGGTCAGCAACCTCTCGGTGATCGACCTGACCATCCTGGAGGAGCAGCCCGTCGGGAACTTCGGCGTCCGCGGCATCGACGTCTTCCAGGTCACCCAGCCCAACAGCGGCGCGCAGATGTTCTCCTTCGCGACGACGCCGAGGCTCGGGGGCTTCGAGCGCTACTGCGGCGCCGGGGTCCCCAGCAACCGCAACTACGACAACTGCGCGACCTTCGTCGGCCCGCGACAGGAGGCCAACTACGACGGCGTGCACATGGACCGGCTGAAGCCGACGACGGCGGTCGTCTACGTCGACCGTGACGTGGTCGTCAGCGGCGCGGAGGACATCGAGGTCCAGCTGCGCGCCGGCAACCAGGGCGGGCCGCTGTTCATCGACACGCTCCGCCAGACCATCCACCCGCCGGTCGCGCTGTCGCCGTTCGTGTCCTTCGCCGAGCGCGAGCAGGAGGCCTACGGCGTGTCCTTCAACCTGCCCCAGGACTGGCTCTCGCAGGCGGCGTTCAGCAGCCTGCGCAGCCTGCGGCTCGAGGCGACGGTGCGCCTGCCCACGAGCGCGTACCCCAAGATCGAGTGCTCGATCACGGAGAGCTGCCGCGACGACGACACGTTCAAGCTGTCCGGCGTCGACGTCCGGCGCAACTTCTATCCCCTGCGCGTGCGGACCATCCAGATCATCAAGCCCGACCAGCAGCCCGGCCAGCCCAACGCCATCACGCTGGCCGCGCCTGACCAGGTGCTCAAGGGAGTCACCGACCTGTTCCCGGGCGGGAGCGGGTTCGAGATCTCACCGTATGCGGCCACCCTCCAGGTGCCCATCGACAGCTTCACCGCGACCAGCGCGAACTGCCCGGCGCCGGCGACGGCGGAGACTGCGATCCAGACGCAGCGCCGCGTCCGCGGGTGCCGGTCCGGTGCGGTGTTCGCGGCGCTCACGACGTACCGGGCCTCCGCCGGCAACACGACCGGCTACGACCTGCTGGTGGGCGCCCACAGGTACACCTATCCGAGCGCCACAGGCGGCACCTTCACGGAGCCGGGGACCAGCCGCGGCAGCATCACGTCGGACACCGCCGCGGGCGGTCAGCCGATGCTGCACCTCAACGACGGCAGCGTCAGCCGGCCGCTGACCGCGGCCGGGCATGAGTTCGGTCACGCGCTGGGCGCCCTGCACTCCGACTTCCTGCAGGCGGCGTCGAGCATGAACTCCTGCGGCGGCAACGACAACGGACAGGTGGGCGAGGCGTGGCCCCCGGACAATCGGGGCCGTCTCCAGGGCGTCAAGTTCGATCCGGCGACGGGAAATCGGTTCGTCGACACGGCCACCACCGCCTGGTACGACCTCATGTCCTACTGCTCCACCAACGACACCGATGCCTGGCTGTCACCGCGCAACTTCAACCAGTTCGAGAACCGGGTCACGCTGCTCGCGGAGAAGAACCCCAAGACGCGCGCGCACCCCACCGCGGTCGCCGCACAGGCCGGCGCCGGGCTCATCACCGGCACCCTCATCGGCGGGCAGGCCCGCATCACCGCGATCCTGCCCGCGGCCGCGGGTATCGTCGCGCCGCCGGCCGACCCGGGCTCGCCCGTGCGCATCCAGGCCTACGACGCCGCCGGCCGCGCGCTGCCCGAGGTTGGCGCGAAGGTGGAGCTGCTGACCAACCACGATGGCTCGGCCACGTTCATCGCCCCGCTGCCCGCCGGAGCGGCGAGGGTCGAGGTGAAGGCCAACGGGGCCGTGCTCGACCAGCGCACGGCGACCCGGCGGCCCACCGTGCGCGTCACGGCGCCCCGGCCCGGAAGCCGGGCGCGTCGCAACCTCCTCGTGCGCTGGAGCGCCGCCGACCCCGACCGCGACCCGCTGGTCGCCACGGTCCAGTTCGCCGCCCGGCCCGGCGCCGCGTTCCGCACGGTCTTCCAGGGCCCGAGCACCGGCTCGGCCACGGTCCCCGCCGCCATGCTCCAGTTCGCGCGCAGCGCGCGGGTGCGCGTGATCGTCAACGACGGGTTCAACATCGCCAGTGCCATCTCCGGCGCCTTCCGCGCCGACGGCTCGCCGCCGCAGGCGCGGATCGTGCTGCCGACCGCGCGCTCGGCCGCCACCGCCGCCACGCGGACCCTGCTGGTCGGCCAGGGCGTCGACGACGCCAGGCGGCAGCTGCGCGGCCGGTCGCTGACGTGGTTCGCCGGCCGCCGGCGCCTGGGAACGGGCAGCTCGCTGCGCGTCCGGCTCCGGGCGGGCCGGGTGACCGTGCGTCTTGTGGCGCGCGACGCGCAGGGCCGGGTGGCCTCGGCGCAGCGCAGCCTCACCGTCTCGCCGGTCCCGCTGGAGATCGCCAGCCTTCGGACCTCCCCGACGGTCAGCCGCACGACCCGCACGCTCGCCGTGAAGATCGCGACGACGACCTCCGCGATCATGCGAGCCGGCGGGCGCAGCTTCAACGTCGGCACGCGTGCCCGGACGTTCGCGGTCCGCCTGCCGAGCCGGCCCCGCTCCGGAGTGCTCCGAGTTCCCCTGCGGATCACCGCGCGCGGCCCGCGACAGCGCGCGATCACGACGACGCTGATCATCTACCGGCGCTGAGCCGGGCTCCGGGCAAGAAAATTCGCTGATCGTCGCACCGGGCGCTAGGATGCCCGCCGGGAGTCGGGCAACGAGCGGGGGTTTGGCGTGCGCGGGCGGATCGGGATTGCGGGAGTGGTCGGGCTGGTCGCACTGGCGATCGGTGGATCGACAACCGGTGCGGGCGCGGCGACGCCGTCCAGCGCCTCGGCCTCGAGCCGCGGCTCGGGCTCGGTGTCGGCCCAGAGCTCCGCGCGCCGGCGCGTCTCGCGCCGCTGCCGGGCGACCCGCCTGCGCGGCGGTCGCTTCCGGCTGCGCGGCAACTGCCGCATCCACAAGCGCAAGGTGCGCCGGCGGCGCAGCGTCCACGAGATCCCGGCCAACACCGGGCCGCTGCCCCCGCCGCGCGCCGAACCCGACGAGAGCGAGAACTACGTGCCGCCCCACGGCCCTCTCCGCCGCCCGCACGGGGTCGACCGCCCCGTGGCGCTGCGCCCGGTCGAGCCCGCGCAGCGGGGCCTGCAGGCACGGGCGGCCGGCGTCGATCCCACCACGACGCCGCTGCGCTTCGGCATGAACCTTGACCTGGGCGGCCGCGGCTTCGGGGTCGACTCGGGCGCCGAGCCGAGCATCGCCGCCACCGGGGACACCATCCTCTTCACGCAGAACAAGACCGCGGGGTACTCGACCGACGGGGGCCTGACGTGGAAGACGATCAACCCGTTCTCCGACGTCCCGTCCATCTTCGGCGGGTTCTGCTGCGATCAGGTCGTGGTGTACGCCCCCCAGGTGAACAAGTTCGTCTGGGTGCTCCAGTACTGGAGCGACGCCACCGGTGAGGCGGCGATCCGGATGGTCGTGGCGAGCCCGGCGCAGGTCGCCGCGGGCAAGCCGAGCACGTGGCGGCGCTACGACTGGACCTCGTCGGACTTCCTCCAGCCGAAGCTCGGCATGGACCAGCCCGACCTGGTCGTGGGGGCGAACTCGCTCTACATGACCGTGGACAAGATGACGGCGGCGGGCAAGGTCAACGCCTCCCAGATCGTCCGCATCCCGCTCGGGCAGCTGGGGAAGGGATCGATCAACTTCGACTGGTACACGACGGACCGCCCGTACGTCCACCCGGTCCAGCACGTGGGCCAGCGCGGCTACTTCGTCCAGCACCGCAGCACGACCACGCTGCGCGTGTACTACTGGGACGAGGGGTCCAACCAGATCGCCTGGAAGGACATCGACCACGCCTCGATCGCGGATCAGAACTGGACGTCGATCACCAAGGGCGGCGGCGACTGGCTCAACCGGGCCGCCAACTCCGGCGGTTACCGCATTCGCGGCGCCACCCTGGCGGGGAACCGCCTCTGGCTCGCCTGGACGGCGGCCCGCGGCGTCAAGGACAACAAGGGCAACGTGACCAACATCTGGAAGCAGCCGCACATCGAGATCGCGAAGCTCGACTCGGGGACGCTGGACCTCAAGGACATGGACTACGTCCAGAACGCCAACCACGCGTTCGCGCGGCCCATGCTCGACACCAACTCACGCGGCGAGGTCGGCCTCGCGTTCGCCTGGGGCGGCGGCAGCCAGTGGCAAGCCAGCCAGGGTGTCGGCTTCCTCACCGGCAAGCGGGAGTTCTGGGAGTCGCTGGCCAACGACGCCGACCAGGGCGACGGCACGAACCCGCACGGCGACTACAACGCGCTGCGCGCGGGCTGGCCGCACCCCGAGTGCTTCCTCACCCCGGCCGTGGGGTTCCAGGGGATGGCCAGCGTGGCCCACGTGGTGACGTTCGACCGCGAGGGCGACGGCCAGCTCTGCACGCCGCGCCCGCGGTTCCGCGAGGTGTCGACGCTGGGGCTGGTCTGCCCGGGCGGCATCCGCACGGCCGCCGACCCGACAGGGGTCCAGGGCACGATCCAGCCCGCACAGCCGGGCGTGCCGGTGACGCTGACGTACACGGCGCCCGACGGGACCGTGACCACGCACACCGTCACCACCGACGCGGGCAGCCGCTTCGGGGACGCGGGGCCGCCGGGCCAGCCGGGCACGTGGCGCGTGGCCGGGTCATGGCCAGGGACCCAGGGCTATCTGGGCGACGACGCGAGGTGCTCGTTCTTCGTGAGCGCGCAGCCGCCGCCCGGGAAGTCGGCCTCCGCCGTGACGGTCAACTGCCCGCCCGAGGGCCTGCCGCCCTACGCGACGATCACGGTCTCGGGGCGGATCGACCCGACCCATCCCAACACGCCGGTGACCGTTACCTACGGATCGCACGGCACTCCGCCGACGCACAACGTCTCGACCGACGCGAACGGCAACTTCTCCGACAGCTACCAGGCTGGGAACGGAGGAACGTTCGAAGTGCAGGCGAGCTGGGCCGGAGACCAGCAGTACGCCGGCGCGTCCTCGGCGGCGTGCCCGGTCAACGTCGCGAGCAACCCGAAGTGAGGAAGGCCATGAGATCACGCATCACATACGCCAACGTCATGTCCACGATCGCGGTCGTCTTCGCCCTGGGGGCGGGCAGCTGGGCCGTCGCCGCCATCCCCGACCGCGGGGGCGTCTACCACGCGTGCGTCTCCCGGGCGACGGGCCAGTTGCGGCTCGTCAACACCGAGCGCAGCTGCCACCGTCGGACCGAGCGGGCGATCCGCTGGAACCGGACGGGCCGTCAGGGTCGCCAGGGCGACGCGGGCACGCCGGGCGCCGCGGGGCTCCCGGGGGCTCCGGGCACGCCCGGCAAGGACGGCCTCCAGGGCGCGGCGGGCGCAACGAACGTGACCGTGCGCTCGAACCCGAGCACCGACTTCGTCGATTGCCTCCCCGGCGAACGCGCTGTGGGCGGCGGCGGGACCGCGAACAGCGGCACATACCTGGTGATGTCGCGCCCGAACCCGACGTCCGGCACTCCGACCGGCTGGCGAATCGCGCAGAGCCCGGGCGGGGCCAACACGTTCGCCCCGGACAGCTACGTCATCTGCGCCAAGCCGTAGACCGCAGAACGCGGCGGGGCGGCCGTGTGGCCGCCCCGCGCGTGTTCCGGGTCCTGCCGCTGCGGTCCTAGAGGACGATCGTCGCCTGGCCGTAGTTGACGCAGAACGCCGAGGCGCTGTTCGCGCCGTCCTGGCGCACCACCCCGTTGACCAGCAGGCTCGTCCCCTGCTTGAGCAGGTTGATCACGTAGGTGTTGGAGCCGTTGACCACGAACGACGCGGTCTGGTTGGGCACCAGGCCGCTGACCGCGGTCTGGCCGGTCCCCAGCGCGCGGGCGAAGTTCATCGCCACGCCCGACGTGTTGGTGAACGTGACCGTCGTCGTCGGATCCTCCACCCCGGCCGCCGGCTTCTGGTCGCCGCACGTCGCCTGGAGGGTCCCGAAGCCCGGGATCGAGGCGATGACGAACGGTGCCTGGCCTGCGTTGTCGATCACGTCGGTCGACGTCCCGAACGACAGCGACTGGCCAGCCGCCGGATCCAGGAACTTGGCCGGGATCGTGCCCTTCAGCACGCCCGTACGGCGCGTGGCCACCAGCTTGCCGGCGGCGAACGCGTTGCTCGAGCCCGCGGCCACGGCGCTCTTGCCGTCCACCGCGCCCGCGTTGATCGCGAAGCTGACCGCGGCGGCGGCCGAGCCGGTCATCGCGAACGCCAGCGCCACCAGCGCGACCACCATGGCCGGCGACGGCTTGGCCGGCTTACGCACGAACTTCCTCATCTGGCCTCCCAATGTCGTTGTCCCCGCCCCTCAGAACATGGCAGCCGCGCCAAAGTCGCGGCTAATCTGCGCCGACATGGCCGACGAGGTCGAGATCAAGGTCCGCGACGACGGGCCCTACAAGGTCACGGGACCCGTGCGGCTGGTCGACGCAGACGGGGGCGTCTTCGAGATCGAGGCGGGGCGGGCGGTTGCCCTGTGCCGCTGCGGACGCTCCGAGACCAAGCCGTTCTGCGATCGGTCCCATCGGGAGACCGGCTTCGCCTCCTGCCCCCGGGCCTAGGTCGTCCTCCGGCTCGCCTACGGTTGGGCGATGGCCCGCCCCAAGACCCGGCACGTCTGCTCCGGCTGCGGTCACTCCTCGCCGAAGTGGTTCGGGCAGTGCCCCGGCTGCGCCGAGTGGAACACGCTGGTGGAGGAGGCCGCCCCGGCCCCGGTGGCCCGTGGCCGGGGCTCCGCGAGCGGCGCCGCCCCCCTGCGGCCGGTGCCCCTCGCCGAGGTGACCGCGCCCGCCGTGGCGCGCCTGGAGACCGGGATCGGCGAGCTCGACCGCGTGCTCGGCGGAGGCCTCGTGCCGGGCTCCCTCGTACTGCTGGGCGGCGCGCCCGGCATCGGCAAGTCCACGCTGACCGCGATGGCGCTGGGTCGCCTGGCCGCGGCCGGGCGGCGCACCCTCTACGTGACCGGCGAGGAGTCGGCCGCCCAGGTCAAGCTGCGCGCCGAGCGGCTGGGCGACGACGCGCTGCGCGTGCCGATCGTGGCCGAGACGGCGCTGGATCCGGTGGTCGCGACGCTCGAGGCCGAGGCTCCGGACGTCTGCGTGATCGACTCGGTCCAGACCCTGCACGCGGCCGGTCTGACCGGCGCGGCCGGCTCGGTCGGCCAGGTTCGCGAGGTCGCCGACCGCATCGCGGCCGTGGCCAAGCGCCGCGACGTGGCCGTGGTCCTGGTGGGTCACGTGACGAAGGAGGGGGCGCTGGCCGGTCCGCGCGTGCTCGAGCACCTCGTCGACTGCGTGCTGCAGTTCGAGGGCGAGCGCGAGCGCTTCTACCGCAGCCTGCGCGCGCTCAAGAACCGCTTCGGCTCCACGAACGAGCTCGGCGTCTTCGAGATGCGCGACACCGGCCTCGTGGAGGTCCAGGACGCGTCGTCCCGGTTCGTCGGGGAGGCCACCCGCGCGCCCGGCTCCGTCGTCCTCGCCGCCATGGAGGGCTCGCGGCCCCTGCTCGTCGAGGTCCAGGCGCTCGTCAGTCCCTCCGAGCTCGTTCCGCCGCGCA